>CAVYVQ010000050.1:0-59303 GCA_963771895.1 uncultured Acidobacteriaceae bacterium | reverse complement strand
TCCGTCCCGTCAAGCCGTTGAAGATTGAAAATACTTATCTGTTTGAGCGCCTGCGGGCGACGGAGAACGAATATCTTTTTGCTCGCTCGGAGGCGCCCTCCGGCATCGCGATCGGGAAAGGCATTTTCAACAACCACATCGTGCGCAGCAAGTGGAACTGGCAGTTCACTCCGCAGCTCTCCTTGCGTGTGATTTTGCAGTACAACTCAGTCTTGGCGAATACGCCGGGAACGACGTTCTATCCGTATACCTACCTGCCCACGTCGAAGGAGTTCAACGCCGATATCCTTCTGACTTATCTAGTGCACCCGGGCACGGCGATTTATGTTGGCTATAACAGCGATCTGCAGAACCTGGACCGCAGCCTGACGCAATATCCCCTGGCGGGACTGTTCACGGCGAAGGGCTATATCAACGACAGCCGGCAATTCTTTGTGAAAGTGTCGTACCAGTTCCGCTTCTGAGGGCAGCGGGGGACCGCTCCGGGATTGCTGAATCCTGGGGCATTCCGGTAGAATCTAAGAACTCGTATCGATGTACGAAAGCCAAGGTCTAACTCATATGAAACCTGCCATTCATCCCGCTTATAATGAAGTGCGTGTGCATTGTGCGTGTGGCAATGCGTTTGTTACCCGGTCGACCCATAAGGGCGATATCAGCGTGGAAATCTGCTCTGCCTGCCATCCCTTCTTTACGGGCAAGCAAAAGCTCATGGATACTGCTGGCCGCGTGGAGCGCTTTCGCCGCAAGTACGCGAAGAACGCGCCGGCGCCAGCTAAGGCGCTGAGCGGTGAAGAACTAAAGTCTTTGCCACGGATTTGCGCGGATTATCACGGACACACCTGAAAATTAGGCCCTCGCTTTGCGGCGGGGGCTTTCGTTTGGATGGCCAAGTAGAATAGACCCGTGAAGAAGTTCTGGGACAACTCGAACGGCGCGGGTGGAACTGGCTCGTGTGGGGCTGACACTGTTGTCCGCCGGGCAGCGCGACTGAAGCCGGTTCCCGAGAGGCTTTCAATTGGCGGGATCGAGATCGCTCCGGCAACCGTGCTCGCGCCGATGGCTGGGGTCACCGACACCGTCTTCCGCCGCTTCATCCGCAACCTCGGCGGCTGCGGGCTGATCATGACCGAGTTCACTTCGGCGGACGGCGTGTTGCGTAAGAAAGATCAGAAGGCCAAGCGGTATCTCCATTTCTATGAAGACGAGCATCCGATCTCAGCGCAGCTTTTTGGCAGCGATCCGCAGGTGATGGCCGAGGCGGCGCGCATGGTTGAGGGCCTCGGCTTCGATCTGGTGGACCTGAACCTGGGCTGCCCGGCAAAGAAAGTCGTGAAGTGCAACGGAGGCTCCGGCCTGCTGCGCGATCTGCCGGCGATCGGCCGCATCTTTGAAGCGGTGCGAGCTGCGGTGAAGATTCCCTTTACGGTGAAGTTCCGCGCGGGATGGAGCGACGACGAGATTGTCTGCGTGGAACTGGCTCGCATGGCGGAATCGTGCGGGCTGGCAGCGGTCGCACTGCACGCGCGAACGCGGGAACAGGGATATAGCGGAAACGCACGCTGGGAGTGGATTGCCGCGGTGAAGGCGGCGGTAAAGATTCCCGTGATCGGTAACGGCGACATTCGCACGCCCGAGGACGCTTGCGCAATGGTCACGCAGACTGGGTGCGATGCAGTCATGATCGGGCGGACAGCGCCGTCAAATCCGTGGATCTTCCGGCAGATTCAGCAGTATTGCGCAGGGATGGATCGGGAAGGGCACGACTTCAGTCGTGCCGAAAATGCCGCGAACATTAGCTCGGCTTTAGCCGCTGAGGGACGCTTCAGTCAGCCCTACGATGAGCCCACCGAAGCCGACCGTTACGAGATGATCCGCACGTACTTCCAGATGCTGATCGAAGAAGAGCTTCCGGATGCCGTCGGGAAGATGAAACAGTTCGCCTCGTGGTTCACGCATGGCGTCCCGGGCGGAGCCGCGCTGCGCAAGGCGATCTACAAGTCGAAGAGCGCGATGGAGATTCTGGGCAGGGTGGAAGAATTCTTTGAAGGTCAATCAGTTGTGTGGCGCGGGCGCACTCGCCCGCGAGGGGTGAGAGTCGCCCGCCCGCACTAAATTGTGCAATCTACCGAAGCGTCAGGGCAGCACAGTAACCGCGACCCGAACGCCAGGATGCCTTAGATTGAACAGAAAATATCCGCCGTCGACGAAGTCGATGTATGTATTATCTGTGTAAGCCCAACCCGCTGGCCACGGCTGGACAATTTCAAAATTGTACCCGCCGTAGGCGAAATGCGGTCTGCCTCCAACCATAACTACGTGGCGGATGGCGAAGTGGTGCTCCCGGCCGAAGTGCGCTCGGAAGTGCTCGTCTTGAATGCGGCGTACGTGTTCCTCGCGCTTCTCCTCGTGTTGATCGTGCCTTTCTTCGTGTCGAACCTCTTTTTCGTCCCGGTGCTCCTCCTGGGCAAGAGCAGAAACCACTCCTCCCAACAGGAACGCGGCACAAACAGCGCCGACTGCTGCGAATCGCTTCATGATGAACCTCGCTTAGAATTTGACTTCGAACCGCGCGGGCGCACACCTGACAGGGCCCATGTCCCAATCTGGTGACGTAATCAAGATGCGGATGCGCAGGCTAGCGTTGCCGTTATCTTAGACCTTTCCCGCAACCATTTTGCCAATTTCATCTTTCTCCACAAACGCCCACGGCGTTTTTGCGTCATGCGTGAAGACGGTCAGCCACTTCTCCGGGATCGCCTTTGCGTAGTACTGCTTCTTGCTCTCGATGGTCTGCAGTGGATAGAGGTCGAAAGCCATGCCCCAAGTGATGTCGAGGTGCGCGGTCGTGGGGATGAGGTCGGAGATGTAGCAGGCAGTACGGCCTCCGCTCTCGACGATCACAGCTTGCATGTGAGCGGTATGGCCGGGGAAAGTTTTCACCGAGACGCCGGGAACGATTTCTTCGCCGCCTTTGAGCAGCGTCATCTGTCCGTTCTGGACGAGCGGGTCGTAGTTGTCGGGAATATAGCTGATGGCGTCGCGTTCGCTGGGGCGGCGCGCATATTGCCATTCGCCTTCCGGCGCGTAGTATTTAGCGCGCGGAAAAGTTGGGACGATCTTGCCGTCTTTGTTATTGTTATTGCGCACCGTGTTCCAGCCGCAGTGGTCGAAATGCAGGTGCGTGTTGATGACGACGTCGATGTCCTCGGGCGCGACCCCGCCGGCGGCTAGATTTGCGAGCAACTGCGCGGGCTGGCTGTAGAACTTTACCATCCGTTCCGAGAGCTTATTGCCCATGCCGGTTTCAACCAGCACGGTTTGTTTGCCGGTGCGAATGAGCAGCGAGTTGAGTCCGACCTGGACGTAGTTTCTTTCGTCGGCGGCCGCTTTGCGCGACCACATGATCTTGGGAACGACGCCGAAAAATGCTCCGCCGTCGAGCGGGTAGGTTCCATCGGAAAAGATGCTGAGTTCGAAGTCGCCGAGAGTGAGGCTGGGCATGGAGTTAGTGTGCCACAGACGTCATCGGCATTTCTTCTGCAAAACTGCGGTACTCTCATCCTTAATGGAACGGCCTGGCAGTGTTACGGCGATCGCTGCTCTGTTTTTTCTGGTCGCGGGATATCTGGCCGCGATTGGCCTCGCTAACTTCGTCGCTCCGGGCTCGCTTTCAATGACAATGACAACGGGCATCACGTATGGGAGAGAACTAACCGGACCACAGACGGCCTTATCTGTCAGTGCAGGATGGGCGCTGGTCGGCTGGGGACTTTATCGCCTTCGCAATTGGGCGCGCTGGTGCGCGATTCTCATCATGGCGATCGGAATCGCGGGATCGGTGCCGGCGGTTTCTGCGGCTGCGAGGGATCTAACCTGGCGCTTCTTTTTATACGGCGGTCAGATCATGGCGCGAGTCGTGATCGTGTGGTACCTGACCGCGTCGCCCGAGCTTGTCGAAGCTTTTGTACGAAAGTAAGTGGCCATCCAAAAAGCGCCTGGTCATCCCGAGAGCAGCGACAGATCTCGGTTTTGGCTTGAATCGACGACCACGGATACCGCGGGCGGAGACCAAGATCCCTCGCTTTGCTCGGGATGACAATTCGATTGTTTTCCGCTTCTTGTTTACCGCTTTGCTTTTGCCGGCTCTTTTTCTCCCACGCGTTTGCTGACTTCGAATTTCATCTTGCCGGTGTTCTTGTCGGCGTCGATGATCACGTGGTCGCCGTGGAGAATCTCTCCATCCAGAATCTTCAATGCCAGGGGATCCTGAATCAGCTTCTGAATGGCGCGTTTCAGCGGGCGCGCGCCGAAATTCGGGTCGTAGCCCTGAGTGAACAGCAGATCTTTGGCGGCGTCGTTGAGTTCAATCGAGATCTTGCGATCGGCGAGCAGACGGCGCACGTCTTCCAGGCGCAACTCGATGATCTTGACCAGTTGCTGTTTGCCGAGCGGGCGGAAGACGATGATGTCGTCGACGCGGTTCAGAAACTCGGGCCGGAAGTGGCCGTGCAGCGCGGTCACGACCTGTTCGCCGGCCTTCTCAAATTCTTCCGGAGTTTGCACGTGGTCAGGTTGAAGATAGCTCGAACCGATGTTTGAGGTCATAATCAGGATCGTGTTCTTGAAATCCACGATGCGGCCTCTGCCGTCGGTGAGGCGTCCGTCATCCATCACCTGCAACAGGACGTTGAAAACGTCGGGATGGGCCTTCTCGATCTCGTCGAAAAGCACGACGGCGTAAGGACGGCGGCGGACCTGCTCGGTGAGCTGGCCTCCTTCTTCATAGCCGACGTAGCCCGGAGGCGCGCCGATTAAGCGGGCGACCGAGTGTTTCTCCATGTATTCGGACATATCGATGCGCAGCAGGGCGCGCTCGTCGTCAAAAAGAAACTCGGCAAGGGCGCGGGCGAGTTCGGTTTTGCCGACGCCTGTTGGGCCAAGAAAAATGAACGAACCAATGGGGCGCTTGGGATCGCTGAGTCCGGCGCGGGAGCGGCGAATGGCGTTGGCAACGCGTTCGAGAGCCTGGTCCTGGCCGACGACGCGCAAGCGCAGCCGGTCTTCCATGGTGACCAGCTTTTTCACTTCGCCCTCGAGCATTTTCGAGACGGGAATGCCGGTCCATTTGGAAACGATTCGGGCAATGTCTTCCTCGTCCACTTCTTCTTTGAGCATGCGCGGGGCGCCCGTACCTTTGCCGTCAATCCTGGCGCTCAGTTTAGCTAATTCTTCTTCAGCCTGCCGCAACAATCCGTACCGGATTTCTGCAACCCGCTGCAAGTTGCCTTTGCGCTCTTCCGCTTGCTCTTCGATCTTGAGCTTCTCGATCTTTTCTTTCAGTTCGCGGGAGCGGGCGATCAGGTCCTTTTCTTTTTTCCAATTGGCTTTGAGGGCATTGGCTTTCTCGCGAATTCCGGCGAGTTCCTTCTCGATGACGGACAGACGCTCTCTTGAGTTCGGGTCGTCCTCTTTCTTCAGCGCCTGCTTTTCGATTTCGAGCTGCGTAGCCCGGCGTTCGAGCTGATCGATATCGGTGGGAAGCGAATCGATCTGGATGCGAATCGAGGCGGCGGCCTCGTCGATGAGGTCGATGGCCTTGTCGGGCAGAAAACGGTCGGAGATATAGCGATGCGAGAGCGTGGCGGCGGCAACGATGGCGGAGTCTTTTATACGAACCCCGTGATGCACCTCGTACTTCTCCTTCAGGCCGCGCAGAATCGCGATGGTGTCCTCGACATTGGGCTCGCCGACGAAAACAATCTGGAAGCGGCGCTCGAGGGCAGCGTCTTTTTCGATGTACTTGCGGTATTCGTTGAGCGTGGTTGCGCCGATGGCGCGCAGTTCTCCGCGAGCCAGCGCGGGCTTGAGCATGTTGGAGGCGTCGATGGCACCTTCGCCGGCTCCGGCGCCGACCAGGGTATGAAGCTCGTCGATGAAGAGGATGATCTGTCCCTGGGAGTCTTCGATTTCCTTCAAGACGGCCTTGAGGCGGTCTTCAAATTCGCCGCGATACTTTGCTCCGGCCAGCATGGCGCCGAGATCGAGTGCGACCACACGTTTGTTCTTTAGCACTTCGGGAACATCGCCGGAAATGATGCGCTGGGCGAGGCCTTCAACGATGGCAGTTTTGCCCACGCCGGGTTCGCCAATGAGCACTGGATTATTCTTCGTGCGGCGGGAGAGAACCTGAACCACGCGGCGGATTTCTTCGTCGCGGCCGATGACGGGGTCGAGCTTGCCGCGGCGGGCTTGTTCGGTTAAGTCGCGGGCGTAGCGTTCGAGTGCCTGATACTTGGCTTCGGGATTCTGGTCGGTCACCTTTTGTGAACCGCGGATGGCGGTCAGGGCTTTCAGAATCGCATCGCTGGCGGCGCCGTGACGGGCGAGAATCTGCTGCGCCGCATCCTGCTTCAGGTGCGTGATGGCAAGCAGCAGGTGCTCGGTGGAGACGTATTCATCCTTGAAGTTGGCGGCCTCTTTGAAGGCTTGCTCGAGCAGCTTGTTGGCGGCGTTCGAGAGCGTGGCTTGCGACGCTTGTCCGGAAACCTTGGGAAGTTTCTCGATCTCGCGATAGAGATCGTTGAGAACCGCTTGCGGGCCGATACCAATCTTTTCGAGCACGGGCGGAACGATGCCCTCTTTGTCTTCGAGCAGGGCGGCGAGCAGGTGGACGGGCAGCAACTCGGGATTGCCGTGCTCGGAGGCGAGGTCGTTCGCGCGCTGGACGGCTTCCTGCGCTTTTACGGTGAATTTGTCCCAACGGATCGGCATGGGGAACTCCTGTTTCTAGTTTCTTGTTTCGCAGTTGCAAGTGCGGCGGCGGGACGCCGGCATTACAACAAAACGGGAGGCAGGCAACTTCTGCCGCCTCCCGTTGATTGTAGACCTTCGAGCTTCGCTCGACGACCGGGTCAGAGACCCGGCCCCACAACATGCATACGCTTATGCGGCTTTGCTTGGCGCCTTGGCTTCGAGGGTCTTCTCGGCGCTGCCCACGTTGACCTTGATCTGCTTGGGCTTGGCTTCGGCCTTCTTGGGCAGAGTGATCTTCAACACGCCCTTGTCGTAGTTTGCCGAAACTTTCTCGGAATCCACGGTGGGGGCAGAGTGAAGGTAGCGGGTGAAGCTGCCATACTGGCGCTCCACGCGGCGATAGTTCTCTTCTTTCTCTTCCTTCTCGATCTTGCGCTCGCCGTGCACGGTGAGGGTGTTGTTCTCGATGCGCACGTCGATGTCTTTCTCGTCGATGCCCGGGACTTCGATCTTCAATGCGACATTGTGCTCGTCCTCGTAAACGTCGACGGCGGGGGCAAAGCTCGAAGTGGTCAGGGATTCGTCCTGGCCAGCGGGGGCATAGGACTCGCGGAACACGCGGTTGATGCGGTCCTGGAGGGTGGAAAACTCACGGAAAGGTTCAAAACGGGTAAGTACGGTCATGGCAATTTCTCCTTCTCTTGTGTGTGCTGGTTCTTAGGAATTCGGCTTGTGCCGTTCACAAGCTTAGATGATATATTAATCACAAACGAAGCATAAAATATGAGCGTATTATTGTCAATATCAATATATATTTTGTTTTCATTGACTTACTGTTGGCTATGATGCACTTCAGGTAGGCCGTTTCTGGGACATTCAGGAGGACGGGGTGGTCTTTAGCCTGTCCCCGAACCTCGACGAGGCGCAAGGTCCGGTGAGCATCAAGAGAAGCGCCGGCGAACATTTCGAGGAAATCCGCCTGGCTAACATGGTAGGAGCAGGAGCAGGTGACCAGGAGGCCGCCGGGGCGAAGCATCTTCAGGGCGCGGAGATTGACTTCCTTGTAACCGCGGAGGGCGGCATCGAGGTCACGCTTGGTCTTGGCGAAGGCGGGCGGATCGAGGACGATGGTGTCATAGCGCTGTCCGGACGCCGAGTAATCCTTGAGCAGATCGAAGGCGTTGGCTTCGATCCACTCGATTTCGTGGCCGTTCAGTGCGGCATTCTGGTCGGCGACTTCGAGCGCGGGGCGGGAGCTGTCGACGCCGGCGACGCGTGAGCAGCGCGGAGCAAGATGAAGGGCAAAGCCGCCCTGGTAACAGAAGACGTCGAGGGCTTCGCCGTGGGCGAATTGGGCCGCGGCTGCGTAATTCTCGCGCTGGTCGAGGAAGGCTCCGGTCTTCTGGCCTTCGAGCGCGTCGAAGTAGAACTGGACGCCGTTCATGGCGAAGATCGTCGAGGTTTTTTCGCCCTGCATCAGGCCAGATGGGCGCGGCGGCAGATCCTCGAGTTGGCGAACGCGCGGGTCCACGCGTTCTACGATGGAAGCCGGATGAAGGCGCTCGGTCAATTCGGAAGTAAAGACCGCGCGCACGGCTTCGGCGTCCATGGCCTGGGTAAGAATCTGCATCGAGAGAATGTCGTTGTAGCGATCGACGATCAGGCCGGGCAAGAAATCGGCCTCGCTGAAGATCATGCGGTAGGCGTTGGTGTTCTGGACGATCGGCTCACGATAGGCGATGGCATCGGCGATGCGCTGGCGAAGCAGCGCGGCGAAGTCGGCGACAGGCTCATGCGAGATCAGGCGGATGGCAATCTGCGACGAGCTGGAATACAGCGCGGTGCCGAGGGTTTGACCGCGATGATCGACTACGCTGACTACCGAACCTGCGGGAACGCCATCGGCTGAAACGATGTCGGAGCGGTAGACCCAGACGTGGCCGTCTTTCAGGCGGGATGCGCCGCGCGGGGAGAGCTTGACGGTGAAAGCGGAGTCAGAGGCGCCGGGCTTTCGGACCATGCTTCCGATGTTAAATGACAACTGCCTGCGGGAACGTCCAACCTTGTTGCAAGCCCCTAAGAAGCGGATTGCCGGCAGCCTTTCGAAGAAGGAAAATCATCTGCTCGGCGCTGTTATCGAGAGGAGCTTTCGCGAAAGAACCGTATTCCGCCACGGGCTCCAGGCCAGCCAGCAGAAACAGCGCCGGCAAATGCGGATAAGTGAAGTAGGACAGCTTGAAAGCCTCAGTCTCCTCCAGGATCAACTCGCCGGCGCGAAGGTGCGGTAAATGAAGGTGAAGTAGAAGATCTGATGGATTTTGTCGACCGAATCCTTTCTGAAGTAGCGGCGCACGACTTCCGCGGAGTCGGGACCCGGACTCCACTCGAATTCCAACACTTCCTCACCCATCTTCGTGGCGATCAAGTCGAACTTCGGATAGAAAACGTCGAATGCGAGGATTCCTCCTGGGCTGAGGTGCGATGCGGCGGACGTGAGCGCGCTCAACTTGGTCTTCAACTGTATGCATGTGCTGCATGGGCCGGAAAGGAATAATCACCAGGGGGTACCGTGAACTCAGGCGGAAGTCGCGCATGTCGCCTTCGTGAAGCGTCACTCTCTGGCGAACTTCGTGCGGTTCGCGCGCCAGATGCTTCTCCAGAATCGTAAGCATCGGTCGGGAGTTGTCCATGCCGTGGATTTCGATTCCCTTGCGGGCAATGGGCAGCAGAACGCGCCCGGTGCCGCAAGCCACTTCGAGAATCGGTCCGCCGATTTGTTCCGCCAGTTCCAGGTAGAAGGGCAGGTCCACCAGGTCTTGTTTTGCGGCGTACGCGCCATCGTAGTACTTGGCCGTGACGCTGTAGGAATCGATTGCTGGTGGCATTGTTGTTCTCCACGGGAAGTTTTGAAATTGAGAAGTTTAGAAATTTTTAGACCAGACCGGGTGAGATTCGAATATTCAGAGTTGGCGAGAGTATGGGTCAGCTGGCGGCTTGCTCGGTGGAAACGGGCGCCGGAGTCCCCGACTTCGCGTTGCGCGCACGCATCTCGTACTGTGCAGCTTCCAGATCGACGTGCAGGGAATCTAGGGCTGTCATGGGCATTTCGGTGCCCCAGTTTTCCATCTCCTGTTCCGTCCAGCTTCCGTTCAGGCGGATGGCGCCGGTGATGTCTTCCGGGAAGGCGTGACGGAAATCGCCTTCGCGAATGAGGATATCGCCGATGAGGCGGCCGGTGTGCATCTCGAAAACGCGGCGGCTGGCCTGGCCAGCGGCATTGGCGAAGCACAGGAAAACCTCGCCAACATCGGCGAATTCCTGACGGTAGTACCAGGCCTGGGGAGCGTCAATCTTGGGATGATGGCGGCGGGAGCGTTTGTGCTCGGGCTCGAGAGCCTGCATTTCGTTGGCGGGATTGAAGTAGAGGACGCGCTGGCAGGAATCGCAGACCACGGTCTGCTGGCCGGTGCGCACTTCGTTGTAGGTTTGCGGCCGCAGCATGACCTGGCAAGCCATGCATTTGTGGTCGCGCACCTCAGAGATGCCGCTGCCGCGAAACTTGGCAACGCGCTCGTAGTGGCGCAGGAGCTCCTCATTCACGCCGGACCGCATCTGATCCCGCTTGGCGCGCCACTCGGTTAGCTGTTTCTCGTCCTCGGCAGTGCGCTGGCGGGCTTCCACTTTCTCTTTTTCGATCTCGGCGGCTTCCGCCTTCAACTCGGCCTGGGCGGCCTTCACTTCCTTGTCGCGCGCGTCCGCAGTCACCATCAACTCCAGGATCTTGTCTTCGGTGGCGGCGATTTCTTTTTCCGCAAACTGGATTTCGTGCAACAGTGCCTTGTATTGTTCGTTGGTTTTTACTTCGAGAGACTGGTCGCGGTACTTGGAAATCTTGCTGCGGAGGTCCGTGATTGCAGTGTCGTACTTGCGGCGGGCGGCTTCGTCGGCCTTGACGGCAGCCTGAGCCTTTTCCAGTTGCGCTTTAGTGTCAGCCAGCTTGTGTTCGATGGCGGCGACGCGTTTGGGGAGTTCGGCGATTTCATCCTGCAGGCGGCGGATTTCCTTGTCCGCTTCTTGCAGGCGCAACAGGTTTTCGATTTCTGGAAGCATCCCGAGACGGCTCAGCTTTGATTCTACCACGCGGAAACGCGGGCTTTCGCTTGCCCGGCGAGCAAGCCAGCCGCACGGGAAGCAGTGGCGGGTGTAAACTCTTTCATTCGTACCACGTCTTATCTTATGTTTCTTATTCCCGGAGTTGCCATCGTGAAAAAACAGAGGCTCGTTTCTGTGCTTGCCCTTATCCCTGGTCTGCTGGCGCCGCTTTGGGCACAATCTTCCTCGCCGGTGAAACCGCTCACCATTGAAGCACTCTTCGCTCCGGGTGGTCTTTCGGGGCGCGGTCCAGAAAATACCGAGTGGAGTCCCGATGGGACCAAGTTCTCGTTCGTGCAGCGCGACGACGCGGGAGAACACGGCGAACTGTGGTACGTGGATGCGGCCACCGGCGAGAAGAAGATCCTGGTGAGCGCCGCCAAGCTGGCGGCGCTCGCACCCGACACCGACAAAGTTAAGGACGAGCGCGAAAAAGAGCGCCTGACGCGCTATCACGTGGCCGCCTACCTGTGGGCGCCAGATTCGAAGCATCTGATTTTCGATTCTCAGGGACAGCTCTGGCTCTATGACCTGGCGACAACTACAGCCGTGCAGTTCACGTCGGCGCCCGACCCCAATGTCGATCCCAAGTTTTCCCCCGATGGCACCCACGTTTCCTACGTGCGCAAGCACAATCTTTATGTACGGCAGGTGAGCGGGAAAAGCGAAAAGCAGCTCACCAAGGACACAAAGGACGATCTGTTCAATGGCGACATCGATTGGGTGTATACCGAAGAGTTATCAGTGCGCAGCAATTATTTCTGGTCGCCTGACAGCAAGCAGATCGTCTTCCTGCACATGGACGAAACCAAGGTACCGACGTATCCCCTCGTCAACCTGATCCCGACGCATCCGACGGTGGACAATGAAAAATATCCTAAAGTTGGCGATCCGAATCCCGCGGTAAAGCTGGGCGTGACGGATATCGGGAAAGGGAAGGTGCGCTGGATTTCGCTGACCAACGATGAGGAGGCGTATATCCCTCGTTTTGGCTGGGTCCGCGACGGAGTGATCTGGGTGGAGGTGCTCAATCGCACCGAGGACAAAATGGAGTTGTATTTCGTCGATGCGAAGTCGGGGAAGTCACGAATCGTTCTGACGGAGACCACTCCCGGTGCGTGGATCGATTTCGAGCATGGTGAGGTTCGTTTCCTGAACTCCAGTGGCGGATTCCTGTGGCCGAGCTGGCGCGACGGGAACATGCATCTCTATTTCTACACTTTCGATAAACAGAGTCCGATGGGAGCCGATGCAAAGCTGGAGCGGCAACTGACGCACGGCGACTTTGAGGTGCTGGGCATCGAAGGAGTGGATGAGGCGGCAGGCACGGTATTTTTCTCGTCCAACCAAGGGGACCCGAGGCAACGCCATATTTCCTCAGTCAAACTCGATGGAACTGGTTTGCAGCCGCTGACGCACGATGAGGGGCTTAGCTTCGGCACGTTCTCCGACGATGGCAAGCACTACGAGCAGACGTTTGTGGGCCCCGCCACCGCGCCGCGGATGACGCTGTGCGCCGTGGGCGGCGCATGCTCTCCAGTATGGCAGGCGCGGGATGAAATTGCTGAATATGGACTACGGTCTCCGAAGTTCCTGGAGTTCAAAGCCGAGGACGGCACGACGCTTTACGGACGTTTGTTGCTGCCTCCGGACGCACCGGCCAGCGGCAAGATTCCGCTGATCGTAAATATCTACGGAGGTCCTGCGGCGCAGATGGTTCTGAAAGGCCCCCCGGATGCTTTCGATGAGATACTCGCGCGCAAAGGCTTCGCGATCTTCTCGGTCGACAATCGCGGGACTCCGGGCCGGGATCGCAAGTTTGCGACCGCGATTCGCCACGAGTTCGGCGCCATCGAGTTGAGAGATCAGCTTACCGCGCTCGATCAGCTTTTCGCCCAGTACCCGCAACTCGATAAAGACCGCATGGCGATCTGGGGATGGTCCAATGGCGGCTCCATGACTCTCTATGCCATGACGCACTCAGACCGCTTCCGCGCCGGAGTTGCCGTGGCGCCTGTGACCAATCAAACTAACTACGACAGCATTTACACCGAGCGCTACATGGGCCTGCTCAAGGACAACCCGACGGGTTATGCCCAATCCGACGTGACCAAGGGGGCAGCCAATCTGCATGGTGCGCTTATGCTGGCGCACGGAACCGGCGACGACAACGTTCACTTCCAGAACAGCGTGCAGATGATTGAGGCGCTGATCAAGGCGGGAAAACAATTCCGGTTGATGATTTATCCGAACAAGACACACAGCATCTCCGGCAGCGATGCGCGCACTGACCTGTTCCACATGATTGAAGATCACTTCGAGCGGGAGCTGAAGTAGAGACACTACTTGCGCTTGTCAGGCTTGCGGGAAGAACTCACTCCGGTCGTGCTTTCTTTCGCAGAACTCGCTTTGCTCGAACCCTCGTTCGAGGAGCTTCCCGTCGATGAACTTTCCTTGGCGGAACTTTCTTTCGACGAACCGTCCGGCTTGGATTTGTCTTCTTTCTTCGACTCTTTACCGCCGCCGTCCGAAGAAGGCGCGGTCGACTTCTTGGCGTAGTCGGTGACGTACCAGCCAGATCCCTTGAACTGCACGGCGGGCGCGGAAATCATCTGCTCCACCCGGCCTCCGCACTTCGGACATTTCTTCACCATCTTGTCGGAGAATTTCTGGATTTTCTCGAAGCGGTGACCGCACTTCTTGCACTCATATTCGTAAAGAGGCATGGGTTTTGAGACGGTTCTGAGGAGAAAATGCTTTCCCATTGATTCTAGGGGCGGGGGTTCGATGGCGTCAATTCAGCTTCGGATCAGGTAGTGGTGCGGTTTGAAAATTCAAACTGCACCACTACCGCGGATCCCCGGCTTCTGTGGCAAACTGTTCCGCGAGACGCTTCGGGGCGGTGTTGCGCCACGCTGCCGAGATTGCTTTCCGCAGCGTTTCCTTGCTGACGGCCTTGAGATGCACACTGGTGGCAGCCCTGGCGTCCCCAGGCGCCTTTTGCCGGCACGAAAACCTCGGGATAGTCCTTCGAGTAATAATGCTGCTGCTCCGGCGTGAGCTTGCACCATCCCCCAGCCTTTAGTGGGATAGCCGACGGTGGCGAATATCTTTCCGCACACGCGGAAATCCGGATGATTCATGTGGGCGTTCCCCGCTGTCTCAGGGAGAGCCAGGGCCAAGCTGCGAAAATCGTTGGCGGTCACGGGGCGTTCTCCAGGAAAGATGTGTGTACGCTAACATAACGGCGGCTGGGCCATCCAGGTTACGCAACCCGTAACGCCCCTGCAACTGCGGTGGTACACTTCGCGCATGAAGGACTCCGGCCACGAGCCTGCCCAGACTGCTGCGGTCTTGGAACAGTCCAATCATGCCTTGGGGCCGGCTCTTTATCTTGTGGCAACGCCCATCGGCAATCTGGAAGACATCACACTGCGCGCTGTACGTGTGCTGAAAGAAGTGGACCAGATCGCCTGCGAAGACACCAGGCAGACACAGAAACTGCTCAACCATTACGGCATCACGACGCGCACCATCAGCTACCACGAGCACAACGAAATGACGCGCGCGGCGGAGTTGGTGAAAGAACTGCAAGAAGGCGCGAGCGTCGCGCTGGTGACCGATGCGGGCATGCCGGGGATTTCCGATCCAGGATTTCGGCTGATTTCGCTGGCCATTCGGCATCATGTGCCAGTGGTGCCGATTCCCGGAGCATCAGCGTTTCTGGCCGCGTTGGTAGCGAGCGGTCTGCCGACGGATTCGTTCCGCTTCAGCGGATTTCTTCCGGCGAAGCGTGGCGAGCGGCGGGCGGCGCTCGAAGCGATCAAGACTTCGCCGCGCACCCAGATTTTCTATGAAGCCCCGCACCGGATCGTCGAAACGCTTGCAGACGTTGTCGAGATTCTGGGAAACGCCCGGCATGTGGTGATAGCGCGCGAAGTCACCAAGCTGCATGAAGAGTTTCTGCGTGGCCGAGCGGGCGAAGTTCTGGAGACGTTGAAGTTGAGCGATGGAGTCAAGGGCGAGATCACGCTGCTGATTGGCAAAGCAGAGGAAGAAGAAGCTCGCGTGGGGACGGGCACTCTCGCCCGTCCTCGGTTCGGCAGAGGGTTGAGCAGATCATGGCCGAAGAGAAGATTGACGAGAAAACTGCGCTGAAAAAAGTGGCTAAAGAGCGTGGGATCTCGAAGAGCGAGGCGTACCGGGAATTGCAGAGGAGCAAGTGACCACGCTCAACGGCCAAACTTACGGAGTTCTATACCGTCAACTAGACGGATGCCGTTAGCTTGTGCCAAGGCACGAGCAGAATGAGTGAATGCGCCAGTCGTTATTACCCACCCCTCATCAGCCCCGTAGAATCTCAGGGCCGCCACGATTTCCTGAACTGCTGCGTTTCCGACCGAACCTTTGTACCTCTTCGCCTGGATGGCTATCATCCGGCCGTCCTTCTTGGCAAGCAGATCTGCACCTTGATCCCCCGTGGCAGGCGTTCGGGCAACGTCTTCAAAGCCATTTCGCTTCAGCAGGTTTTCTAGATAGGTCTCGAAATCGATCCCAGGGAGGTCATCGAAGGTGTTAAGCGTAGGCTCAGCTTTGCAGAGTGCGTGATACCTCCGAAACTCACTTTCAAGATAGTGGCAAAGGTTACTGTATTTTCGCCAATGCACCTCTTCGCCGCTGGGCAAACGCAGAGGGTAGACGAACCAGGTCCATGCGCCTTTTAGCTTCTGTCCGCCTCTATCCCCTTCAGCTTTGGCGATCTTTTGGGCACAGCGTGCAACTTCTTCAGACAGAGCCTCCCAGGTCTCATCTCCATAATCGTCGACTATCGACACCTTGCGCTCGGCAATAGCTAGGAATTTCTCGATAAGACCATGGTGCTTCGCAATAAGTGCGGAGTCGTAACTGTGCGTCGCCTTCTCAATGCGGGCTCGCTCCTGAGCCGTCCTTAATCGCACCAGGTAGCTCTCCAACTGAGCCAGGAAATATTTCCTGAGTTCGGCCTCCGTGCCAGATCTTCGCTTATCCCAACCGAGAACCTTGACCTCGCCTTGTTCGGAGCCAGTGCCCACAAGGGCATATCGGCGCTCTCTTCCAACCCCTGGATGATAGGTCGGCGAGTCGGGGTCACCTAGGAGCCCGTCTTGATGCCGAGCCCTAACAACATCCAACCCAAAAGGCTTGGCGACCTCGGACAAAACTTCCACTTCGGCGTCGGTACGCTCCTTCAGCCTACGGTTGCGCGTCTCTTGGTCTTCAATCACGCTGTTTACGTGCTCAACTCCCGCCTTACCGCTTCGCTGACCATCTTCCCATCCACGCGCATGCCGGCCACGTTGAACCGCGCCATCGCATTCTTCATCACGGTGCCCATGTCTTTCATGGTGGGCGAGCCCATCTCAGCGATCACCGCTTTCACCCCCGCGACCACGTCGGCCTCGCCCGCGGCTTTTGGCAGGTAGGTTTCGATCAGGACGATCTCGGCAGCTTCTTTGTCGGCCATCTCCTGCCGTCCGCCCCTGGTGAATTGTTCGATGGATTCCTTCCGCTGCTTGATCAGTGTGGTCAGCACGGCCTGGGACTCTTTGTCATCGAGCGGCGCCATTTTCTCGATCTGGCGATTCTTGAGGGCGCTCTTGACCATGCGCAGCGTCGAGAGGCGTTGCTCCTCGCGCGCCTTCATGGCAGCGGTGATGTCTTTCTGGATTTGTTCGACAAGGGTCATAGCCCCAATTATATGGGAGGAGTTAATACACCTATGGCTGGAGACATTCTCCGATCAAATCCGTCACCAAACGATCCTGACGTGCATCTGATGCTCAGGAGGAAACAACCATGAGCAGACTCGCGATTTGGGCACAACTGGAAGCGAAGCCGGGAAAAGAAAAAGAAGTGGAAGAATTTCTGAAGTCGGCGCAGCCGCTGGCCGAGCGCGAACCGGCCACCCTCAGTTGGTACGCCATCAAGATGGGGCCGGGAAAGTACGGCATCTTCGACACCTTCCCCGACGAGAATGGCCGCAATGCCCACCTCAACGGCGAAATTGCCAAGGCGCTCTTCGCCAAAGCCAAGGATCTCTTTTCCAAACCACCGGACATCGCCAAGCCGGAGGTCCTCGCCGTGAAATCCACCAGGGCCTGAGGCGACCTCTGCGGCATTTGGCTTAAGTCGCCTGGCGGCGCATTTCAGCACTCGCCAACGTTTCCGATAGACTACTCGAGGCACCATATTCCCAAGTCTTCAGGACTCTATCGAGATGCTGCGGAAGAACCGTCTTTTTACTCCCGGGCCGACGCCGCTATTGCCAGCAGCGCAAACGGCCATGGCTTCGTTTACGGCGCACCATCGCACGGCCGACTTCCGGGCGCTGTTCCAGCGAGTGCTCGCCGACATGAAGGAATTCATTGGCACGCGGAATGACGTTCTTGGTGCTCGCCTGCTCAGGCACGGGCGTGATGGAAGCTTCGGTATCGAACCTGACATCGCCGGGAGACAAAGTTGTGGTGCTCACTGCCGGCAAATTCGGGGAGCGCTGGACTGGACTGGCCAAGGCGTTCAAATGCAATGTTGACGTGTTAAGCGCGCCTTACGGCGCAACATTCTCGCTGGAAGACATTCGCGCGAAGCTTGCGCCCGACGTGCGCGTCGTTTTTGTTCAGGCTACGGAGAGTTCGACCGGCGCGCGGCATGATGTGGAAGGCATCGCCAAGATCGTGCGCGCGAACGGCGACCGACACGCTGCTGGTCGTGGATGCGATCACCGGATTAGGCACGACACACCTGGACGTGGATAGCTGGGGCGTGGATGTGATTATCGGTGGGTCGCAGAAAGCACTGATGATCCCTCCCGGCCTCGCCTATTGCGCGGTAAGCGAGCCGGCGTGGCGGCGAATGGATACGTCCACTTCTTCACGTTTCTATTTCGATTTGCGCAAGGAACGTAAGTCGGCGGCCAAGGGCGAGTCTGCGTACACGCCGGCGACCTCGCTATTTGCGGCGCTGGGAGCTGCGCTCGAATTTGTCCGCGGCATGGGAAATGGCGACTTGGTTAAGGGGCGCGACGCTCTGGTCGACAATGCGGAAATGTGCGCGGCGATGACGCGTGCCGGCGCGCAGGCTTTGGGATTGAGGCTCTATGCCGCGTCGCCCGCGGCCGCACTCACCGCGATTGCTTCGGCTGAAGGGATTGATTCCGGAAAGATCATCAAAGAATTCCGCGAGTCGTTCGATGCCGTTGTGGCAAACGGCCAGGGAGAAATGAAAGGCCGGCTCTTTCGCATTGCGCACATCGGTTACTACGACTATCTGGACACGATCGGGATTCTTGGCGCGCTCGAGCACGTCATCGCCCGAGCAACCGGGAAATCCGTCGAGTATGGCTCGGCGGTGCGCGCGGCGCAGGAAGTCTACGCCCGCGGCCTGTCGGACAAGCGGTAGATGGCAGGCGCTTGAGGGCCGCGTGAAACGGTCTTCATCCTAGTTAACGGTAAAGTTCATCGGAAGCGAAGTCTCCGCCAGCATGCCACCGCCGCCGTAGAGGCCCGTGCCCGCGACAGCGGGGTTGGTTACGGTAACAGGCATGGTTCCAGCGTTCGCGATGTCTGCCGCCGCGATCGTCGCGGTAAGCTGGGTCGCGCTCACCTGGTTGGTGGTTTGAGCCATGCCGTTGAAGTTGATTACCGCCTTCGTCGAGAAGTTAGTGCCGGTGACGGTAAGAACGAATGCCGGGTCGCCGTGGGTGGAGCTGTTGGGATTAAGCACGGTGATGGTGGGCGTGGTTCCGGTGGTTGGGGGCGCGGCAGTGTGGGACGACGAGCCATAACCGCCGCACGCCAGCGCGAAAGCGCACAGCGCGATTAGCAATACTGTTGCCAGAGTTTTCATGAGGATTTCTCCATGGGCAGTGGCCCACGGGAGAAGTCTACGGAAGAAGAAAAACCGCTGTGTCAGCGGTGTGTCAAATGCCTGTCGAAGTTTTGTCAGGGGCGATAGGTTCCGGAATTAACGAGGGATGAGCGTACCAGTGAAAATCGTCATAGCGGAAAAGATCTCTGCCTCAGCGGTGGAGCAGTTAAGAGAACCAGGCTGGATCGTGCTCACCTCCGACCAGGTTGAGGGCAAACTTGCGGAACAACTGGAGTCTGCCGATGCCCTGATCGTGCGCTCGGCAGTGCAGGCCGACGCCGCGTTGCTGGCGCAGGCCAGGAAGCTGCGCGTGATTGGTAGAGCCGGTGTGGGCGTCGACAACATCGATCTTGACGCGGCCACGCGCCAGGGCATTGCGGTCATGAACACGCCCGGGGCGAATGCCGTGGCTGTGGCGGAACACACGCTGGGCATGATGCTAGCCATGGCCCGCCATCTGTGCCGCGCCGACGCGCTCATGCATGCCGGCCGGTGGGGAAAGAAATCGCTGCAAGGTACGGAGCTTCGGGGCAAAACACTGGGCATCGCCGGTCTCGGCCGCATCGGCATGGAAGTAGCGCGCCGGGCTCGCGTCTTCGGTATGGAGCTCATCGGGCACGATCCGTTCGTCTCCGTCAGCGTGGCCAAGGAGCAAGGCATCCGCCTCGCGAGTCTCGACGAACTCTACGCGGCGGCAGATTACATCACCCTGCATGTGGGCCTCACACCGCAAACTGTGGGCATGATTAACGGCGCGGCCATCAAGAAGATGAAAAAGGGCGTGCGCCTGGTAAACTGCGCCCGCGGAGAACTGGTGAACGAGGCCGATTTGGCGCAGGCACTGAAAGAAGGTCACGCTGCCGCCGCGGCGCTCGACGTATTCAACGAAGAACCTTTGAAGAGTTCCCCGCTCCAGACGATGGAGAACGTGATTCTCACGCCGCACATCGGTGGGCAGACGCACGAGGCGCAGGAAGCCGTGGGCGTGCAGATTGCGCAGCAGGTGCGGGAATACCTGAAGCATGGCGTCATCCAGAATGCGGTCAACGTGCCTTCGGTTTCGGCAGAGGAGTATGCCGAGATGCAGCCCTACATCGTTCTGGCGGAGCGCATGGGGGCGTTTCTTGCGCAGATTTCCGAGGGCTCGATTGAAGAAATCTCGCTGCGCTACAGCGGCCACATCGCGGAGTGGAAGACGGAACTCATTCGCAACGGGGCGATCAAGGGCATCCTCAACCAGGCACTGGAAGAGAAAGCCAACCTGGTGAATGCTGCGTCACTGGCGGATTCGCGGGGACTTCGCGTGCATGAGGCGCACAAAGCAAAGGTATCGACGGGTGGTGCGGGAAGCGTTCTTTCTATCTTTTTGAAGAGCTCGAAGGAAGAGCACATGGTGAAGGGTGCCGTACTGCGTGGCACTTTGCCGCGGCTGCTGCACATCGACGACATTGATGTCGAAGCTCCTCTGGAGCGTGACCTGATTTTCCTGCGAAACCGTGACGTGCCGGGCGTGATCGGCAAGGTAGGCACGATTCTGGGCGAAAGCGAGATCAACATCGCCGACTTCTCATTGGGACGGCGTAGCGCCGAGGCGTCGTCAGAGCCGCGCGAAGCTATCGCCGTAGTCCACGTGGACGGGCCCGTACCCGACGATGTGGTGAAGAAACTCGAAAAGATTCCCGCAGTGCGGCAGGCGAAAGCGGTTCGGTTGTTTTAGTGATCGCTAGGAGCCTTGTTCATCCCGCCGCAGCTTGCGGCTCTCCGCCAGCAGAGCCATCGAGTGCATCAGATTCTGCAGTGTGACAATGCCCACCAGTCGTTGATCTTCGACCACCGGAATGATGCTGAGGTTGCGCGACGTGAGTTTTCGGAAAGCGGAAGCCAGCGACTCCTGCCGCGCGGAGACTTCGAAAAGCTTGTTCATGACTGCCTGGACGTAGCCGTTGCCTTCCATACGCAGCGCCTCCAGAATGCGCTGCCGCGAAATCACACCTACCATGTCGCTGCCCCGCACCACCGGGAAATCATCCTGCAGGGAGTGCACTGCCTTATCCAGCGCGTCTTCGAGCGTGTCCGCAGGGGAAAGAGTCGCGAAGTCGGTAAGCATCACTTCTTCCAGGCGCACATTGTCCAACACCGACTGAAAGATGACCGCGCGTTCCTCAAGCTGCGCCGCCGAAAAGATAATGATGCCCACCATGGTGAGCCAGGTATTGCTGAACAAACCTGCAACCATCAGAACCATCGCCAGAGCGTGGCTGATGGAGACGGCGCGTCGCGTGGCTGCGGCGGCATCCATGCTGCGCGCGAAACAGGCCCGCAGAATGCGGCCCCCATCGAGGGGATATGCCGGCAGAAGATTCAAGCCAGCGATGTAAAGATTGGCCCAGACTAAGCTGCGCGGCAGATTGTTCGATTGCAAAAAAGGCCACTCCCGCAGGTGCGCCCCAGCCCCAGCGATAAGGATCACGGCAGCCGCGACCATTGCGAAGACAAGATTCACCAGCGGTCCCATGATAGCGATCTGGACTTCACGCTTCCAGGCCGCCGCAGGGGACTCCGGCTTCTCCGCGCGCGATTCATCGAAAACGGTTACTCCGCTGAGCGGCAGAAGAATCACTGCCTTCGGAATCATTCCAGCGCGCCGGGCCACGAGCATATGCCCGATTTCGTGGGTCGCGACGCATGCGAGGATGATGCCAACCAGCGCCAGGTCCCGCGGCCCGTTCGCCGGGTGGACGTTATATTCCGTCCAGAAAACAAATAGTGGCAGGATCAGGAACGTCAGGTGAAGGCGAACCTCGACTCCGAACAAACGCCCGACGTGAATGGACCAGCTTCTCATAACTCGCCTGCTACAGTTATTTTACATGGTCGGATATATTGGCTCCGGCCTCGAAGCTACAGAGTCATGCGTGTCATCGCCGGCAAATATCGGGGACGTCCCTTGCGCTCGTTGCGGGGGATGGACATCCGTCCCACCTCCGACCGGTTGCGCGAGACGCTATTCAACGTGCTCACCGCCGGCAATCCTGAGGCGCTCGCGAGCAGCGTGTGGTTGGATCTGTACGCGGGCACGGGCGCGGTGGGGATTGAAGCCCTCAGCCGTGGCGCCAAGCAAGTTTACTTTGTCGAGTCCTCGGCTGCGGCGGCGAAAGTGATTGAGCAGAACCTGGAGAGCTTGGGAATCGCGCAGGGATACAGAATTCTGAGGGATGATCTTTCTGGAGTCCTGTGGCGGCTCAAGCGCGAGCATGTCGCCGCCGACGTAGTATTTCTAGATCCGCCTTACCGGATGCGCCATGCCTACGAAGAAACGCTTACAGCGCTGGCCGATTCGTCGTTAGTATGGGCTATGTCATTGGTGATCGCAGAGCATGAAAAGAAGTTCGATCCGGGCAATGAATTCGGCTCTCTGCTGAGAGTTCGCAAACTGACTCAGGGAAACGCGGCTCTCAGTTTTTACCGCATCGGCGGACGACCAGACTTGAACGCTTGATTTGAACGATACGTTTGGAACGAACAGCCTGAGGCCTACATGAGCAGTTCGCCGGCGCGGCGCACGATCGGATGCTGCATTTCCTGCAAATCGTTCTTCACCATGTTCAGGCCGTAAACGCAGCCTTCGAACTCTCGTGAAAGGTGAGCGAACAGCGGCGCCACCTTGGCGTATTCGAAGTGCTCGAACTTCGACACGATGTAATAGCTTTCCTTGCCCGCCTTCATCCATTCCACAAAACTCTCCAGGCGGTGGCGGCGCAGGCGGAAGTGATTGATGCTCTCGGGAAACATTCCAGTGAAAAACAGGGCGTAGTCACCAATGTGCTTGCGCACCTGGCGTTCGCGGTCAAACGAAGGCGCGGGACCGTAGACGGGATCGGACTCGAGCAGCATCTCGCCCAAGTCAGTGAGAGGTCGATCACCCGCGTCGTGAATCTTGAACAACTGATCGGTCTCGCAGAACTCAGCCAGCAGGTGCGAAACGTAGGCGACCACCTCCGGATCGCGGATACCGATTTCCTCGGCGTAGCGGCGTCCAACCAATTCCTGGAAAAGCTGCCGCAACGGATGAGATTCCGGAATCATGCCTCTTGATCCCCCCGAAAGCTCCTGCTGCAGCAGGGCTTTCGAAATGTTGATGAGTAACTTGTTATCCCAGGTACGACACAAACGCAAGTGACTTTTGTTTATCGGCTGCATCATTTTTCCTAATCAATTGGAGGTGTGCAAGTACTTGCAAGGTTGCCGGGGCGTTTTTTGTTGGCACACCCATGCTCCGGCTGCTAAATACAATGCTCTGAGAGCAAAATTAGGATGATCTGCAAGAACGACCTGCAGGAAAATGCTCTGCAAGAAGGAAAACGGACAAATGAAAAGAATGAACATCTCCAGTGGTACACCTTGGGAACCTACCGTGGGTTACTCGCGCGCAGTAAAGTTTGGACCGTATATCCATGTCTCCGGCACCACAGCGACGGGATCGGACGGCAAGATCGTGGGTGTGGGAGACGCATACGTCCAGGCCGTGCAGATTTTAAAAAATATCCAGAGTGCTTTGCAAAAAGCCGGCGCCAGCATGAAAGATGTTGTCCGCACGCGCATGTTTGTGACGAACATCGCGGAGTGGCAAAAAATCGGCAAGGCTCATGGCGAGTTCTTCGGCGACATTCGTCCCGCAACGTCGATGGTCCAGGTGAGCGCTCTTATCTCGCCTGAGATGCTGGTCGAGATCGAGGCGGAGGCTTATCTCCCAGCGAAGTGAGAGTAGAATTCCACCATTCTAAAACGTTTCAAGCAGATGGGAGGAGCGAACAGTGAAGAATTATGGGTGGGTACTGCTTCTTGCTGCCGCGATTTCGGCGGCCGCACAACAGAAGGACAATCGTGCCTCCGAATCCTGGACCGTCATTCGCGCAGGTTCCCTCATCGACGGCAAGTCCGAAAAGCCGCGGCATGACCAAGTGATCATTATCTACGGCAATCGCATCGAGGGCGTTAGCGATGCTGCGAGCGCGAAGATTCCCGCAGGAGCGTCTGTTATCGACTTGTCGAAAGCCACGGTCCTGCCCGGTCTCATCGATTCCCATACCCACATTTTTCTACAGGGCGAAGATCCCGCGCAGGGTGGATACGAAGCCAACATCCTGAAAGCGCCCCTCGCTTTGCGGGCAGCACGGGCCACCGTTGCGGTGCGGCGGGCCCTGGAGCAGGGCTTTACCACGCTCCGCGATGTAGAAACTGAAGGCGCAGGTTATGGCGATGTGGGCATCAAGCAGGCCATCGAGCGGGGCTATATTCCGGGTCCGCGCTTGTTCGTGTCGACCCGCGCCATCTCTACGACGGGCGGTTATGAGTTGGAAGGCTACGCTCCCGAACTCGACATGCCCAAAGGTGCACAGATTGTCGACGGCCCGGTGGAGGCGCGTAAGGCGGCTCGGGAGCAACTCGACCATGGCGCAGACTGGATCAAGGTCTACATGACGCATCGTTCGTGGGTGGGCAGGAGTGGCGAACTTGTCTCGCAGCCCACATTGACAGTCGAGGAGTTGCGGGCCATCGTGGATGAAGCTCACGGCTGGGGCAAGAAAGTCGCGTGTCACGCTTATGGCGGTATTGGATTGCACCGCGCGCTCGACGGCGGATGCGACTCCATCGAACATGGCCTCAATCTGGATGACGCGGCGATTTCCCAGATGCTGAAGCAGGGAACGTGGTATGTCCCGACGATCGGTGTCTACTACACTGACTGGGCGCCGGCGGACACTCCCGGCGGGCAGCGCGACCGGCTGCGCGCTTCGTTGCATGAACCGTCGTTCCGGAGAGCTCTGAAGGCTGGGGTCAAGATTGCTTTCGGCACCGATATGGGCGGAATTCCATGGTCCGAACCGATTGCGCAGGAGTTCTCGCGCATGGTGGCGTTGGGCATGCAACCGATGGATGCTATTCAGAGCGCAACCTCGCGCGCCGCGGTTATGCTCGACATGGAGGGCAAGATCGGACTAGTTGCCCCAGGAGCGTTTGCGGATATCATCGCAGTCAGCGGCGATCCGTTGCACGACATCAAAACACTTGAGAATGTGCAGTTCGTGATGAAGGACGGCAAGGTCTTCAGGAATGAAACAGCCCGAAGCAGTGAGCCGGAGCGGTAACAGCGACGACCGCTGCAAACCTAAGGTAACGGTGACCCGAAGTCCCAACGAAAAGCCGTAGTCGTGATTCCCGTTTCCCGCCCAACCGTAATAAAGATTCGTAAGATCGCTTCAATTCACTTGACATCGGCTTCCCCGCGCGCATAATTCATCAATCCTGTTTCTTGCTTCGGACTGGACCCGGCTCAGAGGTCGTGAAGTGCCGGAGGAGGTATTCATGAGCGTACTGGAACTTTGTGACCGGGAAATCGCAGCGGTTCCCCTCGAAGCCAGTGTAGCCGACGCCATCAGCAAAATGCTTGACCACCACGTTGGTGCCGTGGCGGTAGTCGACTCCGAATACCGTGTTGCCGGAATCTTCACGGAACGCGACGTCCTGCGCAAGATGGCGCTCCCCCGTACCGACCCGCGAACCACGCCGGTCCGCGAACTGATGACCACGCCGGTGGAGATGGCAACGCGGCGGACCGGCCCGGGCGAGGCGCTCACCACTATGCTGGAGCGCCACTTCCGTCACCTGCCGGTAGCGGATGACAATGGCAAACTGCTGGGGATTCTCTCCATCCGCAATCTGCTGGAGTGGCGCGTCGAGGACCTCAGTCACGAACTCGATGCGCTTGAACAGTATGTCTCCAATGACGGACCCGGAGGCTAGGTTAGTTCCCAGACTCTTCTCATTCCCAAGCTGATGGCGACCACTTCATCCGCAGCGGCAAAGACGATCGCTGGCGTGCGCATCGCCACGTCAGTTTTCTTTCTGCTGTTTGGCGAATATAAACTGGCTGGACCAGGCTTTGCTCACGGCGGATTCCAGGGATACGTTCACGATTTCATCGCCAACGAAGCGGTGGGATTTTACCGCCCGGTACTCTCCGGCCTGGTGTTGCCCCACGCGATACTTTTGGGATATGCGGTCGGTGTGGTCGAAATCTTCATCGGATTAAGCATGCTGCTCGGTCTCTGGGTACGTCCGGCTTCTGTTCTGGGCGCGCTGTACATGCTGAATCTTACGCTAGCCACCTGGTGGGGACCGGGCCATGGTGCTCCGGTCTGGCGCTACTTCGGCGCCGAGTTGGATCACCTGCCACTGTTGCTGCTATTCATCATTTTCTTCTCCGCCGATGCCGGTAAGGTCTGGGGCCTGGATGGGCGACGAGGGTAACGCCTCCTATCGCCGCGCCCGCTCGATGACCCAGTCCGTCCAGAAAGAAGAGGCTCCGCTGGCCAGCAGGAGAGCCTTGCCGAGCACGGCATCCACAAAGTTCTCGATCATCGGATAGTGCAGGTTGGCGTGGGGTGGAAGATTCTCGCGTCCGCGGGGACAGATTAAGTCGGGACCATTCAGCGGGCTTAACTCCATTTCACCTTCGGTCCCACGGATGCGGCATTCATCCCGCCTTACCTTGGAGTGCCAGCGAACGTCGACGACGCCGCGCACGCCGCCTGGGTAGTCGATCACCACCGTCGCGTTGTCTTCCACAGCGTAATGATGAATCAAATTTGAAAGATGGCCGGTAGCGCGTCTGGGTTCACCGAATAAGAAGTTCAGCACGTCAATGCGGTGCGAGCCGATGTCATAGAGCGGCCCTACTCCGGCCTGGGCGGGATCGACAAGCCAACTGCGACGATTTCCTTTTTCATCGCGCCATTCGTGGCAGGTGAGTTCGGCGAGCACGGGCTTACCGATGGCGCCGGCATCGAGCAGTTGTTTTGCGCGCTGCACTTTTGGATAGGTTCTGCGATAGTAGGCCACACCAAGCGTGCGTCCGTTTTGTTCCGCCGCCTGCACCATCGAGCGCGCCTCGGCCTCATTCTTGGCCATGGGTTTTTCACACAGCACGTGCTTGCCCGCACGAAGAGCTTCGATCGTCTGTGCCGCGTGAAGAAAGACGGGAGTCGCGACGTAAACTGCGTGAACCGCTGGATCGTCGAGCGCGTCGTCCAGCGTGGCCCAGGACCGCACGTCGCGAGAGGCGGCGTAAGGCGCAGCCTTTGCCAGACTGCGCGTCACCAAGCCATACAAACAGCTTCTGGGCTCAGCCTGAATCGCGGGAATGACGCGACGGGTTGCGACATCGCCAATTCCAACTACGATCCAGTTCAGCATAGGCGGGGCGACGGGCTAGGCTTGCAGAAAATGAAAGGCCGGCCTAAGGCCGGCCTTTGCAATCGAATCTCAATACCAGCACTACTTCTTGGGAGCGATCGCATCCTTGGCGGCCTTAGCCACGCGGAACTTGACCACGGTCTTGGCCTTGATCTGAATCGGTTCGCCCGTCTGCGGATTGCGTCCGATGCGGGCTTTGCGGTGCGCCTTCACCAACCGGCCCAGGCCGGGCACAACGAACACGCCGTTCTTCTTGGTTTCTTTTACCGCGACGTCGGCCAACTGCTTGAGAAATCCTGCCACCGTCTTGTTAGGAAGTTCAGTTTTCTCGGCCAGATGACGGACGAGTTGAGTCTTGGTTAAACCTGAAGCCATTTCTCCTCCTTGGGGAAAGACTTGAATTTTAATTCCAGCGGGGTTGATCTTACATCACTGCCCTGTGGAAAACACCCTTATTCTACGCGGGTTCCGCACAGATAGCACGCGAAAACGGCCATTTTTACGTGCCTATTCACAAGTCAGCGTCCCAAAACGGCCCAAACACGCATATTGCGGGGGCAATTGGCAGTTAGTAGTTGGCAGTTAGCAATTTGTGTTAGGCACTGAGCGAAGCAGCCTGTCTTAGCTAACTGCCAATTGCTAACTGCGTTCGAACATCGTCCTGCGTGCGGTGCCATAATGCTAATGCTGAACAGGAGAACTCTGATTTGAGCTGCGCCATCTGCGACGTTCGCAAGGAGAAGCGCTTCTGCCCAGCCGTACACGGCCGCATCTGCCCGCAGTGCTGCGGCGAGCAGCGCGAGGTGACACTCGATTGTCCCAGCGACTGCGCCTATCTGCAGCAGGCGCGGGAGCATGAGAAGCCGCGCTCCTCGGACCAATTTGACCCCGCGTCATTATTCCTGCAGGTTGAGATCTCAGAGCAGTTCACCTACGAGCGCGAGCATCTGCTCATGGGCCTCACCTATGCACTGAACAAGGCGGCTCAGGCCGACCGCAGCCTGAACGATCGCGATCTGATCGCGGCGATCTCGGCCCTGTGCACTCGTTACGAGCGGCTGGTGAACTCCGGCCTTCATTACGAGCAGACCCTGACCAGCACAGCCCAGCAGGCCGTCTCGGCGCAAGTGGAAGAGATGCTGAAGCAATTTCGTGAGGTCGAGCAGAAACAGTTCGGCTACTCCACCCTGCGCGATTCCGACGTCCTCAAAGCGTTGGCCTTCCTGGTTCGACTCGGCCACGGACGCACCTCGGGCCGTCCCAAGTCGCGAGCCTTCATCGATTTCCTCCTCGCTCAATTCCCCGAGAAGCAGTCGGCCGTGGTCACCCCGCAGGAAGCGGGCAGCCGCATCGTTGTGCCGTAGGACAAAAAGCTTGCCACGGACTTTATCGATAACCCAGGAAGCGGACTAACGCCTTCCTAAGTCTTCATTGTTTTGATCCGTGTGAATCCGTGAAACCGTGGCTCAGGTCTTCATCTTTATCTTTCTCACCGTCTGGCCTGCCGGCAGCGCATTGCGGAGTTCTCGAATTGTCTTCTTGAATATTGGGTGCAACAGGTCCGGTGCGATTTCCACCAGAGGTTCCAGGACGAAGCGGCGCTGGTGCATGGCGGGATGAGGGATAGTAAGCTCTTTCGATTCCAAGATCGTGTCTTCGATCTGATCAACGAAGATCAGAATATCGATGTCAATCGATCTCGGGCCTTTTTTCTTTAGCCGCCGTCGGCCCATTTCCTCTTCGATGCGGAGAATCGTGGTCATGAGTTGCTGCGGGGTCTGGCTGGTTTCGACTCCGACCGCGCCGTTCAGGAACCACGGCTGGCGGGTGAACTCCACGGGCTCGGTTTCATAGAAGGACGAAACCGCAACCACGCGGCCGGCAGCGCCCAGCCTGGCCAGAGCATCGCGCAGGTGCGCTTCGCGGTCGCCGACATTCGATCCGAGAGAAAGATAGGCGAGGTTGGGCACGGTACGGAAGCTAGTGTCAGGCTTTATCGCGCTCGTTTCCACTGAAAACTTCCCGCGGCGACGCCTTTTCTTTCGACACTCGCAGATTCTGCGCCACTTTGTCCCAATTCCCACCCATACAACCCAACACCTTGGTCACTTTTGAGAGGCGTCGCCGAACATTAGAATCAGACTATGACGTTGGAGTCTCTTATTCTGAGCCGGGATACCGAAGTGGTCCGGGTGCTGCGCCCGACGCTGGAAAAGCTGTCGATCGAGGTCGAAATCTGCCAGGAAGCGAAGAAGGCCAGCGAGATCCTCATCTCAGAAAAGTTCGACGCGGTCATTGTGGACTGCGACGACCTGCAGGGTGGTCTGGAAGTGTTGCAGTGCCTGCGCGCCACCCCCAGCAACAAGAATTCCGTAACCTTTGCCGTGCTGAACGGCAAGAAAACCACCACCCAGGAAGCCTTTGGCATGGGCGTGAATTTTGTCCTGCAAAAGCCCATCAGCACCTTGAACGCGTCGCGCTGCTTCCACGCGGCGCTGAGTTTCATGGAGCGAGAGCGGCGGCGGTATTTCCGCCATCCGGTGAAGATGCTGGTCAAGGTGGTGCTGGACGAAAAAGAATTGCGAGCCACCAGCACAAACATCAGCGAGCGCGGCATCGCGCTCATGTTGCATCAGGCGATCCCCAAGAATGCCACTCCCCGTTTGCAATTCACTCTGCCAGAAACCAAAATGGCGCTGGAGATGGAAGCGGAAGTGGCCTGGGCCGACATTAAAGGTCACGCCGGATTGCGCTTTCTTAAAGTGCCCCAGAGTTCCCAGGAACTGCTCGAAAAATGGCTCGCCGAGCGGATGGAAAAACAACTTCCCGCCGCCGTGGAAAAGCCGGCAAGCTCAAGTCCGGAAGCCATCCAATAAGCGTTCAGCTTTCGTCACCCTGATCCCCAGGTATTCACTTTGTAACTTTGTGCCGGCGCCTGCGCATGGCAATCTGGTGGGATTACCGGAGAGTCATTGCCATGCTTCCTACCGCTTACCGCATCTCCCGTGTGCAGAAGACGCTGCGCTGGTTTGAAGGAGACATTCCATTACTGAACATGCGAGTCAAGGATTTGTCGGCTGAGAGGCAGCAGTCCGCCCGGCAGTTCGCCACAGCTCTGGTCAACCAGACCCGCGCCGAACTGGATCGGCTGCTCGAGGAGCAGCCTGGTTATGAGGCTGGCGACGCTCCATGCGAGCCGGCGGACTGATTGGGCTGCGGGTCTTGGGCTTCGCGTCTTGGGCTTCGAGTCTTGCTACCGTGAAGGCGGAATTAGGGAGGAGCAATTAGACGACGGCACTCCTTCCTCGGTTACAGCCGCACAGCGACGCGAGTGCCACCAGCAACAGGGTTAGTGTCGCTCGTATTTGCATACCCGCTCATTGTAGACATGAGTTCGTAAGGATGGTTCGCGTAATACGGTGATTTACACAAGCGACGCGCTCAGGCCGCCTGCTTATGAGCCGAGTGCTAATCTCGGTTTCCTCCCGACTGCCCCGGCTTGCAACTGGAAACTAGAAACCGCAAACTAGAAAGCATGACCATTTCTCTTTCTCTCTCCGGCAAAGTAGCTATGATCACAGGTGGTTCCCGCGGCATCGGAGCAGCCACGGTTCGCATGTTCACCGCTGCAGGCGCGAAGGTCGTGTTCAGCTATCAGAAGGCGCAATCGCAGGCCGATGCTCTGGCAAAAGAATGCGGCCAGAATTGTCGTGCCGTCGCTGGCACCCTCGACAGCCCAAATTCCGCGCGCAGTCTGGTTGCGGAAGCCGTTAAACATTTCGGCAGAATCGACATTCTCGTAGCCAACCACGGCGTCTGGCCCGAGCAAGATGTGGCCATCGACCAGATGACCGACGAGCAGTGGCGCTCCACTCTTTCCGTCAACCTCGACGCGGTGTTCGGCCTGGCCAAATACACGGTCGCGCAGATGAAAGCGCAACCCCGAACCGGCTCTGCCGCCGGACACATCGTCCTAATCAGCTCCACCAGCGGCCAGCGCGGCGAGGCGTTTCATTGCGATTACTCCGCCACCAAGGGCGCCGTGATCAGCCTGACGAAAAGCCTTGCCGCGGAACTCGCGTCGGCCGGAATCTATGTGAACTGCGTCGCGCCCGGCTGGGTCGATACCGATATGTCGAAAGCCACGCTGGATGACCCAGAAACCGGCGACCAGGTTCGACGAACGATTCCGCTCGGTCGCGTGGGCAAGCCCGAGGAGATTGCCGCTCCCGTGCTCTTCTTATGCACCGAACATGCCGGCTTCATCACCGGCGAGATTTTCAACGTAAACGGCGGAGCCGTCCTGGTGGGATGAGCGGGAGTAGCGAAATTCCTCAGGATTTCGACGCCGCAGGGCTTTTCTGCATCCAAGAAACTGCGGGACTCCGCAACTGCTCCTGTGAAGCGGACCTGTCCTGAGCGAAGCCGAAGGAACTCCTGTCCGCTTGCATGCAGCGCCGAAAACCTCGCGGGCAAGAGCCTGCCGTAAGCCTGCCGAAGAGGGCCCGCACCGCACGAGCACTGCAAGCAGCTACAATTCTTTGTTCGCGCATCACACTGATCTGACCGGCCAATGAAACGTCTGCTCCTAACCATCGCGCTCGCGCTAACGCTGACAAGCTCTAGTTGGGGCGGATCCCAGTCCGCAGAGCAGTCAAGTGCGCCGGTTTCCTCAGCCAAGGCCCCCACGATTCCAGCGCGCCCGGGAGACGATCAGGAAAACGCCCGCAAAGCCCGCGCCCTGCTCGAGCAGGCGATCCAGGCATTAGGCGGGCAGGCGTATTTGAACATCCGCGACATGCAGCAGCAGGGACGCACCTACAGCTTTCATCACGGGCGTCCCTCGGGTTCCGGAGCGTTATTCTGGCGATTCGTACAGTATCCCGACAAAGAGCGCCTCGAGGTCACCAAAGAGCGCGACGTGGCTTACGTCTACGCGGGCGACACAGGTTACGAAGTCACCTACAAGGGCCCGCACGCCGTGGAGAAGAAAGAGCTCGAAGACTACCTCCGGCACCGAAGATTTTCTTTGGAAATGATGCTGCGCGTCTGGATCAACGATCCTGGGGTCGCCCTCTTTTATGACGGCAACACTCTAGCCGGCAACCTGGCTGCGCAGCAAGTCACGCTGATCAATTCGAAAGACGAAGCGGTCAAGCTCTTCTTCGATATCGACACTCACCTGCCGCTCAAGAAAAGCTACTCTTGGCGCGACCCGGTCGACAAAGAACGCGACATCGAGGAAGAGGTCTACGACAATTACAAGCTGGTGCAGGGCGTGATGACGCCCTACAGCTTTACGCGCTACTACAATGGAGACATGCAATCCCAGCGCTTCATAAACTCGATTCAATTCAATCAGGGGCTCGACCCAGCGATGTTCGATCCCAATTCCGGCTACGATCCAAATAAGGCTGCCAAGAAACAAAAATGAACCGGTTGAAGCTCAAGAGGCGACCAATTTCGAACATAACTCACTGAGACGCCTCTGTTTGGAAGCAGTCCGGTTAACCAGGAAGGCTCCTAATCGACGTTGCGCCACGCACTGTGGCTTTTTTGCCACAGTCAGTAATGGCGCGGTGGCTGTAATCTATTCATTAGTCGGGACATAACCAGACACCTTTGACTCAAGAGCAGACAGTCCGCTCAGCTGTGGAATGCAGTGGAGTAGGACTCCACAGCGGCGCTCCGGTCTCCGTGCGAATTCTTCCGGCTCCTCCCGGAACGGGAATTGTCTTTCGGCGCATCGATCTCGATGGCTTTGAAATTGAAGCCATCAGCCGCAACGTGGCCCGCGTCAGCTACGCCACCAGCCTCATGAAAAAGGGCGTGCTGATCTCCACCACCGAGCACGTCCTCTCGGCATTCATCGGCTTGGGCGTCGACAACGCCATCGTGGAACTCGACAACCTTGAACTGCCCATCCTCGATGGCAGCGCGCTTCCGTTTGTCGACCTGATCCAGGAGGCCGGCCTCCGCAAACAGCGCCGCCCGCGCAAGTACTTGAAGATTCTTCAGGAAGTGGAGATGCGCGAGGGCAACAAGTTTATCTCGGTCTATCCCGCCGACAGTTATTCCGTCTCGTACTCGATCAACTTTCCCCACCCGCTGATCGGAAAAGAAACGTTCCAGGTCGAGCTTTCCAACGGCAGCTATTTGCACAAGATCGCTGCCGCGCGCACCTTCGGCTCTCGCGAAGACGAGAAGGCAATGCGCGACATGGGATTGATCCGCGGCGCCTCCCGCGAAAACTGCATCGTTCTTACTCGCGACGGAATAGAAAACGGCCCATTAAGATTCCCCGATGAGTTCGTCAGGCACAAAGTGCTCGACCTGGTCGGCGACCTGGCGCTGCTGGGCCACCCAATCCTGGGTAGGATCGTGGCCGACCGCGCGGGTCACGCCATGCACACCGCGCTGGTCTCCCGCATCCTCCGCGACAAGACGCTCTGGGAAGAAGTAACGCTGTCGGAAGAAGAGCACGACCACACCAGTGCTTACAGCTCTCAAGCCACAGCAGGCTCGTCCCTCTAAAACATAATTTGTTTCTTTTGTGGAGACTGCCCCCTCGGCTGTCTGCCGGGCGCAGCCCGGCAGCGATTCGATTTCAATACGGTTACGGCTTGACTTGAAACACTGTGCCGAAGCCGCCCAAGCCGCCCATGCCGCCATTCGCCGTTGTTGCGTAGAGGCGCCCGTGCGAATTATAACCAGGCCAGTCAGGGGAGTGGTTCCCGTCGACGCCGGCAGCCTGAAGATCATGGAGAATCTTTTCCGTCCGCGTTACTCCCGATGAGGGCGAAAGCTCGTACAACGGTGCCCACATTTGCTTTGCCTCCCATAAAGGTCGTGCCATAGACCTTGCCGGAGCCATCGAGAATCACACCCGCATCAGGAGTGTTTCCGTCTCCCTTTCTGAAGGTGTGCAAAATCGTCTCCGTCCACGTTCCGCCTCCAGACGGTGACAATTCGAACACGTCGCCAATGAAGTGAGTCCCGCCAATTCCAGTGGTGCCGTAGAGGTTGCCGTTGGCGTCGAAGACCACGCCCGCCTGCGGTGAGTTTCCGGTTTGTGAGTTGCCGGCCACGCCGAACTGGAAAATAATGGTTTCGGTCCAGCTGCTGGCTCCGGGGGAGAGCTCGAACACGATACCGCCGGCGCTATTTCCGGTTCCGCTTTCAGTAGTCCCATACGGATTGCCGGCCTTATCGAAAACCGGCGTGCACCTACAAGCGGCCAAGGCAAGGCGGATTGGTAACGCAAGGAGTCTGCGACTTTGTCCGACAAGGCGGAACCAACGAATAGGACTTGATGTAATCAGGCCTTACACCAAACAGCATGAAACGGCGATCTCTGAGAGCTCAGAAACTATCTTTCGCCGACGACGCCCGCTCCGACTTCAAGTCACGCAATAGCAACCGCACGAGCATTCCGTCGAAGCCCGTGCCGCTCATCTTGGCTAGTTCATCGAGCGCTTGTTCGGGCGTGCGGGCGGCGGCGATGGAGTGCTCAGTCCGCATGTTGGCGTAGGCGTCGGCTAGAGCGATGATGCGCGACCACAAAGGAATCTGCTCGCCTTTGGCGCCATCCGGATAGCCGGTGCCATCGAAGCGCTGGTGATGATGCTCGATGGCCTGGCGCATCATGGCGCTGTGGGGCAGGATGCCGGCGATCTCGGCTCCGACACGCGCATGCATTCTTACCAGGAAAAATTCGTCGTCGGTGAGCGGGCCCGGCTTATTCAGAATGCGCTCGGGCACGAAGATCTTGCCGACGTCGTGGATTCGAGCCGCATAGACCAGATCGGCGGTCTCCTCCGGAGGCAGGCGAAGGGCGCGCGCGAGAATCTCTGTATAACGCGCCACCAGGTCGCCATGGCCTGACGTGTGCAGTTCGCGTGATTCGGCGGCACGGCTAAGGATCTCAATCGATTCCTTCAGCAAGGGCACGTTGCAGTCTTCTTCGCCGCCGCAAAGTTTCACCAACATCGTAGCCAGCTCTTCCAGGTGCTCCGGGCCATTGTGTTCGCGCTGGAGAAAGCCCTCGATATAGGAGGAAATCTGCTGCCTTTGCGCCGCGAACTCTTCGCCGGCGGCAAACTCTTCGGCTGCTGACACCAGATTGCCTCCGGAACGCTTCGAAACATACATTCCCGCGTCGGCTACGCGGATGATGTCTTCGATGGAGAAACCGTGAGTCGGGAAGCTGGCCACGCCGAAGCTGCCGGTGATGTGGTGCTCGCTCAACATGGGGTCGGTGACGATCCACTGGCGCAGGCGCTCGGCCAGCACCTGAGCCTGCTCGGGGCCGGTTTCGGGCATGAGGATGATGAATTCGTCGCCGCCGTAACGGGCCACCACGTTGGACTGGCGGGACTTTTGCTCGAGCAGCCTTCCTACGCGGGCCAGCACCAGGTCGCCTTCGAAGTGGCCCATGGTGTCATTCACTTCCTTGAACTTGTCAAGGTCAATCAGCACGACAGAGAACGGGCGTCCGGAGCGCGAGGCGCGCTTCCACTCCGCCGAAAGCGCTTCCCAGAAGAAACGCCGGGTCTTGATTCCCGTCAGGCCGTCGGTGATGGATTGCTGTTGCAGCTTCTGGAAGACGAAGGCATTGTGCAGAGCTGTCGCGAGCAAGTCGGCCAGCGTGTTGAGAATGAGAACGTCCTGCGGAGTAAACGCGCTCTCGCCGCGGCTCTCGATGTTCAGCGCGCCCAGCAGCGTCTCGCCATAAGTAATCGGGATGCACAGCACGGAGCGTGACTCCGGAAGAATCGCGCCCATCTGACCTTCCAGGCCGTTATGTACCAGAGCGCGCTCGCCGGTGCGCGCCACCCGGCCGAGGATGCCTACGCCGAGCGGAATTCGCTTGCCCATGGCATGTGCTGTGGCTCCGGCCTCAGCTTTAATTTCGATCTCTTTGGTTCCGTAATCGAGTAGGCCGATGCCGATGTGATCGAAGCTGAAGTTCTTTTGAATTTCTCCGACAATCTGCCCCAGCATGTGCACGGGATCGTCGCTCGAAATGGCGGTGCGCGAAATGTTGTTGAGGAATGCCAGTTGGCGCGAACGCCTTTGTTCGTCGGCGAAGAGGCGCGCATTCTCTACTGCGACCGAGACCTGCCCGGCGGCAGTCATGAGTACGTCAAGGTCGCGCTGTTCGAAGATAAATTCCCGCTCAGTGCTCATGGCGACCATGGCTCCTGCCGGCTTATTGCCCAGCAGAATGGGCGCGGCGCAGAGGCACTTGGCGGGAAGCTCGGGGCGGTAGGTGACGCCTAATCGCCCCCGCGTCTTTTCCAGGTCGGAACGGATGAGCAGCGGCTGCCCGGTCCGGATCACATATTCGGTGAAGGCATTCTCCAGCTTGCGCGAACGCTTGGGCCGAGTTTGGCCGTTTTCCACTTCCAGTTCGAAGCGGATTTCATCGCCCTCTTGAAAAGCGATGTAGAAATCGCTGGTGTTGAAAATCTGTCCCAGTTCGGTGTGGATGGTGCGCAGCACTTCGTCCTGATCGAGGCGCGAGCTGATCGCCTGCCCGATTTCGGTGAGCAACTCGTACTCTTGCGTGCGCCGGTGGGCGTCGTGCGCCATCAGGTAGTTGTCGAGCGTGAGGCCGAGTTGCAAAGCCAGACCAACCATCAGACGCGGGCCCGAGGTGCCGAACGCCTTGCGATGCGCATGAGGAAATAAAATCACTCCGAAGGCGTGTTCTCGGGTCTGCAGGCTGACGGCGGTAAGATTGCGGATGCCGGCGTCGGTGAGAACCTTCTTGAAATCGGCGAATGAGCCGGTTGAGCCGATCGGCAGCGGTTCCGCGGTATGGGCCACGTCATGCACCGTGAACAGTCCACCTTGACGGTAGGCGAGTTCACAGACGTATTCGCCGGCTCCGGTCCGGTTGAGGAGATTGAGGAATTCCGAAGACAATCCGCGTTCGACCGAGGGCAAGAGGCCGCGCCAACGTTCCGAGATGTAGATGACGGCCTGGCGCGCGGACAATGCGCCCGCCAGGCGGTCGAGCGCCGACTGCATGCTGGGCAGCAAATCGTCAGCCGAGAGCAGGCGGCGCGGGTCGACTCCCAGGGTGGAGAGCGCGAGGGTATTCTCCTGCACGGCGTTGCGTTCGTTCTCGAACAGAACCATCACCATCGCGATGCCCAGCAGCATCTGCGGCACCGGGCCGAGGACGTGACCGACGCTGCCAAACATTTCCATCCAAGGGCTGTTGGATTGGATGGCGCCTAACAATACCGCCCACAGCGCCAGCGAAAAAGCCAGAAGCTGGAAGGCGACCGATCCCTTGCGGTGAGCGTGCAGGTAGAAAGCTGCAGAACAATACAGCAGCACCGTGCTGAGGAAAAGCGCTCCGAGGCTGAGCGGATGCTGTCCCGCCGCGTGTCCCAGCAGCAAGTGATTACGCAGATCGATGCAGGCCGCGGCGGTTCCGGCCAAGGCTAGCGCCGCGTCGTACCAGCGGAAGCGGAAAGAACCGCGGGTCATGCGCGTCGAGACGAAGATGCTTACGCCCATTGCCACCGAAAATAGAGAGCTGAAAAAGAACGCTGCCTGCGCCGGTGGATAGTAATAGCGGAACGCATCGAGCGCGTAGTGGGTGGAATAGCAGGCCCAGGCAATCTGCCAGGCGCGGAAGTAGGTCTGGCGGCTCTGCTGGTAAAGATAGGTGAAGAGGAGGCACAGCAGTAAGGCAACAACGCCTGGAATGATGACGATACTGGTGGCGATACTATTCATGAGCCCCGGCGAAGGCTTCCCGCAAAGACCTGAGTGTGCGACTTGGGAGAAGGCCGATGACTAATGTTTTCACAGCCGGGGGTGCGTGCACAACAGGATTTAAGTACAGTGGCCCGACCCTGGTTAGTGGGAAATAGTTACTTGGAATCAGTTACTTAGGCAAGGAATGGTTTTTCTGCAGGTTGACGATGCCTGCCCGGGCCCATAACATCGAATCTTCGCCATTTATGCCTGAATCGTTTCCTTCTGCGTCCTCTGAGGCCAAGCCGCGGGTGCGCTTCGCGCCGTCGCCTACCGGATTTCTCCACGTGGGCAGCGCGCGCACGTTCATCTTCAACTGGCTTTATGCGCGGCACAACGGCGGCACGATGATTCTTCGCCTTGACGACACCGATGTTGAACGCAACACCCAGGCTTCGGTGGATTCTATTTTCGAGGGATTGAAATGGCTGAGCCTAAGTTGGGACAAGCCCGGCTGGGACGAAGAGTATAAGCAATCCGAGCGCATTGAGCTGCACCGCAAGACCGCGTGGACGATCTTCGAGAAAGGTCTTGCTTACCGCGACTTCACCCCCACACATACTGGGGATGGCGAGAAATCAGGGGCGCAGGGAACCTGGCTGTTCAATCCCGGAGCGCGCGAACTGTCGCGTGCTGAAAGTGACCGGCGGGCGGCTGCGGGAGAGCCATTCGCATTGCGTTTTCGCGTGCCGCGCGAAGGCGGAGTCGTGCGATTTAAAGACGCGGTTTACGGCGAGCAGGTTAAGTCCGCCGCCGACATCGAAGACTTTGCCCTGTTGCGGTCTGACGGCATGCCGACTTATCATCTCGCATCGTGCGCCGACGATGCCGACCTGCGCATTTCTCACATCATTCGCGGCCAGGATCATCTTACGAATACTTTCAAACACGTGCTGATCTTCGAGGCAGCGGGCTTTGCGCCGCCGCAGTTCGCTCATCTGCCGCTGCTGGTTGCGCCCGACGGCTCTAAACTTTCGAAGCGCCGCCACGGTCCTGTGGTAAGCGTCACGACCTACCGCGACGCCGGATTTCTTCCTGAGGCTTTCATCAACTTTCTCTGCCTGCTCGGCTGGTCGCCTAAGAATGATCGGGAGAACATGTCTTTGCGGGAGCTGATTGAGGCTTTTTCTTTGGAAGGTATCAACCGTTCGAATGCCGTGGTGAACTTCAAGGAGCCGGCTGCGACTCCGGAGGAGACGTTCGATCCGAAGGCGGTGTGGCTGAATGCTGAGCATATACGCGGCTTGGCAGTGGAGGATTTAAGCGCTCGACTGCTGCCGATTGTGCGTGGGGCGGGATTCGATGTTACGCCGGAGAAGATGTTGCGAGTTACACCGCTGATCCGGGAGCGGATCAAGCTGCTGCGCGACGTGCTCACCGCCGCCAACTTCTTTTTCGTGGACCAACTGCCGCCCTACGATCCTGCCGAACTCATCCCGCAGAAGGGAGACGCGGCTGTGGCGTTGAGAGTTCTGGAGAAAGCGCGCGAGGTTCTGGCGAACGTTGAGTTCAAGCATGACCCGCTGGATCAGGCTCTCCGCGCTGCCGCGCAGGAATTAGGAGTGAAGGTGGGGCAGATGTTTCAGCCCATCCGCGTGGCGGTCTGCGGGCGGAAGAATGCACCGCCGCTATTCGAGACTCTGGAAGTGCTGGGGCGGGAGACTACGCTCGCGCGGATAGAGCAAGCAATCAACTGTGCAGGCCGTGCTGGATCTTGACGTCCCTGCCCGGCATAGGTCCCCTGCGTTAAGATCAAAGAGTAATGAATCCATCTCATCCCCCAAGCGATGCTGGAGAAAAAGCTGTGGCTGCCTCGCCCTCGCTCGCTCCGTCGAACTTTGTTCGCGACATCATTCTTGAAGACTTGAAGACCAATAAGCACAATGGCCGCGTGCAGACGCGCTTTCCTCCCGAGCCGAACGGCCATCTGCACATCGGGCATGCCAAGGCGATCTGCATCGATTTCGGACTAGCCGACGAATTTGGCGGACATACCAATCTTCGCTTCGACGACACCAATCCCGAGAAGGAAGAAACCGAATACGTCGAGTCGATCAAGGCCGATGTGAACTGGCTTGGCTTCAAATGGGACGGGCTCTTTTACGCTTCCGACTATTTTGATCAGCTCTATGAATGGGCGCTCAAACTGATCAAGGATGGCAAGGCCTACGTTGACGACCTGACGGCAGAGGAGATTCGCATGTATCGCGGCACGCTGACCGAACCCGGCAAAGACAGCCCCTATCGCAACCGCCCGGTGGAGGAGAACTTGAATTTGTTTGAGCGCATGCGCGCCGGGGAATTTCCCGACGGCTTGCGGGTTCTGCGGGCGAAGATCGACATGACTTCGCCCAACCTTAATCTGCGCGATCCGGTGATGTACCGCATCTTGCACGCCGAGCATCACCGCACGGGAAACAAGTGGTGCATCTATCCCTTGTACGACTATGCGCATGGACAATCCGACTCGATCGAGCGCGTCACACACTCTCTCTGCACGCTGGAGTTCGAAGACCATTGGCCGCTCTATAACTGGTTCATCCAGCAGTTGGGGATTTTTCCGTCGCGGCAGATCGAGTTTGACCGGCTGAACCTCACTTACACGCTGTTGAGCAAGCGCAAGCTGCTGCAGTTGGTGCAGGAAGGCCGCGTGTGCGGCTGGGATGATCCACGCATGCCGACGCTCGGCGGCATTCGCCGGCGCGGCTATACGCCCGAGGCGGTACGAAATTTCTGCGGCGCAATTGGCGTGTCGAAGACGAATGGATCAATCGAACTGGCGATGCTCGAACACTTCGTCCGCGAAGATCTGAACAAACGCGTGCCGCGGGTGATGGTGGTTCTGCGTCCGCTGAAGATTGTGATCGACAATTATCCGCAGAATCAGATTGAGGAAATGGACGCAGTAAATAATCCCGAGGATGCAAGCGCCGGTACGCGGAAAGTGCCGTTCTCGCGCGTGCTTTACATCGAGCAGGATGACTTCCGCGAAGAGCCGCCGAAGGGATACTTTCGCCTTTCTCCCGGCCGCGAGGTTCGTCTGCGCTATGGGTACTTCATTACGTGCAAGAGCGTGGTGAAAAATGACAAGGGCGAAGTGGTGGAGGTGCATTCCACTTATGATCCGGCCACACGCGGCGGGAATGCTCCTGACGGCCGCAAAGTGAAATCGACGATTCACTGGGTTTCGGCCGCGAAAGCCATTGACGCCGAGGTGCGGATTTACGAGAACCTGTTCACGAAAGAAAACCCGAATGAAGTTGAAGAGGGTCAGGACTTCGCCGCGAATCTTAACCCGAATTCGCTTGAAGTGATCGCGGATGCGAAGGTGGAACCATCGCTGGCCGGCGCGGCTGCGGGCAGCCGGTACCAGTTTGAACGTCTGGGGTATTTCTGCGTCGATCCGGACGCGGAGGCTGGCAAGCTGGTTTTCAACCGCACCGTGGCGCTGAAGGACACTTGGGCGAAGGTGGAGAAGAAGCAGAGGAAGAGTTAAAAGACCGCAAGGGTTTACCAAAAGCAAAACCCCGAGCGGGAATTCAACTCGGGGCGTTAGCCCGTCAAGCTATGAACATGGTATCGGCAGTCAAAGACTTGAAGTCAAGATTACTTTGAGAAGTTCGCCCGTCCCGAACTACTTGTCAGATTTCCTACCAAGAAAGGGAATGCTGTGGACCGACGGGATTCAAACCCGCACCTTAAATAGCTTGACCTGCAGATGTGCTACCAATTGTACGACCTCTTCTTCGTCTTACAACTTGAAACGCTGTATTGACAGGGAAAACGCCCTCGGTGAAGCACGCAGGCTGCTTGGTATCCATATGCACTCAACCATTCTCGCCACATTTTTTGAGATCTCTCGTACGGTGGTCTCGATGTGCAGCGCCGGCATCGTGCTTTTTGTGATTGGCTTGTGGGCCGTGAGGACCGACCTCGCGCGGGCCAGCGGCTTGGACAAGATCGTCGCCTTGAGCAATCTGTGTTTCGCGATTCCTCTCGCGGTCTTTGGCGCGCTTCATCTCTCCGCTGCGCAGGGGCTCATGGCCATGGTGCCCGCGTATATGCCCTGGCGTTTGTTCTGGGCCTACTTCGTGGGCTTCGCGCTGCTGGCGGCGTCCTTGAGCATTGCCACGAAAATTCAGGTGCGCTGGTCCGGCCTGCTGTTCGGCTGCATGATGTTTCTCTTTGTGGCAATGATGGACCTCCCCGCCACACTGGCGGAGCCTCACAATCGGATTAACTGGGTGCTTCTGTCGCGCGAGCTATCGTTCGGCGCCGGAGGCTGGATTCTTGCCGGACATGCGCTAGCCACAAAAGACGGGCTAGGAAGCAAGCTCATCGCGGTCAGCCACATCGTGATCGGCATGACCGCGATACTTTACGGCGTCGAGCACTTTCTTCATCCAGTCAACGTCCCGGGCGTTCCGCTCGAAAAAGTGATGCCCGCATGGATTCCGGGGCGCCTGCTCATTGGCTATCTGACGGGCTCAATTCTCCTGGTTGCCGGGATAAGCATTCTGCTGGCCAAGAAGACGCGGACGGCGGCAACTTATCTTGGTGCCTGGATTCTGGTGCTGGTCTTGTTTATCTATGGGCCGATTCTGATTGCGGCGCTGGCCGAACCGAGCACGGCCGTCAAAGTTGAGGGGATCAACTACTTTGCGGACACGCTGCTGTTTGCCGGAGCGATTCTCGCCCTCGCCAGCGCGACGCCACGCACCGATTAAAATGCCGCTGCCAACCTGTTACGAAAACCGAATTTCGAAACTGGGACCACAACAGTGTTGTTCTGACACTGAGGGCTAGTTATGCACGTGCGGGCTTTGCGCGGGGTTGGCGTGGTGTTCCGACGGTTCTTTGGTCACCTTCACCTCAAAACTTACGGGCAAACTTTTCGGCGGATAGCAAGCGGCATTGTCGCAGGCCTGGTAACGGAGAACTCCGCGCATTTGATACTTCCCCGGCACGACTGAGTGAAGCGGATCAACCGCCACGGTGATGGTGAAGTCCCCAGTATAGACACTCAGTTTTTCGTCGGGCGAGAACGGAAAACTCCTATCTTCGCCGGCTGGATATTCGATCTTTCCCAGGATGATGTCAGTAGGGAGGTCCATCTTCAGAGCGGTCGGAATGAGGAACTCCGACTTGGGGGTGTTGGAGTTGATGTGATAGCCGGGAGGGATGCGGAAATCCAGGTTCACCATGGTCTGCCGCGCGCGTTGAGCCGTTACCAGCGGCACGGGGGCCACCGTAAGGGTCGGAGCTTTGCCGGGAGTTTGCGCAAACGAGAGGCAGGCTGTCGCTAGAAAAATGAGCGTGAGCCTGACGAACCGCCCGGTACTGCGTCTTCTTTGGTCCTGCTGCTTCGTAAAATCGGGCGTCATCGCGCTGGACTCTTTTCTGGACTCTGTTCTTCAGTCGATGCCTGGCTCGCTGCAGGGCGGGTTTCGAGCGCCTTCTTGATCGAGTCTTCGATCTCGCTTTTGCCCCTCAAGCCGACGATCTTGTCTACGATCTTGCCGTCGCGTGCAATCAGGAAGCTTTCCGGCAAGGCCGGGACGCCGCCATATTGATCGCCTACCGATTCTTTTCCGATCAGGATGGGATAGTTCACGCCCATATCTTTGGCGAATTTGGCGATATCTTCCTTGCTGCCGTCATCCATGGCGACGCCGACGATCTGCAATCCCTGCGAGCCGTACTGTTTCTGCAGGTCGACGAACCAGGGCATTTCGATCTTACAGGGGCCGCACCAGGTTGCCCAGAAGTTGAGCAGGACGGCCTTGCCGCGAAGGTCGGAGAGGCGCATGGTCTTGCCGTCGAGCGACTCGAGGGAGAAATCGGGAGCGATGGTGGATTGGGTGATGCGGGACGAGCCCCCGCTGTGCCTCGCCTGGTGATAGCCAAAGTACAGCATGAGCGCAACCACGAACGCCACGACTACGAGAGCAAGAGGACTACGTTTCACGGCAACTCTCCATCCGCGATTTTTTCGCGAGACTTTCCAAACTCACAGAGCAAAGCGGTTCAGGAACGAAAGCCAGTTCGAAATCAAGGTAAAGCGGCCGATCACAAGCAAAACTCCGAGCGCGATCAGCAAGGCGCCGGAGGCCACTTCGAGCGCATGCATGTGCGAGCGGAAGCGGCTGTAAAACTTCAGAAAACGCTCCATCAAAAGCGCGGTGAAGAGGAACGGCATGGCCAGTCCAAGCGAATATACCGCGAGGAGCAGCGCTCCTTTGACCAGCGTGCTTTGCTCCGCAGCGACAGCCAGAATTCCCGACAGAATTGGGCCTAGGCACGGAGTCCAGCCGAACGCAAAGGCAAAGCCGATCACAAACGCGCCAAGAGGAGTGCTGCTACCTTTCACATTGTGCAGGCGGGCGTCGGTATAGAGCGCTTTGATCTTGAAAATGCCCGTCAAGTGCAATCCGAAAAGAATGATGACAACGCCCGCTACCCTGGCCAGCGTGTGTTTATACATCCCGAGCACTTGGCCGACCCCGGTCGCTGCCAAGCCAAGCGCGACAAAAACGACGCTGAAGCCGATGATGAAAACGATGGAGTTCACCATCACCCTCCGCATGAGGTGAGCTTGCGGTGTTTTGAGTTCTTCCAGGCCAACTCCGGAGATCATAGAAAGGTATCCCGGAACCAAAGGCAGAACACATGGCGAGAGGAATGAGAAGAGTCCGGCGACAAACGCGGCAATCATCGAAGGCGGTGGGAGGCTGGACATGCGCTTTAATTGTACCTTCCGGAGTTGTTCTCCGTAAGCAATCAGACGCTTGGGACGGAGTTTAGTTGCACGAGACCGCCGATTGCCGGCCTAGTTTGACTTTGCCGGCGCTTGAGCCGGCGCGCCAGCGGAAGGCTCGCCTAAGTCGGGCTCAGATCCCGAGAGCATCTTGCGCAGGAATCCGTAGGGCATGGCGGCGGTCAGCACGACATGCTCATTCTCCTGCTTGATCTGGAGGCTGTCGAAAAGGGCTTTCACGTCGGCGTCGGTGCCGTGAGTCCCCACGGAAGTCTCGGCAGCGTGGCTCAGGGCGATGAAGACGGTGGCCTTGTCGGCGATGGCGCGCGCCTCGTCGGGAGACAGCGTATAGGCTTCGGCGCGAAGATGAACCGCTTGCGCCATCGGATGAAGGGGGTTGAGAGCGCTTCCGGAAACGACGATAGTTGCCGGCTTGGCGAAAACTGTGTTCCAACAGCCAGCTTCCGGCGACGAAGGATCGATGCGCGCCACCAGCCACGCCAGACTGGCCAACTGAACGTGCTTGTAGTATTGCCGCAAAAGCGATGGGCCTCCGAAGGGAGAGGCTAGGCGCTTGGACCGGTCAATCATTCCTCGAATGACGGCGGGGTCATCATGATTGGAGGCGGCCACGGAATCGGCGCTTAGCACCGCGACCCGCAAAGATCTGCCTTCCAGAAGAATCGTGAAGATTTCGACCGAACGATAGTTTTCGACTGACTGGGCGATCTGCCGCAGATAGGCGGTAAGGCGTTCGCCTTGAAATTTTCCTTCGAGCACTTCGGAAAATCGTACCTCCGGGGAGGAGCCGCCGGTTCCGCCGCCCGGCCATTTCGCGGGGTAATGAATGGCGAAGGCGGCTTTATCCAGATCGCGCTCGAACTGAAAGCCGGTCTCGCGGATGAAGCGCTCGTACTCGGGATCGTGGCTGACGGCGGGCAGATCCTTGCCTGAGTTCGCCTTGCGAGCCGCGCTCAGGTTGAGGTAGAAAAACGCGTCCCCGCCGGGCAACAAGCGGGCGGGCTCGGGAGGCGCATGCTTTCGTAGTTGGACGGCGAGGGTCACTGCCGCGGCGATCATTACGACTGCCAGAACGATGGGGAAGGTGGGCCTAATTCGCATGGAATGCGGTCAGGGAAGAAATGATAACACTGTGGGGGTTGTCAAAACGCCTTACGATCAGACTGAACCTTAGCGTGCATCCACTCGATCGACCGCACAGGCATCGGGCAAGCGATAAATTGCAAGAAAGTCTTGAGCCAAAATGGCCACAAATCTACCTGACGGGTCTATGTCCGCATGAGATCCAAACATCGGTAGAGAGCTCGCTTCTCCCTTCCATTCAAAGCACGGCCTTCCGCTCCCTGTGTCGATGACACGAACCGTCTCTCCATTCGGTACCTCACCGTCGGCTGACATACCCATAGTCGGCAGAACGAGTGCCTTTTCCTTCATGGACTGAAACAATCCAGCGCGCCGAGTAAGGCTATCGAACAGCAATCGGTTCCCATCCTCAGAGTGCGCGATTCTGACCCCCAGCCGTGCTCTTGCCGCCTGAGCGTTCGGAGAACCTTGCCGTTGTAGTCGAGCACCGCCAAACGCCCGCCTCCTTTGAACAAGAGACGATCCTGCCCCAGGAAACAGAACAGAGGAATCGAATCTCTACCTGAAGACCCGGCGTCGAAGGACCCAAGAAGCCTTCCATCGAAACCCTTTATTCGGACAGTCCCCTGATCTAGATATGCGGCCACGTTGGCAGTATGGCCCAGAAAACGGCCCTGCCCATCTGGAATTTTCTCCCCTGTGGGAGAGACACCGGGGACTCTTGGAATCCATTGGGAGGTGTGTAAGTCCGGGTCGAGCAGAACTAGTCCGATTTGCCTGCCTCTTCTGACACCGCTCAGGACAACACCGCCCTCACGACCTCGGAGAATCGCGCTGAAACGCGGAACGTCATTCATCAGTTCAACCTGGCGTGTGTTGCCGTTCGCGAAGTCGAAGGTTGCAAGGTTACACCCCGCGTTACCGCACACACTAACGGCCAGAGTCTGATCTGTCAGAAACACGATTGCGCCTTGAACGTAGGGCCGATCCATGCTTCTATCTAGCGCCGAAAGATCAATCTTATTAACTGGCTCCTGAAGCGAAGCAGACCCGGTCGGCCCTTGGCTCGATGTAACTGCCAGCGGTTGCAGGCTAGAACCGGGGGGATTGGACGCGCAACCCGCCACGAGGCAGCTCATCACCGCTGCAAGCACCGCCAGAACTCGCCCCATAGCGCACCTCCGCAATTCTTTAATGACCTCCTCCACTCTAAGGGCAGGGGGCTTGTTTGGGGGCGCACGTGTGACACTCTCGAAAGTGCCACAGGCGAGCTGGGGCGATGCACCGATATTCCTATTCAAGACAGGCGGGTTGCGCGAAATTTGCCCCTTGTGATAACTTAATTAATTGTCCCGGACATCTGAAAGGGATTAAGGGTCTACTTGTGCCCGCGAGGGTAGTTGTCCATGCTGGCGTAGCTCAGTCGGTAGAGCATCGGTTTTGTAAACCGAGGGTCGGGGGTTCGAATCCCTTCGCCAGCTCCGGTATACGAAATTCAGAAACGAGATTACGGCAGGCGGGCGGAACTCCAGGTGGCGCAACAGGTTTTTCCAACGCACTTCATTCGGATCTTTTCCGGCGTGCAGTGATCTTCGCGCTGTAAGTCGTAAGCGCGATTCTTGGTTTCCCTGATTTGCGAAAGTCTGATTTGTGAAAATGTAGCTTTGGTGGACCGGAGTAGAAGTGTGCTGCGCTGGCCTGCGGGATTCGAAGTTGCCCGCTGATGAAGCGCGACGACTGCATCGCCCGGCGGTTTTTGCACAGGTGGGTGAGTGGTTAAAGCCAACAGACTGTAAATCTGTCCCTCCTAGCGAGGTACGAAGGTTCGAATCCTTCCCTGTGCACCAGAATTTGATGTACCAGTTTCGAGTGCGGCGGGAATTATGAGTCGCTTGGCGATGGCGTTAATTGCGTACCTGGTTTTGGGTGCGCTGGCGTATACCACGCTGAGCGATTCGCGCATCCGGTTGCTGACGCTGCTGATTCTGGGCCTGTTCGCGTTCAAGAGCTGGGTGCGGCGGAAGGATGTAATACATCCGGATAGCGATCGCGAATCGGAATGAGAATTGGAATGCGGCCGGTGCCGGAAGTTTTGGCCGATGTAGCTCAGTTGGTAGAGCACTCCCTTGGTAAGGGAGAGGTCACCAGTTCAATCCTGGTCATCGGCTCCAGAGTTGAGGCGTGTTGCGGGCGTGAGCGAAGCAGGAGCCCGCAGCCGAAATCCCGAGCGTTTTTGCGAGGGAACGAGCGTCGAGGCAGTCAGGGCGGGAGTAACTCAGTGGTAGAGTCACAGCCTTCCAAGCTGTTGGTCGCGGGTTCGATTCCCGTCTCCCGCTCCAGAGTTTTGGTTCAGGTGTGATGATGGCTTTCGAGCAGGCTGCGATCAAGATTGAGAAGCAGCAGGAATTTGCGAAGCTGCAAGCCGCAGTGGAGCAGGCGTTCTTGCCCGAGAAGGTGGAGCGGTTCCTGAAGCAGTTGGATCGGAAAGGAATTCGCGTCCGGGAGTTTGACGCGGTACTTTCGGCCCGATTGCTGGAAGAAGTCACGGGCGGGGCGAAAGTTGGATCGGCGGCGGGAAAAGAGTTGAGCGCGTGGCAGTTGTATCAGGCGCTTCCGCTTTCCGACCAGGCGCAGATGCGCGAGTTTTATCTGTCGAAGCTGGAAACGGTGGACATCGCACTGCGGCACAAGTTCAAGAGGCTTTACCAGTATTACTGAAGCAGCATCACGAACTAACAAGCGAGGCACGGCAATTGTATGGCGAAAGAGAAATTTGATCGCAATAAGCCGCACTGCAACGTAGGGACGATTGGTCACATTGATCATGGCAAGACGACGTTGACGGCGGCCATCACGAAGGTGTTGCAGAAACATAATCCGAAGATCGTGTTCCGGTCGTTTGATTCGATCGATAACGCTCCGGAAGAAAAAGCCCGCGGGATCACCATCGCTACGGCGCACGTCGAGTATGAGACGGCGAACCGGCACTATGCACACGTGGACTGCCCGGGCCACGCCGACTACATCAAGAACATGATTACGGGTGCGGCGCAGATGGATGGCGCGATTCTAGTGGTTGCGGCGACGGATGGTCCGATGCCGCAGACGCGGGAGCACGTGCTGTTGGCGCGGCAAGTGGGCGTGCCTTACATTGTTGTCGCTCTGAATAAATGCGATGCGGTGGATGATCCTGAGTTGCTTGATCTGGTCGATCTCGAAGTGCGCGAGTTGTTGAAGAGCTACAAGTTTCCTGGGGACGATGTGCCGGTGATCCGGTTGTCGGCTCTGGGGGCTTTGAATGGCGAAGAAAAGTGGGAGAAGCAGATAGACGCCCTGATGGACGCGGTAGACAAGAGTGTGCCGCAGCCGGCGCGGGAGCTGGACAAGCCGTTCCTGATGCCGATTGAAGATATCTTTTCGATTCAAGGACGCGGCACGGTGGTGACGGGAAGTATCGAGCGCGGCAAGGTGAAAGTGGGAGAGGAAGTTGAAATCGTCGGCTTCCGGGAGACGCGCAAGACGGTGGTCACCGGCGTGGAAATGTTCAAGAAGCAGTTGGACGAAGGTTTGGCGGGCGACAACGCGGGACTTTTGCTGCGCGGCATTGCGAAAGAAGATGTGGAGCGCGGCATGGTGCTGGCGAAGGGCGGATCGATTACTCCGCATACCAAGTTCAAGGCGGAGGTTTACATCCTGACGAAGGAAGAAGGTGGACGGCATACGCCGTTCTTCAAGGGATACCGTCCGCAATTCTATTTGCGGACGACGGACGTGACGGGCGTGGCGGAGTTGCCTTCGGGGACGGAGATGGTGATGCCGGGGGACAACGTCTCACTGGTGATTGAATTGATTACGCCGGTGGCGATGGAAAAGGGCTTGCGGTTTGCCATTCGCGAAGGCGGGCATACGGTAGGCGCGGGAACGATTGCGGAGATTGTGCAGTAAGAGATGCGAAAAACATGCGATAGCTTCGCTCCGCGGACAGCCGAGGGCGGCTGTCCCCACATAGACAAAAAAGTTTAGCAACAGGAGTGAAATATGCCCCGAGAAATTGTTACGTTGCAGTGCGGTGATTGCAAAGAGCGGAATTATTCGACCACCAAGAACCGGAAGACGACGACGGAACGGCTGGAATTCAAGAAATTCTGCAACCGTTGCCGCAAGCACACGCCGCACAAGGAAGTTAAATAAATTTGGTAATCGGGTCGAGCGCGAGAATGATCACGCGGCGCGGCCAGATCCTTCGCCGGACAAAAAAACGTCTCGCACAGGATTACGAAATGCACTTCAGGGGCGTAAGCTCAACGGTTAAACTGCCGGTCTCCAAAACCGGACTTGGGGGTTCGAATCCCTCCGCCCCTGCCAGACTTTGGAAGGACGCAGGGAAAAGGCCAGGAGCAGTATGGCAGTGGAGACAAGAAAGAAGATGGCAAACTCGATCGCGACCGTCCGGCGAGAGTTTCGGAGACCGGCTGAAGTCCTGGCCGGAGCGAATCAAGTCGTTTTACAACGACGTTCGCACGGAGATGCGCAAGGTCACCGCGCCATCGTGGAAGGAAGTGCGCGGCACCACGGCGGTGGTCGTGGTGACGGTATTCATTTTCGGAGTCTATTTTTTCGTCATCGATAACGTGATCCAGAGAGGCGTCACGTTTTTGTACAGCTATTTCGGAAGCCACTAAGAAACACGCAGGCCGGAGTTTAACTTGATCATGCAGGACGAAGAAAAAAACGAAGCTGCCCAAGTGGTGATCAGCCAGCCAGCGCGGATGGCGTTGCCGCCCCAAGCGAGCCGCCCCGCAACCCGAACATGAAGTGGTACATCATCCACTCCTATTCCGGGTTCGAGCGCAAGGTGAAAGAGTCGCTGGAATCGCGGGTGCAGGCCTTCGGACTGCAGGAGAAGATCGGCAAAGTGCTGATTCCGACCGAGTCGGTCACCGAAGTGCGCGGGGGCAAGAAATATACGTCCGAGCGCATGTTCTATCCGGGCTACGTGCTGGTTGAAATGGACATGGACGATCATGTCTGGCACGTGGTGAAATCAACGCCGCGCGTGACTGGGTTTGTAGGCACCGGGCAGCAGCCCACGCCGCTTTCCGACGAAGAAGTGCAGCACATTGTTTACAAAGTCGCAGACAGCCGCGAGAAGCCCAAGCTAAAGGTGAAATTCGAGAAGCAGGAGCAGGTGCGCATCACCGAAGGGCCGTTTGCCAGCTTCACCGGTACCGTCGACGAAGTGAACGAGGATCGCGAGACGCTGAAAGTGATGGTCACGATTTTCGGGCGATCCACCCCGGTGGAGTTGGAATTTAACCAGGTGGAGAAGGTGGCGTAAGCATTTAGTAATTGGGTAATTTTGTGATTTAGTAATTGAACCCAAAAGGAAATCTTAGATGGCGAAGAAAGTCACAGGTTTCGTAAAGTTGCAGATCGCGGCAGGCAAAGCCACGCCGGCGCCTCCGGTGGGTCCGGCGCTCGGCCAGGCGCAGATCAACATCATGGAGTTCTGCAAGCAGTTCAACGCGCGCACGAACCAGAAGGAGATGGAGGGTCTGATCATCCCGGTCGTGGTGTCGGTTTATAGCGACCGCTCCTTCACCTTCATCACCAAGACGCCTCCGGCCTCGATTCTTCTGAAGCGCGCCGCCGGCATTGCCAAAGGATCGGGCACGCCTAATAAAGACAAGGTTGGCAAAGTGACATTGAAGCAGGTGGAAGACATCGCTAAGCAGAAGATGCCCGACCTGAACGCGGCTTCCATTGACACAGCGATCAAGAGCATTCGAGGGACGGCGCGGTCGATGGGCATTGAAGTCATTGGGTAACTGCGTAATTTCGTAATTGGGTAATTGAAAAGCCCTTAAGCGATTTCAAATCATCAAATTACTCAATTTCTCAATTACTCAATTGCTAAATTGTCAAATACACTACGGCTGATCGAAGCATAGATCAGCGGTGGGAGACGAGGAAAGTGAAAATGAAAAAAGAAGGAAAGAACATCGCCAAGGCGCATGCGGCAGTCGAAAAGCGTCCTTACATTCTTCAGGATGCGGTTCCCCTGTTGCAGAAGGTCAAGTTTGCGAAATTTGACGAGACGGTCGAGATCACGTTGCGGTTGGGTGTCGATCCCAAGCACGCCGACCAGATGGTGCGCGGGACGGTGGTGCTGCCGCACGGACTGGGCAAGTCGAAAAAGGTCCTGGTGATTGCCTCGGGCGACAAGATCAAAGAGGCTGAAGCTGCGGGCGCCGATTTCTTCGGTGGCGAAGAGATGGTTGAGAAGATCACCAAGGAGAACTGGACCGACTTCGACGCGCTGATCGCCACCCCGGATGTGATGAAATCTGTTGGACGGCTGGGCAAGATTCTTGGTCCCAAGGGCCTAATGCCGAATCCGAAGACTGGAACGGTTACTGTCGACGTGGCCAAAGCAGTGCAGGAGGTGAAGGCCGGCAAGGTTGAATTCCGCACCGACAAGACGGCGCTGGTGCATGTGCCCGTGGGGAAGATTTCGTTCTCGCCGGACAAGTTGATCGAGAACGCGACTGTACTGATCACCAGCGTGATCAAGGCCAAGCCGTCGGTGGCCAAGGGCAAGTACATCAAGGGCTGCACGCTGAGTTCGACGATGGGGCCGGGGATTTTGCTGGACACGGCTCCGATTGAGACTGCGGCCAAGGCTTAAGTGAAGGAGGCGCGCCGAACGCGCGATTTTGCATTCTCGCAAAGAACGCGAGAATGTTCGCGCGGCGCCCCTAGGTCCTTCGGCGACGATAACCCTGTCGCCTCAGGATGACAAAGCAATAGCGGACGGGCGAGTCGCCCGTTTCCACACGAGATCATAAGGGGAATAAGCAATGCCAGTTACTAAAGCGCGAAAGAAGGAACAGGTCGAGAAGCTTAACGCGGACCTGAAGAATGTTTCGAGCGCCGTCGTTGCCACCTACAGCAAGCTGACCGTGGCCAAAGATTTTGAACTGCGTAAGGCCTTGCGTGGCGCTGGTGCGAAGTACCAAGTCGTAAAGAACACGCTGGCCGAGCGCGCCGCCAAAGGCAGCAAGATTGAGGAAGGGCTGAAGAACCTGGCTGGGGTGACTTCGATCGCCTATACCACGGGCGATCCCGTGGCCATGGCCAAGGCGCTCACCAAGTACGCCAAAGACACGCCGGAGTTCACTTTCAAGGTGGGCGTGGTCGAGGGCCGCGTGATTTCGATCAAGGAGATCGAAGCGCTAGCCAGCATGCCGTCGAAGGAAGAGATCTACTCCAAGCTGCTGTTCCTGATCAGTTCGCCGGCGCAACGGCTGGTGACGGTGATGAATGCCGTGGGGCGCGACGTCGCGGTGGTGATTGGACAAGGCGTGGAGAAGGGCAAGTTCTCTTCCGACGCACCTGCTGAAGCGCAGGCTTAAGAGCCGGCGAGACCCTTCGACTTTGCTCAGGGAAGGCTGCCGGCGGTACAAGTTCGGGATGGTGAGAACCGTCCGAAGAGATTTGGTTATCCCAAGTCAGGGGTTGCGCAGTTTAGATCCTGGCGTTGTCTGGCGCCGGGAGATGAGCCTGCCGCACTGGAAACCCGGCCCAAGGATAACGAAATCAAGAAATTCATAACTTCGAAAAGTGGAGAAACTAACATGGCAGACCTGCAACAGTTGGAAGATTCGATCGTAGGGTTGTCGCTGCTTGATGCAGCGCAGCTGGTAAAGAAACTGGAAGCGCGCCTGGGCGTCTCGGCGGCAGCGGCGGCACCGGTCATGGTGGCCGGCGGTGGTGCGGCGGCAGCGGGTGCGGCTCCGGCCGAGGAGAAGACGGAGTTTACCGTCGTACTGAAGGAAGTCGGCGCCAATAAGATCAATGTAATCAAGGCTGTCCGCGAGGTCACCAGCCTGGGCTTGAAGGAAGCCAAGGAACTGGTGGATGGAGCGCCCAAGAACATCAAAGAAGGCGTTTCCAAGGACGAAGCCGAGACCATCAAGAAGAAGTTTACCGAGGCTGGCGCTGTTGTCGAAGTGAAGTGACGCGGCTTAGCGGGCGTGAGCGAAGGGGGAGCCCGCTGGCGTCATCCTGAGCGTTCTTTGCGAAGGATCTCCTACCGTCCGGGACGTTCGCCCGGGCGCGGGAAGCACTTCAAACGGTGCAAGCCTCAAGGAAATATTCACGTTCTAGTTGTGAAGCCGGGGCGGTGGTGTTAGCATCTATATAACACCGCTTCCCTTGGCCTCACTCATCGCGGGCGAGACCCGCAGGGAAGCTTGGGCACTGTTCCGTGGGCAGGCGGAACGGAAACGGCCGAAGAGAACTGGCGCGAAAGATAACAAATTCAGATTGGCGAAACGCCTTGCACGGCGTCTGCGGGAATGACTGTCCCTGCGGGCGCCTCGTCGTGTTTTCCACGCTTCGTTTTTCTAGGCGTAAACAGGTTCGCAACAGCAGCTAAGCAGCGCGGCGCGATGGGCGCCCCACATTCCGCGGGTTAATCGCAGCGCACGGCTGCGCCTGACATTGGGAGTTTCTTGACGATGAAGAATAATGCCTTCCGTAAACGCTTTGATTTTTCCAAAATTCCAGCAACCATTCAGATCCCGAATCTGATCGAGGTGCAGAAGCGCTCCTATGACCGCTTTCTGCAGATGGACAAGCTGCCCAGCGAACGCGAAGACGGCGGATTGCAGGCGGTATTCCAGTCCGTCTTCCCGATCACCGACTTCCGCAACGTATCACAACTTGAGTTTGTGGATTACGCCATCGGTAACTGGGAGTGCAAGTGCGGCCACCTGAAGGGCCTGCATCACCTGCGCACTACTTGTAAGAACTGCGGCAATACGGTCATCACGGATCCGTTCCATCCCGGCGATGTGCTCTGCCAGAAGTGCGGCACCTACAACGCGAACACGCCTGACTTCTGCAACAAGTGCGGCGATCCCGTCGGACTGCAACTAAAGTACGACGTGGCCGAGTGCGAAGAGCGGGGCATGACGTACTCGGCGCCGCTCAAGGTCACGATGCGTCTGACGATTTTCGACAAGGACGCTGAGACGGGCAACCGGTCGATCCGCGATATTAAAGAACAGGAAGTTTTCTTCGGCGACGTTCCCTTGATGACGCAGAACGGGACTTTCATCATTAACGGCACCGAGCGCGTGATCGTCAGCCAGTTGCACCGCTCGCCGGGAGTGTTCTTCGAGACCGCCAATAATCGCACTTACTTCCTGGGCAAGATCATTCCCTACCGCGGTTCCTGGGTGGAGTTTGAGTATGACCAGAAGAACGTGCTCTATGTCCGCATCGACCGCAAGCGCAAGTTTCTGGGAACGATCTTCCTGCGTGCTCTCGGCCTGCGTTCCGGCGAAGACATTCTGCGTACGTTCTATACTGTGCGACCGCATTGCGATTAAAGACAAGAAGCTTTATCTGGACGCTCGACCCGGCCAGTGAGAAGCCCACGAACCTGCTGGGAATGAAGCTGGCGCATAGCGTCAAGAACAAGGCGGGGGATGAAATTGCGCACTCGGGCCGCAAGCTGAATGCGCAGATCCTTAAGGAAATTCAGAAGGCGAAGATCTCCGAGATCGAAGTGGATGTCACCGATATCGAGGGAGCATGGGCGTGCCGCCGATGTGGTCGATACGACCACGGGCGAAGTGCTGCTTGAAGCCAATAGCGAACTGAATGCGGACAAGGTCTCGAAGATTCTGGACTCTGGCGTGATGGAGATGAGCCTGTTCTTCCCCGAGCGCGACGACGTGGGAACGGTGATCAGCCAGACGCTCAAGCGCGATTCGGTGAAGACGCCGCAGGAAGCGCTGATTGAAATCTACCGCAAGCTGCGTCCCGGCGATCCGCCGACGCTCGACACCGCTACGGCTTTGTTCCACGGGATGTTCTTCGACCCGCGCAAGTACGATTTTTCGAAAGTGGGCCGGCTGAAGTTCAACATCAAATTGTTCGAGAATCAGGACGCTACCAGTCTCGACAAGCGCACGCTCGATCCCGACGATTTCTACGGCACCATCGGCTATCTGCTGAAGCTGCGCAAGAACATCGGGTCGGTGGACGACATCGATCATCTGGGCAATCGCCGCGTGCGCGCGGTCGGCGAATTGATGGAAAACCAGTTCCGCATTGGCCTGGTCCGCATGGAGCGGGCGATTAAAGAAAAAATGTCCGTTTACCAGGAAATGTCGACAGCGATGCCGCACGACCTGGTCAACGCGAAGCCGGTAATGGCTGCGATCCGCGAATTCTTCGGATCGTCGCAGCTTTCGCAGTTCATGGATCAGACCAACCCGCTCTCCGAGATCACGCACAAGCGGCGTCTCTCGGCGCTGGGGCCGGGCGGTCTTTCCCGTGAGCGTGCTGGATTCGAAGTGCGCGACGTGCATCCCACGCACTACGGACGCATTTGCCCGATCGAGACGCCGGAAGGTCCGAACATCGGACTGATCTCGTCGCTGAGTTGCTACGCGCGCATCAACGACTACGGCTTCATCGAGTCGCCCTACCGCAAGATCAAGGGCGGACGCGTGATCGATTACGTCAGCTGTCGTCAATACGGGCGATAGCGACTACAAGGTTGGCGATCACATGGAGAAGCATGAGATCGAGAAGATCAACTCCGATTTGAAAGAGAAGCGCAAGAAGCCGGCGCAGGTCGATCCTTTCTCGTTCTATCTTTCCGCGTGGGAGGAAGACCGGCACACCATCGCGCAGGCTAACGTGGAGCTTGACGATAAAGGCCGCATCGTGGCCGAACTGGTCAACGCCCGCAAGGCCGGCAACTTCGTGCTGGTGAGCCGTGACGAAGTCGATTACGTCGATGTCAGCCCCAAGCAACTGGTTTCGGTTGCAGCATCGCTGGTTCCGTTCCTTGAGCACGACGACGCGAACCGCGCACTGATGGGCGCAAACATGCAACGCCAGTCCGTGCCGCTGCTCCGCGCGCAAGCGCCGATCGTCGGCACAGGAATGGAAGGCGTTACGGCGCGCGACTCGGGCGCGGTGGTGCTGGCCCGGCGCAACGGCATTGTGGATTCAGTGGACTCCGACCGCATCATCGTGCGCGTCGAAGGCGAACACCATCCTACGCAGCTTTCGCGTGAAGTGGGCAGCGACATTTATCAGCTCACCAAGTTCAAGCGCTCGAACCAGAACACCTGCATCAATCAGAAGCCGGTGGTGAAGAAGGGACAGCGCGTGATCAAGGGCGAAGTCATCGCCGACGGTCCTTGCACGGATCACGGCGAGCTGGCGCTGGGACGCAATGTGCTCGTGGCCTTCATGCCTTGGCGCGGCTACAACTTTGAGGACGCGATTCTCGTCTCCGAGAAGATGGTGAAGGACGATTACTACACTTCGCTGCATATCGAGGAGTACGAGATCGAGGCGCGCGACACCAAGCTCGGTCCGGAAGAAGTGACGCGCGACATTCCGAACGTCAGCGAGTCGATGCTGCGCAATCTTGACGAAGCGGGCGTGATCCGTATCGGGGCCAGCATCCGGCAGGGCGACATCCTGGTGGGCAAGGTTACGCCCAAGGGCGAAACCCAGCTTACGCCGGAAGAGAAGCTGCTGCGCGCCATCTTCGGCGAGAAGGCCGGCGACGTCCGCGACGCTTCGCTCTACTGCCCGCCGGGCATCGAGGGCGTGATCGTCGATGTGAAAATTTTCTCCCGCAAGGGCCAGGAAAAGGACGAGCGCGCCAAGTCGATCGAAGCGGCGCAGATCGGCAAGCTGGAGAAAAACCTTTCCGACGAGATCCGGATTCTCACCGACGAGCGTCTCAAGCGTCTGGAGAACATTCTCGGAGGCAAGGAAGTGCAGGCCGACCTGCACGACGAGCGCACCAACAAGCGTTTGCTGACCAAGGGCAACATCCTTGACCGCGACGCGATCGAGCGCATCTCCACCCGCAACCTGAAGCGTATTAAGTACGCCGACAAGGATCCGCGAGTGAATGAGCAGATCGACGAGATCGAGGAAATGACCTCGCGCCAGATCGATGTGCTCAAGAAAATCGTCAACGAGAAGAAAGAAAAACTTACCAAGGGCGACGAACTGCCGCCGGGCGTGATCAAGCTGGTCAAGGTCTACATCGCCATGAAGCGCAAGCTGAGCGTAGGCGACAAGATGGCCGGCCGTCACGGGAACAAGGGCGTCATCGCCCGCATTCTGCCGGAAGAGGATATGCCGTACCTCGAAGACGGAACGCCGGTCGAGATCGTGCTCAATCCCCTCGGCGTACCCAGCCGTATGAATGTGGGCCAGATTCTCGAAACCCATCTGGGATGGGCGGGCTACACGCTGGGCGAGAAGATCACCAACTTGCTCAAGGAAAACACCCGCACGGAGGCGATTCGTCGCGAGTTGAAGGCCTTGTTCAAAGACTCGAAACTCGCCGACATCATCGCCGAGATGAGCGACGACGAACTGGAAGCCGTAGCGCCCACGCTCGCGCGTGGCGTGTATATGGGTTCGCCGGTATTCGACGGCGCGAAGGAAGGCGAGATCAAGGCGCTGCTGGAGCGATCCGGTCTGCCGACTTCGGGCAAGACGACTCTGCATGACGGCATGACCGGCGACCAGTTCGAACAGCCGGTCACGGTCGGCTACATCTACATGCTGAAGCTGTCGCATCTGGTGGACGACAAGATTCACGCGCGTTCCATCGGGCCGTACTCGCTGATTACGCAGCAACCGCTGGGTGGCAAGGCGCAGTTCGGCGGACAGCGTTTCGGAGAGATGGAAGTCTGGGCGCTTGAAGCTTACGGCGCGGCATTCATTCTGCAGGAGCTGCTGACGGCGAAGTCCGACGACGTTTACGGCCGCACCAAGATTTACGAGGCCATCGTCAAGGGCGAAGCCGCCATGGAGCCGGGCGTGCCGGAATCGTTCAACGTGCTGATCCGCGAATTGCAATCACTCTGCCTCGACGTGGAGCTGATCAAGGCCGGGGAGAAAAAGCCCACGGCCAGCGCGGCAGCGGATTAAGAGCGGTGGTCAGTGGCAGTGGTCAGTGGCCAGTACGGCACTGACTCAGGCCGCGATACCACCGAAAGTTTTGAAGAAACGTTTCGCGGGGCTTTCGCTCTCGGCAACCGCGGAACACTAGAAAACTGGCCACTGATCACTGACCACTGGCCACTGCCCTGAGAGCAGGAAGCGGAGGAACACCTTGTTTCGTTCGAGCCCGTTCGAAATGCAAAACACGATTGCGGATTTCGATGCCATCCGCATCAGCCTGGCGTCTCCGGAAAAAATCCGGAGCTGGTCGCATGGCGAAGTCACCAAGCCTGAGACCATCAACTACCGCACCTTCAAGCCGGAGCGGGACGGCCTGTTCTGCGCCCGCATCTTCGGCCCGGTAACCGATTGGGAATGCCTCTGCGGCAAGTACAAGCGCATGAAGCACCGCGGCGTGATCTGCGACAAGTGCGGCGTGGAAGTCACGCTCTCGAAAGTCCGCCGCGAACGTCTGGGGCACATCGAGTTGGCTTCGCCCTGCTCCCATGTGTGGTTCTTCAAGGGCCTGCCCAGCCGTATCGGACACCTGCTCGATATTTCTCTGCGTGACCTCGAGTCCGTGCTTTATTTCGAG
>CAVYVQ010000049.1:0-57112 GCA_963771895.1 uncultured Acidobacteriaceae bacterium | reverse complement strand
CTACTCGGACCATCTCCTGAACAGCAGCGCGCCGTTGGTCCCGCCGAAGCCGAAAGAATTCGACATGGCGTATTCGAGCTTGGCCTTGCGGGCATGATTGGGGACGAAATCCATGCCGGCAGTTTCGGGGTCCTGGCTGACGAGGTTGATGGTGGGAGGAAGAATCTGATCGCGCAGGGCGAGGACGGTGATGCCGGCTTCAAGGCCGCCAGCGCCGCCGAGCAGGTGGCCGGTCATGGACTTGGTGGAGCTGACCGGGAGCTTGTGCTCGCCAAAGAAATTGCGGATGGCGTGCGCTTCGAGCGTGTCGCCGATGGGCGTGGAAGTGCCGTGGGCGTTGACGTAATCGACTTTATCCGGAGTGATACCGGCGTCGCGCGTCGCGTTCCGCATCACGCGGAATCCGCCTTCGTGTTCGGGAGCAGGCTGCGTCATGTGATAGGCGTCGCCGGACATTCCATATCCGGCAATTTCGGCCAGAATCGGAGCGCCGCGCTTTCTTGCGTGTTCGAGTTCTTCGAGCACCAGAATGCCTGCGCCCTCGCCCATGACAAAGCCGTCGCGATCTTTGTCCCAGGGACGGCTGGCTTTTTCGGGATCGTCATTGCGAGTGGAAAGCGCGCGCATCGCGGCAAATCCGCCCACACCCATCGGCGTAATGGCCGCCTCTGAGCCGCCGGCGATCATCACATCAGCGTCGTTGTGCTGAATGATGCGGAAAGAATCTCCGACGGAGTGGGCGCTGGTGGTGCAGGCGGTGGCCGTCGCCTCATTCGGACCCTTGGCCCCCAAGCGCATGGAAACGTGGCCGGCGGCAAGATTGATGATGGCGGCGGGAATGAAAAAAGGAGAAATTTTGCGCGGCCCGCCTTCGAAAAGGGCGGTGTGTTCCCGTTCGATAATGTCGAACCCGCCGATGCCGGATCCGATGTGCACTCCCACCCGTTCGTCATTCTCCGGCGTGATCTTCAGCCCAGACATTTTGAAGGCTTCATCCGCGGCGGCAATCGCCAGGTGGATGAAGCGCCCCATCTTCTTGATTTCTTTTTTTTCGATGAAGTTCAGCGGATCGAAGTTCTTGACCTCGGCGGCGATCTGGCAGGCAAAATTCGCGGAGTCGAACTGGGTAATACGAGCCACGCCGCTCTTGCCGGCGAGCACGGCCTGCCACACCTCTGCGGTGGTGTTGCCCACGCCGCAGATCAGGCCGATGCCGGTAACTACGACCCTGCGTCCCAAACTACTTGCCACCTTTCGAATGCTTCCCGATGTAATCGATGGCGTCCTGCACGGTGCGAATCTTTTCCGCGTCCTCGTCGGGAATCTCGATGTCGAAGCCTTCTTCGAACGCCATTACGAGTTCGACGGTGTCCAACGAATCTGCGCCAAGGTCGTCGACGAAGGACGCGCTGGAGGTGACTTCGCCCTCATCCACACCCAACTGCTCCACGATGATCTGCTTCACTTTCTCTTCAACAGCTGCCATGATTTTCCTCGCTTAATCTTTTGATTTATGCCAAGTATTCGATTATTTCTTCTTCTTGGAATGCTTTTCGACGTAGTCGACCAAATCCTGGACGGTACGCATCTTTTCCGCATCGTTATCCGGGATCTCAATATCAAACGCCTCTTCGACGGCCATAACCAGTTCAACAGTGTCCAACGAATCGGCTCCAAGGTCGTCGACGAACGAGGAGGTCGGCGTGATTTCGTCCTCTTCCACACCGAGCTGTTCCCGGATAATCTGCTTCACCTTTTCAACGATCTGCTTCACGGTTTCTATTACGGACGGCATAGCTGGTACCCCCAACCGGAAAGACTCCTCATAGAGCGAACATGTAGTGTAATGTCCCCGCTGAAAGGCTGTAAAGGAAGCGGGAAATTCTGTGACCAGCTCCTGTGGTATACCTTCAGCATCCTAAACTTGGTCGCTCGTAGCGGTCAAACCACATGCGTGCAGTCGTGCAGCGGGTAAGCCGCGCTCAAGTCACGGTGAACGGAGAAATCACGAGCCAGATCACCCTGGGCCTGCTGGTTTTGCTGGGCGTAGGCCGCGACGATACCGAGGCCGATGCAATTTATCTGGCTGAGAAAATCTGTGGCTTACGAGTTTTGGAAGATGCCCAAGGAAAGATGAACCGTAGCGTGCAGGATGTAGGCGGCAGCGTGCTGGCGGTTTCTCAGTTCGCGCTGTACGGGGACGTGAGGCGCGGCAAGCGGCCTTCGTTCGAGGCTGCGGCGCCTCCCGAGAAAGCGCTCCAGCTCTACGAGTTCTTCGTGAAGCAGATACGCGCGGCGGGACTGCGCTGCGAGACCGGGCGCTTTCGGGAAATGATGCAGGTGGAACTGGTGAACGAGGGGCCGGTAACGATTCTGCTGGATTCGGGGAAGGCGTTTTAGGATCGCCGAGCGAACACTATTCTAGGTGGCACTCGTTTCCAGCAAAGGATCAGCCAGTTCCCGCGCCAGATCAGCTAGCTCCAACTGAAGGTTACCGGGATTGGTGGCGTAAGCCAGTCCGGTGTCCATATCGAGAACTCCTTCGCGGATCATCCTATCGATCTCTCCGTCGAAGTGCTGCATGCCATCCTCGCGGCCGACGCGCATACAATCCAGCAAGGTCTTGCCTTCCGCCTCGCCTTTTTCGACGTACTCGCGGGTGCGCAGAGTGGATTTCAATATCTCAATGGCAGCCACGCGTCCATTTCCATCCTTGCGAGGGATGAGTCTCTGCGAAACGATGTAGCGAAAACTTTTCCCCAGGCGGTTTCGCACCGTGTGCTGTTCCGCCATGGGGAAGACTCCCGCGATTCTCTCCACCGTCTTCGACGCGTCGATGGTATGCAGCGTGGAGAGCACCAGGTGACCCGTTTCCGCCGCCTCCATGGCGATCTCGATGGTTTCACGGTCGCGCATCTCCCCCACAAGAATCACCTTCGGAGCCTGGCGCAGCGCCGCTCTCAAGGCAAGCGCAAAGCTGGGTGTATCGGCGTGCAATTCGCGTTGATGGACGATGCAGTTCTTGTGAGGATGCAGGAACTCGATGGGATCCTCAATGGTGAGCACATGATAGAACTGCTCCCGATTAATCTTGTCGATGATAGCGGCCAGGGTAGACGACTTGCCGGAGCCGGTCGGTCCGGTCACCAGAACAATCCCATTGCGCAACTCGGAAATCTTCCCCAACTCGGAAGGCAAGTTCAGCGATTCGAAGTCCGGGGCCTTGCCGGGAATTACGCGCATCACGATGGCGCAGGTGCCGCGCTGCATGAAGACATTCACTCGAAAACGGCTTGCGCCGGGCAGACTGTAGGACACATCGCAGGAGCCGAGCCGCTTCAAGTTATCGGTTGCAATCTGGTTGTTGCCCATCAAATCGGCCGCAATGCGCCGCGTATCTTCACTGGTAAGTGGACGTGCCGCTCCGGCGGGGGCCAGCTTTCCGTTGATTTCCACCAGCGGCGGCTTCCCCGGCGAAAAAAAGAGGTCGCTTACCTTCGCCGAAATTCTTAGCATTGACGCCAGAAGTTCAGGAGTAGAGATGGGCGCGGCGGCAGGAGCAGCAGCAGTTGAGGCCCGTGCAACAGGAGTAGTGGCACCGGCAGGAGCGACGTTCGGTGGACGATTAGCGGAGGAGGACATAGAGAAAGCTCTGTTCTCGTTGATTGTCCCGATCGTACAGGAATCGCGGTCAAATTGATGGGAATGCAAATGCAGTTGCGTTACCTAGGTCACGCTGGCTGAGGATCATTGAAGGATGGCGATTACTCCGCTGCGGCGTACTTAGCACTTATCTTCGGAATCAGCGAGCTTCGAGAATTGCGTCCGCGACCTTCGCTGCTTCGACGGCCGCTTTTACATCGTGTGTTCGCAGGATGTGCGCACCCTTGAGAATCAGGGCGGTGTGCGCGGCGAGATTCCCGTAGAGCCGGTCCGCAGCGGCGGCGTCTTTTCCATCTTCCGCCAAGGTGCGGCCGAGGAACGATTTTCTCGACGTTCCGGCCACCAAAGGAAAACCCAGCGATTGCAGTTCCTGAAATCGAGCCAGCAGCGGATAGTTCTGCTCGAAGTTTTTTCCGAAGCCAAAGCCGGGATCGAGCGCGATTCTTTCCCGGCGGACGCCCGCAAGCACGGCCGCTTCCACCCAATCCCGGAGTTCGCGCTTGACCAAGAAAGCGATATCGCCGGGTGGCGGCAAGGTGCGCCATTCTTCGGGACGGCCACGCATGTGCATCAGAATGGCTCCGCACTTTATTGCGGCAACCGTCTTCGCCATCTGCGGATCCCAGCGCAGCGCGCTGACGTCGTTGACGATCTCGGCCCCTGCCGCGGTGGCAGCGCGCGCCACGCCGGCTTTGTACGTGTCTATGGAAATCACAACATCTGGGCGCAATTTCCTAAGTGCCGTGATCACGGGCAACACGCGCCGCAGTTCTTCTTCCGTGCTTACGGCAACGTGGGCGCCCGGGCGCGTAGATTCTCCCCCAACATCAATAATGTCCGCGCCTTCGTCGAGCAACTTGAGCGTGTGGTCGATCGCTTTTTCGGAATCGAGGTACAGGCCACCGTCAGAAAAAGAGTCGGGCGTCACGTTGACGATGCCCATGATCAGCGTGCGCTTGCCCAGATCCAGGGTGCGTGCGCCGAGACTCCACTGAAAGACCGCTCTCATGCGGGCATGATTCTAAATGAAAGGAGAACGCTGAGTGGTCCGCGATCAGTTCCGCTACCGGCGGCGGACCGCGGCATCCCGCGTGCGCATGCTCCGAAGGGCGCCGGGACCCGTCCCGGTTGGCGGTTTGCGCATCCCGTCGAGCAGGTCTTTCAGCACGACGGCGTTATTGTGCTTCTCATTCTTCGAGGCATACAGGAGCGTAAGACGTTTCCTTTTGTGGGCCAGGGTGTACAACTTCTGTAAATCTTTTTCGGCTTCCGGATGGGTCAGTTCTTTCAGGTAGCGCTTGCGAAAGAGCGCCCAGCGCTCCGGCTGGGCGTGAAACCACTTTCGCAATGTGTCGGAGGGAGCAAGATCGCGCAGCCACCCGTGCAGGGCGATCTCAGTTTTTCGCAGGCCGCGCGGCCACAGACGGTCGACCAGAACGCGCGCTCCGTCGGAGCGCGACACCGATTCGTAGACCCGCTTCACCGCGACTGGCATGGCTTTGGAAATTTCCTCTATCATTGTAAGTCGAGTGGAATGGCGGCGGCTGTGGGAAACTGGGCGCAGAATAAAGCGGAGTGATAGATCAAATATGCGAGTGATCGAAGTGATCGGGCGCCGGCGTCACCTGAAGCCCACCACAGACTCTCAGTGTTGGATTAGCGTGAGTCTTGCCGCATGCATTGCGCTCGCCGCCCTTGCGGGTTGCGATGTAGAGCGCCGCAAATCAGACGCCGAACTCGGCCTCAACCCTCAGCAAGCCGCCGGACGCAAGCTTTACGACAACTACTGCGACCGCTGTCACCGGCCTTATTCCACCAAAGGAAGAAAGGGTCCAGGATTGAAAGGCATATTTCAGCATCCGTATCTTCCGCTGAGCGGGCTGCCGGCGAATGACGACCGCGTCAGCGAGATCATCCGCTATGGCCGCCACGAAATGCCGGGCTACAGCCAGACCCTGAGCGCGCAAGACATGCAGGATCTGCTGGCCTACCTGCACACGCTGTAGCCGGTGACCGCGTGAATCAGCCGTGCTTAGTTCGTTCGCTTCGTGGGATAATCTCCCCGTGAAAAACGCAGCACTATCGGAGCTTTTCCGCAAGCTTCCTTCGGTGAATGAAGCGATGGGTCTATCCGCGGTCGGCTCGCTAGCGGCGAGCTATGGCCGCGATTCCGCCGTGGACGCCGTGCGCGTCGTGCTGGCCCGGCTGCGGCAGGAAATCACATCAGGATTGCTTGACGAGGATGCGCTGGAGCTTGCGCTCTCGGGTCTGGCGGACGCGGTGGAAAACCAGCTTCGCCAGGCGATGGGTTACTCTCTACGGTCCGTGGTCAACGCCACCGGGGTGATCCTGCACACCAACCTTGGCCGCGCGCCGCTGGGCGATGCGGCGATCGAGCACATCCGCGAGACTGCCGCGAATTATTCCAATCTGGAGTTCGACCTAGGAGCGGGAGAGCGTGGTAAGCGGGACGTGCACGTGGACCGCCTGTTTCGCAAGCTGTTGAGTAACGACATGCCTGGCGCAGAATCTGTGACGGAGGCCACCGCGCTGCGCGCCGGCGGGACAGCCGAGGCGGCTGTCTCCACACGAGCTGTCTCCACCATCGTCGTCAATAACAACGCCGCGGCGGTTTTGCTCGCGCTGAACACTCTGGCTGAAGGCGGGGAAGTCATCGTCTCGCGGGGCGAACTGGTGGAGATCGGCGGCTCGTTCCGCATTCCAGACGTGATGGCCAAGTCGGGTGCAATCCTGCGCGAGGTGGGGACGACAAACCGCACCCGCACCGCCGACTACGAACAGGCCATCACCGAACGAACCCGGCTTTTGCTGCGCGTGCACCGCTCGAACTTCGAGATCACGGGTTTCACCCAGCAGGCTTCCACGGATGAGTTGGTCGCGCTCGCGCGGAGGCGCGGCATTCCGCTGATGGAAGACCTGGGCAGCGGGGCGCTTTTTGACCTGCGCTCGGTCGGCATCGGCGGTGAACCGGGCGTGCTCGATAGCCTGCGAGGTGGCGTCGATATCGTCACTTATAGCGGCGACAAGTTGCTCGGGGGACCGCAGGCTGGATTGATCAGCGGCGGTTCAGAATTGATTGCTCGCATGCGATCGAACTCGCTCTTCCGTGCGTTGCGCGTGGATAAGCTGATCTACGCTGCGCTGGAAGCTACCCTCTTGGCGTATGTCCGGCGCGATCACGATGCCATTCCCACGCTGCGCATGATGCGCTTCACCAAGGAAGCAATCGGCAAGCGGGCAGAGGCGCTGGCAGCGCGAGTCGCAGCGCCGAAGTTGAGAATCGAGATCGTGGACGGTGAATCCATCCTCGGCGGCGGCGCCGCGCCGTCTTCGAGTCTTCCCACGCGGCTGCTGGCACTCACTTGCGAAGGCCTTAGTGCTGACGAACTAGCCGCGCACCTGCGTAGCTCAGACCCTCCTATCATTGCAAGAGTTGAGGAAGGCCGTGTGTTGCTCGATTTGCGTACGGTGTTTCCGGAACAGGATACTGCCGTAGCCGCCGCTCTCAATCGCATCGTGGCGTAATTTCTCGCATCGAACCAGTGTTGGCCCTCCTCTACACTGTCGGACATTCGACCCGTTCGCTCGACGACTTGATCGAGACGCTCCACGCTCACCAGATTCAAACTCTCGTGGATATCCGCGCCTTCCCCATGTCGCGGCGGCTGCCGCAATTCAATCGCGAATCCCTGGAAAGGAGTTTGCCTGCGGCCTCAATCCGCTATATCTGGATGAAGGCCTTGGGCGGCTATCGCAAGAAGATTCGCGACGAATCCCCACACATTGCACTTCGAAATGCGAGCTTCCGGAATTATGCCGACTACATGCTGACGCCGGAGTTCGAGAAAGCGATCGCCGAACTGGTTGCAATAGCCGAAGGCTCGCGCACCGCCTATATGTGTGCCGAGCGCGTATACTTCCGCTGCCATCGCGTGCTGATTTCAGACTGGCTGCTGGCGCACGGGCATGAAGTGATGCACATTGACGGGACCGGCCCCGTAAAAACTCATACGCTAACCGCCGAAGCGCGTTCAGTGGACGGCGAGCTGATTTACCGTGGCGACCGGCTCCTGTAGGGTGTCGAAACTTATGATCGTCGGCACAGGCATTGACATCGCCGAAGTACCGCGCATCCGGCAATCGATTGCGCGCTTTGGCGATCGCTTTCTGCGGCGAATCTATACGGCGGGTGAAATCCGCTATTGCGACTCTAAGGCCAACCGGGTGGAGCGCTATGCCGCGCGCTTCGCCGCCAAAGAGGCGGCGATGAAGGCTCTGGGCACAGGCTGGAGCCACGGAGTGCGCTGGCGGGATTGCGAAGTTGTCCGTATGCCGGGCGGACGCCCGAGCATCGCCTTTCATGGAAAAGCCGGCGAGATTGCCGCCCGGCTGGGCGTGAAGAATGCTGCACTCTCGCTCTCGCACACCTCCGAGCAGGCCATCGCGCAAGTCATTCTCGAGAACTAGGACGTTTTCGAGTAAGGTGTGTACCAGAACACGCTTGTCAACCCGAGCGAAGCGAGAGGCCATGGTTTCTGCCTGCGCCGCCCTTGTCGCCGCTGCGGGCCAACACCAAGGTCCCTCGCTTCGCTCGGGATGACAGTTCGTTGTGGATACCGCATTCCAGTTGGCCTTCTGCTAGACTGGCGAATCCCAATTCATCATGGCCGCAATCATTCAGGATGCCACGACGGTTTCTTCGTCCACTGAAATTCCCGAACACACGCTGCTCGCAGGTTTGGGGCTCACCAGCTTTGCCGCATTGTTGCTGGAACTGTCGCTGACTCGATTGTTCTCCGTAGTGCTCTTCTATCACTTCGCGTTTCTCGCGATTTCGATCGCGCTGCTCGGACTGGGCGCCGGCGGAGTGTTCGCCTACCTGCTGAAGAAAGGTCTCGCCAGGACCGCTACACGCGCCCTGGCGGCGCGCCTGTGCAGGGTCAACTCGGTGGTGGTGTGGGTGGTATTGGAAATCGTCCTGAATGTGCCGGTCGCACTCGAAGTGTCATGGAAGAATTTTCTGAATCTCAGCACCCTCTATCTGGCCGCAGCCGTGCCTTTCTTCCTGACGGGATTGCTGTTCTCGGTGGTTTTCGCGCGAGAGACCTGGCGCGTTCCACGGCTCTACGCGGCGGATTTAAGCGGCGGAGCGCTCGCGTGCCTGGCGGTGGTTCCGCTGCTGAACTGGCTGGGAGGACCGAATACGATTCTGGCTTCGGCTATCGCGATGGCTGGGGCCGCCGTGATCTGGGGGCCCTCCTCAAGCGCGCGCAGGCTGGCCGGCGCGCTGGTGGCTGTATTCGTCGTACTGATTGCCGCGAACCATTCCAACCGGCTGATCGATGTGATCTATGCCAAAGGGATGTTTCGCGATCGGGGCTGGGTGGAATTTGCCCGCTGGAACGCGTTGTCGCGCGTGGAAGTGGATCGCCAGGGTCGGGGCAAGACCATTGTCATCGACGCCGATGCTTCCACTTACATCATGAATTGCGACCTGGCGCACTGGCACGATACAGGCTGGGAGCGCGCTCTCATGTCAGCTCCGCCGGCGCTGGCCAACGTTCTGCGTCCGCACGGGGAGTTCGCGATTATCGGGCCGGGCGGCGGTGTGGACGTGTTGCGCGCGGTGGCGAACGGCAGCCCCAGCGTGACCGGAATTGAAATCAACCCCATCATTGCCGACACCATCATGCGCGGGCGTTATGCCGACTACTCCCAGCATCTTTACGAGCGTCCTGAAGTTCACATTCACGTGACCGACGGCCGCTCCTACCTGCGCTCCACGCCGCAGCAGTTCGATGTGGTTCAGATGACGCTGGTGGATACCTGGGCCTCGACCGCGGCGGGCGCTTTTGCGCTGAGCGAAAACAATCTGTATACCGTGGAAGCCTTCCGGGAATATTTCGAACATCTCAAGCCCGACGGCATAATCGCCATCACCCGCTGGGAATTCCGCCGCCCGCGGGAGGCGTTGCGCGTGGTTTCGGTCGCGATGCAAGCCTTGCACGGTCTTGGCGTGGCGGAGCCGGCGCGCAACTTCATCGTGGCCTCGCAAGGGCCGCTGAATGAAGATGGGATCCCCGTAGTAGTGCTGGCGAAGAAAACTGCTTTTACTCTCGGGGAGGAATCCGCAGTGCAGGCTCATTTCAAACAATATGCCGAACTCGCTCCGCTCTACCTGCCTTCGAGTCCTGCCAGGAATCCGTTTGCGGATCTGATTGCGAGCAATGATCCTTACCAGTTCGCCCAGAGTTATTCCTATAACGTGGCTCCGGTCAGCGATAACGCGCCATTTTTCTTTTTTACGCTCAAACCCGGACAAATCTTCGGCGAGGAGGGGCTGCGACGGACTGGAATTGACTGGAAGGTGAACCTGGGAGTGCTGGTTCTGATTCTGGTGCTGGTCATTTCTCTGGTAGCCGTGCTCGCCTTTCTGATTCTGCCGCTTGCCTTGCAGGGAGGCCGGCACTCGCCGCTTCCGCTGCTTTATTTTGTCGCGGTCGGCCTTGGCTATATCCTGGCCGAGATCGCCTTTATCCAGCGCTTCGTGCTTTTTCTAGGACATCCGACCTACGCGCTGACCGTGGTCATCTTCTTGCTCATGTTGTCGAGCGGTGCTGGAAGCCTGTGTTCGCGCCGCTGGCTTCCTCTCACGGAACTGGCTTGGATGCCGATCGCCCTTGTGATCGCGGCACTTCTGGTGGACGTGTTTTTCCTGCCCAATTGGCTGGAGGCCTGGGTGGGATTGGGACTGTACTACCGAATGGTGGTGAGCGGCCTGCTGTTAGCTCCGCTCGGCTTCGTGATGGGAATGCCGTTCCCGACGGGCTTGCGCGCGCTGGCTACGGGCTCGGTCGTCGATGTCCCCGGCGGAGCGACTGGCAAGAACAAAGACAATGCCGTGGAGTGGGCCTGGGCGATGAATGCCGCCGCCAGCGTGCTCGGCTCGGTGCTGGCCATGGTGATCGCGATTCAATTTGGCCTGAACGTGACCCTGGCCTGCGGAGTTGCGGCCTACCTGCTCGCCTTATCGCTGCTGCCAACCCTTCGGCCACAACGCGCTCAGGTTTTGTTATGATGCAGCGGAGGATCTGCAGGGGCGTGGGGCTGTTCCGTGCGTCGTCGTGAACGGCGCAGATTGCAGTCTGAGGAAATCATTTGCCGAGCCAGAAGCAACTCAAGTGGTCGCAACTTCGCGTTGGCGTCACGGTGATTATTGCCAGCCTGGTGTTGGCTTTGCTTTTGTTTCTGATGAACCAAACCGGAGGCTTGTTCTCGAAGCGCATCACGCTGGTTTCATACTTCGACAACGCTGAAGGATTGCGGCCGGGCGCGCCGGTGCGGCTCAGCGGCGTGGATATTGGCAACGTCATGAAAATTGTCGTTGTCCCCGACAAAGACAAGCAGCTCACTCCCGTCGAAGTGATCATGAAGGTCAGTATGAAGTACAGCTTCAACCTGCGCCGCGATACCAAGACCTCCCTGGAGACCGCTGGCGTGTTGGGCGAAACCTTCATGGATATGGACAGCTCGCAGGCTGTCGGCCCGCCGGCGCAGGATGGCGACACCCTTCCCACCAGCATCCATCCCGACTTCAACGAGGTGGTGCGCTCCAGCCAGAGCACGCTGCAGAACATGGACGCGCTGCTCAAGCGCGCCGACCGAATTCTCGCCTTCGCGGAAAGTGGCAAGGGGTCCCTTGGCAAGTTGATTTACGATCCCACGCTGTATGACCGCCTTTCGCAAACGGTTTCGGAACTAAAACAGGTTGTCGACGAAATTGCCAAGGGACAAGGCAGCTTGGGCCAGTTAATCAATAAGAGTGATGCCTATGACAAGTTCGTAGCCACCCTCGACAAGATGAACGGCGTGATTGAAGACCTGCAAGCGGGCAAGGGCACGGCCGGAAAATTCTTGAAAGACCCGACTCTTTACAACAATGCCAACGACACCGTCGCTAACTTAAAAAAGGTGAGCGACGACCTGCAAGCAGGCAAGGGAACCGCGGGAAGGTTGCTCAAGGACGAAGAACTGGCAAAGAAGATTGACACCACCATGACCAAGCTCGCGGCACTGACCAGCGACCTCGAGGCCGGCAAGGGCTCGGCGGGAAAGCTCTTCAAGGACGAGACCCTCTACAACAACGCCAATCACATGCTGGAAGAAACCCAGGGTTTGATAAAGGCGATCCGGGAGAATCCGAAGAAGTATCTCAGCATCAAGCTGCACATTTTCTAGAGGAATTGTGTAATTTAGTAATTTGAAAACGTCTTCGGTCCGCAGTTGTTTTTTAAATTACTAAATTACTCAATTCCCTCAGTGCTCTCCAATACCGAAAACCGCACCCAGCAGCAGGATTGTGAGCACTCCAAACGAGATTGCCCCGTACCTCCAATCCTTTTCGCGCAGAAAAAGAAGGCCCGCAACCAAGACCCGCACGACCGGCGTGGCCAACATCAGAAGCACGCCCGCGCGTTCGATCTGCTGCGAAGCGCGGCCGGGAAAGAGAAATCCAGCCAGCAATCCTGCGAGCATGATGAAGAAGCAGCCGAATGCGCCCACGCGCAGCACCAGGGCAACCACACGGTCGAAGGCGGGTTCGCGCAACTGGCTCATGTCGCGCCTCCGGTGAAGAGATGCGCGAACAAGTGACCAGCGAGATACAGCATGATCGCGACTAAGAGATAGACGACATATTTCGTTTGAATGCGCGGCGCCAGGCGCGCGCCCAGCAGAGATCCCACGAATACACCAACCGCCAGCGGCGCAGCGATCTCCACCAGGATGTCGCCGCGGCGGTAATAAACAATGGCGCTGGCCGCCGCCGTCACTCCGATCATGAAATTCGACGTGGCCGTAGCCACTATCAACGGAACGTTCATGAAGATGAACATCACCGGAACTTTGATGGGGCCGCCGCCAATGCCGAGCAGGCCGGAGAGTCCGCCCGCGATCAGAGACGCGGCCAGTCCGAGTGGATAGCGCTGCGGCTCGTAGGGTGGAATTACGGTTTTACCGTCGCCGTTGGCCGGCGGCGCTTCCTCATCCTTCACTTTGCCGCCGCGCAACAAAATGGTCACGGAACTGTACAACAGGAAACCGGCGAACAGGCCCTCAAGCACGTTGCGATTGAAATAACCGACCAGATATAGCGGTAACGGCCGCGCCAAAAGATGTTGCCAGTTCCAGCGTCATGCCCAGACGAATGTCGGTGGTGTGGCGTTGAAGGTGCACGGAAGAACTCGCCGCCGAGGTGGTGATCACGGCCACAAGGCTGGTACCAATTGCCTGCCGGATGGGAATTCCAAAATGCAAAGCGAGTATGGGCGAAAGCAGAACTCCTCCGCCGATGCCGGTTAACGCTCCCAGCAATCCGGCGAAGAAGCCCAGCAGCACCAGGAGCGCGCTCAGCATCGCCGCGTCTATGACACAACCCGCGGCGCGGAGGTGGATTCGGCCTGCTCGTGCGCGTGATAGCTGGAGCGCACCATCGGACCAGACTCGACGTGGCGGAATCCGAAGCGGAGCGCTTCCGTCCTCAGATCGCGGAATTCCTCAGGAGTGTAGAAACGGGCGATCGGCAGGTGGTCGCGCGAGGGACGAAGATATTGTCCTACGGTAAGAATGTCAACGCCGCGGCCGCCGAGATCGCGGAACACTTCAATCAGTTCGTCCGTGGACTCGCCCAGACCCACCATTACGCCACTCTTCGTCACGATGCCGGGAGAAAATTTCTTGGCGTTCTCCAGCAAGCTGAGGGTGCGCTCGTAGCGGGCACCGGAGCGCACTGCGCGATAAAGACGCGGCACGGTTTCGGTGTTGTGATTAAGAACGTCGGGCTGCGCCGCGAGCACGATCTTCAACGGCCCTTCCAGACCTTGAAAATCAGGGATCAGCACTTCGATGCGGCAATCCGGAATCAGCTCACGAATCTCGCGAATGGTCTCGGCGAAAACTCTAGCGCCGCCGACGTTGTCGTCATCACGATTCACGCTGGTCACGACGGCATGTTTCAAGCCCAGCGTCGCCACCGCTTCAGCCACCCGGCGCGGTTCGTCCCAGTCGATTGGCTCCGGCCTGCCTTTCGGCACGGCGCAGAATCCGCAGCGGCGGGTGCAGATATCGCCCAACAACATGAACGTCGCGGTCTTGTGATTCCAGCACTCGCCGATGTTGGGGCATTGCGCCGACTCGCAGACCGTGTGCAGGCCCAATCCCCGCGCCAGCTTTTTCAGCTCGTGAAAGTTGTCGCCGACTGGAGCTTTGGCCCGCAGCCACTCCGGCTTAGGCACACGAAGCTGCGGCCCCAGCTCGATCTGAATTAGTTGTGATGTGCCGGCCATCTTTTCGATTCTATCAGTTCAGCCGTCTTCGTCAGCCCACCTCGACCAGCCCGTAAGTATGCTGCCAGCGCGTGCGCAGAGCGACCAAGGACCGGCTGATTTCCACCTGCGTGACTTCGGAATTCGGGCCTTCCATCACCGCTGCGGCTTCACGCTTGGCCAGCTCCAGCAACTGCCGGTCGCGAATCAGGTTGGCCACGCGGAAGCTTGGCATTCCGGCCTGCCGCGTGCCGAAGAACTCTCCCGGCCCGCGCAATTCGAGATCAAGTTCGGCGATCTGAAAGCCGTCGTTAGTGCGCACCATGGCGTCGAGGCGGCGTTCGCCCTCTTCCGTCACTTTGCCGCCAGTCATCAATACGCAGTAGGACTTCGCAGCTCCGCGTCCAATGCGCCCGCGCAACTGGTGAAGCTGCGCCAGACCAAAGCGTTCCGCGTGCTCGATCACCATCACGGTTGCGTTCGGCACATCGACTCCGACTTCAATCACCGTGGTTGCCACCAGAATCTGCAACTCGCCTTTCTGAAACATGCGCATGACCTGATCTTTCAACTCAGAATCCAGGCGGCCGTGCAGCAGGCCGACCTTCAGATCGGCAAAAACTTTCCCGCTCAACTCGCGGTACATCTTGATCGCGGCCTTCAGTTCGATCTCTTCATTTTCGGCGATGACCGGATAGACCACATATACCTGATGTCCCTTCGCGACCTGCTTGCGCACAAAATCCCACACTTCGGGCGAGCGGTCGTCGGTGATTCTTCGTGTGACGATAGGCGTGCGGCCCGGGGGCAATTCGTCAAGCACGCTAAGATCGAGATCGCCATAAAGCGTAAGCGCCAGCGTCCGCGGGATGGGCGTAGCAGTCATGACCAGAACGTCAGGCTCGGCAGGATTCTGGTCGTCACTGCCCTCGCCCGACTTCTTCATCAACTTCAGGCGCTGCAAAACGCCGAAGCGGTGCTGCTCGTCGACGATCACCAGCCCTGGCTTCGCGAACTCGACTTTCTCTTCCAGCAGAGCATGAGTGCCAATCACAAGCTGCGCGTTTCCCTGCGCGATATGGCGGCGGATTTCGCGCTTGCGGTCAGCCTCGAGAGAACCGGTCAGCAGGACGATGCGGTATCCGGCATTCTCCAGAATCCTGCGCGCCGAAAAATAATGCTGCTGCGCGAGGATTTCCGTGGGCGCCATCAGCGCCACCTGGCAACCGTTTTCGATGGCGATGATCGCCGCCTGGAAGCCGATGATGGTCTTCCCCGAGCCCACATCTCCCTGCAGCAACCGGCGCATCGGATGCGGCTTCTGCATGTCATCGGCAATCTCTTTCAACACACGCTTCTGCGCAGCCGTAGGATGGAAAGGCAGAATCTTCTTGATGGCCTGCCGCACCCGATCGTCCAGACGAAAAGCAATGCCGGTTTGCGCTTTCTGCTGGCGGCGCTTGAGTTCCAGTCCCAGTTCGGTGAAGAACAGTTCTTCAAAGATCAATCGGATGTGCGCAGGCGTGCGCGACGACTGTAAATCCTCCAAGCTCTCTCCAGCCTCGGGCCAGTGAACCTTCCACAGCGCCTCGCGCGGCGAAACCAGCGCCAGACGCTCGCGCACGGCGACCGGGATTGTTTCCGCAAGGTCGGGAGTCAGATCGTCCAAAGCGGTGCGGATGACCCGTCGAAACCACCGCGCCGTCACGCGCCCTTGCCCCGCCGACTCGTAGATGGGCACGATGCGCCCCACTTCGAGCGATGCGGCCGCCTTGTCCTCCGCGCCGTTTCCGCCGCCATCGCCCAGCATCTCAAACTGCGGCTGCACAATTTGCAACTCCCCGCTGCGCGAATCTTGCTCCACCTTGCCATAAAGCGCGATCAACTGGCCGGGCTTGAACTTGTCCTGCAGGTAGGCGCCGTGGAACCAGAGGCATTTCAGCTTGGATCGTCCCTGCCCCACGGTAAGCTGGAAGATGGGCATTTTGCGTGTGCGAAACAGACCCGAGTTGCGAACTTCGCCGATCACGGTAGCCATTTCGCCAGCGCGCAATTCCGCAATTCCCCGCGGATTCAGCCGGTCTTCATAGCGGAAAGGCAGATAATTGAGGAGATCGCCGACCGTGGCGATGCCCTTGGTGGCAAGAATCTCCGCCAGCCGCGGACCAATCCCTTTGACGTACTGCACGGGAGTGGTGAGTTCAAGCATGGCAGAGCTTCTCAAGAATGTTAGCAGCAAGTGGGCTCATAGATGCCGTGATCGGTTCATGCCTGGCGAGATAGAGACGTTGCGAACCGCATATTGGAACTCCAGCAACTAGAGGGGAATATAATTCGCTGTTCGACCAAGAAGGCTACAGTTATGGACTACGTCAAGGGCATTCTGAGCGGGTTATCCGCGATATTCCTGGCCGAGGCTGTCCCAGGCCCTTGGTCAATCTTTAAAGGAATTAGTGAACAGAAGGCAACCGGCTTAGGTGCCGTTGCGGGTGGACTGACGAACAGCGCTTTTTCGCCTTTTTTCTGGGCGCTCTCGATTCTGTTCTTTTCATTGTTTTTTCTCGCCAGCCGACTTGGAAATGGGATTTTAAGAGTATTTCTGTTCTGGATTCCGACGCTGACGGTTTCTGTCCTCGGCATGGCAACTGTGGGACTGCTCACATACGTGTTTGTGCATTTCAGAAATCACTAAGGCCGGGTAATCCGATAATTGGGAATCCTTCCCGCCGTAGCAAAATGACACTATCTTTCTCAAGCCAAGGACCCGCTTGGGTTATCCGTCCACCATGACCCCGGTGTCTAAACCCTAGGTGCTGATAAATCTGCTACAAGCTCTCTGCGCCATCATCCTCGGCAACGTGGTCTATTTTCTTCTCGCGCCGTCCCTGCCACTGCCGCGCCACCGGCCATTCCAACTCGACGCAGGCCTGGTCGTAGACTTCTGGTTCTGTGTCGTCGCCTATGGGTTGATCCGCACCGCAAGAAAGTGGAAATAGAATAGCGACCGCGTTTAAGACGCCGGCCCGACGTTACTTTAGGAACCTCGGCCACCTGCCTTCGCCACGTTACCATACCTCCTGAGCTATGAATAAAATCGCGGTCCTGTACGATGCGGGCCAGGCCGTGCTCTCCACCTTTGATTTGGACGAGGTGCTGCAGCGCATCCTAGGCATTGCGCGGGACTATTTTCATTTGCGGAACGTGGCGATTCTGCTGCTCGACCAGCAGTCGCAGCAGTTGTACGTCCGCTCGCAGATCGGCTGGGACGAAGGCCAAGACAAGATTCGCTTGTCTCCAGGCAAGGGGATCACGGGAGCCGCAGCGCTCAAGAAGCAGCCTGTTTACGCTCCCGACGTCACACAGGACCCGCGCTATTTCTGCTCCGCCAAGTCCACGCATTCTGAACTCGCTATCCCCTTAATGTGTCGCGATGAAGTGGTCGGCGTGCTCGATTGTCAGAGCGACCGCGTGGACCATTTCGATCCGGAGACCATCGATCTGCTGACGCTCTTTTCCACCCAGGCGTCGATTGCGCTGCAGAACGCGCGCCTTTACTCTCTGGAGCAGCAACGCGCCCGCCAACTCCAGGCGATCAACGCCATTGCTCAGCAAACTACGGCGGTGCTTGACCTTGAAGACCTGATGGGCAGAGTCTGCCAGTTGATTCAGGATGCGTTCCGCGTATCGCACGTCTCGCTCTTCTTACGCGAAGATCACGACCTCGTGCTGCGGGCCCATCACGGAACGCTCACACCCCGCATTCAGCAGGGTGGCCGCTTTCCGGCTGAACCCTGGGCCGGCATTCTGGCCAGCAACAGCACTGTGACGGAAACCGATCTCCGTAGCGGACCCACCAGCACGAAGTTCTTCGCTGAATCGGCGTCGCGCATGTGCATCCCCCTGGTTTCATTCGGACACACGCTGGGAATTCTAGCGCTCGACAGCGCTCTGCCCGATGCCTTCCGCGACGGCGATCTGCAGTCGCTGGAATCGGTCGCCGACATCTGCGCCACGGCTATCCAGAACGCCCACTATGTCGAGCGAGTAAAACAGCTTGCTTACCTTGACGGCCTGACCGGCATTTTCAACCGGCGCTTTTTCGAATTGCGCTTCATGGAAGAGATTGAACGCGCCCGCCGCTACGGCACCGGAATGGCCGTCATCATGGCCGACATCGATCAGTTCAAGAGGCTCAACGACGAGTTCGGACACGTGCTGGGCGACGAGGTGCTGCGCCAGGTTTCATCCCTCTTTCACCAGCAATTGCGGAAGATTGACGTGGTGTGCCGTTACGGAGGCGAGGAGTTCGGGATTTTGCTCACTCAAACCGATGCCCAGCACGCACTGAGTGTAGCGGAGAAGTTGCGCAAGATGGTCGCCAGCTGGCAGTTTCCGGGGGTGCCCCGCACCGTCACCATTAGCGCTGGCGCCGCCGCCTTCCCTGATCACGGCACGACCCGCGACGATTTGGTGAGAGCAGCGGATTCGGCCCTCTACGCCGCCAAACAGGCAGGGCGGAACAGAGTCTGTCTCGCGGTTCAGGCGCGCGAAAAATCACTAGCCAATAGCAGTGTTGGCCAGTAATCACTAATCAGTAATCATTGCTGGCATACTGACCACTAGCCACTGACCACTGTTTTCTAGATATCGAACGAGCCGCCACGGATCTGCAGGTGAAACTCCTCCATCTCGTGTTGCAGTTTCTCGCGGCTCTTCTCAAGTTCTTCCTGAATCTTGGGCCCGAGTTCGTGCCTTATCTTCTGGGCTTGCTCTTTCAACTCTTTCTGCTGGGCGCACAGAGCCTTGCGCATTTCCTGCGAGGCCTTGCGGCTTTCTTCGTTCGCCATCTCCTTCGCCAGTTCCATCTGGGGCCGGAGCTTGGCAATCTCGTTCCGTACCTCACTCAATGCCAGCTGGTTTTCCGCATCCAACTCGGGCTCTTCTAGGCTCTCCTCGATCAACTCTCCGGAGTCCTTCCGCTCAGGCAGCGTAAGCGTAAGAGTCTGCTCCTTCTTGTCGCGGATCACTCCCACGCTCACTGAACCCGCGCTCTGGGAGTGCAAAGCATGCGTGAAGTCGCTGGTGTCATGAACCGGCTGGTCGCCGAGGCGAGTGATCACATCTCCGGCGCGCAGGCCGGCCTTTTCCGCGCGGCTTCCCTTTTCCACCGATCGCACCAGCACTCCATTCCCGTTCTTCGCGCCGAAAAACTCGCCGAGCTGCGGCGTGAGATTCTCCACCATCACGCCGCTTCTCATCGACGAGTGCACGTACACGACCCCAATGTTTGGAACATCGAAGTCTAGATTGGGGATCGGCGGAATCTCAACATGGAAATCCTTTTCTTTGAAGTATTTGTCCTTCGGACCAACCAAGGCAAATTCGTTGCGCCGGTCAGCCAGTTGCACCTTGATTGTCATCGCCTGTCCATCGCGGCTTAATCCTAGCGTGACCACCCGTCCCGGAGGCGTTTCGTGGATCATCCGCTGCAACTGCGTCTTGCTTTCGATGGCCGTTCCGTTCATGGTCAAGATGACGTCGTGCTCCTTGATGCCGGCCTTGCCCGCCGGAGCGTCCTGGTCGACCATCGTCACTTCGACGCCCTGTTCTTCCTTCAGCTTCAAAGCGCCCAGCCGGTCGGTGGTGATATTCACGATGTCCACGCCCAGATAGGAATTCGCGTCCCAATCTTCGCTGGGAATGCCGAAAGGCTGCGAGGAATCAACCGTCCATTTTTGTGCGGCTTGCCCCGGGTTGAGCAGCAAAGGCAGCATGACGATCGTTGTCAGAATGTGTCTACGCATGACCAGCCTCCTGAAAGTTGAGTCAACGCAATCTCTTGTCATCCTGAAGCGGGCGCCTTTTGCCCGCTGAAAACATCTGGGCGAGCCACGCGAATCTACGGAGCCTGAGAAAGCGCAAGCGACGAAGGGCGCGTTTGGCTCGCTTCCTTACTAATTCACGCGCTTGAAGTAGATATCTCCCGTCGTTGTCCGAACCTTCAGCACGGGGCCGCCTCCGTTCAACTTCCCCTCCGCAGTGAGCGTTCTCGGACCCCATTGGTCGCCTTCGCTCACAACATGAATGTCGGGAAAGTCGGAGGTAATGTGGTGACCATTGCCCAGGTCCACGCTGGCGCGCACTGAAGCGGCAACATCGGCCGCAATATAAACCGTAATATCTCCCGCGGAGGTTTCAAGCACAGAATCGCTGCGCTCCGCCGCGGTTTTGATAAACTTCACCGTAATGCCACCCGCGCCGGTCTCCACCCGCGCCGAAGGAACACCATAGAGTTCGATGGACCCGGCGCCGGCATTCGCTCCCACTCGTCCTTTTGCGGAAGTCAGGTGAATGCTGCCACCGGCGGTCTCGACGTCCGCCGGACCGCCGATGTCCCCCAGGTTGATACTACCCCCGCCCGTCGACGCCTTCACTCTCCCCGCGCAACGCTTGATGTCCACGTTTCCACCGCCCGCGTCGATCACCACACCCTGTTCGCCGGAAAGCACAACCACATTGCCTCCGCCGGTCTCCGCCTGGATCTTCCCCTTCACCGACCCGATCGAAATGTTGCCGCCCCCCGTCTCCAGCTTCAGATCTCCGCCAACGGTTCCGACGTCGATCGAGTCGCCCCCGGTTTCTGCGTTCACCGAACCGCCCACGTCATTCACTCGCAGCTTGCCGCCGCCGCTCTCAATCTCCACTCGTCCGGTGACGCCCGTCGTTTCGACTCCGCCGCCACCCGTCTCGATCTTTACCAGTTCGGTGTCGCGCGGAATGTTAATCACAAACTCGGGAAAGCACTTCCGCTCCGGACCCACGGCAATCGTCATACGCGCCGGACCCATGCGTATCGTGTGGACACCCCGCCACTCTCCCACCACCCACGCCGTGTCTCCCTTAACGTACGTGCTCACCTTGTAATCCTGGAACTCGCGCCGCGCGTCTTCCTCCGAGGACTTCGCCGAGAGCATATGAAAGGAGTAATCGATATCCGCGCGCTGCGCACCATGCACGGTCACCGAGCCCGCATCGACTCTGACTCTCAGGTTCTTGACTCCAGCCAGCGATCCCGTGATTACCCGGCCCCAACCGCCGCCTTCACGGGACACATGTGTTTCCTCCCCCAAGGCCAGCGGCGCAAGTAAGGCCAGCATACAAATGAGGCCGACGAATTGTGGCGAACGCTTCAAAATAACCACCTCAGTTTCTATCTGTCATTCCAAACAAGCGCCTTCGCTTCCTTATCGAACTGACCACCACTCCATCTGTCTCAATCAATCTCGGGCAACTGCGCCAGCATGGTGCGCGCCTGCGACTTGATGTACTGGCTTTGATCCTTGGCGGCCAGCGTCATCAACACCCCGCGCACGCTTCCATCGGCCTTCACCGGCTCAATCAGCCGCAACGCTTCGGTGCGCACGCCCGGGTTCGCATCGTTCACCAGTGCTTCCAACACCACGTCGCGGATCCGCACATCATCCTTCACAAAACTGCCCAGTCCGTCGAGCGCCTTCAAACGCACTCCCGGATTCGTGTCGTAGCGCAGCGCGTAGAGCAGCGCATCGCGCACCTGCGCAACATCAGGCTTCCGGGTCAGCAGATCCACGGAATCCATGCGTACGCCCGAATTGTAGTTATTCCGCGCGGCAAACAGCAGCAACTGCTGGATGCGCTGGTCATTCATTGACCCCTGCGCCTCCAGCGTGGAAACCGTGTTGTACTTGATATCAATCTGATTGCTCCCCGGCTGCTGCGTAATGGACTGGATACCGGTAATCGAAGCCTCTGCGGGAGCGGGGGCCGCGACGATCGGACCCTGGGGCGGATGAGCAAATACCCTGTACGAAGTGCCCACTCCACCGGCGAAACCGAGAATCAAAATCGCCGACGCCAGCGCGGGCGAGAAGCGCACTTGCCGCAGCCAGTTCGCCGGATCGAAAGTCAGCCGGCGCCAGAATCCGCCCTGCTCGGCCGTCTCCAGCGCTTCCTGCAGCTTCATGCGCGAAGCGGCCAGCAAATTCGGCGTCGGCTCCGCCGCCCGATCCTGCGAAAGCAGAGCGTGCAAGTCTTGCTCCGCCTTCAGTTCGGCGGCGCAGTCGGCGCAGCGCGCCACGTGCTGCTCCAGTTCATGGCGAGCGTCATCGGCCAGTTCGCCATAAACACACAGCGTAGTGTTCTCTCGTACCCATTCGCACTTCATAATCAACCCCCGTCGAGCCATCACGACTCGTGTGGGGACGGGCACTCTTGCCCGTCCGCCGGACGCAGTCCGGCTCTTTGCCTACCTCATATCCGCCAACTGCCCGCGCAACTTCTGCGTAGCGCGAAACAAAGTGTTCTTCGCGGTCTCTTCCGTCGTATGCAAAATCTCTCCCACGGTCCGCAGTTTCAACCCGTGGTAATGTCTCAACTCGAAAACCATTCGCTCGCGCGGCGTCAACTTCTCCAGCGCTCCTGAAATCCGCGCCCCCAACTGCCGCCGCATCAAATCCCGCTCCGGATTCGCCCCCGCGCGTCCGTCTGCTACCTGGTCAAGCAGGTCGTACTCGCCACCGTTGCCGTCTTTCACCACCGGCGCATCTTCCTTGCGCACTGTCTTCTTGCGCAAGTGATCCAGGCAAAGATTGGTCACGATGCGGTAAATCCATGTATAGAAAGAGCACTCAAACCGAAAGCTTCCGATGTTCTTATAAGCCTTGAGGAAGGCGTCCTGATAAACGTCCTGAGCGTCGTGCTCGGTCCCGGTGAGATGCAGCGCTAACCGCAACACCGCCTGATCGTAGTGACGCACCAGTTCCTCGAAGGCGGCGCGGCTGCCACGTTGCGCCTCGCGGATGAGGATCGTATCGTCGATGCGGCGTTCTTGCCCAGCCATGCGGCCCCGCGTGGGGTCCCGGTTCCCAGTGACAAGGTTCGCAGTAAGCATGTTCTCACGGACGCTGCCACCGCTGACTCGCTCCACTCGATCGGACTTTGTTCTCGAGTGCGCTCGCTCACCAACCGCAAGTGTTATTGCCCAAACATCGGCCGGCATGTTTGTCGTTTCCCATACCGCCCGGTGTCAATGCCGTACCCGGGCTGGCAAAGGAATAGACGGACAGTCAGTGGAACCGTGAGCAGAAATTATAGGCCGGCAGGGATTTTTGTGCGGCCTAGGTGATTCTTTCGTAATGGTTTAGCGGGAAACAGTGCAGCCGACGGACGGAAAGAACGCTGTTTTGGTAGGAAAAATGCCTCATCGGCGTGGCGCGTATCTACTCACCGACTTCTCACCGAGATGGCGCGTATAAAATAAACCCATGACCGGAGTCCAATTCGTAACCGATGGCAAGGGCCGCAAAGGTACCAGTTCTCATCGACCTGAAAAAGCACGGGACCCACTTCCAGGATTTCTGGGACGGCCTGATCTCTGAATCCCGCCGCAAAGAGCCGGGGGATGTCGCTGGAAAGAGTAAAGGCAGATCTCATCAAGCTCGCGTGCCTGCGGGTGGCCTAACGAACGCAGTCCCTACTCCGCCACCGCTTCCTTCTCAATAACCACCTTCAAATGCGCGGTCACATCCTTATGCAGCTTCACCGGCACGGTGAATTCGCCCAGGGTTTTCAGGGGCTCGTGGAGTTGGATCTGCTTCCGGTCGAGATTAATTCCCTTCTTCACCACGGCGTCGGCAATGTCGCCGGAAGTGACCGAACCGAACAGATGATCGTGCTCGCCAGCTCGCTTCTGGAACGAAACCGATAGCCCCTCAAACTGCTTGGACAGATCTTCGGCCTGCGACTTCTCTTTGGCCGAGCGCCGCACCGAGGCCGCCTTCATCTGCACGATGACGGCCTTGTTCCCCGCGGTGGCCTCGATGGCCAGCTTGCGCGGCAGAAGAAAATTGCGCCCATATCCTTCGGCAACCTTCACCACGTCGCCGCGCGCTCCCAGCTTGCTTACGTCTTCTTTAAGAATGACTTCCATGGTATTACTCCGGTATTTTCGCTAAATTCCAATTTTACTTTGTCATCCTGAGCGAAGCCGAGGGATCTTGGCTCCACTCACCACCGGCAAAAACCCAGATTCCCCGCTTCGCTCGGAATGACAGGGCTTCTGCAGGCCCTTACGATGCCCGCCCGGCAAACGGCAGCAAAGCAATATTGCGCGCCTGCTTGATGGCCGCGGCCAGCCGGTGTTGATGCGGCGAGCACACTCCGGTCAAACGCCGCGGCACGATCTTGCCGCTCTCGGCTACGAACTGCCCGAGCAGCCGGTAATCCTTGTAGTTAATGTCGGCAATTTTCTCCGTGCAGAACTTGCAAACTTTCTTGCGCCGGAAAAACTTGCGTCCACCTTCACGCGGCGGACCGCCCGGCCCGGAACGCCCACCACCGCCGCCTCCGCCACCAAATCGCGGACGGTCTCCTCCGCCCGACCGTTCCCCGAAAGGCCGCGATGGCCGCTCGGTTGACGCTGGCGCTGGTGCTTTGGTCTCCTCAGTCATAACGCTCCTTAATCAGTGGCCAGTGACCAGTGGTCAGTGGCCAGTCAAACCGATTTCGCTCTATACACTGGCCACTGATCACTGACCACTGGCCACTTTCTTAAGCCGTTGCTGGAGTTTCCGCCGCCGGCGCCGCAGGCGCTTCTTCCGTCACCGCCGGCGGCTGCGCGCTCACCTTCTTTTTCGCGTCGCGCAGCTTCTTGATCTTGTCCAGGCGCTTTTGCTCTTCATCGATGCGCACAGTGAGGAATTTAATCACCGGCTCAGTGACCCGCAGACGGCGCTCCAGTTCGTGCACCACCGTGCCCGCACCCTCAATCGTCATGAGGATGTAGACGCCCTCGCGGAACTTGCGCACCATGTACGCCAGACGCCGTTTCCCCATGCGATCGATGCTCTTGATCGAACCGGCCGCCGAAGTCACGGTCGACTCCAGGTTGGAAATCAGCTTATCCAGATCTTCGTCCGCCATATCCGGGCGGACAATAAACATCAGCTCATAAGTACGATTCATTGCCCATCTCCAAATCTTTGCCACATCTCAAATTGTCATCCTGAGGCGAGCGCCTTTGCCCGCCGAAGAGCCTGTCCCGAGCTTGCCTAGGGAATCTGGGCGAGCCGCGCGATGCGCGTTTTGTGCGACGCAATACTCGCGCGTCTGGCTCGCTTCCTTATTCCGGCTCTTTCCGGTTAAACCGGTTCATCGCCGCCGCTGGACCTTCCGTCAAAATCACCTTGACCGCTTCTGCGGCGGTGTCGATCATCCCCTCCACTACCGCCAGGTCAGTCCTGCGAAACGGCGCCAGCAAATATCCTTCGCCGTCCTCCACCTCGCGCTCCGGAGCCACTCCGATCCGGATGCGTAAAAAATCCTGCCTGCCCAGCGCTCCGATGATCGACTCAATCCCGTTATGCCCCGCTGAACTTCGCTGCGTGTGAATCCGCAACGTCCCCAGCGGAAAATCCAGTTCGTCCTGAATCACGATCAGGTCCGATTCCGGCTTCACTTCGTATTCCGCCACCAGTTCCCGCACCGACAACCCACTCAAGTTCATGTAGGTTTCCGGCTTGGCCAGCAGCACCGGCTCGTCCCCAACCTGTATTCGCGCGGTCAGCGCCCGGCACTGCCGGTTCCTGATCTCAACCCCGCGCTCGCCGGCGATACGATCCACTACCAGAAAGCCCATGTTATGCGGCGTGAACTGATACTCGATGCCTGGATTGCCAAGACCAACGATCAGTTTCACGCCACCATCCCAACCGACGTTCTGCCCATGTGGGGACGGCCGCCTCGAGAGCCTGCCCCGAGCGCAGCCGAGGGGTCCAGCCGAGTGAAACGAGGCGCACCCCGACCACGGAGTTATTTCTTCTCCTTCTTCTCGGCCTTCTTTTCGGCTTTCTCGGGCTTCTCGGCCGCAGCCGCCTCGCCCTCTTCCTCGGTCTCCGCCTTGCCCTTCTTGATGACTTCGGGCTCGGCCGGTACGGCTCCAGCCTCCGCCGCAACCGCTTCCGGAGTAACCACAACTTCTTCCTTCACTGAGGTCACGTGGGCTACAGGCTGGTTCGCATCGCTGAGGAACTTCAGCTTAGGATTGTGCGGCAAATCCGAAACCCGCAGCACCATGCCGAAAGTGAGATGGCTGATATCGACATCGATATGGCTCGGAATATCGCCCGGCAGGCACTCGATCTCCACTTCGCGCAGCATCTGCTCGAGAATCCCGCCCTCCGTCTTCACACCCTCCGCCACGCCCTGCAGCACGATGGGCACGCTGACCCGCAGCGCCTTGTCCATGGCGATACGCTTCAGGTCGATGTGCAGCAGATGGCCTTTGATCGGCTCATACTGCCAGTCCACGATCATCGCCTTGGTGCGCTCGCCGCCGTCCAGCGCGAGATCGAAAATCGTGTTGTGGCCGCTGTCCGAGCGCAGAATGCGCAGCACATGCCGCGGATCCACGCTCACCGGCAAAGCGTCCTTGCTCGCACCATAAACCACAGCCGGGATCTTGCCTTCGCGGCGCACCCGCCGGGCATGGTTCTTCGTCCCAGCTACCCGCGGCTGCGCTTCCAAAATGTTTTGTTCCAAGGTCGCCATAGTCTCGAGGTCCTATCTATGTATGATCTCTTTGTATGATCTCTTTCAACTTTGTCATCCCGAGCGCCTTCTTGTCATTCCGAGCCAAGCGAGGAATCTTGGTTCTTGCCTGCGCCATTGACGCCGCCCTTGCGATCTCCGCACTCAGCTAGATAAATAACTTGCTGACCGAAGTCTCCTCGTGATTCGCCTGAATCGCCCGTCCAATCAAACCCGCGATCGAAAGCACGCGGATTTTCGGCTCCCGCTTGGCCTCGTCGGTCAGCGGGATAGTGTTGGTGACGACCACTTCGCGAATCACCGATTTCGCAATGTTTTCCACCGCCGGGTAGGACAACACGGCATGCGAAGAACAGGCATAAACCTCAGTCGCGCCGTTCTCTATCAAGGCCGCCGCGGTTTTCACCAGCGTGCCCGCCGTATCGATCAAATCGTCGATGATCAGGCAGGTCCGCCCCTTCACGTCGCCGATCACGTGCATCACTTCCGCCACGTTCATTTCCACGCGCCGCTTGTCCACAATGGCCAGCGCCGCGTCAACTTTCTTCGCAAAGAACCGCGCCCGCTCCACACCGCCCGCGTCCGGCGAAACCACCGTCAGATTCGGCAGGTTCAGCTTCCGGAAGTGGTCTACCAGCACCGGCGAAGCGAACAGATGATCCACCGGGATATTGAAAAAACCCTGCAACTGTGGCGTATGCAAATCCACAATCAGCGCCCGGTGCGCTCCAGCGGTGGTCAGCAAATCCGCCACCAGCTTCGATGAAATCGGACTACGCGGCTTGTCTTTGCGGTCCTGCCGGGCGTACCCGAAATAAGGCATCACCGCCGTGATTCGCCGCGCCGACGCGCGCTTCAGCGCGTCAATCATCAGCAGCAATTCCATCAAATGCTCATCCACGCTCGTGCTCTTGCCGCCCTCCTTGTGGGCCGCGCGGCACGTCGGCTGCATCACGAACACATCGCAGCCCCGCACGTTCTCCTGAATCTGTACATACGCCTCGCCGTCGGCGAAGCGTATCACCTGCGCCTGCCCACGCTGCATGCCGAGAAACTGGCAAACCTCGTCCGCCAGCGGCTCGTTCGCCGTCCCGCTGAAAATCTTGAATTTCTCGTCCACCCGTGCGCGCTGCTTGCGTTCCAGCTTCTCTTCGGGCGTGGGTGGGACGTTCTTTTCCGTCTTCTCTGCTTTTTCGGCCGGCGTCACCAAAGTAGCCATAAGAAGTTCTCAATCCCCGTTCTCAAGCACCGGCCTCAGCCCACTCACTGAGGACTGAAAACCGAGAACTGTTTTCTGGCTGGGCCGCTAGGATTCGAACCTAGACAAAGTGCTCCAAAGGCACTTGACCTACCATTAGTCGACGGCCCAGTAAACTCTATTGTTGATTTTGGATTGTTGACTGTTGATTGAAACCGGGATCAACCAACACTCTAATTGTCAATCAACAATCAAAAATCAACAATCAAAAATTTCCTGGACCATGTCGCGACGGCCACCTCGGCCGTCTAAGCCAAAGCTGCCCCGAGCCCGCCGAAGGGGCAAAGCCGAGCGCCTCGGCAACCCTCTCACCTGACAAAGTTCCTTTTCCAATACTCTCGCCGCGTCAGCGTAACCGTCGCCTGAGCCGCCCACCCCTGCTTCCGAAGCCTCGCCGCCGCCGCACGCGCCGCCTCTTTCGAAGCGAACAGCCCGTACAACGTCGACCCGGAGCCCGACATCGACGCATACTTCGCGCCTGCGCGCTCCAGCGCGCTCTTGCCTTCACTCAGCTCGGGGTACTCAGGAAAGACGACCTGTTCGAAGTCGTTCTTGATCCCGGCCCGGACAAGCTCGAGAAGCGGATTCTCGGCCCGGCCCCTCTTGGGTTTGACAATACGTCGAATCTGACGAGGAGCACCGGAGTAACTCTCGCTCAGCCACGCCGACAGCCCTCGGCCAAGCTCACCCATTCTATCGGATGACCCCGCCATCGTCAATTTCCGATCCCACTCCGCAAACGCCTTCGGAGTCGAAATCCCCACCTCGGGAGTCACAACGACGCACTCCATCGCCGGCAAATCTTGCAGCGGATACACCTGCTCCCCGCGCCCCACTCCCAGCACTGTCCCACCCACCAGAAACAGCGGCACATCCGAGCCCACTTCCGCCGCAATCCGCAATCGCTCCACAGCAGGCAAGCGTTTCTTCAGCGCACGTTCAAACCCCAGCAAAGTAGCTACAGCATTTGCAGAAGCCCCACCCAGCCCGCCCTGCACCGGCAAACGCTTCTCAAGATCGATGACGACTCGTCCCTTAGCGCGCAACACCTGCATAGCCTTCTCAACAATCCGATAGCAGGTGTTCGATTCATCCTTCGGCACTCTCGGGTCGGCACACCGAATCTCAATCCCGCTTCCACGCTCCACGCTCACCCGGATCACGTCATGCAACCCAATCGTCTGATACACCGTCAGCAGCTCATGAAACCCATCCTCGCGGGCCGCGCCAATGCTTAGCCCAAGATTAATCTTCGCGAAGGCTCGGGCGGTCACCGGCATGGCAGCAAGATTGTAAGCCATCGCCGGCGGCGATCCCCGGCAATAATGTCTTGCTGCCGGGTTCTTGCTGCTTCAACAAGCTCCTCTAACCGCTCGATACACCACCTTGGTAATCTCGACTCCCGCACACGATTAGCGCACCCTAAGTTTGGATTCCAATCAACGAACCGGTAACGGTCCTTCCCACTGGAAGCAGTTAAGGCCGCAAACACGAGCGCTACCCGCCCCTAAGCGGGACCTGTGAGCGCTATCCCACATATTGGGTGTAAGCCGTTGCCTGCGGAAAGCAAGGGGATTCATCCAAAATTTCAGCCCGCGTTGCACGCGACTTCGCAAGCGCAAACAACGGGCGGTGGGCTATCAGGGGCTTTTCTATGTCGACGATGATCACTCGTTATTCTTTGCTGATGTCGCTCCTTGCGGCTGCAACCTTCACCGGTGCCCAGAGCAGTTATAAAGTCATTCCCGTCACCGACGGTGGCACCATCTCCGGAACCATCAAATGGTCCGGACCGGTGCCCAAGGAATTGGATTTCCCTGTCACCAAGGATCCCCAAATCTGCGCTCCGGATGGGAATAAATCCGTCACCCTTGAGCGCCTGATCGTTGGACCCGAGGGTGGCGTAGCCAACACCATCGTCTACCTCAAGAACATCTCCGCCGGAAAAGCCATGGACCTGCCCGAGCAGAAGCGTCACCTCGACCAGCGCCATTGCCGCTACATTCCCCACATTCTTCTTGTGCCCGAAAACGCGGAGCTTCAGATGCAGAGTTCCGACGCCACGCTGCACACCATCCATATGGATGGCGCAGCCACCTACAACCTGCCATTCCCCTTCACCAATCGGATCACCTCGCGTGCCATGTCGACCCCCGGTCTGGTCAACCTTCGCTGCAACGGCGGCCACGTCTGGATGAATGCCGAGATGATGGTTGTTCCGCATCCCTATTACGCCGTTACCGACGAGAGCGGCCGCTTTGAATTCACCGGAGTGCCCGCCGGCACTTACCAGATCGTCGCCTGGCATGAAGGCTGGGGTCTGGCCGGCAAGGAGCAGGCCTTCGATGTTCTGACCGAGCGGAGCGTACAGCGCCCGGTCTTTACCGAACCGAAGACTTGGGAAAAGCCAGTCAAGGTCAACGCCAATCAGTCCAGCACGATAAATTTCGTGATAGGGAACAAGTAAGCAGTGTAGGGCGGGCGCCCTAGCCCGCCAACTTCCTGCACCACATAAGATTTCGGAGTGACAACAGGTTTTCAAGAAACGAGAAACTAGAAACAGAAACTGTAGCGCAGCCCTACCCCCGCCGCTTATACAGCACGGCAAACTCAAATCCCGCATTCGCCGGGAACAACTCCGCAACGTTCCGCAGCCGTTCAGCCAGCGCCGATGGCGCCAACAGCGGATAGTCCCGCTCCCGCAAGTCGTAATAATCCACATCCAGGTACAGCGACAGCAGATAAATCGAGATCGTATCGGAAAACGTAGCCTCGAAGTATTCGTTCTTGAAGCGCTCCGCATCCGGACCGCCGGCCGTAGCCAGCTTCCGCGCTTCCCAGGCGTCCATCGAAGTCTCGCCCCGCGTCCCAGCCTCGACTTGCTTCCAGGCCAGCTCGCTGAATTCGTGTGAAACTCCCGCGCACTCCACCAGCGCATGCCCCACGTTGATGTAGAACTCGAACGCCACCGAAAACTTGTCGTCCGTCAGCCGCGTCGAGATAAACACGCACTGCGAATCACCCAGATTCAGGTTGCGATGGCAAACCGCATTGTCGCTGAGCGCCACATCATAGCGATCCGCAATCAGGATTTCTTCCCCCTGGCTAACCGTCAGCGGGACAAAGTAATAGGCCTTTCGCGTGAGCGCCGAAGCAATCTTGGCGGGCACCGCCGCGATCATCCGCTCCAGATCAAACGACCCGACGGAGTTCTCCCCCGCCACGGCATAACACACCCCGTTAGCCGCCTGCGAAACCGGCGTCATCCGGACCACATCCGCGGGGCTCCGCGTAATAGCTGGCGCTGCCTGCGACATTCTTGCTCTTTTATACACTACCGGGCTAAGTTAGAAGCATGCCGACCCCGCGCCCGCCCCGCTGGTATGCGATTCCGGTGCGCGTCTTACTGGTCACGTTCATCGGCACACTCATCTCGTTCGCCGTAAGCCTGCTCCTAGGCATCGTCGGCACCGTGATCATTTCGGCTTTGCGTCACACCCATCCCAACATGACCGTGGCATATCGCCTCATCGCCCTGCCAACGGCCGTGGTCGCCGGCGGCATCATCTTTGCGCTGGCGCTGGCCATGGAAATCCGCTATTACCGCCAGTCAAAAACCCTGGCCGCAATCGCAAGGATGAGCTGAGTCAAAATCATGCCGCCCCGCATCGCCATCCCCATGCCGCATTCAATCGATCGCGAATACGCCGAGCGCGCCATCCCTCAATACGAACGAGCCATTGAGCAAGCCGGAGGCGAACCCGTCCGCATCCCTCTCGACCAGCCCACGGACGAAGCCATGAAGCTCGAAGTCCTGAAAATCATGGAGCGCTGCGACGGCGTGCTCCTGCCCGGCAGCAACGCCGACGTCGATCCCGCCAAGTTCAACGCAACCCGCTCTCCGCATACCGCCGCCGTCGATCCCCGCCGCGATGCCGTCGACGCACTCCTGCTGCGGGACGCTTACAAACTGCACAAGCCCGTCCTCGGCATCTGCTACGGCCTGCAGAGCCTCAACGTCTACCGGGCCGGATCGCTGGTCCAGCACATCCCGGATTCTCTGCCGGAGGAGTTGCGCACGCGCGTCAACCACGAAGCCGGAAAGAAAGTCGCGGTAGCGCACGCAGTCGAGATTGACGGAGATTCGAAGCTGGCGGAAATCTTGAACGGAATCGTGAACGGAAAAGAAGGGAAAGAGCGCGAACTCGTGCTCCCAGTGAACTCTTCGCATCACCAATCAGCCGAGGGAGTCGGCAAAGGCCTGCGCATCGTCGCCCGCTGCCCCGACGACGGCATCATCGAAGCGCTGGAAGGCACTGCTCCCAACCACTTCGTGCTAGCGGTGCAATGGCATCCTGAGCGCTCGGTCGACCAGGACGAACCCTCCCGCGCCATCTTCCGCGCTTTGATCAAAGCCGCAGAGATCAAAGCCGCGGAAGCACGGCCCAAGTAGTTCAGCGCCGCTTGGTCTTCTTCCGCGCCCGCTTCGCACTCCACTTCTCCAGCAGCACCACTGCGTGCGCGACTGCGGTGTTGTCCAGATTCAGCCCTTCCGGAGTCTTCGCCTTTAACCCAACGCAATCGGCGCTTATCCCAAGCAATTGCGCCACCCGCGCGCGAATCGCCGCCGCGTGCGGACCAATCTTAGGCGCGGCCAGAATCAGGCTGGCATCGATGTTTGCCAAGCCATACCCCGCATCGTGAACGCGCTTCAGCGCCTCGCGCAGGAAAACGGCTGAATCTGCACCTTTCCACTTCGGGTCCAACGGCGGAAACAGCGCCCCGATATCGGGAGCAGCCACGGCTCCGAGGAGCGCGTCGGTGATGGCGTGCAGCAGCAAGTCGCCATCCGAGTGCCCGCCCAGCCCCTTGTCGTGAGCGAGCGCGATGCCGCCGATCTTGAGCGGAATCCCCTCGCGAAATTCGTGCGAGTCGAAACCATAGCCGATGCGCGTGGTTGGTCGTTTGTCGTTGGTCGTTGGCATTCCGAGTCAGTGCCGATCTGCACTCTTCAAGTAGAACTCCGCTAGTTCCATATCGGCGGGCGTGGTGATCTTGATGTTCCGCGGCGAGCCCATTACGACGGCCACTTCGTGGCCTGAGCGTTCCACCAGCGAAGCTTCGTCGGTGCCGAGGAAGCCGTCCGCGGACGCCTCATCGAACGCCTTCTTGATCACGCCGTAGCGAAAGCCTTGCGGCGTCTGCGCCATCACGATGCCTGCGCGCGGAATCGTCGCTTTGATCAGCGCGCCCTCAGCCGTGCGCTCGACTTGCTTTACCGTATCGACGGCGGGCAAGCCGGCGATCGCCGCTCCATATTTCTTCGCCGCCTCAATCACTTCCTGAATGATTTCCCGAGTGACCAGCGGTCGCACCGCATCGTGTACCAGAACGATATCATCCGCAGCGGCCGCAATCGCCTGCAGCGCGTGCTCCACCGATTGCTGGCGGTGCTCGCCCCCGACCACCAACTCGACCTTTTTCTTGAGGACGTCTTTCGCTTCGCTCTCAAGCCGCGCCCGAAACCCTGCAATCTCGTTTTCCCGCAGCGCAATCCAGATCTCGCTGACGGCCTCGACAGCCGCAAACTTGCGCAACGTATGGATAAGAATGGGCGTGCCGCCCAGTTCGGTGAACTGCTTGGAGGGCGGCGACTTCTTCTGCTTGCCTTTGGCGCCCACGGGCATCGGAGCCATCCGGGTTCCAAACCCGGCAGCCGGAATGATTACTACAACCTTCATAGCGGGCTGTAAGTATACGAGCGCCAAGGTAGGAGTTCAAATGCAGTGGAATGATTTCCAGGAGAGCACGCCAGCCAAATGCGATCCAGAGCGGGATCGGCCTACCCCAGCGGCTAAAGCCACAATCGACTCTCGGGCTTACGGCACCCTTCGGCGCGCTTCGCTTGCTCAGGGCTCAGAACTGAAGTCGTGCCCTCGCCGATTCGCACGGTCCCGATCCGCACAGTAACTAAGGTTGAGGCTTGGTCTCCACCAGCGCGCTCGGGACCACCGCCTGCGGCACCGCTGTGCCCGTAACTACCGGCACGGCGGGGGAAACCGCCACGGTGCTCCGGCTGAAGGCGCGTTCATCCCATTTGCCAAAGATCATCTTCCCCGCCGTCGTCTGTAACACCGACGTGACCGAGACGTCGATCGTCTTGCCAATCATCTTCCGGGCGTTGTCCACGACCACCATGGTGCCGTCATCGAGATAGGCGACGCCCTGGTTGTATTCCTTACCTTCCTTCAGGATGAATACCTTCATAATCTCGCCCGGCAGCACGATGGGCTTGAGTGAATTGGCCAGTTCGTTGATGTTGAGCACCTCGACGCCCTGCAACTGAGCGACTTTGTTCAGGTTGAAGTCGTTGGTGATGATCTTGCCCTCGTAGACCTTGGCCAGCTCGATCAGCTTCAGATCGACCTCGCGGACGGCGGGGAAATCGTCCTCCACAATCTGGATCTGCAGCGTGGCCATTTTCTGCAAGCGCTGCAGAACGTCGAGCCCGCGGCGTCCGCGATTGCGCTTGAGAGAATCGGCGGAATCGGCCACGAGTTGCAGCTCGCGCAGCACGAACTGAGGTGTAACGATGATTCCGTCGAGGAAGCCGGTTTCGGCAATGTCGGCGATCCGGCCATCGATGATAACGCTGGTGTCGAGAATCTTGTAGCTCTTCTTGCCCTGCTTCTCGCCGCCAAAGACACCGCCCAGAGCAGCCAGGTTCAGCAGGTCGCCTTTGCTCGCACCCACGATCAGGCCCACATAGGCCATCAGCAACATGACCAGGATTTGGAGAAAACTCTGATTGTTGCCGCTGGGCACACTGCTGCGAATGACTAGGGAAAACAGATAGGCTCCGCAGATGCCGAGGAGGCTTCCAATGGCCGCGCCGATCAGCCGCTTCAGGCTCACCGTCCTAAGCTTCCACTCAAACAGGACAATACCCGCCCCAACCAGCGCACCAACTCCTGCATCCTGAGGCCGGGAGAGCCGGAACGGCTCAATGAAATAGCACGCAACTGAAACTACGGTAATAAAAAGAAGACGTACCAGAATTAAATCCACAATATAACCTCCCCCGGATGCGGCACGGCTCAACCTCTGGCGCGCTGTACCGGTGCCATTTCCTCGCCGCCCCGGGCGGGAATCGGCAAATCAGCATGCGGGGCGCGCATGAATTAGGGGGATGAATGTACGCCCCGTCCCGGCCCGTGGAGGCGTGGCCGGGAGACCTCAGTAAACCACGGCAAGAGTATATACCCGACGGCGAACCGTCGGCGAGGAAACGCACGCGGCAGAGTAGGCGATCTGCGGGTCCCCGAGACTGCAATATGGATCGCCCGGCCTGCTAGACTTCTCTGCATGAAAGCTTTGGTGATCACATCCGCGTCTGGCCCGGACGCACTCGCCGTCCAAGACATGGCCGAACCTGCGTTGAAGGCAGGACAAACGCTGGTCCGCGTCGCCGCCGGAGGGCTGAATTTCGCCGACGTCATGACCATGGAAGGCGGCTATCCCGGAACACCGCCACCTCCACTGATCGCGGGACGTGAGTTCTCAGGCGTGGAAGAGAGCAGCGGACGGCGTGTGATGGGCTACATTCAATGGGGAGCCTTCGCGGAGAAGGTCGCCGCCTACGCTCACATGCTTTGGCCTGTTCCCGAGCATTGGACCGGCGAACAAGCCGCAGCCTTCCCCGTGAACTACTTCACCGCGTATCTCGCTTACTGGCAGGCGGGCATGACACAACCACCCGCGCCAGGCCGCAACCATCGCGTCCTGATCCACGCAGTGGCCGGAGGCGTAGGCACGGCGGCGGTGCAGATCGGCCACATTCTTGGCGTTGAAATGTACGGGACTTCTTCGTCGGAGGAAAAGTTGGCGCGCGTAAAAGAACTCGGTCTGCAGCACGGCATCAACTACAAGCAGCACGATTATGAAGAGATTGTGAAGAACCTCACTCGAGGCGAAGGCGTGGATGCCGTCTTTGAAATGCTCGGCGGTGAGCACACGGCGAAAAGCCTGCGCTGCCTGCGCGACTTCGGACGCGTCATCCAATACGGCACCGCCACCGGCAAGCCGCCGCAACTCGACGTGCGGGCGTTGTATGCAAAGTCCGCCAGCCTGCAGGGCTTATGGCTGAGCTATCTCTCCCAAAAGCGCGAGATCATGGAACCCGCATGGAAGCAGCTCTCGGAATGGATAGCACAACGCAAGCTGACCCCGGTGGTCGGCCAAGTCCTGCCCGTCGACCGCGGCGCGGAAGCTTACAAGTTGCTGCGGGAGGGCAGGAACTACGGCAAGGTTGTGCTGCAGATCGAGTAAGGCCTGTTGCGGTAAACCAGCCCGTGTCGAGCGGGCACTCCTGCCCGCTGGTTTTGACTTTGATTCTTGATATCGGCATCTCAGAGGCCATGATGCGTTCCACAAAAGCGATGGTCCGCACCATGGTCACTTTGTGACGAAAGAGCGGTGTGGGACAATTCACTGCTGAAATCAGCCAAGCTCGAAGTTAACTAAAGAAAGAAAGCCTGTGTTCTGGTATTTCATCTTCTTCTTCATCTCAGGGTTCTGCAGCGTCCTCTACGAACTGGTCTGGTTGCGCTTGTCGATGGCGCAATTCGGCGTTACCAGCGCCATGATTTCCATCGTGTTATCGGTCTTCATGGCTGGACTGGGCTTGGGGTCGTGGGCCAGCGGGGCTTGGATACGCCGGCGGGAGGAAAAAGGAAAGATCGGCTTCTCGCCCCTCCTTCTCTACGCGGCAATCGAGCTGCTAATCGGTATCTCGGGAATCCTCGTTCCCTATGAGCTTCGACTGGGACGCAGCCTTTTGGAGCGGCTGGGCTCAACCTCTTCCACGGAATACTACATGGTCTCCGGCAGCTGGGTCGCGCTCATATTGATTCCCTGGTGCACGTTGATGGGAGCGACCATTCCAGTCGGCATGCTCGCGATCAGACGTATGTTCCCCAGGGAATCTTCGCGGTCGTTCAGCTATTTGTACATGGCCAACGTGGCTGGCGCGGTCGTGGGAACTGGCCTTCCCTTAGCTCTGATCGAGTTGCTGGGATTTCATGCGACACTTCGCGCAGGCGCCGCCTGCAACGTGCTGATTGCGGTTCTGGCCCTGATGGTATCGAGGCACGTTCGACGCGATGAAGTTGGAGCGGTTTCCAGAGAAGTGCGTGAAAGAGTTCTGGAGCCCTCCACTCCGCCGGCCCCGGCTGGAGCCGGCGGAAGATTTCTTCTCGCACTGCTGTTCGCCACCGGTCTCACGAGCATGGGCATGGAAGTCGTCTGGGTCCGCGAATTCACGCCATTCATCGGAACGATGGTATATGCCTTCGCATCAATTCTGGCGGTTTACTTGACCGGGACTTTCGTTGGATCCCGCGTCTATCGCAGTTGGGGATCCCGGCAGGCAAATGAAAGTCCTTTGCCCTGGATGCTGCTGGCGCTTTTCTCACTGTTGCCGCTACTGGCGGCCAGCCCAAACTTTACTCCCTATGCCTCTGTACGGCTGGTGGTGGGCATTGCGCCCTTCACCGCACTGCTCGGGTATCTGACGCCCATGCTGGTGGACCGCTGGGCGGGGGGCGATCCTGCCAAGGCAGGGAAGGCATACGCCGTGAATGTTCTGGGTTGCATCCTGGGTCCGCTGCTGGCGGGCTTCTTGCTTCTGCCGTGGATCAGCGAGCGCTTGTCGCTGGTACTGCTCTCGCTGCCCTGGCTGATCGCTGGCGTCAGCCTCATGCGTCTGTCCCAATCGACGGCGGGTTTCGTTCCCCGCGCGGCCTCTTTTCTGCTTTTGCCGGCGGCCTTGTTGCTCTTTCTGAGCAGCAACAGCTATGAAAAGCAATACGTCCACGGCAAGGTTCTGCGGGACTCGACCGCCACCGTGATCGCAAATGGAACCGGCATGCAGAAAGCTCTGCTGGTCAATGGCTACGGCATGACGATGCTGACTCCAATTGCCAAGATGATGGCGCATCTCCCAATGGTTTTCCTCGACCGTCCTCCGCAAAATGCTCTGGTGATTTGCTTTGGCATGGGGACAACCTTCCGCTCCTTGAGTTCCTGGGGGATTCCGGTCACGGCGGTGGAGTTGGTTCCCAGCGTCCCCCGCTTGTTTCCGTATTTCCACAGCGATGCTTCCCAGATTCTGAGTTCTCCGTTATCCCACGTAGTAATCGACGACGGCCGACGCTTTCTGGAACGGACAACGCAGCAATACGATGTGATCACGATCGATCCTCCGCCCCCGGTGGAAGCTGCCGGGTCCAGTCTGCTCTATTCCGAAGATTTCTATGCGGTTCTTCGGCAGCATCTTCGTCCCGGAGGCATTCTTCAACAGTGGCTGCCGATTGGCGATCCGGAAGACGTAGCCGCCGTCGCGCTCGCACTGCGCCGATCTTTTCCCTTTGTCCGCGTGTTCGCCTTTGGAAAAAATTGGGGATTTCATTTTCTGGCCAGCGACCGGCCCCTGCTCAATCGCACCGCGAGCGAATTAGCCCACCGTCTTCCGGCCGCCGCGGCTGCCGATTTGGTCGAGTGGGACCCGCAGCCCGACGCAGAAGCGCGGTTCGCTCACCTCTTGAACCTCGAACTGCCCATCGATCAACTCATTTCACCGTCTCCCGCCACACCCGCCCTCAGCGATGACCGGCCCATTAACGAGTACTACCTCCTGCGGAAGGAATTGCGGCCATAAATCGAGATCAGCAACTAACACCAGTATCAATAAAGGAACCAGCCCGGTCCGATTCGCACGATAAACTCAGTTGTGAATAGAAGGCTCTGGTAGGCTTTGAAGGAAATTTACGTCTTGCTCGCAAGTGAGAATGGCTCGGCGTTGCCGGCGTAAATCTGCGGCCCATGACCAGACTTCTGCGGTTCTTCCGCCCCTCGCACCAGCACACGGCCTTCTCGGCCACGCTGCTGCTTATGTCGGCGGTCATGCTCTCGCGCGTGATCGGCTACGTCCGCGAGGCGTACATCGCCTTCGCATTCGGCGCCGGACCGCAGACCGACGCTTACGTCGCCGCTTTCACTCTGCCGGACTGGCTTAACTACATCGTGGCCGGGGGCGCGGCCTCCATTACATTCATCTCTATCTATACGCGGTTTCTGGCGGAGAAGCGCGACGCCGACGCGCAGAAAACCTTTTCCGTCGTCATCACGGTTATGACCGCGGTGATGATCGTCGGCACCATCATTACTGAAATCTTCACGCCGCAATTCGTGCGCTGGATGTTTCACGGTTTCTCGCCGGCACAAGTCGACCTGACCGTCCATCTCACCCGCATTCTGCTGCCGGCACAGATCTTCTTTTACGTCGGAGGCGTAGTCTCCGCCGTTCTGCTCTCGCACCGGCTGTTTCTTTTGCCGGCATTCGGGCCGTTGCTCTACAACGTGTTCATCATTGCCGGAGGACTGATTGGCGGCCGTCACTTCGGGATCGCGTCGCTGGCTTATGGCGCGCTGGCGGGAGCTGTTGCCGGTCCGTTTCTGGCCAGCGTGATCGGCGCCGCGCGCATCGGCACCGGTTACCGTCCATCGTTCGACGTGACGAATCCCGCCTTCCGCGAGTGGGTGAAGCTATCCATCCCGCTGATGCTCGGAGTATCTCTGGTCACGGCTGACGACTGGATCCTGCGCCACTACGCGGCCGGCGGCGTGGGCGACATTTCCCATCTCAACTACGCCAAGCGATTGTTCGCCGTACCGATCGCCGTGTTAGGCCAGGCCACCGGGCAAGCCTCTCTGCCGTTTTTCGCGCGCTTGTTCAACGAGAAGCGCCTGCAGGAATTTGCCAAGACGGTAAACGATTCCGTCTACCGCGTCTCCGCCGCGTCGCTTCTCGCTACTGGATGGATGATGGCCGCCGCCTTCCCGCTGATCGATCTGGTCTATCGCCGCGGACGGTTCCTGGTCTCCGACGCACAAACCACCGCTATCTATTTCTTCTGGTTCTCCCTCTCCCTCGCTCTCTGGTCGGCCCAGGGACTCTACGCGCGCGCCTTCTATGCTGCCGGCGACACGCTGACTCCCATGGCTGCGGTTACAGTAATCACCGGCGCGTCGTTGCCTGTGTATTCCCTGCTCTTTCACAGATATGGAGTAGTCGGACTCGCGTACGCCTCGGACATCGGTATCGCAGCGAACCTGCTGGCGCTAGCTTTGTTGCTTCATTTCCGCAAACTGGTTTCGCTGAGAACGCTGCGTTGGGACGAACTGGGAAAGTCCGCAGTGATCGCGGTCGTCGCCGGAGGCATAGGCCTGGAAGTGTCTCGAAGTGTCACGCCGTTCATTTCCGGCCACGGCACTCGCGTCGCCGACGTCCTGCAGTTAGGATTGGTCTCGGTTACCTGGGCGGCAGCGACCGCCGTGGGCTTGTGGATGCTGCGCTCGCAGTTACCGAACGACCTGCGCCGGCGCAAGGCAGCGGCATATCCTGGAGTCGCCGAGGGCGAGGGCAAGGAAATTATGGGAGCGGGAACGCAACCGTAGCAGATGAACAACAAAGCGGCGGACATTCGCATTCAATGCGAACTCCGCCGCTGATCTTATTGCGACGCGCCGTCACGAAACCGCGAGTCGTCTCTACTTCAAAACCTACGCGCGAGCGCCAACTGCGGCCGCTTCGGGCACCGGAGCGCTCTTGTCCTCGCCGTTGGGCTTCTGCTGCGTGGGCTGGCCGCCCTTGCGGATGTCGATGCCGCCCTTGAAGTAGGCGCCGTCTTCAATCGAGATGCGCGCCGCCACTACGTCGCCGGTGAGCGAACCGTCGCTGCGGATATCCACGCGGTCGCTGGCCGTCAGGTTGCCGCGCACCTTGCCGAGCACGACGATCTCTCGCGCGTTGATGTTGGCCGCGACCACACCGTTGCGTCCAATGGTGACCCGGTTGCCCGCCAGGCTGATCGAACCCTCGACCCGGCCGTCAATATAGAGCGACTCCGATCCCGTCACCTCGCCCTTGATCACCAGCGATTTGCCGATGGTGGCCTGGTCCGCGGTGGTAGTAGTGGCAGCTACCGGACGCGGCGCAATGGTGGGCTCATTCGCCATCATTGCAGGCGCGCTCGGAGTAGACATGGTGGGACGTTCCGGCTCGCCTGGGCGCCCGGGGGTCTGAGGCTGATTCGTCGGCTTCCACATGGATGAAAATTTCCTTTCCTCGTTGGCATTAGAAATCACGCCCCGCACTTGCGTGACCAAATCGAATTGTACTCCCCAGTCTCAAAATGAGCGCTGTGGAAAAGCCTTTATTTTCAACAGGGTTTGCTAGCTTGGTACGTCCTCAAGTGTCCCGGAAGGATGTGCCCTGAATCCGTTGACCCTCCATTTTGGCCCTCTCACTGTGTAAGGATTCCCTTAGAAAACTCTGCCAGGCGACAATTCCAGATGGCGCTCGGAGTATGCTGGTGTCCCGTACATTTACCGAAGATGATCGTCAAAGACATAATCCAGCTCGCAAGGAGTCAAACATGTCGGAATCAGCCGTCGTTACTCCTCCAACGTTCACCATCGGCCGGCCTCAGCCCAGCGAATACGCGCCTTATTACGACCGCTATATTTCTCTAGTCGTTCCTCGAACCCAAGGCGAGGACATTCTCGACACGCTTGACCAGCAACGCCGCCAGACGATGCTGCTGCTCTGCAGCCGTGACGATGAGGATGGCGACTTCCGCTACGCGCCCGATAAGTGGAGTGCCAAGGAAGTGCTCGGCCACATCTGCGATACCGAGCGCATCTTCGCCTACCGCGCCCTGCGCATCTCGCGCGCCGACGCCACGCCCATGGAGGGATTCGAGCAGGACGACTACGTGCGCAATGGTCCGTTCGCGCAGCGTCCGCTGGCCGATCTGGTGGAAGACTTCATCGCCGTGCGCCGCGCTACGCTTTCGTTGCTGCGCAATCTTGACGAAGCCGCGTGGTCACGGCGCGGCATCGCCAACAAGAATGAGGTCAGCGTGCGGGCGCTGGCCTACATCATCGCGGGACATGAGCTGCATCACCGCAGAATTCTGGAAGAGAAGTATTTTGCCGCGAGTCGCGCATGATTCTCGTAAAGACACGGCCCTAGGTCTTAGGTCTTAGGTCTTAGGTCTTAGGTCTTAGGTCTTAGGAATCCCAGGACCTAGCACCTGAGACCCGACACCTCACCGCCGCCCATGCTCTCCGACGCGACCATCCTGAAACACATCGCCCGCCAGCCCAAGCGGTCTGCCGGATTCAAGCAGTTGGTGCGCGAGCTGGGCCTACACGGCGACGCCCGCGGCGAACTTAACGCGCAACTGCAGAAGCTGGTCGCGGCAGGCGAACTGATTCAGCTTAATTCCGACCGTTACGCGCTGCCGCAAGCCGGAGCCGACAAGAATCTGGTTGTCGGACGCCTCACCATGCACCGCGACGGCTTCGGCTTCGTCATCCCCGATGCGAGTTCGTTGAGCGTGTCTCTCAAGTCGCGGCTTGTGGGAGACATTTTCATCGCGCCCCACGCGATCGGCAACGCCATGCACGGCGATCGCGTGCTGGTCGACATCGTCGCCGTTCGTCCCGATGGCCGCGCCGAAGGCCGCATCGTGCGCCCGGTGGTGCGGGCGCATCCCACCGTGGTCGGGATTTTTCATTACGGCCCCCGCCACAATTTCGTGAAGCCGATCGACAGCAAGATCACGATGGATATAGTGATCCCGGCAGGGATGGAGTATCCGGAAGCTGGCGTAGCGTCGCCACCCCCGATTGTCAAGAAAGTTGGCGAGACACCGGTGGTGTTGCAAAGAAAATCCGTCGACCGCGTGCTCGGCGGCGAAGCTGCGCGCCGTTCACAATGGGATGATCTCGAAGGCGTAGTCGTTGACGTCGAACTCACCGACTGGCCGACACCCACGCAAAACCCGCGTGGGCGCGTCATTGAAATCCTCGGCCACGAGGACGACTTCGGCGTCGACGTCGAAATCACGATCCGCAAGTTCCACCTGCCGCACCACTTTCCCGCGGCAACGCTCGAAGAGGCGCAGGATATCCCCGCCGTCATCTCCGCGCCCGAACTTCGCCACCGTCGCGACTTCCGCGCGCTTCCCATCGTTACCATTGATGGAGAAACCGCGCGCGATTTCGACGACGCCGTGACGGTGCGTAACCTTGCCGACGGAAATTTCGAGTTGCAAATCCATATTGCCGACGTAGCCCAATACGTGACGCCCGACTCCGCGATTGACCAGGAAGCGCGCCTGCGCGGCACCAGCGTCTATTTCCCCGACCGCGCCGTTCCCATGCTGCCACTCGAACTCTCAACCGATGTTTGCAGCCTGCGTCCGCATCTCGACCGGCTGGTGCTTTCGTGCGTGATGCGAATCGATCCGCGCGGCGAAATCGTCGGCTACGAACTCTGCGAAGGCGTGATCCGCTCCGCCGAGCGCATGACCTACACCGGCGTCAACGCCGTGATTGAAGGCGATGCCGCCGCGCGCGAACGCTACCGAGCGCTAGTCCCTAAGTTCGAACTCATGCGCGATCTCGCGATGATCCTGAACCGCAAACGCCAGCGCCGCGGCTCGATCGACTTCGACCTGCCGGAGCCGGTTATCGAGTTCGACGAATTCGGTTTGATGAAAAGCATCACTCGCTCGGAGCGCAACATCGCCCATCGTCTGATCGAAGAGTTCATGCTCTCCGCCAACGAGTGCGTCGCGCAATATCTGGAATCGAAGCGCATCGGGTCTCTATATCGGATTCACGAAAAACCGGACGCCAAGCGCGTCCACGATTTCGAAGTGATCGCGGCAACGTTCGGCTATTCGCTGGGTGTAGGCCCGCTGCCCGTTCACCGCGTGCAATTCAAGAGCGACCGGCGCGCCGCACGCGGCACCGGCAAACAAGCGCGCACCATCGAGGTTCCCAAGGAAGTCCACATCACGCCACGCATGTACCAGAAGCTGGCCGCCAAGATTGCGGGCAAACCAGAAGAGCGCATCCTGAGCTACCTGATGCTGCGCTCGCTCAAACAGGCACGCTACTCGGAAGAGAATCTCGGCCACTTCGCGCTGGCAGCCACGAGCTACACCCACTTCACCTCGCCGATCCGGCGCTATCCCGACCTGATTGTGCATCGCATCCTGAAACATGTGCTGCGCGAATCTCCGGAAGGGCGGGATGGAGACGTGCCGATGGGTGTTTCAGGCGCGCTCGACGGTAGCGCCGGCGCTACGCCCTGGTCCAAGCGGCGTGAACCCGCTACACATCACGAAGTGCTGGAGCCGCTGGGCGGCCCAATCAAGGTGGCCGAACTGCACGAGATTGCAGAAGAGTCCAGCCAATCCGAGCGCCGCGCAGACGACGCCGAGCGCGAGCTCATGGAGTGGAAAAAGGTCAAGTTCATGCAGGACCGCGTGGGCGAAGACTTCGACGGCCTCATCACCAGCGTCACCAAGTTCGGCTTCTTCGTCGAGCTGACCGACATGTTCGTCGAAGGCCTGGTCCCGCTGAACACGCTCACCGACGACTTCTACACCTACCACGAGAACACGCGCCAGATCATCGGCCAGCGCTCGCGCAAGACCTACAGCCTCGGACAAAGAATCCGCGTGCTGGTTGACCGCATCGATCCCGTAGAGAAGAAAATCCAGTTCGCCGTTTTGGACGAAGCACCGCTTCGGCCAACATCAAAACCCCCATCGCGCAAATCGAAACGCAAGCGTGGATAAGCAATGTCACGTATCCTCTGTGTGACCCTGTGCCCCCTGTGTTAAAGACTTAGGAATCTTCTCCGGCCGCACGCAACTGCGCCGCTGGTGGTAAAATTCTCTTGTGAAACCCCATCCGCTGCGGATGCGAGCAGCGGGTTCCTTCCTAGTCGGGACGTGGCTCAGCCTGGTAGAGCACTCGCTTGGGGTGCGAGGGGTCGGCAGTTCAAATCTGCCCGTCCCGACCATTCATCTCTCCGGTCTTAGGTACTGGGTGCCGCCCCACGAACCAAGAAAAGCACTTTGACCGAAGCCGTCTCTCCCGCACAATCGAAGTCGGTCTCAGCTCTCAGGCTGGGCCGGCGTGCCGCACTCGTCGAAGTTCTTTCCAAGCCGCGGTTGCAGGTAGTTCACTCGGGAGAATTCTTATGTCCGGGCAAGTCATTTTGGATTTCGAGGACCAGGCCGACGCTCTGCGTTTTGCATTGGCCGCAGGTTCAGTAATGGCAGGCGATGACGCTCGCGCCACCGACAATCTGGTTCAGGAAACGACACGCGTCAGCCGCATCCGCCTCGATGCCACCAATGCGGGAAAGATCAAGAAGCCAACTCCGGAACGCCTGGCGCGAGTGTAGCGCCGTCCTTTGGGTTTCGGGAGCCAAGTCTTAGGTACAGGAACCTAAAGCCCAAGACCGGACACCGAAGACCCAACACCTGATTATCCCGTGCGCCGTGTCGAGAGCATGTTCAAGATCTCGCGCAGGCCCTGGCGGATGTGTTGGATCTCGGCCGCCGATTGCGCGGGGAACGGAATCGCGGCCTGCCCTTTTTCGGTTTTCGTCTCGGAGCGCAGTTGCTGGCGCGCGCCCACGATGGTGAATCCCTGCTCGTAGAGGAGTTGCTTGATGTGCAGCACGCTTTCTACGTCGCGTCTGCGGTACATACGCTGCCCGGTGCTGCTTTTCACCGGCTTGAGTTGCGGAAACTCGCTTTCCCAGAAGCGCAGCACATAGGCCGGCAGACGGCACAACGTGGCAACTTCGCCGATGCGGAAGTAGAGCTTGTCGGGGATGAAGATCTCATCCGCCTTGTTCTTGCCCGCACTATTCTTCCTGGCACCCATGTTCGAACTCAATTGTGACACACCCCCGAGAGATCGACATGAAGAATTTTGAGGCTGAGCTGTTAGCAGTTAGCAATTAGCAGTTGGCACTCGGCCGCCGCAGAACTGAACTAGGCGGGGACAGCCCTAATTGCCAATTGCTAATTGCCAATTGCTACCTGCTACCTGCTAACTGCCCAAAAGGAAACGCCTCTCAAGAGGTGCTTCTCCTGAGAGGCTTGGTTAAATTCTTGGCCCATGCGAAGTATCGTTTCGCAGACGGTTAGTGTTTCTTCTTTTTTGCCTTCTTCTTCGTTGCCATGAAGGTTCCTCCGGGAACGATTTTTCCTTGCAAAAGGGTGTCACAACTACGGGACCCGATCGCAATGCCACCCAACTTGTAGTGTGGGTAGCTTCCTTAACCCAAGATATTGCGGCAGTATGAACGCAGTGTCAACACAATTATGCATTGAACGGAAGAATTCTCAGTCAAATGCCTCGTTAGTCGTTGGCCACACGCTGCGTGCATCAGAGACTCGCTCCGCCATCCAACCTGCGGCGAGAACTCGTCGCGTTTGCGTGAGCGAGATTTGGCGAACGACTAACGACTAACGACGGGTTTCCGGTAGACTGCGCCTGATGCGGCGCGATCCCATCGAACTGGAAATCTTCAAGAACCTCTTCCACTCCATAGCCGAGGAGATGGGTGCGGCACTGCGCCGTACCGCGTTCTCCCCCAACATCAAGGAGCGGCGCGATTATTCGTGCGCTGTATTCGACGGCACGGGACAAGTTATCGCCATGGGCGACCACATGCCCGTGCATCTAGGGTCCATGCCAATGTCGGTAAAGGCAGCGATCGCAGCGTGCGAGATGATACCCGGCGATATGGTCATGCTGAATGATCCTTTTCGCGGAGGCACCCATTTGCCCGACATCACGCTGGTGGCGCCCGTGTATGTGCGAAGCGGCCGCCCACTCCCACGAAAAGCCAGCCACCGCCCCGACTTCTACATAGCCTCAAGAGCCCATCACGCGGACGTCGGCGGGGCCTTCGCCGGATCGATGGGTCTATGCCGCGAGATCTATCAGGAAGGATTTCGCATCCCCCCGGTGAGAATCCTGCGAGCGGGCGTGATGGAGCGCGATGTGCTGGCGCTGCTGCTGAACAACGTGCGCACGCCCGAGGAACGCGAAGGCGACTTGGGAGCGCAGATCGCCGCCTGCCACACAGGAGCCGAACGGCTGCGCGAGGTATGTGCGCGATACGGCATCAATCGATCCAAACGCGCGGCGCGTGAACTGCTGGCGTACTCTGAAGAACTGATGCGCGCTTTCCTGCTGCGCGTGCCGCCGGGTGCTTATTCCGCCGAGGATTTTCTGGACAACGACGGCATCGGCGACAAGCCGGTGAAGATCGCGGTGACAATAACAGTGACCGTTGGCCCGGGCAAAGTACAAGGCCGGGTCTCTGCCCACCCAGTCGTGAGAGTCGATTTCACCGGCAGCGATCCGCAGGTCGAAGGCAGCGTAAACGCAGTTGAGGCGATCACGTACTCAGCGTGCTTCTATGTTTTCCGATGCTTGCTGGCGGAGGATGTTCCGGCCACCGCAGGCCTGATGCGACCCATTCATGTGATCGCTCCTGAAGGAACGATTGTCAATGCCCGTCCACCGGCGGCGGTTGCGGGCGGCAACGTCGAAACCTCGCAGCGCATCGTCGATGTTCTGCTGCGGGCCCTGGCACAAGCCATCCCAGACCGGATTCCGGCAGCAGCCTCTGGCACTATGAATAACCTCACCATCGGTGGAGTCGATCCGCGCACCGGCGAGACCTTTGCTTACTACGAGACGATCGCCGGGGGCATGGGGGCGCGGCCCACCAAGCCCGGCGTCTCCGGCGTGCACACGCACATGACGAATTCGCTGAACACTCCTGCGGAGGCACTGGAGTATGCCTATCCCTTGCGCGTTCGGCGCTATTCGCTTCGGCCGGGCAGCGCCGGTGCCGGGAAGCATCGCGGTGGCGACGGAATTATCCGCGAAATTGAGGTGTTGACCGATTGCGAGGTCACGCTATTGTCAGACCGGCGTACCCGCGGGCCGTGGGGACTGGCGGGCGGCCAAGCAGGCTCGCCAGGAAAGGCCAGCGTCATTCGCGAGGGCGGCTCGATCGAAGAGATGTCCGGAAAGTTCAGCACGCGTCTTCGAGAAGGCGAACGCATTCGGATCGAATCGCCGGGCGCTGGCGGTTGGGGACGATCATGACGGCGCTGGCTGGTCATCCTGCCGCCAAGCTCTGCATCTAATTCCGGGAGGTGAGAGTTCCATGACTGATGTAGCTTCTCAATATCTCGACGAAGCCCACCGCCAGATGCGCGGGCACAAGCGCCTGGCAGAGGGCGCAATGGCGCAACTCAAAGACCATGAACTGTTCGTCACGCTCGACCCCGAATCGAATTCCATCGCCCTCCTCGTGAAGCACATGGCGGGCAACATGCGTTCCCGTTTCACCGACTTCCTCACCACCGACGGAGAAAAGCCCGACCGCCTTCGCGACCAGGAATTCGAACTCAGTCCATCGACCACGCGCGCCGATCTTACGAAGTGGTGGGAGGAAGGGTGGGCGCGAGTCTTTGCGGCGATCGACGCGCTCAAGCCAGAAGACGTCATGCGCAAAGTCACTATCCGCGGCGAACCGCACACCGCGTTGCAGGCCATCAACCGCCAGATCGCGCACTACGCCTACCACACCGGGCAGATCGTGTTCCTGGCCAAGCACATCCGATCCGGCAAGTGGAAGACCCTGAGCATTCCACGCGGCAAGTCGGAGCAGTTCAAAACCGTTGCGTCGAAGCCTAACAAACCCGTGAGTTAGACGGGGAGCCGCTCCTACAGTGCTAGAATCATACGTTTTGTGTCTAAGTCTGAATTCATAAGGTAAGCGTTTATGCCATCCACGATGCGGGCAGTGGTTAAGGCGGAGGCTGCGCCGGGCGCGGAGATTCGCGAAGTCAAAATTCCCGCCTTCGGGCGCACCGACGTTCTGGTCAAAGTGAAGGTCGCCTCCATCTGCGGCACCGACTTGCACATCTACAACTGGGACCGTTGGGCGCAGAACCGCATTCATCCTCCCCTGATCCCCGGGCACGAGTTCTGCGGCGAGGTGGCGGCGTTCGGCGACGAAGTTACCAGCGTCAAGGAGGGCGACTTCGTTTCCGCCGAAATGCACGTGGCCTGCGGCAAGTGCCTGCTATGCCGCACCGGCGAAGCTCACATCTGCCAGAACGTGAAGATTATCGGTGTGGATGCCGACGGCGCCTTCGCCGAGTACGTGGTCATTCCCGAATCCAACATCTGGAAACTCGATCCCGCCATTCCGCAGGAATACGCCTCGATTCTCGATCCGCTCGGCAATGCGGTCCACACCGTGCTGGCGGGCGAGATCGCCGCCAAAACCGTGGCCATCACCGGATGCGGGCCCATCGGGCTGTTTGCGATTGCCGTGGCGCGAGCCGTGGGCGCGACCACCCTGTTCGCCATCGAAGTAAACGAACACCGGCGCAAGATCGCCCGCGAAATGAAAGCCGATTACGTGGTCGATCCCTCGAAAGAAAACGCCGCCGCGATCGTAATGGAGAAAACCGGCGGCCTGGGCGTGGACGTAGTGCTCGAAATGGCCGGCCATCCCGACTCAATTCGAACCGCTTTCGACATCGTGCGGCGCGGCGGAAGAATTTCCCTCCTCGGCCTGACCTCAAAGCCCATCTCGCTGAACTTTTCCGAAGACATTATTTTCAAAGGCATCACCGTGCAAGGCATTAACGGGCGCCGCATGTATCAAACCTGGTACCAGATGACCGCGCTCCTGAAAGCCGGCAAACTAGACCTGCATCCTGTAATCACCGACCGCATCCCCATGAAGGATTTCTCAAAGGCAATGGAACGGCTGAAAACCGGCGAAGCCAGTAAAATATTGGTGTATCCAAACGGCGTGCGCTGAGAAGGCTTGTGTGGCAGTGCCCGTGTGGCGCGGACACTCCTGTCCCCCAACGCTAGCCAGCAAAGCATCTGCAGGATCGCATTTGCCGACGAAAGTAAATTATGGCCCTTGATGCATTCGTACGCTGCACTTGCATTCGCGACGGCAAGGCCAAACCGCACCCGTTTCCCAACCGCCTCACCTTCGACGAATCCGGCGAACCGTCGCTCACCGGCGACCCGTCCGAAGAAGAGTGGGAAGCGCACGACAAGTGGCTTGCGGATTCCTGCGAACACGAGGGATTTATCTTGTCGTTTTTCTTGGGCAACATCACTAAGGTGGGGAATCTACGCAGCTTTCTTCGCCATCTGCAGGGAAAACCCGGGCCAAGATTTCCGATTTTGTTAGAAAAAGTTCTCTACGACGGCACCCACACCGGCGACTTTATCCCCATTAAGCAATCGCCGGCGCTGCTGAAAGAAGTGAATACAGTGCTCCATTCCAGCGACATCCTGGCCGACTCCGAGAAGGAATTTTTCAACAATATGAAACAGCTCTGCGAAGCCAGCATTGCAACCGGGAACCCGATCATGTTCTAACCCGTTTCTTCGATCCCTGTTGCTCAATGTAAATCCGTGGCAAACCAGTTTGAGGGAATCATGACTACCGCAACCCGCACCAACCCGCTCTCCTATCTCACCAACCAGCTCAACGAACTCAAAGCCAAGGGCACGCACTTCAAGCTGCGCGTGCTTGAGGATGAGCAGGCGCCGCTCTGCACGTTCGACGGCATGAAGGTCATCAATATCGCGTCCAACAATTATCTCGGACTGACCACGCATCCCAAGCTGCGTGAGGCGGCGCTCGAAGCCATCCGCAAATACGGAGTCGGCTCGGGCGCGGTGCGCACCGTTGCCGGCACCATGAAGATCCACATGGATCTGGAAGAAAGGATTGCGCGCTTCAAAAACGCAGAGGCCTGCGTGGTCTTCCAGTCAGGCTTCGCCGCCAATGCAGGCACGGTCTCGGCAGTGCTGGGCAAGGACGATTTCATCATCTCCGATGCGCTCAACCACGCTTCGATCATTGACGGCGCGCGCCTGTCGAAGGCGCAGATTCTAGTCTTCCGCCACAAAGATGTAGCTCACGCGGAAGAACAACTCGCCAGCGTGAAGGACCAGCCCGGCAAAAAGCTGTTGATCACCGACGGCGTCTTCTCCATGGACGGCGACATCGGTCCGCTCCCCGGCCTATGCGACGCCGCTGAGAAGTACGGCGCAATTATGATGGTCGACGACGCGCACGCTTCCGGCGTGCTAGGCCGCAACGGCAGCGGCACCGTCGATCATTTCAACGTACACGGCCGTGTCGATATTCAGGTCGGAACATTGTCGAAAGCCATCGGCGCGCTCGGCGGATACGTCTGCGGCACGCGCGATCTGATCGATTTCCTCTATCACCGCGCCCGCCCGTTCTTATTTTCGACGTCGCATCCGCCGTCCGTCGCGGCAACCTGCATCGCCGCCTTCGACGTTCTGGAAAACGAACCCGAGCGCATGGAAAAACTCTGGGAGAACACGCGCTTCTGGAAAAAAGAACTCGCCCTGCTCGGCTTCGACATCGGCGGCCGCGCCACTCCAGCCAGCGAGACGCCAATCACGCCGATCATCGTCGGCGACGGCAAGCTCACCATGGACTTCTCCCGCGAACTCTTCAAAGAAGGCGTCCTCGGCACCGGCATCGCCTTCCCCACCGTCCCCGAAGGCAAAGCCCGCATCCGCACCATCATGACCGCAACGCACACGAAAGAGGAATTGGATCAAGCGCTGGAAGTGCTGGGGCGTGTGGGAAAGAGAATGGGGATACTGGGGTAACGGCTCAACGGATCGGCGACATCGAAGGATTGACATAGATTTGGAGCCTATTGTTCTCGTCGTCCCAAGAGAGATCGAGCCATTGAATTGGCTCGGATTTGCTTCGATTCTCGCCCCACTTCTTAAGTGTTACGAAGAACTGATTTACTCTCGCAACGTCGCACGGGAACTTTCCCCAGTTCACCAAGCCAATCGGCGCAGCTGCCATCGACCAAGAAACAGTTACTGTTTTGTTCAGCCATAGACTGAGTTCGCGTACCTTAGAGGACCGCAGCTCAACAAGCTTTTGCAGCATGTCATCCGAGGCTCGTACAGACTCGGAACCCTTCCGTATCCAAGAAGCATCTCCGAAATGCGGTGTGGCGCCATCGTATTCGATTTCGATCCGGATACAAGACTTTCCTTCCTTCTCGTACACAACCTGTCGCCACTCGATTGCAGGGTAGATCCTATCCAGTTCAGTCCGTATGCTTCTCTGCAGTTGGTCGGCATTAGTCACGCCTGGAGTAGTGCCATCATTCGACTCCCCGATAAGTATGACCGCCGTGTGGTTCGGGAACACACTGTTCGCAAAAGCCACAGCAGTTCGACGAATATCCTTCAACTCGCGCTCAGTTTTACGCTCGAGGAGGTGGTCTTCCCACGGAAGCTGATCAGGCATAGCTCCCTCTAGTCCAAACGATACACAATCTTCCCGCCCACAACCGTCGCCACAACCCTCCCAGTAAACTGCCAGCCATCAAACGGAGTGTTCCGCGACAAAGACCGCGACTTGCCGGCTTCAAACGTCCAGCGCTTCTTGGCGTCGAAGATGGTCACATCCCCAAAGTCGCCGCGCTGCAGCGATCCGCGCCCACGAAGGTCGAAGACGCGCGCCGGCCCTGCGGTAAAGAGTTCCACGATTCTCGTCAGCGGAATCTTATGTTCGCGATGAAGCTTGGTAATGGCTAGCCCCAGCGCGGTTTCGAGTCCAGTAATGCCGAACGAGGCGCGCTCGAACTCGACCTGCTTTTCGTGCGACGCGTGCGGGGCGTGGTCGGTGGCGATGGCGTCCACGGTGCCGTCGGCAAGCGCAACCAGAATGGCTTCGCGGTCGGTCGCCGAGCGCAGCGGCGGATTCATCTTGAAATTCGTGTTGTACTCGCCCACGTCTTCGTCAAGCAAAGTGAAGTGGTGCGGCGTGACCTCGCAAGTGACCCGAACCTTGGCCCGTTTGCCTCGGCGGACGCCCTTGAGCGCGTCGGAAGTGGAAAGATGCGCCACATGCAGTCGCGATTCGCGAATCTGTTGCGCAAGATTAACGTCGCGGTCCACGATGTTCGCTTCGGCGGAGGCCGGCATGCCGCGCAGGCCAAGGCGAAAACTGGTTGGCCCTTCGTGCATGGAGCAGTGCTCCGTGAGCCGCGTATCTTCGGCGTGCTGCACCACTGGCAGATTCAATTCACCTCCCAGACGCAAAGCCGCGCGCATAACTTCGTCGTCGAGAATCGGCTTGCCGTCGTCGGTAACGGCCACTGCACCCGCCCGCTGCAGCGCGGCAAAATCCGTAAGCGCCGCGCCCCGTGAGCTGCGCGTGGCAGCAGCAATGGGAAAGACGTTAACCACGGCGCCGCGTTCCGGATGCCGCAACCACGCGACCCACTCCTCCGTGTCGACCACCGGCATCGTGTTCGGCATCGTGCAGACGGAAGTGAAACCTCCGGCGGCAGCGGCCGCAGCGCCGCTGGCGATGGTTTCTTTGTAGCTCTGTCCCGGCTCGCGCAGGTGGACATGCAAGTCGATGAATCCCGGAGCGACGATCAGCCCGCGCGCGTCAAACTTTTCGTCAGCACCGCCGCGGACCTTATTAGGTAGGGCGACCTCGGCCACGCGGCCATCGCGCAGCAAAACATCCATCAGCCCATTGATCTTCGCCGCAGGGTCGATCACGTGGCCGCCTTTGATCAGCAAGCTTGCGCTCTCTCGTCTTTGGTTCTTGGCACTCAGCATTCAGCGCTTAAAATTCCGTCCCTTCGCCTCAATGCGGAACTCCGTTTTGAATCCGCGTTAATCCGTGAAAATCCGTGGCTCATTTAGCCTTATCCAACGCCCGCGCCAGAATTGCCATGCGCGTCGGAACGCCATTGTGAACTTCGTCGATGATCACCGATTGCGGCCCGTCGGCGACTTCCGCAGTCAGCTCCAGGCCGCGGATGATCGGTCCGGGATGCATGACTATCGCATCCCGCTTGGCCAACTTGAGACGAGCTGGGGTCAACTGATAGTGCGCGATGTAGTCCTGCAGACGGATCTTTTTCCCGGCGAGGCGCTCTTTTTGCACGCGCAAAAGCATGATCACGTCCACCCCCCGCACCGCCTCTTCCGGATGACGAGAAACGCGCAGGCCGGGCGCGAGCGTGGCCGCGACCTCAGGCACAAATTCAGGTGGACCGCACAGCGTCACCTTCACTCCGAACTTCGACAGCAGATGACATGCTGAGCGCGCGACGCGGCTATGATAAATGTCGCCGACGATCGCGACCTGCAGACCTTTGAACGACTTCTTGTGTTTCAGGATGGTAAAGGCATCGAGCAAGGCCTGCGAAGGATGCTCGTGCATGCCGTCGCCGGCATTAATAATGGGGATGTCGATGTGCTTCGCCATCAGGTGAGGCGCTCCCGCGCAAGGATGCCGGATGACGATGGCGTCAGCGCCCACCGCGCGCAGGGTGTAGCCGGTGTCGAGCAGGGATTCGCCTTTTTCGATGCTCGATCCCGAGGATTGCACCAGCGTAGTAATCGCGCCCAGCGACTTGGCGGCGATCTCGAAAGAAGAACGCGTCCGCGTGGACGCTTCGTAAAACAGCAGCACGATGCGCTTGTTGCGCAACAGCGGACGCGCCTTGAGCGGATTCATCCGCCGGGCCAGCTTCAGCAGGCCCAGGATTTCCTTCTCCTCCAGGTGCTCGATGCCGAGCAGCGAACCGCGTGCCGGTTTGTCTGCGTGAGAATTCAAACGCTGCATCATACGCGGCCAGCGCGGCGCCCGGCAAGACCGGGCCTTTGCGGCAGTTCATTCCGCGGAGTGCAGATCAGGCTGCCAGACCGGGGACAACGGCTTACGGCCGCTTCCGGCGGCCGAAGAAGGCGCCAGTCAAAGCCCCACCGATGCTGCCCGCGGCAATGGAGATCAGGAAGAAACCTACCGTGGCTAGGATCAGCTTGGCGGCCAAGCCTTCCGGCTTCTTCAAAAGGTCGAGTGTGGCTTGCATCTGCGGATCATTGGAACGGGACGCAACCTGCTGCAGGGCGTCGAGCGCCTGCTGGCGAACTTGCCCGCCGGATTGCAACAACGCGAAAACAATGGCTGAGAAAATTGCCAGTATCCCAGAGGAGAAAAAAGCCGTAACCGCGCCCAGTTGCGCTCCGCGGCGGGCGTCAACTCTCCACGTTTGGTTTCGGCGCTGGTAAAGAATTACGGCTAGACATCCAGCACCTAGCATAGCCAGCGGTGGAACCATCAGGCGCAGAGTCATTACCGCAATCGAGATCAATGCGGCAATCGCGCAGGTGCGCAACGCCCGCGGCCACTCGATCCCCGTGGAAAGAGCGGGAACACTCAAGGGCTCTGAAACAATCGGCGGGTCTAGGGAGAAAACGGGCGGGTCGTTTAACGGGATATTGCCCGCGACGGGCGCCGCCGCAGGCTCCGGCATGGCCACTCGAATCTGCGGCGCCCCGCACTGCAGGCAGAAGGGCTTGCCGTCTTCAGTGCTTTGCCCGCACTTGTAGCAGGGATGGTCCATCGGAGCTGGGAGCAGGACTAGCCTGAAGGTATCGCACGACGAACGGCAGGCGCAAGGCAGGGTCCAAAGACGAGACCCCAACTCGTCGGCAACTGCCGGCACTATCCCCCGATTCAACGCCGCAAATAATTTAAATCCCTGTAACCCGTTTGTGTTGCTTTAGGCAACTAACTTTCACACGTTCTACTTCACGAGCAGGATGAGAGGTGTGCAGATGAACAATTTGATTCGATCGATTCTCAAGACCGCAGTGTACTTTCTGGAACAGACCGATCGGGTCGCGGGCGATGTGCGGGACCGCGTATCGGACAGCGTTGATCGCGCGGCCGACAGGGTATCGGACCTTCGCGATCAGGCGGAGGAGCTCTATGCGGGCAAGGATCATACTCTTCGCAACGTGCTGACCTTTGCGGCGGTCTGGGCGTTGGAATCGGGGCTGCGATCCTGTTTGCCCCCGCGAGCGGTGAGGAAATCCGCAACTCGCTCGGGGAAAAAGTTTCGGACATCGGCGGCCGGGTTGTGGGCCGCTACTCGCCCGTAAGTCGGCACGCTACCGGCACGGAAGGATGATAGGCCGTTACTGGGAAACACTGGCCGGAGCCGGAACGTATAACCTCCGGCTGCCGGCTGCTGTCTATCCCACGCTAATGAATGAAACAGAGATGAGAGATTGGAGGAATTCGCTATGAAGCTTTTTTTTCAGAATACCGTTCGCGCTGCCCTGTTCGCGACCCTGCTCTTAACCGGCTGGGCCCTGGCGGGCGCGCAAGATAATAATAGTCCCCAACCCGACAACACTAAGGTCAATCAGCGCGACCGCAACCCCAACGAGGCCACTGCCGACCAGCAGAAGATGGATCCGGCAGATCACGAGACCACGAAGCAGATTCGGCGGGCGATCGATAAAGATAAATCAATTTCCACCTACGGCCACAACGTCAAAGTCATCACACAAAACGGGAAGGTGACGCTCAAGGGGCCGGTTCGTTCCGAGGAAGAGAAAAGAGCGATTGAGGCCAAAGCTACGGAAATAGCTGGCGCCGACAATGTAACGAGCCAGTTGGAAATTAAAGAAAAGCAATAAACAGGCTGCGCTCAAGAAATAAACAGGCAACACACAAGAAAAGGAGAACTCTACTATGGCAGGAAGAAATACAGCGGTATTTGGGATTTATCGAGATTACGCAGGCGTCGAGAATGGGGTAAACACATTGAAAGCTGCAGGCTTCCGCAACACCGACATTTCGGTACTTTTCCCTGAAAATGTCGGCACGAAAGATTTCGCCGTCAAAAAGGAAACCAAAGCGCCCGAGGGCGCCACGGCGGGCGCGGGAACCGGCGCTGTGATCGGCGGGGGACTGGGTTGGCTCGCGGGCATCGGAGCACTGGCCATCCCTGGGCTGGGACCGTTCATCGCCGCAGGACCCATTGTCGCGGCTTTAGCCGGGGCTGGAGTCGGCGGCGCTGTGGGCGGCATCACAGGCGCTCTGATTGGCATGGGTATCCCGGAGTATGAAGCCAAGCGCTACGAAGGACGCATTAAAGAGGGCGGCATCCTTCTCTCGGTCCATTCCGATGATTCCGAGTGGACGAAGCGCGCAAAGGAAATTCTTGAGCGCACCGGCGCGCAGGATATTTCTTCCACCGGCGAAGCCAGCGCTGACTTCGCCAAAAGCGACAAGCCAATGCGTCGCGCTAGCTAGATGTATTCCAAAAAAGCCCCGGGAAGATACCCCTCGGGGCTTTTTTCATTTGAAGGCTGTAGCGCGCGCACTATTGCCAGCTGATTCAGATTCAGAACGCAACCAAACAAATTCATCATG
>CAVYVQ010000048.1:0-12161 GCA_963771895.1 uncultured Acidobacteriaceae bacterium | reverse complement strand
GCATCATCGCCTCAACCAACAAGGATCTCGAAGAAGAAATTTCCAAGGGAAATTTTCGCGAAGACCTGTTTTATCGCCTGAACGTGATCCCATTCTTTGTGCCTCCGCTGCGCGACCGCAAGGAGGACATTCCACTGTTTGCGCGGCACTTCCTGAAAGACTTGGCCGCGACCTACGGACGCCGTCCGCGCGAGATCACCGACGACGCCGTCGAGGCGCTAATGCGCTACTCCTGGCCAGGCAATGTGCGCGAATTGCGCAATGTCATCGAGCGGATTGTGATCATGAATCCCATGACCACACGATTCGACCGCAAGCATCTGCCCCCGTTGGTCTACCGCGACAGCCACCGGCGCGCGGCGCGCAGCGAATTCTCCACCCTGCACCAGGCGCGGGACGCATACGAGCGCGATTTCATTCTGAAGAAACTCGACGAGAATCACGGCAACATCACTCGCGCCGCCGAAGTGCTGGGCCTGGAGCGCAGCCACCTCTATCGCAAGATGAAAACACTGGGCATCGCGGTAAAAGAGTAGTAGCGGCTCAAGAGAGCGCTTGCCATCCCGAGCGAAGCGAGGGATCCGGGTTCTTGCCTGCACCACTCCTGTCGCCGCCCAGGCAAATACCGAGATCCCTCGCTTCGCTCGGGGCTGACAGTTTGGACTTGGCAGCGCGGGATCGGAGCGCTAGCGCTTCACCATGCGGATTTCAGTGCCGTTCTTTCTGAACTCCACTTGATCCATGAGCTGGTTGATGATAAAAATCCCGCGCCCATGATTAGAATAAACGTTCTCTCCAACCGTGCAACCGGGAATAGCCTCGGGCGAAAAGCCAGCGCCTGGATCTCGCACCACGATGAGCACGCCACGCTCATCGTCGCTGCTCACCAGGCACTCCACCGTTTTGCTGGGATCTTCCTTAGCTCCGTGAATCACGGCGTTGGCCAGCGCCTCGTTCAGCGATAATTCAACCGCATCTTCCTTGCCATCCACGCCCTTCATCTGCCGGACCACACTCATCACTTCCTGCACCACCGGATCCACCGCGCGGCGATCGGCGGCAAGTGTCACCCGCAAAAGCAAATTCAACTTATCCGGATCAAAATCTTTTTCGGGAAGAGGTTCCCCTGACGAATCCACTGATAGCATGTCTTCTCTTAAGTATGCGATGCAAGGCTACTGTTAACTGATTTTAGCTGGTAACCCCTCACCACGACAAACTCCATGGTCGCAGCGGGGGACGCGACTACCCTCGGTGTTCGTTCGTGACCGCATTGGTTACCCAGGAACTTCGTGCTGTCTCCTGGCGGCCTTTGCTTTCCCAGGCCGTCTTGGCTGTTCGACATGTCCGTCCGTCAAGTGCCCCAACTGCCTTCTCCAGTCGAGTTCCTCCACGAATCCGCGCGATTCCCGCCAGTTGGGTTGGACCTTGACGTAAAGCTCGAGAAAAACTTTCGCCCCCAACATGCGCTCGATCTGCAACCGTGCGGAGGTGCCAATCCGCTTTAGCATCTGTCCTTTTTTTCCGATCAGGATGCCCTTCTGGCCCTCGCGCTCGCAGTAGATTGTCGCGGAGATGCGCGTCAACCTCGGCCCTTCCTCAAAATTATCAACGATCACTGTGGTTGCATAAGGCAGCTCTTCCTCAGTCTCCAGCAGCACCCGTTCACGAACAATTTCCCCCGCCATGAAACGCGCTGGCTGGTCGGTGACTTGGTCTTCAGGAAAATAAGGAGGTCCGACAGGCAAGGCAGCCGTTACTTGTTTTATCAGTATGTCCAGGCCGTCCCGTTTCAACGCGGAAATTGGAATGATGGCGTGGAAAGGATGCAGCTTCTTGTACTCCTCGATCAATGGCAACAGCTTGCCCTTGTCGCCTCGCAGCAGGTCAACTTTGTTCAGGACGAGACAAACCTTCGTCGGCGAATGCTTCAGCATCTCGATGGCGAACTCGTCGCGCTGATCGAGTTTGCGCGTCGCATCCATGATCAGCAGGACCAGATCGCATCCCTCCAGCGCTTCGCGCACCTCGACCATCATCTTGCGGCCCAGCGAACTATCCGGTTTGTGGACGCCCGGAGTATCGATCAAAACAATCTGCGCAGCGTCGTGGCCTTTGCCCTTAGGCAGATTGACGATGCCCTGAATCCGGTTGCGTGTGGTTTGCGGCTTGGGCGAAATGATGGCGAGTTTTTCGCCCACGAGAGCATTCAGCAACGTGGACTTGCCAGCGTTAGGACGGCCGAGGATGCAGACAAAACCGGAGCGGAAGGGCATAAGAGCGGGCTTCGGGCTTCAGCTATCGGGCATCGGTTCGGACTACTGTAATGTCGAGATTCCGCCGAACCCCGCAGGATGAAGACTCATTCCGACTATATCAGGCTGTGGCTGTTGCAGAAGCCCGAGAGCCGAAGCCGAAGCCCGCTCTCATATCAGTTTCAGCTGCCGCGGCTGCACCGCGGTAATTCTGACGCGCTCCACCTTGCGGTCCGTCGACTCCAGAACTTCGAAGCGCAGGCCGTCGTCATCCACAGTTTCGCCGCGCTGCGGGATGTGCCCCGCCAGTTCGCTGACCAGCCCAGCCACGGTCGCTGATTCTCTTCCTTCCGGCTTTGACCCAAACAGTTCCGTGAGGCGGTCCACGTCCATCCCTCCGGAGACGACGTACGACCGATCATTTTCGCGCAAGATCTCCGGCTTCTCATGCTCGTCTCGAATCTCCCCCACGATCTCTTCCACCAGATCTTCGATCGTGACCAGGCCGGCCACGCCGCCGTATTCATCGACCACGATCGCCATGCGGATGTTGTTTTTCTGCATCTCGCGTAGAAGATCGCTGCCCAGCTTGCTCTCCGGTACGAAATAAACGTCCCGCCGCATCAGCGTTTCGAGAGTGCGCTTGGAGGCCTCGCTGTCCGGCACTTGCAGCACGTCCTGCGCATAAACAATGCCTTTGATGTTGTGAATGCTTTCCGCGTACACCGGAACCCGCGAGTAATGTTTGGTGCGCAGCATTTCGATGAACCGCTCGACCGTGGTTTCCACCGGCACGGCAAAAATCTCCGGACGCGGCTTCATGGCTTCGCGCACCGTCTTGCCGCTGAATTCCACCGCGGACTGAATCAGGTCGCGGTCGCCTTCCTGAATAATGCCCTCTTCCTGTCCGGCCTCTATCAATGCATCCACGGCTTCGGCTGCGCTCTCCGGTTGCTCGCCTGTGTTGTGTCGGGTGAGCGATGCCACCGATTGCAGGAAGCCCAGAACAATGGTTACGGGCAACACCAGATAAATCAGCATTCGCAGAAGCCACGTCCAGCGGATGAGCCAGGAGCCGTTCGTACGCGAGAAGAAAACAAACGGCAGAAATTGGTTGAAGACGATGATGATCAGAATCAGGCTGACGGCGGCCTGCAGAATCTCATAGACGCTCCAGCGCTGGTCACCGAAAACGGCAAAACCCACAAGCAAAGCGATGGTTGCGGTGGTCAACTGCTTAAGCACCGACATGGAGAGCGCTGCCCGTGCGCGGCTCACGTGCAGATTGGGCTCAACCTTCTGCTCGAAGACGTCGATGTTGTCCTGAAATTCCCGCGAGAGAAACTTGCCGATCTCCTGATAAACGCGGTCCACGTAGGAAGCCAGCGCCAGCAGGCCCAGCAGCGGGATCAGCGCGAGTGCGACGCCCCAGTTCATGCTGTTCTCCGCCGTGCGGGCGCGCGACCGCCGCGCTCGTGGCGCGTCGAAACCTTGCCGGCGCGCGGTTGTGCTCTTTCGATCAGCCCCGTCTCCAATTTCAGTTGCCGCCGCAGCCGGCCTTCTTTGCGGGCCATCTCGCCATTATCTCGCTCGTGATCGAAGCCCGCCAAATGGAGGATGCCATGCAGCGACAGAATCTTCACCTCATCCCCAACCGAATGGCCGAGGCGCGCAGCGTTTTCCCGGGCGATGTCTGCGGAAATCGCAACATCTCCGGCCACGCCTCCAACCTTACTACTGCGTTCCACCTCCTGCGAGGGAAATGACAAAACATCCGTGGCTTTATCAGCTCTCCGGAATCGCCGATTGAGAGCACGCAACTCGGAACTGTTCGTCACGAGCACATTGACCAGGCCACGAAGACGGATCGCCCGCCTCGCCCGCAACACAAAGCGCTCGAGTGTCGACCGGCTCAACCCCGCGATTCTCTTTCGGAAGATAACCACCTTGGTCCCAGCGCGATTGCTCGAAACACTCTGCAAAGCAAAACAGGAGGGCCTGATTTCAGCCCTCCTGCGCCGCTTAAGATTCTATTCGACCGAGGCGCTGGATCGGTCGTTGGCATCACCCGCCGGACCTTTCCCTTCGGCACTCCTCATTCCCGCGCTGCCGGGCTCGGCGCTTTTTCCACCCGCCAGCAGCAGCATCTGCTGCTCGGCCACAAGCGTCTTGTGCTCGTCGTAGGCCCGAATGATGCGCTGCACCAGGTGGTGCCGCACCACATCGGATTCATCAAAGTGAACGAACGTTAAACCTTCCACGCGCTTCAGAATGTCAATCGCTTCCAGCAACCCGCTGCGCCGCGCGTTGGGCAAGTCGATCTGCGTGATGTCGCCGGTAATCACCGCCTTGGAGTTGAATCCGAGACGCGTGACAAACATCTTCATCTGTTCCGAAGTCGTATTCTGTGCTTCGTCGAGAATCACGAAAGAATCGTTCAACGTGCGCCCGCGCATGAAAGCGATCGGCGCAATCTCGATCACATTCTTTTCCAGATAGCGGTCGACTTTTTCCGGATCGAGCATGTCATAAAGCGCGTCGTACAGCGGGCGCAAATAGGGATCGATTTTGTCCTGCAGCGTTCCCGGCAAAAAGCCCAACCGCTCGCCCGCTTCCACCGCCGGACGCGCCAGGATGATACGGTTCACCCGCTTCGCCAGCAGTGCGGAAATTGCCATGGCGACAGCAAGATAGGTCTTGCCCGTGCCCGCCGGGCCAACCCCGAATACCATGTCGTGACTCTCGATCGCCTCGACATAGCGCCGCTGATTCACGCTCTTCGGTTGCACCATGCGCCGTCCCAGCGAACGCTGGCGGCCGGCGTCGGCAAGTCCGCGTAGAGTCGCGCTTGAATCCGCCGTCAGCACGCGCAGCATGCTGTTGAGATCGCCATTGTTAAAGCTGTATCCCGAGCGCTGCAGGCTTTCGTAGTCGGCAAACACTTGCTCGGCGCGAGCCACGTCGCGGGCCGCACCCTCCAGTTCGATCGCGTTCGACCGCAGGTCAATCGTGATGTTCAGACCATCTTCCAGCACGCGCACATTCTCGTCGCGCGTGCCAAACAAAGTCTCGATGTTGGGACTAATCCCAATGCTTTTCTTCATTCAGTCTCTTTGACGAACCATGTGGTACATCATGAACCAGGTAGCACAGGATGAACATGTGGGGACAGCCGCCTCAGATGTCCGCCAAGCGAAGCGAGGCGATCCAACCTCAGAACTCTCCACCAACGGGGACACTTCCAACCATTTCGCAGACAAAACAGGATTATGCTTCGAGACGGAATCAGACGGGATGCGCATGCCCAGAGGGCAAGTCACTACCATTACGTAAAGCGTACCCCGCGGCGGGGTGGGAGTCAATGGCAGGCTTTTCCACTTGCCCTGGGGGTCGATGCGGGCACGGCGCGTGTCCCCGCCCAGGCGCGCAAGGCATCCATTTCTTCCGCACGGGTAGTTGAGAGGGGCACGGTCTGCGCCAGGGCGTCCAGCAAGAACTGCGTTGTCAGCGGCTTCTTCACGGAAAAGGCGGCATACAGTGCCGCCTGCACTGCGGCATCGATTTCCGCTCCCGAGTATCCATTTGCGGCTGCGTCAAGCTTGTCGAGGTCAAACTCAGCCGGATTACGCTTGCGCTTCGCCAATTGAAGAGAAAAGATTTGCCTGCGCTCCGCCTGATTCGGCAGATCGACGAAGAAAAGTTCATCAAACCGCCCCTTGCGGATCAGTTCCGGCGGTAATGCCGTCACGTTATTGCACGTCGCGGCCACGAATACGGGAGCCTTCCGGTCCTGCATCCAGGAAAGGAACGACGCCAGCAACCGCGAAGAAACTCCGGCGTCGACCGATGCCGAATCCGGTCCACTGCCGGCAAAGATCTTCTCCAACTCATCAATCCAGAGCACGCATGGGGCAAGGCCTTCCGCGACCTGGAAGACTTTGCGAATTCGCTTTTCCGTTTCGCCGATATATTTGTCGTACACTGCAGCGGTATCGAACTTCACCAGCGGCAGGTTCCACTCTCCCGCCACTGCCCGCGCGCAGAGCGACTTCCCGCACCCCTGCACTCCGAGAATGATTACCCCGTGGGGTGGTTCCAGCCCAAACTCGCGCGCCGAGTCTTCCCATGATCCGCGCCTCTGTGCCAACCACCGCTTCAGGTTGTCCATTCCCCCCACGCTGGAAAAAGTGTCGCCTGCTTCCACGAACTCCAGCATCTCAGAGCGCCGAAGCAACGATTTCTTGGTCTCGAGTACATCACTCGCAATTTCAGGGCATAAGGCATACCGCCTCACCAGAGCCTGAGAGAGGGCACGCTCTGCTTCTTCTTCGGTCAGGCCCCGCAGGCTTTCCACTACTCCGTCAAACCCCTTGGCGTCGAGCTTCCGCTGCAAGGTGTGGTCCTTGGAAATTCTGACGACAACCTCGTCAATGATCTGGCGCAAACGCCGCCGGTCAGGCAGTGGCAACTCGAGAAACTCTACCAGTCCCCTCAACTCGGCAGGAATCTCAATCTTTGGCGAGGTGAGGATGATGGTGCGCCGGTGGTCAGAAAATTTCTGCCCCACATCGCGCAGCCGCCGGACGACAACCGGCTCGTCCATATGGCGGTGCAGGTCTTTCAAGATGAACGCCGCGCCGACGGAGATTCCCTCCAGGTTGCCGAGCATCTGGGCGGGTTCCTGACTGTTGTAGATGGCTTTCGCGCTAGCCAGCGCTTGTTGAGCCGCCGCGCCGTAAGGGTAGGTTGAGTCCGGACCGTCGGGCACTAACTCACCTACCTCGCCGCCGCAGCGGACCAGGCCGCTGGCAATCGTCCACTCAAATGCGGCAAGGTTCAAGGCCGCGCAAGCCGCGCGCACCAAGCGAACAGCGCGCACTTCCTCGACGGTCTCCATCACTACAATTGGGGTTGAGGAGTCGAGCAGGACCTTCAGACGCGCCAAGGGATCGGGAGTAAGAGGCCATGCCATTGTGTTTGACCGGTCGAGACTTACTTGCCTATAATAAAGAATTCGGCATTCGCCGGATATCTTTCTGTACACACAAAGGTAACGAACCAGACATGGCTAATCATTTTTCGGCGCTCAAACGCGCCCGTCAGACCACGAAGCGCACGGCCACTAATCGCGCCAACACCTCCCGCTTGCGCACCGCGCTGCGCACCCTACGCGAGACCATCGAGAAGGGCGACAAAGCAGCCGCCGAGACAACCTACCGCCAGACAGTATCCGCGCTCGACAAGGCAATCCAGAAAGGCACGCTGCACGGAAATACGGCTGCGCGCTACAAATCGCGGCTGGGCGTCCGCGTAGCTGCAATGAAATAACCTTCTGCCTTAGACGTTCTCTTCCCCGCCCTCCGGTAGATGGCCTAAGCCTCAAATGGGGAATACTGTCTCACTTTAACAATCCAGCCAACCGCAATAAACAATCCGGCATCTAGTACCCGTTTCTCGGTGGAATCAGCCCGGAAACTCCACACGCGTGATGAAATGTCCTCCACGCGAGTGCGGAGAACATGGCAGGCGCATGTGATCAGTTCCACTTCGTCTTCGCTTGCCGATAGCTGCGGCCGTGTCGCTCACCGACCAGCAAACTCAGTCCCGAAGCAGTTAAAGGAGGAAAGAGATGCCGTACCGAATAAATGGCCACAGTGCCGTTCTGTTTTCCGGTCTTTCGCTGATCGTCGTTTTTCTGCTCACAGCCAGTGCTGCCCTTGCGGCGGATCCTGCCGCCTCAGGGAGCGCAGCCAAAGGGCCGCTCTTCTGCCGCGAAGTGATCGTTGACAATCAGCGAATCACTGGCGAGCCCAGCATTTCCATTGACGGTCAGGATCGAATTTATGTCTCGACCCCATACGGCTTCTTGACCACTGCCAGCTTCGTCTGGCGCTCCACCGATCACGGTATGAGCTTTCACTTGGTGCCGGGCAACGCACCTCCGGTCGGCAAGCCGGCTGTTACCTGCGTTGGCGGCGGAGACTCTGGCCTAGCCATAGACTCAATCAACCGGCTTTACTTTGTTGACCTGCAAGGGCTCACTGACGTAAGCAACAGTGCAAGTTCGGACCAGGGCGCAACCTGGTCAACTACCTGCGATGCGGCCAACGATACCGGCGTGGATCGCCCGTGGATCGCCGCGTTCGGCGATCCTCAATCCGGTGGCGCACTCTACCAGACCGTCGACGAAGTTGAACAGTGCATCGGCGTTTGCGAGCCTAACCTGGGCGAAGTAGGCAGCAATATCGTTGAGATCACGCGTTCCCAGGACGGCGTCACATTCACTCCTCTCCCAGCACAACAGATTGAGCCGGACGGAATCGTTTCCGGAATCGTTACCGACTCCCACGGCGGGGTTTACATCTCCCACACCGGCTTGACGGACGCCAACGGAAATCTGACAAATGGATCCGATGCGAACGGAAACACCAACGCGGTAATTGTGGTGCGGTTCCCCAAAGGATACAACCAGACCACACCCACAGTGTTGAATGGCCAAACCCTGTGCCAGGCTCAACCTACTCTTTGCACCACCGAGGTGGTTTACCACGGCCCGCTCGATAGCTCTGGCAACAGCACCATTACAGTGGGTCAGGATTTCGCGCCCATCGCCATCGACCGCTCGGGCAACTTGTATGTGGTGTGGGCGCAGGCTCCGGTCGACGGTTCAACCGGGCAGGTGAGCGGATCGAGCCAGATCTACCTTGCGGTTTCTACCAACCATGGAGCGACTTGGGGTCCTCCGATAAAAGTAACAGCCGCTACCCCCACCCTTCAGACTAGCCTTTTCCCCTCCGTCGCCGCTGGCGATCCCGGTCGGGTAGACGTTGTTTGGTACGGAACTCCCACACTTGGTTCCTGCCCCAGCCAGCCCTGCGGATCAAGCGCCATCACTGGACACTGGTCGGTGATGATGGCGCAGAGCTTGAACGCCATCGTCAACGGAAAACCGAACCGCACGCCAACGTTTGCCACTACGACCGTCTCAGAAGTATCGAACCACTATGGTGAAATCTGCACCTTTGGGATCTCCTGCACCACCGGGGGCGACCGCGGATTGCTCGACTTCATCAGCGTAACTGTAGGGCTGAAGGGAGAAGCCAACGTGGTTTGGTCAGACGCGGTAAACCAGAATTCGGATGGGAGCGGAACTTCATCGGCGATCATCGCCTTCAGCCGCCAGTACGCCGGACCAAGTCTTTACGCCAGCGTCGGGCAGGTGAGAGGGACCGCACCCGCAAACGGCCACGCGGCCGGATCGCCGGATGCGATTTACTCCGCGAACGGCCTTGCCATCGACGCATCAACCAACCTGATGCTCAGCCAGGCTTCAGTTACAATGCCCGATTCGCAGCACTATACCTTCACCATCAACGTAAAGAGCCTGAGCACGCTTGCGGTTTCTCCCACCCTGGGGGGAACCGATGCGGTTTGGCTGGTGCGCTGGGAGGTGCCTGATCCTAAAGGAGCGGGCCATACCTATTTCGCAGCCATGGAGTCGGACAATGGAGGCACTCCGACTTTCTTTGACGGCGAGACCACGACCTTCGACAATGGTGAGGGATTCTTCATGACGTATCCCCCCGTTCACACCATTCAAGGCAGTCACAAGAATTCGTCGGAAGGCGGCGTCATCACGCTCACCGTTCCAGTCGCCGACGTTGGCGGCCACTCCACGGCAACGCTGTATTCGCTGACCGGACTGAGTGTTACGCAATCCACGGCATCATCGGCCAACACGGTTTTCAACCAGATCGACGCCACCGCGCCGTTTGACTTCACTCCGTAACGGAATCCAGCAAGGCAGAGAATGAAAGCGGCAGACCTGCAAGGGTCTGCCGTTTGTATTTCGACGGCCTCCGCGGGCACACGTTTGATTGCTCATCGAAAACTAGGAAACAGAAATCCAGTGTGTCGGCAGTGCTCCTCAAACTCTGCTCCGAATTGCGCAGTCAGCATGCCCTCTTCTCTCTTCGCCTTAATCCAATAGCCCAGGATAATCAGGCAGACTCCCACCACGCATCGCCATTTGTCAATCGCCAGCGCTGAACCAATCGCGGCCAGATCCAGTCCCGAATAAATGGGATGACGAAGCCGCGCATAAGGCCCGGTGCGGATCAGTTTGTGATCTTCTTTGATTGTGATGCGTGCGCTCCAATACTGCCCTAGATGCCAGCGCGCCCATAGCGCCAGCGCAATCCCGGCCCAAGTGAGCGCAACGCCCGTCACGCCAAGAGCAAAACTGCGCCGTAGGACCCTACGGCCGAGGATGCCGAACTCAGTCTCGTCCATGAAGACCAGAGCAAAGCCAACAATCTCAATGAAGAGGATGCCGTAGCGCGAGGCGAACGATTCCGTGCGCTCCGTACGCCGGGTCTTGAGCGCGCCCAGCGCCCAATAGGCAACGAAGACGATCCAGGGGCCCTCGATCAGATATTTCCACTTCATTTTTCAGCCACGCTGTCGGCAGATTTCCACAGACACTCGATGTTCATTCGTCACATCTCTAGAGCCGCCTCGCAGGCTAAACTGTCGGGAAACAGTTCCTCAGGCCCAGGCCTGAGAAATTCTTCATTCTTTGAAAATCTAGCCTGACGGGTTCTTAGCCTCACGGTCGAAGTCCTTGCTGCTCAATATTTTAGCGGCCACCGCATCAGAGACAACGCTGATTCTAAAGGATTTGCCGCTCCAGATTGAGCTTACTGCCAAGCTAAAGTCTTTGGATCCAATATTTTACGAGTAAGTCCTGAGGATACAATATTTTAGCGAGGATCGCGCTGATCTCGAATGCGCAACTCCTTACGCCACAATAATTTAGCAACTCGATCCGGAAAAAATTTGATCTGGATATCCACCTTCTAAACCGGCAACTGTTCCTGCATCCATCCCGGCGTTTCCAACTTCGGCTCAGTCGTCAGATCCATCACCAGACGCTCGAGCACCATGCGCTTGCTTACGGGATTAGAACGCAGAGCGAGATCAGCTTTAGCAACCAGGCGAATAGCGCGCGTCAAATCGCGGCGGGATTTATAACGGCGGGCTTGCTTGATGATGTCGTCGGCAGCGAATGGAGGCACGCGGAAACCCTGCCACAGCGCGGCCCAGAGCATGCGCTGGTCGCGCACGTTGCGCTCGAGAATCACCAGCATCTGGCGGAAGGTTTTCGCCAGCATGTAGACGTGTCCGATGGCCGCTTCTTCGCCATCGCCCGAAGACAGAATAGCATCCAGCACTTCCAGCGCGCGCACACGATCTTTGGAGGAGATGGCGTCAGTCAATTCATATAGCGACCGCTGCTTCGCCGCCAGCACCATGGTTTCCACGTCACCCAGCGTGATGCGGTTGCGCGCGCCGACGTAGAGCATGAGTTTCTCGAGTTCGTTCGAGATCATCATCATGTCGCCGCCAAGCGCATCGACCAGTTCGCGGGAGCCGTCGGGATCGATTTTCACGCCGCGGCTGGTGCAATAGTCAGAGATCCACCGCACCGCTTCGCCTTCTTCCACCCGCGCCAGTTCGACGATGCCGCAGTACTGGCCCATGGTCTCGCGAATGCGCTGGTAGCGCTCTTTATCCTGCATCTCCATCCGGCGGACGTCGGCAGGGATGCTGATATGGTCGGCAACGAAAACAATCAGCGCGTCGGGATTCGGATTCTTGCAATACTCTTCAATCGCTGCAAGTTTTTCTTCGTTCGACCCGCGGCCAAAAAGGCTTTTCACCCCGCGCACAAAAAACACCTGGAATGGCGCCATCAGAGAGGTTGTGCGGGCCCGGTCGAGCACTTCGGCGAGATCGTTTTCGGCGAGGTCGAACTCGAACAGACTGAAGTCGCGAAGATCAGCCGGAACCAGGTGCTCGAGAATGGCGTCTCGAAAGCGCTTGCGGAAGAAAGCTTCATCTCCC
>CAVYVQ010000047.1:0-56336 GCA_963771895.1 uncultured Acidobacteriaceae bacterium | reverse complement strand
AAGGTCTACCGTTTCGTCACAAGAAACGCCGGCAGCGCCGCAACCGAACCCGTAGAGACGTTGCTTGCAACGTCTCTCTCGCCATCAGCGCGGCAGATTCGGCGCAAACTCCACCAGACCATCAAACGCGTCAGCGACGATTTCCGGGGCCGCTGGCACTTCAACACCTGTATCTCGGCCATCATGGAACTGGTGAATACACTCTACGATGCGGAAGAAGCAAATGCGCGAAATGCTATTCCGGCTTCGCTTTTGGCTGAAGTGCAGCGCGACTTGGTCCTTCTACTCGCGCCCTTCGCTCCCTACCTCGCCCATGAACTCTGGGAAATGCTGGGTGAAAAAGGAAACCTGCTCAAGGCCCCGTGGCCCAAATACGACGCGGCGCTCGCGAAAGAAGAAGAACTGGTAATCCCGGTGCAGGTAAACGGCAAGCTGCGGGGCCGCGTCGTTGTGCCCGCCGACGCTGCCGAAGACTTCGTCGTCGAACGTGCCCTGGCCGACGAGAAAGTGCGATCCGCTATCGCCGGCAAACAGATCGTTAAGAAAATCTTCGTGTTCGGCAAGCTGGTCAACATCGTCGTTAAGTAGCAGCCATGCCCCGCGTCTCTCCCACGCTCGAGGGCTTTCGCGCCGCTTTTCGCCGGCCCTCGCTGCCGCTGGCTGAAATCTCGTGGCGCTGGACAGTTGGCACGGTTGCCTGGACTTTATTTCTTTTCTGGTCGATTGAATATCTTGGCTCCCTGCCGGTCACCGGCGGCGATGCGGCTCTGCTACGGACGAGACAACCTTTGCTGGTGGGACGAGCGATCACACACATTCTCCGCGGCAGTGTGAATCGAGCTGTGCTGGCAGCTTTGCTCGCCGCGCTGGCAGTTTCGTTCCTATGGATTGTTGCCGCGTCGCTGGGCCGTGCCGCCACAGTCCGTGCTCTGCTCCGCTACTTCCATGGAGACATTTGTTCCGACGTCTCTCAATCGTACGTCGCTATAAAGGGGCCTTCCTCGCGCTCCCTGATCGGGCTCAACTTCTTGCGCGTTGCGCTGACGCTGGCCGCACTGCTCGCGTTTGTCGGCGCAGCTAATCTTGTCGGCTTAGTCTCGCCGGATGAAAGTCCCAAACCTGGCCTTGCCTTCGTCCTCTTTCTGCCGCTGGCCGGATTGATTTGCATCGTATGGCCAGCGCTGACTTGGTTGCTCTCGCTGGCCTGCGTTTTCGCGGTCCGTGACGGCAAAGACGCCTTGAGCGCGCTCTCCGCCACCGTCACCTTTTCCCGTGAACGCTTCGGGGCGGTACTGGCCGTGAGCGCATGGGCAGCAGTGGCGCACGTTGCCGCCTTCAGCGCCGCCACAACGGCTGTCTCACTGCCGCTCGCTTTCATTCGGCTCGCTCCTGCGCGGCTCATAATCGCGGCCGTCATTTTCCTGACGCTCGCGTATTTCGCCGTCGTGGACTGGTTGTACATAGCGCGCCTTGCCGGATACGTTTGCATCGCCGAAATGCCAGAGGCCTTGGGCTCTTCCGAGCGATTGCCCGCTCCTCCGCCACAGATCTCGATTGACCGCGACGAGCCGATCCTCAGCGATATTCCAAACCTGGCCGTAGAGACGTAGCTTGCTACGTCCTGTGTGTGGCGGCACAGACAGTCGAGAGGACACTATAAGCAGGCGGCAAGACTTTGCCAGCAACGTCTCTACGACGCGGTCCTTTACACGAGCCATCCGATTTGAGAAACTCATCCGTGGAACCCCAATCCAGACTCAACGAATCCATCGTCATCCTCGACTTTGGCGCGCAGTACACGCAACTGATCGCGCGCCGCATCCGCGAACAGAATGTTTTTTCCGTAGTGCTGCCCTGCACGGCTTCGCTTGACGAAGTAAAGGGGTGCGCTCCCGTGGGCATTGTGCTCTCGGGTGCGCCGTGGTCGGTCTACGACAAAGACGCGCCGCCGGCGGACCCGCGCATCTTCGGACTGGGCCTGCCCGTGCTTGGCATTTGCTACGGGCTGCAGTTCATGGTGCACACGCTGGGCGGCAAGGTGCGTCCAGCGGAAAAGCGCGAGTACGGCCACGCGGAAATCGACATTGTCGCCGAGTCGATGTTGTTCCGCGGACTGGCGAAGCGGCAGCCGGTGTGGATGTCTCACGGGGACGAAGCGCTGGAATTGCCTCCCGGATTTGAGCTGACCGCGAAGACGGCGCATGCGGTCGCGGGAATACAGAACGTCGCGAGGAAATGGTTTGCCGTGCAGTTCCATCCCGAAGTTCATCACACGCGGAACGGCACGGAGATCCTGCGCAACTTTGTGTTTCAGATTTGCGGCGCGAAGCCAACGTGGACGCCGCAGCACTTTATCGAGTCGACGGTCGAACAGGTCAGGCAGCAAGTGGGCAAGGGCCGCGCCATCTGCGCGCTTTCGGGTGGAGTGGATTCGTCGGTTGCGGCAGTGCTTGTCGATCGCGCTTTGCGCGACGCTCATGGCAAGTCTCGACTGACCTGCATCTTCGTAAACAACGGCGTACTGCGCAAGAATGAGTTCGAGAAAGTGCAGAAGACGTTGCACGACAAGCTTGGGCTGAATCTCGATGCGGTCGACGCGACGGAGCGTTTCTTGGGAAAACTTAAAGGCGTCAGCGATCCCGAGAAGAAACGCAAGATTATCGGCAACGAATTCATCAAAGTATTCGAGCGAGAGGCGCGACGCATCGAGAAGAAAGAAGGCCAGGTCAAGTGGCTGGTGCAGGGAACACTCTATCCCGATGTGATCGAGTCGCGCTCGGTGCGGGGGCCCTCGCAGGTGATCAAGTCGCATCACAACGTGGGCGGGCTGCCGGACAGAATGAAGCTCAAGCTGATCGAGCCGCTGAAAGATTTGTTCAAAGATGAAGTCCGCAAGATTGGCCGCGACCTCGGCATGCCGGAGGAAATTCTGCAGCGGCAGCCGTTCCCGGGCCCGGGTCTGGCCGTGCGAGTGCTGGGAGAAGTGACGCGGGAGCGTCTGGCGCTAGTGCGCGAGTGCGACGACATTGTGGTCACCGAGGTGAAGAACGCCGGCCTGTATACCAAAATCTGGCAGTCGTTTGCCGTACTGCTTCCCGTGATGTCGGTGGGTGTGATGGGTGACATGCGGACTTATGCTTACACCTGCGCGGTCCGGGCAGTGAGTTCGGAAGACGGCATGACCGCCGACTGGGTTGCGCTGCCGCACGATGTGCTGAAGAGAATCTCCACGCGCATTGTGAATGAAGTGAAGGGCGTGAACCGCGTGGTGTACGACATTACTTCCAAGCCTCCGGGGACGATTGAGTGGGAGTAGGAAACCAGTTCTCAGTCCTCAGTGTCCTTGGTTTATCCCTAAGAACGGTCGAGAGTGAATCGGACCTCCCTCGCATTCAATTCGTCAAGGGACGCTCGCTTGCAGAGGGTAGGGATGTCTTCGGCTGCGTGGGGTCGTTGGGCGATCCCACTTCGCTCAGCATGACAGGGGAGGAAGACTGTTATTCGTCGCGGTGGACGGTATTCATGGAAAACGCGGGGAGGCAGACGGCGATGTATTCGGCGCCGCCTTCGTTTGGAGTGGAGTAGCGGACCCACTCGCCAGCGTGGGCGATTACAGCTTGTCCAGCGGCCACGTCGAGAGAACCGCCCTTATGTTCCACTCGCAACGTGCCTTTTAAGACGATGGTGAACTCGTCGAAGGCGGGAGTCTGGCCGGGTTCGAGCCATCCGGCGGGACTGCGCATGTGAGCTACGCTGGCGGATGAAGTCTGGGAGTTAACGCGGCCGATGTATTCGTCAATGAGCTTGGGCTTGTTGCCGGCGGATTGGATGCGGGTGGGTTGCGGGACTAAGATCGGCGCTCGGCTTCCGGCGTTCGGCTTCCGGCTCACGGCTTTCGTTTTGCGCATCATCTTTTCAGCTATGAGTGTAACGCGGCGGAGAGATCGACGAAAACTCTCCGCCGATTGAAGAGCGAACCGGCGAGCCGCCCGTTATCGGTAGGAAGGAGGTGTCGGCAGAGGCGGCGGGATGCCGGTGTCTGGGGGCGGAGGCGGCGGTTGCGGGCGTTTGGCGATGGGCTGCACGGGTGCAGGGTGTCTTTCGGCGTCGCCAATCGCGTCGGCGACTTGATCGCCTTCCAGAGTTAAGGGGTGCGGCAGGACCATCTCGACGGGCGAGCCTACGTCGAGGAAGAAATTTCGGGTACGGAGGAACAGTGTGAGCGAGGCCACCATACCTATTGCTCCGCCGACCGCGGCGCCGATGAGGGTGCTCTTCCCGGGGCTGCCAGGGCCGCTTGCGCTGGATGTGAGGCAGCCCGGCGGCGGTCCAGTGCAGCCGGGCGGGAGAGTGCTGGTGATAGTGGTGGGTTGGGTATTGGCAACGGAGTGGCCGATCAATGCGCCGATGCCGAAGCCGGCCGCAGGAAAAGCGATTGCTCCGACGGCGCGGCCTTGGTCAGGATCTTTCAAGGCGTAGCCTTCGTCGCTCTCAAGGGTTATGCGTCCGGTGACGGCAGCTACATAGCCGTCAGGAAATATTATCGACATGGACTGCAGATAGAGTTCGCCGCGGCCGCCGTTACGGTCGAGCTTGTCTACTTTTCCCTGAACGAGTGTGCCCGGCGGGATGACTACCTGGTTGCCGACGGTGACGGCAGAAATGACTTGGGCGTAGATGTCGTCTCCACGATGGATGTAGCGGCTCTGGATGGGATGCGTGAGGACGAGAGCAATCCTGCTTCCGGTAGGAACGCTCACTGTGGCGTCGGGCCCGGGTTTTGCGGACGAAAGCGCGTCCGTAGAGGTGGTCTTCGAATCCGGTTGGGGATTTGGTGGGGGAGTCTTCTGCGCAAGGCTGGATATTGCTAAGAGAAGAGTACATGTTAGCGCGATGACTTGCCTGAGTTGTGTTTTGGCCAGAGATAGAAACGCGGTGGTCGAGAGGGTACGAAGGCTGCGATCGTTTGCAGACATCTGGTGCCTCCTGTTGAAGGCTGAGGCCTTCCATTCAAGTGGCGATTGGAGAGCCTTAGTCCGCTCTCTGGCGGATTAGACCTGAGGTCTCGATGAAAGTTAGATAGAGATTGGTGAAGAATTGCAAAGTGTTTGTAAAGGCGGAGGAAAGTTGCTGCGTCGCTGTGGCGCGGGGTTTGTGGCGCTTCCGGTCAACTCCGCTCGACCGGAGGGGCAGGAGTGCGCCCCCACACGAGTCATCGTTTACAATCGACGCTTATGTTCTACCGCTCGGACAATCGCGCTACTGACCAGTTGCGGCCGATTTCGATCATTCCTGATTTCATTACCACGGCAGAAGGCTCGGCACTGATTGAGGTGGGGAACACGCGCGTGATTTGTACCGCATCGATTGAAGAGACGGTGCCGCCGTTTCTGCGCAACTCGGGCAAGGGATGGATCTCGAGCGAGTATGCCATGATTCCTCGGTCGACGCTGACGCGCACCCCGCGGGAAGTGGCGAAGGGGCGGCCGAGCGGGCGGACGCACGAGATCCAGCGGTTGATTGGACGATCGCTGCGCGCCGTAACCGATTTGGCGCGACTGGGCGAGCGCACGATATGGATCGATTGCGATGTGATTCAAGCCGATGGTGGGACGCGCACCGCATCGATTACAGGCGCGTTCGTCTCGCTGGGCCTAGCGCTGGAAAAACTGGTGGAGGCCGGGACTCTGACTTCGGTTCCATTGAAAGATTTTGTTGCGGCCGTAAGCGTTGGAATTGTGGACGGAGAAATCCTGTTAGACCTTTGCTACGAGGAAGACTCGCGCGCCGATGTCGATATGAATTTTGTGATGACCGCCGGGCACAAGATGGTGGAAGTGCAGGCCACAGCGGAGCGGCAAGCATTCGATGAGATCCAGTTTTCGAAAATGCTGGCGTTTGCGCGGCAGGGTGTGCAGTCGCTGATCGCCAAGCAGCAAGGCGTGCTGAGCGGGCTGACGCTGCGGCAGTAGGCCGCCAGGCCACGTCAGAAGACCACAGTAGGGTTCCGGCTCCGCATGGCATATAATGTTGCGGTTTCGCCAGCTTGATTCCAGCCGCATCGAAAACCATTGCGCTTAACACTTGATACTCGCGAAGTCGGACGGGTCACCATCGTGCACTGCAACGGGCGGATTGTTGCGGGCGGCGAGAGCGAGGCTCTGCGAGCGCACATAACGTGGTTGTTGCGCGACCGCCGCAGCATCGTGCTGCATCTGGGCGAGGTCGGCTTCATTGACAGCAGCGGGCTCGGCACCATGGTCCGCGTGATGACCAGCGCGCGCCAGGCGCGGGGAGAAATGAAACTGTGCAACGTGCCCGAGCACGTGCGCAAGGTTCTGGAGTTGTCGCATCTGACGAAGTTGTTTGACCCCCAGGAATCGGAGGAGGCAGCGGTCGCCGCCTTTTACCGCCCGGGAGCGCGCGCCGAGGCGCCTGCTTCCACCGGCCGTAGCATTCTGTGCCTGGACAGCAATGTCGATGTGCTCGCCTATTTGCGTGAACTTTTGCGGAGTGCCGGATACGACGTGCACACCAGTAGCCACCGAGGCGATGCTTTGCTGCTGATGCGGGTCACGCGCTTTGATCTGCTGCTGGCAGGCCCTGACATGACGGCGTCCTCGGGCACGCAGCAAGCCTTTCAGGCCGCGTGCGCGAAAATCCCGATGATCGAACTAGGCAGCGAGTTTTCCACTCTCGATGCCGGCGAGGCCAGCGCCGGATTACTGGAAAAGATCGAAGCCCAGATCAAATCAAACACCGCTTGACGACGGAGTTCGCAGATGGTTGAGCCAATCTTCTCAACGCAGAAACACGTTTGCCGCATCCTCCACCCGAATGTTTGATTTCCGCCGCGTGCCGCTCGCCAAGTTGTAGGCAACCAGCATATGTCCCTCAATGATAAGAATCTCCTTCGCGTTGATCCAGCCGACCAGAGTGGCGCGCGGCAGAAATGCGATGCGCCGGGGTTCGCCTTCATTGCTCTTCACATCGATGCTCTTCAGTTCGACCGCCGGCAGATCCAACAACGCTTTGCGAATGCGCTGCGATTCTTCCGGGTTGGCCTGACCCTGCTCGGCGAGTTGAATCGGCGTGTTCGGCTGAGAAGTTGCAGCGATCGTCAATGCCACCGATCCGAGGTCGGGCGACAGCTTGCCGTTCCCGGTGTAGAAGCTCACGTCGTAGTCCGGATTCTTGTATGCGGCTTGTTCATCGAATACAGTCAACGTCCTGCCCTGGAGATGCAGAAGAGTCCGATCGTCGCTCTCATTCTCCCAGCCGCAACAGGCAGTGTCGGGAATCGCCTCCAAGATTGTGCCGACATTCGCAGCGTCAAGAATGTGCCGCAACGGTGGATCGATCGGCTTTGACATCCATTTGCCGGCGCTTTCCAGATATAAAGAGGTCGCCTTGTAGAGCGGTTGTGTCTTCCCCGAGACGAACTGGGTCAGCAGAAAAAAGCTGTCCACTCCATCGTCGGGAACCCACACCTCGCCGTAAGGACAAGTTTCCTCGCAGCTGCCGGTCGGGCACGAGCAATCGGGAAGCGCGATCGTGGCTGCGTCCTCACGCCCGGTACCTGCGAGATTCGTCCGCCAGCTTAGCCACGTCGCCTTGATGGAGAGATCCACGCCGTCGCGCTGCAGCCGACGCGCCTGGTTCGAAAGCCAGTACAGATGCACTCCGTCCGACGAGAGATACGGCACGGGCGCCGACTCGGCGATGGATAGATTCGATCCCGCCGTGGATGTTGTGCGGGCGACCTCGCGCGAAAGGGTGGAGGCCGCGCGGCCATCCCAGAACCAGACTTTTCGTTGGGCAGCAAGCTCATCTTCTGCGAGCGGCAAAGATACGGGCGCGGCGAACAGCATTTGCCCAAGATGGTTGACGGAAAAGTTCCTCGTCGACGCCAGGGCTTCCGCTGGAACCTTCACTATCTGCTTCTCGGCAAATGTTGCGGGATCGTACTCTGCCGCTTCTCCGGGCGCGCGCAGCACCCACAAACGCTTGCTCTGCGCGACGAGCGGAGCGGCCAACAGAAGGAGAGCACAGTATGTGAGAATGGGCGTTCGCGTCATCGTTTTTGTTTCCAGCGGGAATGCCAGCATGATTGTAAATCGTGGACTCGTTCGTCTTGCATCTTGCGTACAATAGATGCTGAAAAAATGAGCACACATTCCAAGGACCGGATGACCACGACCTCGACTCCTTCCGTCCACCCGCAGGCCGCCGCTGCGCACACTCCGGAAGTGCCCTTGACCACCGAAGGATACAGCGTGCTGCATCAGATGATGCGTTTCCGCTGGACGGCGTGGCGCGCCCTGCCCGAAGCTGCGCGATCGGCAATCGCACAGGAAGCCGCGTCGGCACTGGGCGAGATGGAGCGGAAATCCGGCGGACAATCCGCCCTTTTCTCGCTGATCGGCCACAAGGGCGACCTCATGCTGGTGCATTTCCGCAACTCGTTCGCCGACCTCAACCAAGCGGAACTCAAGCTGACGGGCCTGCGCCTGAGCGATTACCTCGAGCCCACATCTTCTTATCTCTCGATCATTGAATTAGGGCTCTATGACTCGACGCTCAAGATTTACAAGGAACTCACCGATCAGGGACTCCAGCCGCACTCCGATCAGTGGAAGGCTGAGATTGAATGCAAGCTGAACCGGCATCGGGAAGCGATGCATCCTCGGCTGTTCCCCGAGATCCCGCCAAACCGTTATATCTGCTTCTATCCCATGGATCGGCGGCGCGGCGAAGACAAGAACTGGTATACCCTCCCTATCGAAGAGCGTGCCCGCCAGATGAACGACCACGGAACGGTGGGCCGCCGCTACGCAGGCGAAGTTAAGCAGATCATCACCGGGTCGATTGGCTTCGACGATTGGGAGTGGGGCGTTGATTTATTTGCCGATGATCCCCTGGTCTTCAAGAAGCTGATCTACGAAATGCGCTTCGACCACGTCAGCGCGGTGTATGCGCTGTTCGGCCAGTTCTACGTGGGAGTGCGCTGCCCGGCGGCGGCATTAGAGAAACTACTGAGCGGAGAACTGCCGAAGTAGCAGTTAGCCATTGGCATGTAGGGTGGGATGTTATTTAGCTTGTGCTAACGGCTAATGGCTAACTGCCGCCCCTGGAGAACTCATGGCTACCCTTGGCCTCATCGAATACAAAGACGCCAGCCCCGAAGTACGCGCCGTTTACGACGACATCATGGCTACGCGCAAGACCGACTGGATCAACAATTTCTGGAAGGCAATCGCGCACGATCCCGCCACGCTGAAGCGCACCTGGGAAGACATCAAGCAGATCATGGCTGCCGGCGCGCTCGATCCGCTGACCAAAGAAATGATCTATGTCGCAGTGAGCGTCACCAACCAGTGCGGCTACTGCATTGCATCGCACACCGTCGCGGCGCAGAAAAAAGGCATGACCGATGCCATGTTCAAGGAATTAATGTCGGTGGTCGGCATGGCCAACGAAACCAACAAAATGGTCACGGGATATCAAGTGGAGATCGATGAGCAGTTCAAGAGCAGTCGTTAGCCGTTGGCCCTTGGTCGTTAGCCGTTGGTCGTTGGCAACGGCGGGGTGACCCGGCTGCGCCCGCCCGGACAGCCGAGGGCGGATGTCCCCCACATTGCTGCGGGGCGGACCGTCGCGCCCCATTTGCCTGATCCTTATTTGATAATGAGTCCCTGCACCAGCGTTCCCGACGCGCTGTATCCGGGCCACGAAATTGCGAATGAGCCCGTGCCCGCCGCACCCGCCGTGCCAGTCGCCCTGAAGATTACGCTCGAGCCGTCTTGCAATGTGCCCGTACCAGTAACCTGAACACTATTGGTGCCAACTTTCACGGTCGTGAATCCGGTCGTATCCGAAAGAAAGATGTGGGCAGAAGTGTCGAGATAATTCAGTGTCCCCTCGCGGATGCCCGATGCCGTCTTCGTTCCTACCAAAAAGCCAAGACTGCCAGTGCCACTTCCAATGTTGAAGTAACCCGCGCCGCTGCCGACGTTCGGAATGAGGCCTGGTCCGGCGGTCTGCTTCGAATACCAGGTAAACGCAGAGCCGAGGGTCACGTTGTCTTCAGAGAATGCCATGTGGATCAATCCCAACGGATCGTGAGTCAACTCGGCGTACTCCGCCAGTTCACGATTGCCAGCAGGCATGCTGGTATTGCAATTCAGACCTTGCGTGCAGATGGAGCCGTAGTGAACAACGCCCGCCACCTGGTCCGTTGTACCGGTCGATTGGCCACTGGCCACAACATATTGCACAGCGGGCTTGCCTGCCGTGTTCACGAAGGCGTAGAAAATTTTCCACTTGGCATTGGCGAAGGTGGTTTGATCGTTGGGATTGCCGACCACATTGGTGCCGTACCAGAAAACTCCGATGCTGTTTTGATCGCCCGCAGTCAGCCATGGCAGCATCGCGGTGGCGGTTGCGGAATCGGTGGGGTTATTTATTTGCAGCGCCTTCGACCAGGTCCGGCCGCCATTGGTCGACCAAATCACGTACACATTCTGGCCGGTTTGATTGCCGTTGGTGTCGAGTTGCTGCATGCTGAAGGCGACGTAAAGATTGCCGTCGTTGTCGACTGCGATCGGAGTGAAGACGTTTCCTACGTTGGCTCCCGGCGGCGCAGTGAAAGCGAGAGTCGAGGTGAAATAGAGCTTGGAGGGCGGCGCGCCGGAAGGCAATACCGGCAGGTTGCACGGCGCGGCGCACGATGCCACGTATAGATCCACTCCATCTGGCGAAGTGAAGGTCGTGTAAACCGAGCTATTCGGACTCGGTCCGCCCAAAGGACCGGGATAGGCCACAATGTTGGAATGGAAACCAGTTTCGGGGGTACCTGCCAATATTGCCTGATTGATGACCGCTCCATTGGGGTAGGTGATGCCGCCATCATCCGACTCGGTAACGATCAGGCTGTCAGTTCCAACTACATCGGCGCCCAACTGAAGTGTGATCAGATAATCGCGAGAGGTGCCGGCGCTTGCCAGCCACATGCGGTCCACCACCTTGGCCGGGGAGTCTCCCGGAACAAACGTGTTGCCCTCGTTAATGGAAGTCTGCAGGTCAATGTCAGCCAGGTTCAAACTGGAATAAAACAGCCGTCCTGTGCTATCGCCGAACAATTGATCGGCGGCAAAGGGAATGCCCACAGCCAAGTCCTCGTCCCCGCCGCCCGCTGATTTGTCGGGCTGGCCGAGATAAGTGAAGGTGTTTCCATAGTCGGTGGAGCGCCACAGGTCCGAACCCGCCGGCACGCCTTCAATGGCGGAAACATAGATGTTGCCAAAGGGATCAATCACAATGCCCGGTTCAACGTCCTGTCCCGCGGAACCGGTCGACAAGTTCGCTACCAGTTGCTGATCTGAAGTGAACTCGAACATCTGCGGACCGAACTTGCCGTCTGGATCCGCCGTGTAAGTGGCAGCAATCGTCTGGATGACTGGAGGATTGGCCTGCAGCGTGATGGTGCCGTTGTAGGCCGTCCCGGGCGCGCCGAGAGACATGCTGGCGTAAATTGTGTAGACGCCATTCGCCGGATGTTCCAGCCGGGTCAGTTGGCTGGTGACAAAGCTATTCGCGGAAGTATCGATGTCGGCGCCGTTGAAATAGTCATACATGTCGAATTCATTTGTGTTGCCCGTCCATCCGAACTGAATATTCAGGCGAAAATTTGGGTGCGCCGTCCGGAAGGAATTCGAAACATTGACGGTCAGGGTAAATACGTCGCAATAGCCGGCGGTCTGGCAGGTGGAAGGGTCGAAGGTGGCCGGATTCTCAGTGGCGGTGGTGCCGGTGTAGGTCAGGGTGCCGGCGCCGGAAAGTGTTCCCGAAGGCGGCGTGGCTGCGAACATGGCGAGGGGCAAGATTAAGGTAGAAACGGCCAGCAATGCTGCGGCGCCACCAATGGCAAACCTGTTCTTCCTCATGGGGATATCCTCTGCCCCTGGGCTAAGGGGGACGATCGTTAGATCGACCAAAGTTGACTTCAACCTTTAGATTGAGACTGAGTACGGCACCAGCGCGGATAGTATGGTTAGGGTTTCGTGGCGTCCATCAGGATTTTCCTGAGAACAATCGGAATTAAGCCTGAGATAACTCGATGGCCTGATGACAATCTAGCGGAGACACCCGGCGAAACGCTCGGCTCAATCCAACCATAAAAGAGAGTCTTTATCTTGGGAATATTCGTCTGCGATGATCAGTTGGATAACAATGCTGCGCGTCTGAACTTGAACTCGTGCAGTTTCATATCCACCCGCCGCCCGCGGAAGCGTACGCCTTCTGCTTCCAACCGCAACCGCTGCTCGATGGCCGAATCGCCGCGCAGTTTGATCTCTCCGCCTGCGCCTAAAACCCGCTGCCACGGCAATCCGAACCCACGACGCAGCACGCGCGCCACCAGTCGCGCCGCACCAGGGAGCCCCGCCGCTCGCGCCACCCCTCCGTAGGTAGAGACCTTACCCTGGGGAATGCGCCGAACGGCAGCCTCGATGCGCATCCGCATCCTTGACGATTGATCGGGAACAGATTGATCTCGGGAAGCTTTACCCGAACGCTTCTTCCCTGGTAGCTTTCGTGAATTCTTGCTTTTCTTCTTCACATTCACAGTCGAATCCATCCCACGCGAATCAGCCACAAGGATCCCACCAGAACCAGCAACCATAATATGACGCCCTGCAGCAGCGGACGATGCCCCACGCGCTTGATGGTCGCCATCGAGATGCCGCTGCCAATCAGGAACAGAGTGGCGGTCAACCCAATCTTAGCAACTTTCACTGTGATGCCGTAGGCATGCGCTCCCGCCGGCAGATACGTGTTGCACACTGCCGCCAGGCAGAAGAGTCCGATAAACCACGGCCACTGAATCTTCGCCTTGACGCCGCGCACTACCGCCGTTCCGATCGAGAGTGGAACAATCCACAACGCGCGCGCCAGCTTCACCGTGGTCGCAACTGCCAACGCTTCGGCCCCGTACTTGGCCGCCGCTCCCACTACCGAACTGGTGTCATGAATGGCGAGCGCGGCCCAGAGTCCGAACTGCGATTGTGTCAGCTTGAGCGCTGTGCCGATGGCGGGAAAAATAAGCAGCGCAACGGAGTTCAGCACGAAGACCGTTCCCAGCGCCACGGCCATCTCTTCGTCGCTAGCCTGCGTAATGGGCCCGACGGCGGCGATGGCGCTGCCGCCGCAAATCGCCGTGCCCGTGGAAATCAGGAACGCCGGCACACGCTGCACCCCGAGCAGCGCGCCTAGTCCCATGCCGGCAAGCAACGCGAAACTGATGCCGAGCAGGGTATAGACAAAGCCGCTGAGCCCTGCTTGAACGACTTGATGCAGGTTCATTCCGAAACCAAGTCCCACCACCGAGGCTTGCAGCAGAAACTTGGAGAACTTCTTCGCTTCGCCTCCATAAGGATGAGACAGCGTTAGTCCAAACACTAGTCCAATCGCCAGCGCTACGGGCGGAGACACGAACCCACTGGCGCTGACCAGCAGGCATAGAAGAAAGACGATGCGAGGCAGCATTCGAGGAAAGCCCGGCGTGGCTGAGGCATTCATACGCGGCGGATCATACAGTGATCACAGTGAAGATCGCACTGAGGCCCGTCGCCGCGGTTCATGAACCTCAGCCCGTGCGCCCGGGCTAAGCCGCCTTGCGGAAGGATTCGATGGCTTCCGCCTCTGAGTTGTATACGTCGAAGACCGTGAGCAGCTTGGTGACCTGCAGCAAATCGCCCACCCGCTTGGTCAAGTTCGTTAACTTAATTGTGCCGCCCGCATTTTGCGCCGTGGTGCGTAGCGCCACCAGCGTGCCTAGTCCGCCGGAATCGATGTAATTCACCTCGCCCAGGTTGAGCACAATGCGATTGTTCTCCGACACAGCCTTCTTGATGGTATCCCGCAGCAGCGAAGACTCTTCGCCAAAAACAATCCGGCCACTGCAATCCACTACAAGAATCCCATCTTTCGTTCGTGTTGCCAGCTTCAGTTGCATAAGACGCTCCTTTACGGCGGTCCAAACCACATTCGGGTGGAGACGCCGCTCCCGCACTCCAAGTCGACGCACCAGCCTATCGCTTGAGCGGCGGTTTTAGCAAGCCGTGCCTGGATAAAGGGCGCCATCCGAGCCTATCCTCCCCCCATCACGTATAATCGTGTCTTCCTGCTCATGAGCTACACCGTTCTGGCGCGCAAATATCGTCCGCAGAAATTCTCCGAGGTGATCGGACAGGAGCACGTCACCCGGACCCTGCAGAATGCCCTCGAACAAGGGCGCACCGCCCACGGCTACATCTTCAGCGGCCATCGCGGCATTGGAAAAACCACCGTGGCGCGCATTTTGGCCGCGGCACTGAATTGCCGGTCTTCCTTAAAGACAGGCGATAAACCGGTCGCGGAGCCTTGCGGCATCTGCGAATCCTGCACGGAGATTCGTGCCGGCAACGCCGTCGACGTAATCGAGATTGACGCCGCCACCAATCGCGGCATCGACGAAATCCGGGAACTGCGTGAGGCCGCGCGCTACCGTCCCGCGCGCGACCGCTTCAAGATTTATATTCTCGACGAAGCGCACCAGATTACCGACGCCGCCTTCAATGCCCTGCTGAAGACACTGGAAGAGCCTCCGGACCATATCGTTTTTATGCTGGCGACCACGCAACCCGAGGACATTCCGCAGACCATCCGGTCGCGCTGCCAGCACTTCAGTTTCCGGGCCGTGAAGTTCGACGACATTGTCGGCCAGCTGCGTGATCTCGTCGGCCGCGAAAAGATCGAGGCTGACGACGATGCGCTTGCCCTGCTGGCCGAGGCTGGCGACGGCTCTATGCGCGACGCCCTGTCGATTCTCGATCAGGCCATTGCGTCCTCCAGCGGAAAGCTCACGGCTGATTCCGTGCGCAACCTGGTGGGCGCCGCGCCGGCGCACGTTCTTGAACAGGTGATGCAGGCGGTCGCTCGCGGCGCCAGCGAAGAAGTGCTGCGGCAGGTCGACCATCTCATCGGCGAAGGCCACAGCCCAACTCACTTCGCGCGCCAGATGGTACGCTTTCTGCGCAACGCGACCGTCGCCAAGATCGCGGGTAGAGACTCTTCCCTGCTGCAGATCTCAAGTGAGGAGCGCGAAAGGGTTGAGCGCGTTGCGGCATTATTCGGCGAAGAAGACCTCACCCGTCACTTGCAGATCATGCTCCGAACCCACGGCGAATTGGGATACAAGCAGGAGCAGCGCTTCCACCTGGAACTTGGCCTGCTCAAGATGGCGCACGCGCAACGCCTGTTGCCGATCGAGCAATTACTGAGCGATGTGGCCGGCGCATCGAATACTTCTCCGAACCCCACGGGCGGAACAGGCGCGTCCAGAGCCCCTGCGAGGCCTTCGATCGTTCCCTCCCCTGCGGCCAGCGGGTTCGAGACTCGACGCGCGGAGACGAATCCGGTTTCGCCGTTCGCTGCCGATTCCGCGCGCAAGAGCGGTCCGCGGCAGGAGGCCGTTTCCGACCAAATTGCTGGCAATGGTCCGCGCAATATTGCGGGGAGCCAGCCGGCGCGAGTGGTTATGGGCTCCGCCGCTCCTGCAAACGTTAGAGAAAGCGATACCGAATCTCGGATCAGTTCCGAACCTCAACTTCAAGGGCAAGGAAGTTCGCGACTCGAGCCGCGGGTGCAGGCCGCGCCTCAAGTTTCGCAAGCTCAAACATCAGCCCCAGCGCCGGCGCCCATCGATAGGTTGAAAACCGCTGTGCTGCAAGCGCTCACGGATGGCAACCAACGGGTCCTGGTCTCGATGCTGGAAGCAGGCGACTGGGCGCTGGAAGGAAACGAAGTGGTGGTCAAGGTACCGGAGTCGCAAACCGTGGTGGACATGTCGATGGGTGCCGACGCCCGACGATTGGCGATTGCTTCGGCCAGCGGCGTTCTGGGCCGGGCGGCCAAGCTGAAAATCGTCGCCGGAGCGGGCGTGGCCACGGCAGAGAAACGCAACGGCGCAGGAAAACCGAACGGGACAAGCCCATTGGCCGGCGGCCGGAGCCGTGCTGAGCAGGATGCTGTGGTCCGCCGGCTGCAAGAAAAGTTCGGCGCCGAGATCCGGACCGTGATTGATTATAAGGAGAAGCGGTGAGAATCAAGTTTCAGAGTGTCAAGGTTTCCAAGTTTCGCGACCTTGCAACCTTGAAACTTTGAAACGTGGGGATTTATGGGCGGATTCAATCTGCAAGAACTGATGTCGAAGGCCAAGTCGCAGTACGAGACTCTGCAGAAGAAAATGCAGCAGACGGTGGTCGAGGCCTCCGCGGGCGGAGGCACGGTGACGGCGAAAATGGATGGCCGCAAGCAACTGCTGAGCCTGCATATCGATCCCGAAGCAGTGAAGGCGGGCGACGCGGAGATGCTGCAGGACCTGGTGCTGGCCGCGGTCAACGAAGCGGCGCGCAAGGTGGATGGAATGATGCAGTCAACGGTGGGAGGCATGCTGGGCGGGCTGGGTATCGGCGGCCTGTGACGAATTGGGCGATTGGGTAATCGGGTGATTGGGGCAATTTGCCTGCTTCACTCGATCGCTGAGCTGATATCCTCGCTCGGTTTTCAAATTGCCCGATTACCCTATCCCGCAATCACTCAATCCCTATGTCGAAATTTGCGGAGCCGATGTCGCGGCTGATTGACGAACTTAAGAAGCTGCCGGGCGTGGGATCGAAGAGCGCGCAGCGGCTGGCGTTCCACATTCTGCGCGCCAGCGACGAAGACGCCGAGGCGCTAGCCGCCGCGGTGCGCGACGTGAAGGCCAATCTCCGGCTGTGCTCGGTTTGCAACAACATCACCGACGTCGACCCGTGCGTCTATTGCACGAGCGCCACGCGCAATCAGCGCCTCGTCTGTGTGGTCGAGGAGCCCACCAACATTGCCGCCATCGAGAAGACCAAGCACTTCAACGGCGTCTACCACGTGTTGCATGGATCGATTTCTCCGCTGCACGGCGTGGGGCCGGAGCAGTTGCGCATCGCTAATCTCATCACTCGCGTCGACGCGGGCAACGTGGATGAAGTGATCGTTGCCACCAATCCCACGGTCGAAGGCGAAGCCACGGCCACTTTTCTTTCGCAGCAACTCAAGCGTGCGGGCGTAAAGGTGACGCGGATCGCCATGGGCATCCCGGTTGGCAGTGACATCGAGTATACCGATGAAATCACTCTGCTGAAAGCTATGGAAGGGCGGCGGGAGCTGTAAGCTCTCCGCTTTTTGCTTCTAGCTTCTAGCCTATTCGAGAGTCCATTCTCCTAAGCGGCACTACAGTGTCAGGTCTGGTTTCAGGAATACGTTGAGTTCTTCTTCGGCGGAGGCCAATCCTTCGGGGAGGGTGCCGCGGTTATATTCCGCCATTCGGTTTTTCCACTTGAGGAAGTCGGTTATGCTTTGCGGTTCGACGCGGAGCTCGACGCGGCGCAGGCTGGCGAGCAGCAGATTCATTTCATAGCGGAAGCCTGTGGCGCTGCGGAGATTCTTCGCAGAAGGATGCGTGGTTTCCATTTTGCCGCGATGGAGTTCTAACAATCCCCAGCCCTGGGGGAGTTCTTCGCAGCGCACTAATCCAGTGGGGACCAGATAGAAGCGCTCGCATCCGACTCCCTGCTCTGGCTTGAGCCGGAAGGGCTTGGCGCGGTCGGCTAGGAAGTCAGCGCGCGTGACTTTGCACTCGACCAGCACAGAATGGCAGGCGAGCTTCCAGCCGATAGCATCGGGCATTTCGCCGCTGACGCAGGCTTGCTCGGAGAGGACTACTCCGCAGCGGTAGCGGCGCAGCCAGTGGACGGCTTTCTCGACTAGCAGGGCGTGAGTCATGGATGCTTCTTTTGTAGCTGCTGGAAGCGGGTAGTGGAAAGTATCTGGGTAGCTACTTGGTTTCTAGTCTCTAGTCTGGATCTCTGACTTCAATCTGATTTGCTGGCACTTCGCTACGCTCGGCGGACAGCCGAGGCGGCTGTCCCCGCATGAGTCCTTCTCGGGCGCGCGATATGCGGCATGGGCTTTATCACGACTGGCCTGCGCAGAACAGTTTCCAGCAGATGACGTTCGGCAGCGATGGTTTGGGCCGATGGTCCCAGGGGCGAATAGCCTTCAGCCGCGATCATCAGAGCTTCGTTCCCCTTAACTCTGATATGGCTTTTTGCAATTTGAACGCGGTGGATGCGGCCGTCATGGGCGGCGTCCAGGGCGTTGGCTAAACGCAGGATGGCCGCCAGATGAATGGTCGCTTTCTGTTCGTCGGGGAGCAGGTCGCGCAGAGCTTTGTGCTTTCTTGTGGGTAGCGCTCCGCGGTGAAAACGGGCGACGACAGCGGCGCGCTGCAGGTCGGCGGGCTTCCAGCCTAGCGGGGTGCCATGGGCGCGAATCATGTCGAAGGAAGTTTTGTGGTGTCCCTTGTTGCCCTGGGACTTGCCGACATCGTGCAGCAAGGCAGCGGCCAGCAGGCTGAAGCGGGCCGAGAGGCCATCGACGGATGGCTGCCATCCACTGGCCTGAAGGCCATCGTAGAGCTGGAGAGCCAGGTTGACGACGCGCTCGGAATGGGGGAAATCGGGATCGAGGCTGCTCACCCAGAGCTTCATGCGCCGGGTGGCAAGTGCCTGAATCTGCTTGCCTTGGGGCAGCGTTGCGTGCCAGACCTGCCAGAGAGAATCCTCACCCACCATCTTCGCGCGGTAGCGATTGATGCGCTTGGTGCGCTCCTCGACAATTCGTTCGTGCCACCTCTGTCGTGAAGCTACATCCGGAAAAACATGCCAGGAAGCTGCTGTGGCCCAGAGCACATCGAGGTCGTGAACTTCCCCAAGTAAGTCCTGTAGTTCTTTAAGATCGTTACTCCAGGCCTTGTGCTCGGCAGGAAGGAAATTCTCGACGATGTAGCGGAAGCGTTTGATGCCGATGCGGAGAGCGTGGAATGCGGCCTGGGAGCGGTTGCGGAGAGCATGGTTGTGGAGTTCGCGGGCTGCGGTCCAACGCTCGAGAGCGAGATGCTTGAAGAGCGGGCCGCCCGGGCGGAATCGGGCGGCGCGCGCGGGAAGTGATTTGCTCCACTGGCGCCATTGCTTGCGGTCGAACTCTTCCAGTGCCGCATGGGCTTCGAGCTTTTGTTCGCGCTCGCGTGCGGTCAGGGTCTTGAGCAGGGCTTCGGCTATCGGATCGGTCGGACTCGCATTCGTTCCGTCTGTGGCGGGCTCAGGGACCTGTTCAGATATCGGCATAGCGGGCGCGGGTGCCCGCTCCACTCTACGAGGTTGCTCCAGCTTCTCGACCCACTCCATCATTACCTGAATGTCGCGAAGGTCGCCCAGGCGCTGGAACAGGCGCTTGCCGGCTTTCTTCATGGCCTTCCACTTGGGATCGGGATCGAGCGCCATCAAACCGTCAGCTAGGGAGCGACAGCGGCGCAGGGAGATACGAAGATCATGCACCGGGTCGGCGGCGAAATCGCTGGAGACGCGCTCGCACTCCTCCAGGACCCGCAACATCCAGTAGCGCAGGCCGGTGGTTTTTGGGCGCGTGTTTCGAGTGAGTGAAGATGGCACTGGGCTTCCGGGACGCGTCGATGGTTGCAATCTCTATTCTCGCCGGAGACGGCTGCGAATGCCAGTGCCGGTCCAAAATCCATCCGAGGGGACACCCTCGACTAACGCTCAGGGCAGGCTCAGGGACACGTGTAAACCGTTACCTCCGTAACGTGCGGAAGATCACCTGCTGGATTTAACCTTTTATTGGCTATAGCCACAGCTGCGGTCGAGGAGTGCCTTATCAACGACGCGACGACATTTCACGCCAACCGGGCTGCCTCGGCACGCGCCTTCGTACACAGCCTGAACATCCTGATCAAGTACGCACGCATGTACGGCCCCGACCACAAGCGCACGGAAGCGCAGTTCGAAACCGCATGGAAGGAATTGCAGAACGGACTTCCCAAGGCTGGAGAAGGAGGGTTCTTGCTCGGGGTTTCCGATAACAAGCTATTGCTCGATGGAGTTCCGCTGGAAGCCGGACAGACCGAACGCAGTTTTGGACAGCTCCTGAGCACGGCCGGCCTGGCCAGCCTGCACTTCTCCAAAGAAGTGACTATCGAAGACTTCGCGCGGCTGGTAAGGGCTTTCACGGTGGCTGGGTCCAAAGCGCAGGACGTGGCCAAGCAGATCAAGGAAGCGCTCAGCGGCGAGAGCAAGCACAGCACAATCAAGATCAATGAAGTGAAATTTGTAGCGGCCGATCCGCTGACCGGCGATATCAGCGTGGCAGCGCAGATCGCGGCGCAAACCCTGGGGCCGGAATTCAAGCAGTGGCTGAACGATCCGCAAAAGCTGCTGCAATTGATCGCAGCGGCGGAAGGCGCGAACGCAGGTGGCGGAGGCCAGGGCGGCGGCACGGCAGTTCCCTTCGGAAGCGTTCCGACCGGACCCGGCCATTGGGTCGCGGGGCCAGACCCCGGAACCGGCGCCGGGACAGGGGCAGGGACAGGAACAGCGCCAGCCTGGGAAGGTGGAGTGGTGCCTCTGCAAGAGGCCGAAGTGATTCAGGCCATCCGGTTGCTGACGCGGTTCGGGCAAGTGCAGGGCGACCCGAATGCCGGCCCGGAGGTTCTACAGAAAGAGCTGACCGAAACCGATCCGAATACTCGGCTAAACCTGCAACAGTTGCTGGGCAGCCTGGCGGCCAAGGTGACGACCGAGGAACAAGACACGCCGCTGCTGATGAAGGCCGCCGAGCACATGGCGATCCGCTTCGCGCTGGAGCGCTATTCGAAGGGCGAAGTCAAGGTAAATGCCGTCCATCAGATGATGGAGCACATGAGCCGGCAGATGGACTCGCTGCGCCAGATTCTGAAGTTGCAGGAAGAAAAGATGAACAAGGCCGGCATCCTGGTGGAGTCGCACGCCGACATCCTGGACCGGATGTTCTGGGCGGAAGTGCCGGAGTCGGGAAAGAAGACGGTGCTGATGTCCAATGAAGCTCCGTGCGTGCCGCCGCGAAATCTGCGGCAGTTCGTGGAAGTGCTTCTTGACCGGAATGACAAGGAAACGTCCGCAGAAATTCTGAATAACTACTCTGGTTGCCTGGCTACGAAAGAAATGGAAGCACGGCGCAAGACGGCGATTGGATTGAGCCAGCTTGCCGACCTTTATTCGCGGTTGGGCGGCGAATCGATGGGCAAGGCCATCCACAGAGTGAGCGAGCAGTTATGCGTGGAAAAGGATCCTGAGCTGCAAAGCCTGCTGAGCGCTGCATTCGTGCGCCTGAGCCAGGAAGCCAGCGAAGCCAGGAATTACCAGGCCGTGAATGCTGTATGCGGTGGGATGGAATTGCTGCTGCATCAGCGTCCGGTGCTGGTGAACGACCTGCGGCCACGAGTGGGCGTGGAGAACCGGATTCCAGAGTTTATTGAGGAAGCGTTGCGCAGCGATCCAGTACCGGAAGATCTTCTTGTGGTGCTGCGGCGCACGAGCCAATCGGGGGCCGAACATCTGGCCGACCGCTTCTTCCGCTGCATGCGGCGGGACGAGTGCGACCGCATGGTGGAACTGGTCAAGGAGATGGGAAGTCCGGCTCTGACGCAACTGCGGGAGATTCTGCGCACCGGGCAGCCGCGGCAAGCTTCCGGGGCGGTCGGGCTGTTGAGCCGTCTGGATGTGGATACTTTGCTGGAACTTTTGCCGGCGCGCTTGCCGGAATGGAATCGCTTCTATCACGACGTTGTGGTTCGCCAGATCGCATACGGAGCCGCGCCGAACCGAGGTCGAACGTTGCTGGAACTGGCTGAGGTGCTGGATTCTGCGGTGCTGCCGGAGTCCATAGATGAAATCGGGATGAGCGGCGATCTCTCGGCCGCGCCGCCGTTGCAGGCCATGGCCCGGCCGGGAGAAGCCGCTTCGCGGTCACCGTTCGTGCAATTGAAGGCCATCGAGTCCTTGGGAAGGCTGCGTGATCCGGAAGCGGTGTCGCTGTTGCGCGAGATTGTCGAGAAGAAGAAAACTTTTGGCTGGGTTCATCACCGCGAATTGCGGATTGCGGCGGCGCAGTCGCTCTCGAAGACCGATCCGCGCTACAGCGCCCAGATTCTTTCCGACAGCGGCATCGAGGCGGCGGAGCTGGCGATCGCACCTCTAGATACCGCGCCAGCATGTCCGTGGGTCCGGCAAAGACGCTACGAGCGGATGGTGCTGTCGCGCACGATCAGCGCCTGGATTGGCAGTTCGTGGGGAAAGTCAAAGATTCTAATCCGCGAGTTGAGCCTGGGCGGCGGCATGGGCACCAAGGAAGACAATCTGCGCATTGGCAGCGAGGCCGAGCTGGAGATTTCGGTGGGCATGCGGGCGAAGATCAAGGCGCACGTGCTGCTGCGCCGGGCGCGGATTAACGAAGTGGGATTCGAGATCGTCAATACCGACCTGGAGAGCCGTTATCGCCTGCGCCGGCTGCTGGTGGAAGCTCTGGATCACGCTCCGCAGAATAGAGATCAGCAGTGGCACGGGGAACGGAAGAGCTAGTAGCGTACTAAATGGGAATAAAAAGCCTCCGCTTACGAGCGGAGGCTTTTTGCTTTCGGATCGTTTCTTCGAAAAAGTTACTTCACCTTGGCGAAGATGATGACCAGGGTGTAAAGCGCGAGCGACTCGATCAGGGCCAGGCCCAGAATCAGAGCCAGCTGAATGCCGGGACGCGCGGCCGGGTTGCGGGCCAGACTCTCAGCAGCTGAGGCGGTCGCCTTGCCCTGAGCCAGAGCGCAGATGCCGGAAGCAAAGGCCATGGAGAATCCGGCGGCGATAGCAACCCAGTTAACCCCGCCCGATGGTTCGCCCTGCGCAAAGGCGGGGACGGCGAACGATAGTACAGACAGTACCAGAAACAATTTGCTTAGCTTGCTCATTGTGTTTCTCCTCGTATGAAATACCGCCAGTGGGTGGTTGACGTCATTCCGGGCAAACGCCCTCACGCTGAACGGCTGAAAACCAGTGGCCGGTGATCAGTGGCCAGTGGCCAGTAAAACCTTGAATTCCCGGTAGATCTCAACTAACTCGTTCTAGTCGGCTCTTACTGGCAACTGACTTTAATGTTCTTCTGAAACCGCGCCCTGCAGATAAACGGTAGTCAGCAGGATGAAAATGTAGGTCTGCAGCAGCGACACTCCGATGTGCAGGCCCAGAAACACGATTGGAACTCCGATCGGAACCAGCGAAAAGAAAACCAAAGTGACCATGTCGCCGGCAAACATGTTGGCGAACAGACGGATGGTAAGCGAAAGCACGCGGGCCAGGTGGCTGATAAGTTCGATGGGGATCATCAGCGGCGCCAGGGCGGGCATGGGCCCGGCAAAGTGCTTCAGATAGGCGATTCCGGCGTGCTTGAATCCTTGAGTCTGGTAGTAAATGAAGGCGCAAAGAGCGCAGCCCAGAGGAACGATGGGCACGGCGGTCGGCGACTCGAAGCCAGGAATCACGCCGATCAGGTTGCAGAACAAAATGAAGAAGCAGAGCGAAGCCAGGAACGCTGTGTAGCCTTCGCTGTGGTGGCCGATGATCTCGTTGCTCTGGCCTTGAATGAATCCCTCGACGCCTTCGAAGGCGTGCTGCAGCGAGCCGGGACGGTCCACCGAAAGGCGCGAGCGGACCAAGAGAAAGAGAATCAGCAGGAACGAGAAAACAAGAAACTCCATCGCGAACGAGTTTGAAATAGGTGCCGTCGGGTACTTGGGCTTGATGTGTAATGCCAGCAGCAACGACGTGACGGGGCCTGCGAACAGACGATTCAGAATCGCGGTGAACCAGAGTTGTTCAGGCATAATCAAAGCTTCTAGCTGTTAGCTCCTGGCTTTTCATGACTCGCTGACAATCCGGCTACACGCCACGAGCCAGTGCCGCGTACAGTTCATACACCGCTTCGCAGCCGATGGCGGCTACGGGCAAAAATAAGCCCGCAAGAAGCCCATTCAGGCTCGCGGGTGAAACAGTCAATATAACATAGGCGCCGATGGCCATCAAAACATAGCGCAGCAGGAAACGAAAGACGATTCCCTGCCCCGATTGCGTTGTGGCCGCGCCGGTGGCGCGATCGGCAAAGCCGGCGATCACCCGCTTGAGCCAGTGAAAATTAACGTAGGCGATGGCGCAGCCCAAGGCGAAGCCGACCGCGGGACGCAGGCCAAACTTCCACCATCCGGCAGCAACCAGCACCGGAGCGAGCACGAAGATGAAGCGCTGAATGCGCTGCAGCGCGCCGGAGTAGAAGTGCTCCGCCGCTGCCTGTGCCGGGTTGGGGTCGACTTGTGATTGGTCGGGCATCGGCTCTACCAATTCACTTCGTGTCGCGCATAGTGGTGCGGATCAACTCGACGAAGCCCGCGACGATACCCAAGAGAATGCCGGCCAGGTAGAGCCACGACGTGTGCAGCCAGCGGTCGAGAGCTGCGCCCACCAGCCATCCCACGACAAGCGCGGCCGGAAAGACGAACGCCAACTGACTATAGCGGGCGGCCTGCACCCAGAAGTTCTCTTTCTGGGGAGGGGTCTTGCGGCCGGGATCGGGATCGGCGAGAGTCATTTCGCTTCAGGCTGGCAGAGTGGATTCTACGCCAATTTGCAGCGCCAGCGATTCCTCCCGGATTCGCCCTGGCCGGCACAGCCGATGCGGCTGTCTCCACGTGAGATGTCTCTAGCGGATCAACTTCGCCATCGCCGGATTCTGTGCAATCCCCAGCGACCAGTTCACCAGGTGGATGAAGCGGTCGGGCATGATTCCGATGAAGAGCGTTGCGAATGCGCTTACGGCGAGCGCCGCGCGCATGGTCCAACTTACGGGCAGCACTCCTTTTTCTTCGGGCTGGCCCATGAACATGGCGTTGGCCATCTTCAGGTAGTAATACAGGCCGAAGACGGAATAGAACACGCCCAGCGACGCTAGCGCGTAGTGTCCGGTCTCGATGAGGCTGAGGAATATGAAGTACTTGCCCCAGAAGCCGGCCAGAGGCGGGATCCCAGCGAGCGAGAGCAGGAAGATCAGCATGAGCACGGCTTCGACGGGAGCGCGAGAGTAGAGTCCGTTGAGATCGTCGAGTTCGTCGCCGATCACATTGCGGTGGCGCAGCGATGTGATCACGCCGAACGCGCCGAGGTTCATGAACGTGTAGACCAAGAGATAGATCAGGATGCCTTTGATTCCATCGGAGCTGAGTTCAGTGACAGTTCCGGCGATCAGGCCGAGCAGCATGTAGCCCACGTGCGCAATCGAAGAGTAGGCGAGCAGGCGCTTGGTGTTGGTCTGCGTGAGCGCGGCAAAGTTCGCGCCCGTCATGGTGGCGATGGAAACGAAGACCAGCACGGGAACCCAGGTGGAGCGCATGGAGATTAGTCCACCCAGTTGGAACGGGCTCGCGATTAGAATCCGCAGCAGCATCGCCCATCCCGCGGCTTTCACTGCCACGGACATGAATCCGGTAATGCAGGTCGGCGCGCCTTCGTAAGCATCCGGCGCCCATTGATGGAAAGGCACGGCGGCAATCTTGAACAGCAATCCGGTGATCGTGGTCAGCAAGGCAATGATGGCCACGGGATTATGAGGATCTTTGGCAAGAATCTGAGCAAGCTGGTTGCCGATGGCGCCCAGGTTCGTGCTTCCAGTCAGACCGTACAGCAGCGACAAACCATAAGCAAAAATGCCGGAGGAAAACGCGCCAAGCAACAAATATTTCAGCGCCGCTTCGTTGGAACGGCGGTCGCGGCGCAGGAAGCCCACGAGAACATAGGTGGAGATCGCCATCAGCTCCAGGCCGATGAAGATGAGTACGATGTCGAAACCGGCGGCCATGCACATCATGCCGACAACTGAGAGCAGCATCAGAGTGTAGTATTCGCCGTGGTTTTCATGCTCGGTCTGCATGTAACGCATTGACATGAGAATAGAAATAGCGGTGCTAGCAAGAAACAAGTAGAAAAAGTAAATAGCAAAGCGGTCTACCAGCATGCTGCGCATCATGCCGAGCGAACCCACGGATTTATTCGCCTCCATCCAGACCTGAATCTTGTACACGCCCCCGGCGGCGAACAGCACTCCGATGAAAGCGGTGACGCCGTTGATCCACTTGTTCTCGGGCGGAATCATGAGATCGATCAGCAGGATGCCGAGAGCAAACAGAGTGAGCAGCGTGATGGGCAGCGCCATCACATAGTCGTTCCAGCTGAATGCGGCCGCGCCCACTCAGTTCTTCCCCTTCACTGCTTGCGCTCCTGCAGGCTGCTGAAGAGCGGCATTTACCGCGCCCCCGGCCTGCGAGTTGTTCACGCTTTGTACGATCTGATTCACCGGCTGCTCAAGAATCTGGAAAAACGGCTTGGGATAAAGGCCGATCCAGAAAGCCATGATGAGCAGCGGCACGAACGTGAGCACTTCACGCGGCGTCAGGTCGTGCAGCTTTTGATTTTTCGGATTGGTGACCGCGCCAAAGAACACGCGCTGGTAAAGCCACAGCAGATACGCCGCGGCGAGAACCACGCCCGGCACGGCCCATGCAGCCCATCTCCAACTCACCATGAAAGTTCCGAGCATGATGTAATACTCTCCGACGAAGCCGTTGAGCAACGGAAGGCCCATCGAAGATAGGAACATGATCAGGGTGATAGTGGCGTAAACCGGCATCACGTTCGAGATGCCGCCGTATTCGGCGATCTCGCGAGTGTGGCGGCGTTCGTAGAGAATTCCGACGATCAAGAACAGCGCGCCCGTCGAGATGCCATGATTGATCTGTTGCAGCACCGATCCGCTCAGCGCAAGGGGAGTGAGGGCGAAAATTCCCAGAGTGCAAAAGCCAAGATGGCTGACTGAGGAGTAAGCCACCAGCTTCTTCATGTCCTTCTGCATCAGCGAAACGAGAGCGCCGTAGAGGATGCCGATGATAGACAGAGCGATCATCCAGCCGCGGACTTTGCCATGAGTCAAAACGTCGGGAAAAAACGGCAGCGAGAAGCGGATGAAGCCATACGTTCCCATCTTCAGCAAAACGCCTGCCAGAATGACGGAGCCAGCGGTCGGCGCTTCCACGTGTGCATCGGGCAGCCACGTGTGGAAGGGGAACATCGGCACCTTAATGGCGAAGGCGAAGAAGAAGGTGAAGAACAGCAGCGTGGCGATAGTCGGCCCGTAGGCTGGGTCGGAGTAGATTTGTGGCGTGGTCTTGTAAAGTTCAGGAATGCTGAAGGTGAAGACCTGCGTGATGGTGTGGTGGTGGAAATACAGGAACAGAATGCCCAGCAGCATCAGCACCGAACCGGCCAGCGTATAGAGGAAGAACTTGATCGCGGCGTAAAGCTTGCGCGGACCGCCCCAAATGCCGATGAGCAGGTACATCGGGACCAGCATGGCTTCCCAGAACACAAAGAAGAGGAAGAAATCGAGCGCCATGAAGACGCCGAGCATGCCGGTTTGCAAGATCAAAAACCAGACGTAATATTCCTTGACGCGGTTTTCGATGGCGGTCCACGACGAGAGAATTGAGATCCAGCCCAGCAGCGTTGTGAGCATGATGAGCAGAAACGAAATGCCGTCAATGCCGATCACGTAGCCCGCACCGATGGAAGGGATCCAGTTGTTGGGCGTGCCCTCGATGAACTTGAAGCCGGCCTCGAAGCGCTTATCCCAGAACCACGGCACAAGCGGCAGCGAGACCAGGAAGCCGCCGAGCGCGAACAAATTCGCGATCCAGCGGATGGCGTCCTTGTTCTCCTTGGGAAAGAACAGGAGCACAAGCGCGCCGACCAGCGGCGTGAACAGGATGATCGAGAGTATGTGGTTTTGCATGAAGTTCAGCTTCAGTGATACACGTAATAAAACACGAAACCTACCAGCCCAGCCGTCATAACCAGCGCGTACCACTGCACCAGGCCCCATTCAAAAAGGCGCGCGGGATACGACAGCATACGCGCCAGAATTGCCGGGCCGTTGACGCCGATGCCGTCGATGATCCACTTGTCCCACCAACTCGAAAGAGTTGCGGTGAGACGCGTGATCCAGCCGGCGGCGTTGACTGCGCCGTCAATGACGTGCACGTCGAACCATGAAGACGCTTCGCCCAGCCCCAGCACTCCGAGACGAACGTCTCCCAACTTGCGGCGCCCGGTGAACGCGTAGTCGTAGCCTTCATCCACGTAATACTTGTGGAGCAGCACGTCGTAGACGGGCGGTGCCGCAACTGCAATGGGCTCGGTGTAGCCCTTGTCAGCATGACTGTAAGCCCGCTTGGCCATGCCCCAACCGACTGCCGCAGCCGCAACGGAGAGAAACATCAGCACGTATTCTGTGGGACTGGTGTGTTCCGCTTCCTTCTCTCCGGCGGCGAGCTGTGCGGCTTTGCCTTCTTCCTGGAAGACCTGCGCCTCTTTGGCAAAAACGGGATCGAGAAATTTCTCGAACCGCGCGGAGCCGCCGAGACTCGGCGGCCAGCTTAGCCATCCTGCAGATAGCGAGAACAGAGCCAAAACCAGCAGCGGCACCGCCATGGAGTGCGGACACTCATGAATGTGATGTTCGGCCTCGTGACTCATGCGCGGCTTGCCAAAGAAAGTCAGGTAGATCAGGCGGAACATGTAGAACGCCGTCATCAGTGCGGTGGCGTAGCCCACAAACCACAAGACGCGATACGCGCCGCCCTCCGACGCCCAAGTCTGCCAAAGGATTTCATCCTTCGAGAAAAACCCCGCGAATGGAGGAATGCCGGCGATCGCCAGAGTCGCCACCAGCATGGTCCGATAGGTGATGGGAATCCGATGGGCAAGATCGCCCATGTTGCGCATGTCCTGCTCGCCGCTCATGGAATGGATCACGGCACCGGCGCCGAGGAATAGCAGGGCTTTGAAGAACGCGTGCGTAAAAACGTGGAAGACTCCGGCGCTGAATGCTCCGACGCCGAGCGCGAGAAACATGTAGCCAAGTTGCGAAACGGTCGAGTAGGCCAAAACGCGCTTGATGTCATTTTGCACGAGGCCGATCGATGCGGCGAAGATCGCGGTCAGAGCGCCGACGATGGCGACCGTCTTCATCGAGGTGGGCGCGAGCACGAACAGCGCGTTCGAGCGCGCGACCATGTAAACTCCCGCGGTGACCATGGTGGCCGCGTGGATGAGAGCGGAAACCGGCGTCGGGCCTTCCATGGCGTCGGGCAGCCACACGTAGAGCGGGAGTTGCGCCGACTTCCCGCAGGCTCCGACGAAGAGCAGCAGCGTCGCCGCTGTAATGATGGGATCGCCGATGGCGAAGCGTCCGCTGTGCGCCAGGTGCGTGACATCCGTGAAGCGCAGCGAGCCGAAATACCTGGCGATGAAGAACATCCCAAGAAGGAATCCCGCGTCCCCGATGCGGTTGACGATGAACGCTTTATTGCCCGCGTCGGTGGCCGACTTGCGGTGGAAATAGAAACCAATCAGCAAATACGAGCACAACCCCACGCCTTCCCAGCCGACAAACATGAGCGCATAGTTGTTAGCGAGAATCAGCGTCAGCATGGAGAACATGAAGAGGTTGAGATATCCGAAGAAGCGGTAATATCCGCCTTCATGCGCCATGTACCCCGTGGAATAAATGTGGATCAGCATGCCGACGCCGGTAACAAACAGCAGCCAGATGCCGGAAAGCGGATCGAGCAGGAACCCGGCGTCGGCCTGAAACGAAGCGGGCTTGCCGTCCTGAATGGCGTAGTTCACGTGGCCGGTGTCGGTGCCAAGCCATGTGTAGAGAATCGTTTGATAAGGATGATGAAAATGCTCCGGCGTGGACGACCAGGCTGAATATTGCCAGACCGCGCCGCATGCCATCACGAAAGCCAGCACGATCGTGCCAACGCACACGGCGCTGACCGTGGCCTTCTGCAGCTTGCGGCCGAAAAAAAACATGACAGCCGCTCCGAAGGCCGGCAGCAGCGGGATCAGCCAAATGTGGTCTAGAAAGAACATGTCGTTGGTCGTTAGTCGTTGGCCGATTGCGTGTAAGTGCTCGCTACTCGCTACTAGGTACTTGGTACTGTCCTTCTACCACTTCAGCAAGTTCACTTCGTCTACGTTCACCGTCTCCTTGTTGCGGAAGAAGGCGATCAGGATTCCGAGGCCGACCGCAGCTTCAGCCGCGGCGTCGGTGATAACAAAGATGGCGAAAACCTGCCCGTTCAATCCTCCCCACATCCGAGAGAAGGCCACCAGGTTCAGATTCACGGCATTGAGAATCAGCTCAATCGACATCAGCACGATGACCACGTTCCGCCGGGTCAGCACCCCAATGACGCCCAGCAGAAACAAAGCCGCGCCCAGCACCAGATAATGCAGCGTCGTGATGTTCAGCATCGATTCCATAACAGCCTTTAGCGTCTGGCTCCTGCCTCGGTACTAGGTACCAGGTACTCGCAACTAGATCCTCTTCTTCGCCATCACCACCGATCCAATAATCGCCACCAGCAGCAGCAGCGAGGCGATCTCGAAGGCGAACATGTACTGTCCGTACAACATCGTCGCCACCCTCTGCGTATTGTTGTTTTCCACTACCGACAGCGCGTGGTGGGGGAAGATGTTCTTTCCTTTCGCGTACACGCTGATAAATAATCCGCCCAGCGCGATTGCCGCAATCGCTCCCACCACCCATTGACTGTTAAACTGCCGCTCTTTCACCGAGCGCTCAATGCTCACCAGCATGATGACAAACAGGAAAAGCACCATAATGCCGCCGGCGTAAAGAATGATCTGCACGCCAGCAACGAACGGGGCATAGAGCATCAGATAAATGGACGCCTGCCCCAGCAGCGTAACAATCAGCGCCAGCGCAGAGTGCACCGGATTCTTGCGCGTGATCACCAGGATGCCGCCGATCAGCATGATTCCGGCAAACAGATAAAAGAAAAATGGAGTCGCTACGGGTGCCATATTGTTTGCTGTATCAACGGCCATAATCCGGCAGTCGCCGTCAGAATCAGAACGCCCAAGCCCATAGGCAGCAGCACTTTCCATCCCATCTGCATGAGCTGGTCAAAGCGATAACGTGGAAACGTGCCGCGAAACCAGATATAGAGATACATGAATCCCGCAACTTTCGCCGAGAACCAGAAAATATCCTGAACGCGCGAACTCACGTCAGGAACGAACAGGACCAGACCGATCAATCCAAGTACGGCGCCGAATCCCGCGAGCCCGATCGTCTGCACGCGAAAAAGAGGATGCTTCGGCATGCGCAGCGTGTTGTAGAAACACATCGCCGCGAAAAAAAGAAACGTAATGCCGGGAAAGAAAGAGAAAGTCCGCTCCCAGGTGGGACCGTTCAGCAAATTCGGAAACGGCCGCAGCCATCCGCCCAGCCACAGCGTGACCGCAATCGAAGACACCGCGATCATCGCGGAATACTCCGCCAGAAAAAACAACGACCAGCGGAAGCCGCTGTACTCCGTGTGAAATCCAGCGGTCAACTCGGATTCGGCCTCGGCCAAATCGAATGGTGCGCGGTTCGTTTCAGCCACCATGGCAACCGCAAAAATAAAGAAAGCAATCAGCCCCAGCGGGAAAAATTTGAAGATGAACCAAACCCCCTGCTCCTGTTGGGCCTGCACGATGCCGATCATGCTGAGCGTGCCCGTGTCGCCCGTCCCTGGGCCGCCGGCGCCGTACAAACCGTGCCCGTGCAAGCTAGTCACCAGGATCACCGACACCACCGCCAGTCCCATCGCAACTTCATACGACACCATCTGCGCGCTCGAGCGCAGCGCGCCCATCAGGGGATAGTGCGAGTTCGACGCCCAGCCCGCCATCACGATCCCCAGCACACTCAGCGACGACACCCCAAGCATGAACAAAATTCCGATGTTCATATCAGTGATGGCGTGCGCGGGACCAAACGGAACGACGACAAACACCGTGAAAGCCGCCAGCACTACAATCAGCGGCGCCATCCAGAACACAAAGCCGTCAGCCTCGGCCGGCATGATGTCTTCTTTGAGCAGCAGCTTGATGGCATCGGCGATCGGCTGCAGCAAGCCGTGCGGACCAACGCGCATGGGCCCAAGCCTCACCTGCATGTGAGCGAGAATCTTGCGCTCCAGCCAGTTCATCGCGATCACCGCGACCGAGAGTCCGGCGAACACCAGCATGATGTAAACCAGCACCCAGAACATGTTTCCCGCGGCCCCGGGCGTGAGACCTTTAGTATCGAGGTAGGACGAAATATATTGGATGATCGCATGCATCAGCGGTCCACCTCGCCGAGAACGATGTCGAGCGTGCCGATCACGGCGATCACGTCGGCCACGAGTTCACCGCGGCACATCAGGTCGAGCGCCTGCAGATTCACGAACGATGGCGGCCGCACGCGCACGCGGTAAGGCTGCGTAGAGCCGTCGCTGACGATAAAATATCCCAGCTCGCCCTTCGGCGCTTCAATCGAGTGGTAGACCTCGCCCGCCGCCGGCTTCATCACCTTCGGCACTTTCGCCATGATGGGGCCTTCGGGCAGCGCGTCGACAGCCTGCTCGATGATGCGCACCGATTGCCGCATCTCGGCCATGCGCACCAGGTATCGATCATAGGTGTCGCCGTTTTCTCCAATCGGAATTTCAAAATCGAAATTCCTGTAGCAGGCATACGGCTGGGCCTTGCGCAGATCCCACTTCACGCCGCTCGCGCGCAGCACGGGCCCGGTCACGCCGAGCGCAATGCAATCCTCGGCGGAGATGGCTCCAACGTTTCTCGTGCGCTCCACCCAGATGCGGTTGGTGGTGAGCAGTTCCTCGTACTCGTCGATCTTGGGGCGAAAGAAGTTGAGGAAGTTCTTCACTTCCTTTTCGAATCCCGTATAAGTTTCGTATTGCAGGCCGCCGATGCGGAAGGCGTGAGTAGTCAGGCGCGCGCCGCAATACTTTTCGTAGATCTTGAGAATTTCCTCTCGATCACGGAAGGTATAAAACAGCGGAGTAATCGCGCCAATATCAAGCGCGTGCGTGCCCAGCCAGAGCTGGTGACTAGCGATTCGATTCAGTTCAGTCAGAATCACGCGCACATGTTGCGCCCGTGGTGGCGCTTCCACGTTAAGGAGTTTCTCGACCGTCTCGCAATAGCCCAGTCCGTTGGAAACCGCAGCCACGTAATCCATGCGGTCCACATACGGATTGAACATCGTATAAGTGCGATGCTCGCCGATCTTTTCGACGCCGCGATGCAGATATCCGATCACGCATTCCAGGCCGAGAACCTTCTCGCCGTCAAGTCGCAAAATCACGCGCAGCACCCCGTGCGTGGCCGGGTGCTGCGGGCCCATGTTGATGACCAGTTCGTTGGCATCAAGAAACGGCTTCTCGTGAGTCGCGAGAGCGGCGAGATCAGGAGGCGGGAGCGTAGTGTTGGGATCGGTCATTTCGCTTTTTACTGATCGCTTCTTACTGGTCGCTTCTTACTGGCCGCTTTCAATGCCCAGGTTGATCTGCACCCACTCGTTGTCCTGTTGCAAAATGCCGTAGTCCTTGCGCAGCGGATGCCCCTTCCACCCATCAGGCAGCAGAATTCGCTTCATGTCCGGATGTCCATCAAACTTGATGCCGAACATGTCGAACACTTCACGCTCCAGCCAGTTCGCTCCCGGCCAGATAGGGACGGAACTCGGCACGCTCTCGCCATCGACGATTTGCGTCTTCACGCGAATGCGCTCGTTGCGCGCGAAAGAATAAAGCACCCACACCACGTCGAATTGCTTGTCGCGCTGCGGGTAATGCACCGCCGTGATGTCCACGCAGTAATCGAACTGCTCTTCGTTTCGAAGAACCTGAAGAATTTCGGGAATCAGCGAGCGATCGACCACCATGTAGTTCTGCCCCGCGTAAGTCAGCGGCTCCATGCCCGAACCGTAGTTGCCCTTGAGCTTCGCGATCATGGGCGAATCCCACGGAGTAGGCACAGGAGCGGCCGGTTTCGTCGGCGCAGCAGGCTTGGCAGCGGGAGCCGTCGCAGGCGCTGCGGCAGCGGGTTTCGGAGGCGTCGACGCCGGAGTCGAAGCAGCGCCTTCAGCGGGCGTCTTGCCGTCAGCTTGAACCGAGCCGGACGCGGTGGCTTTCACGCCGCCGGGAACCGCGGGTTGACCAACCGACGCGTCGGCCGACGGCTTCGGTTCGCCTTCCGGCAGCGGCGTTGCGGGCGATTTGATGTCGTCAGGCATAGCGGCGAGCGCGCAAACCTCCGGCTCGGAGGATAATGGAGAGAACGTTAACTTTTATCAGCTTGAGGATTACGGTGTCAACGAGGGTAGCCAGGAAAACGTGAGCGATTCGTGTTCGCCGCGGCCGCAAGCTCTGCGCGATCCGGACCGTTTTTGCGTTATGATTCTGTGTCGGAAGGACCAATCATGGACGCTGACTCAAAGGCTTGCCCGATCTGCGGAGAAACCATCAAAGCCGTAGCCCTCAAATGCCGTTTCTGCAACACCGACCTTACGGCGTTTGCGGCATCGAAAGATTTGGAAACCGAAAAGGACTTATTTTCCGGTTACCCGGCAATGATCTACAGCGTCGGACAATTACTGCCCTTTCTGATCGTGATCGCGCTGGCCATCGGCATCGGATATGCTGTCCAGTCCTATGCTGTACAGTCCAAGTCCAGGGATGGCGGCATCTTGTTCACAGTCCTCGGTAGCCTGGTCGTGTGCGGTATCGTCTTCCTGCGCTTTTATCTTAAGAGCCGCGCGATCCACTACGAAATCACCACGCAACGGATCAAACAGGAACGGGGCTTACTCTCAAAGAAACAGGAAAGTCTGGAACTGTTCCGCATCGACCATTTCGAGTTTCTTAAACCGTTGGGAATGCGGCTGCTGGGCTACGCGGAGTTGCACTTGTTCTCGTCGGATGCGGAGTTCGAAAATTTTTATATCTACGGAGTACCTAACCTGGAAGCGATCGCAGAAACCTTGCGCGAGTGCCAGCTTCGCGAGCGCACCCGACGCGGCTTGACGACATTCGTCAAAGCATGAGGCCCGCTAGGACACAGACTCACACGACGAAACCGGCAATAAACCCTTCGTGATACTTCGTGTCCTTCGTGGTTCATGGCTTTTCTCCCCGAACCGTGAGGCTACACCCATTCCAGCGCGCCCTTTTTCCAAACCCAAATGTAGCCGGCGATCAGGATGACCAGGAAGATCAGCATCTCCGCTAAACCAAAGATGCCGAGCGCTTTGAACTTCACCGCCCAGGGAAACAGAAAAATAGTTTCCACGTCGAACACCACAAACAGAATCGCCACAATGTAGTAGCGCACGGTATAACGTCCGCGCGCACTGTCGATGGGATCGATGCCGCACTCATAAGGCATCAGCTTGGTCTTGCTCGGATTGTCCGGACGCACCAGCTTCGCCGCCAGCAGCGTAAGCGGCAGCAGCACGCCAATAACTGCCATGAAGATGAAGATAGGAACGTAATTCTGCGGCATAGTGTCGTACTCGCTCCAAGCAACCTTCGAGCACAAATCTTACCGCCGATGGCGGGCGACTTCAAGCAGAGATGTCAAAATGCCTATGTGGAGACAGCCGCCTCGGCTGTCCAGCCGAGCGCAGCGAGCCACCTTCTTCATCACCGCCGGCAGCATTTACGGAAGTACGAAAACTTCGCGAGCTAAGTCTGATTTCAGCGTGTCCTCGCAATAGTAGAGGCTCAGAATGCCGTCCTTCCAAATGAGTAAGTCTGGATTCTGCTGGGCGAATTCTTCCCAGCCCACGCCCTTGCAGCAGGCCATCCGCTCGCGGATCAAGAAAAAGTACGCGCAGGTGATGGTTTCGTTGTAAAGCTGTGTCTTCCCGCGGGCGGCAGCGAATCGCTTCAAAGCGCCCGCAAACTTCTCCAGCGCCAGTAGAACCGGATACTGGCACAAATAAGCAAACGCCAGCCGGACATGATCGGCGTGATGGAATTCGTCGCCCGGCTCCAATCCACGCTCAAAGCGTTCGATGAACTTGGCGCCCGTCACAGCCCAACCTCCGCTCCCACAAGGTCTTCAGTCCAGAACCGCAGTGCCTCCTCCAGAGCATTATCGAGCAGGCCATCGTGTTGCAGCAGACGTTTTGGCATTGAAGAACGTGCGAACAAGTCCGTAAGTATTTCTTGTTCGCGAACAAAATAGCTGTGGATTTCCTCGTGAGTTCGACCAAACTTCCTGGCGTACTTCTGAATAAACTGCTGGTCCGCCCTGGGCCTGATTCCGCGCTCCCAAATCGTAGCGGGCGTTCCCTGCAAGAAGAGCAGTTTGCATCCAAGGGCTGCAAGCCGCCGATCGAACGGTTCGACGTCGTTCCACTTCACGACGCCCGGACGAACGCAGTGGGTCAAGTGCAAAGTATCAACGAGCACAAAGCACCACGGGCGCGCGTGCTCCTGCACGCTGGTATGCAGCCATTCAATCATCCCAACGATGCGCTCAAGATGACGCAGATTTTCGTCCGCTGTCAGAGTGCCATTGTCCTCCGGAATGGCCAAAGGGCCATAGGTATGAGACTGCGCCAGGTTAACCAGCGTCCGGATTTTCCTGGCCGTAGTCGATTCAACGTGTCGACGGATCAGAGCATCGATCAGCGTCGACTTTCCAACCCCGGACGTACCTTCCATCAGGAGCGCCTTGAACGGAGTCATCACGACTGCCCCATTGTCTGGGTGGCTGTTTTTCCTCTCGCAATCGCCCACGCTGCGGCCGTGTAGATGACCAGATTGCCGACGTCATACGCCCCATGCAGAACGTGAACAACAATCGCCAGCACAAAAATCCCCACCAGAAATTGGCCGCCGAGGACCGCAGTTCGCGGAATCAGCAAGAGCACGGCGCCGACGATCTCTCCCCATCCCAGCACCTGCCGCACAATATCCGGCATGTGTGTCTTGGCGAAGTCATGGGCCGCGCTCGGCATCACAAACAAGACCGCTTCGACGAGCACTACAAGTCCCAACGTCCACTGCAATCCCGTGAGGGCAGTCTTCATCCGTTGCTCTGTCACAAGTAACCTCGCAAAACTGAATCGCTTTGAAAGGGCACGGCTTCAGCCGTGCCGCTAGACGCGAAATAAAGACGCGGGCTTTAGCCCCTGACGGACTACTTGTCCGCGCTCCGCTTCCGCCCCTGCCGCGCCTTGATTTCCTTCAATCGATGACTCGCGCTCGAATCCAGGTCAAAATCGTAAAACCGCTTCAACTCCTGAATGCGTTCAAGCGACGCTGGACTGAAGGGCGTTTTCCCATCGAAGGCATGAAGCACAATTCCCTCCAACAGATCGCCAAGGGTCATGTCGTGATACTCGGCAAAGGCCTTGAGCACTTTCAGCAGACGCTTCTCCATGCGTACCCCGGTCTGCACCCGCTCCACCAGAAGTTTCGGATCGTCGGACATGTGTACCAATGTACCAGAATATACGGGTACACGCAACTGACTTCTGATTCGGACTGCCCGGGCGCACTTCCGGGCGCGTGTTGTTTATAATCGCGTTTCAACGTTCCATCGTTTTTCACACTCCGCAGGGCGCGATTCCCTGTTAAAGGACTCTCTTGGCATTCGACGAAAACATTTACGAACTGCGCCGCCAGAAGCTGGAACAGATCGAGGCGCTTGGCCAGACTGCTTACCGCAGCAAGTACGAGTTCACCCACACCATCCCGCAGATTCTCGCGGACTACTCGGACAAGACCGCGGAGCAGCTGGAAAATCCGCGAGTCAACGTGCGCGTGGCTGGACGCATCATGGCGATCCGCCTCATGGGCAAGGCTGGCTTCTGTCATCTGCAGCAGGAAGGAAAGCGGCTGCAGATTTACGTGAAGAAAGATGCGGTCGGCGACAAGGGATTCGAGTTATATAAACTGCTCGACCTCGGCGACCACATCGGCGTCAGCGGCTATCTGTTTCGCACGCGCACCGGCGAGCTGACCATCCATGTGGAGGAGATCGCCTTTCTTAGTAAAGACCTGCTGCCTCTGCCTGAAAAGTTTCACGGGCTTACTGATGTCGAATTGCGCTATCGGCAGCGCTACGTTGACCTCGTGGTGAATCCTGAAGTGCGGGAAGTGTTTCTGAAGCGCAGCATGCTGGTGCAGTCTTTGCGGCGGACGATGGAAGCGCATGGCTTCATCGAGGTTGAGACCCCGATGATGCAGCCCATCGCCGGCGGCGCGGTGGCGCGGCCGTTTGTGACGCACCACAACACACTCGACCTGGATTTATATCTGCGCATCGCGCCCGAACTTTATTTGAAGCGGCTGGTGGTGGGCGGATTCGATCGCGTGTATGAAATCAACCGCAACTTCCGCAACGAAGGCCTGGGCTGGCGCTGGAACCCTGAGTTCACCATGCTGGAGTTCTATCAGGCGTACACCGACTATCAAGGGGTGATGGATCTCACCCAGGAGTTGATCACGCAGGCCGCGAAAGATGTGACGGGCGGAACGAAAACGAAGTGGGGCGACGTGGAAGTCGACTGGGCCAACTGGACGCGTCTGACGATGCGCGAGGCCATCATCCAGTACTGGCCGGAGAGTGCTGGCGTGAAGCCTGGGATGAGCGACTTCGCTTCTCATGATGGAGTCAAGGCGCTGGTCGAGCGCTTCAACCAGGCGCACGCGCACATGGCTTACGATCCGAAGGAGCCTGTGGGCAAGACCATTGCCAGTTTGTTTGAGGCAGTGGCGGAGGATAATCTCACGCAGCCGACGATCATTTATGAGTTCCCTACCGCGGTGTCGCCGCTGTCGAAGCAGAAGCCGGACGAGCCGGAGTGGACGGAGCGCTGGGAAATTTTTGCGGGACAGATGGAGATCTCGAACGGGTTCAGCGAACTCAACGACCCAGAGGATCAGCGGCGAAGGTTCGAGGCGCAGTTGCAGGAGCGCGACCGCGGCGACCTCGAAGCGCATCAGATGGATGAAGATTACATCCGCGCGCTCTCGTATGGGATGCCGCCTACCGGGGGCGTGGGCGTGGGCGTGGACCGGCTGTGCATGCTGCTGACCGATTCGCACACTATTCGCGACGTGATTCTGTTCCCGTTGCTGCGGCCGGAAAAAATCTCTACCACAGAGGACACAGAGGGTCACGGGGTAAAATCTTAGCGGCTTCGGGTGGACGAATGGAGAAATGTTCCGGTGGGAACATTGTGCTGAATGTTCCGACTGGAACATTTCACTTTGCAGAAAAGTTTTGGCGTAAGTTGTTGATTCCAGGTGCGGCTTTTTTGCCGGATCAATGAATTCAGCGGTTTAGGCTGTGGAAAAAACATCTACTTTCGGGGACGTCCAATAGCTACTAAAGTAGACTTGACAGCCGCGTCACGTACTTTAAAAGGTACGTGGCCGCGCATCTGGTTGGGGTAACGGCGGCTTATCGTCGACTACCCTGCTAAAACCTGCCAACTCCATCGCTTTCATTGACTTGCCTGTCTCGCCCACGTAAGATTTGCCGCTAATGATCGGGCAGAACATTTCGCATTACCGCATCGTCGAAAAGCTCGGCGGCGGCGGGATGGGTGTGGTTTATAAGGCTGAGGACGTGAAGCTTGGCCGGTTTGTTGCGCTTAAGTTTCTCCCCGACGATGTGGCCAAAGATCCGCAGGCTCTCGCCCGCTTTCAGCGCGAAGCCAAGGCTGCTTCCGCACTGAATCATCCGAACATCTGCACGATCTATGAAATTGACGATCAGCACGGCGATGCGTTCATTGCCATGGAGTTTCTGGATGGCATAACGCTGAAGCATCGCATCGGCGGGCGTCCGATGGAAACTGAGTTGATTCTGGCGCTGGCTATCGAGATTGCGGACGCGCTCGATGCCGCCCACGCGGAAGGAATTGTTCATCGCGACATCAAGCCTGCCAACATTTTTGTAACCAAGCGCGGACACGCCAAGATTCTTGATTTTGGGCTGGCGAAGGTTACCGATAAGCAGGGCTCGTCGAGCGGGGAGACTGCGACCATGGCGACATCGGATCAGTTGACCAGCCCCGGCGCGATGCTGGGCACGGTTGCGTATATGTCGCCAGAACAGGTGAAGGCAAAGCCACTCGACGCCCGCACCGACCTGTTTTCCTTCGGCTCGGTGCTGTACGAAATGGTGACGGGGAAGTTGCCGTTCGAGGGCGCGAGTTCGGGCGAAATCTGCGGAGCTATCCTGCACCAGGAGCCGGCCGCGATTTCGTCGTTGAATCCCGACTACCCGGCTGGACTGGAACTGATTGTCCGCAAGGCGCTGGAGAAAGACCGCGAGCTGCGGTATCAGCATGCGTCTGAGATGCGGACGGATCTGCAGCGGCTGAAGCGGGATATCGAGACCGGGCGAATCGAGACCGGGCGAACCAAGGTTGCTAGTTCGGGTGCGGTGGCTGCGGCGGCAGATGAGCAGAGGGTCGAGCTTCGCTCGACCGGGCGGACGAGGGCGTCCGCCCCTCTACGTGCTTTCTCGCGAGCCGACGGCTATATTGTGTCTGCTCTGCTGGTCGCTGCATTGATCGCTGGCGGCCTCTACTACCGCTCCCGCCAACACGCTGCGCACGTCCTCACCGACAAAGACACCATCGTCCTCGCCGATTTCGCCAATAGTACGGGCGATGCCGTATTCGACGACACCCTAAAGACCGCGCTGAGCGTTTCCCTGAACCAGTCGCCGTTTTTGAATGTGCTCTCGGAGAATAAAATTGCGGCGACCTTGAAATTGATGTCCCGCCCAGCGGGCACGAAACTCACGCCCGAAGTCACCCGCGAGCTTTGCCAGCGGGCGGGCAGCAAGGTTTACCTTGCCGGGTCGATTGCCAGTCTGGGCAGCCAATACGTGCTGGGATTGAAGGCGGTGAATTGCCAGAGTGGAGACCCGCTGGCCGAGGAGCAAGTGACGGCGGCATCCAAGGAGAAGGTGCTGGATGCCCTCGGCGAGGCGGCATCCGAGCTGCGCACGGAGTTGGGCGAGTCGCTGGCGACGGTGCAGAAGTTCGACGTTCCGTTGGAACAGGCCACTACAGCGTCGCTCGAAGGTCTGAAAGCATACAGTCTTGGACGAAAGGCGGATGACGGGAAAGGCGCGACCGCTGCCCTGCCCTATGATCAACGTGCCATCCAGTTTGATCCGAAATTCGCCATGGCTTACAACGCAGTGGGCGAAGATTACTTTGAGCTTGGTGAGGTCGGACGCGCGAGCGAGTATTTCACCAAAGCATTCCAGTTGAGGGAACATGCCAGCGAGCGAGAAAAGTTGGCTATTGCTTCCAGCTTCTATCTGGATGTGACGGGAGAACTAGAAAAAGTGATCCAAACAGATCAGGAATTGGCCTCGAGTTACCAGCGCGACCTCGGAGCCCATAGAAGTCTGGCACGCGTGTACGCCGCACAGGGACAATATGAAAAGGCGGCGGAAGAATACCGCCAAAGCCTCCGCCTCAACCCAGATAATGAAGACTACTGGGGGGTCTCCAATATGATGCTTGCCTTGCAGCATTTCGACGAGGCGCAACAGACGATTCAGCAAGCGCACGCACGAAACCTTGACAGCCTGGGTCTTCACATAAATACGTACGCTATGGGATTCATTCGGGGAGACCCTCCCACCATGTCAGAACAGCAACAGTGGTTTGTGGGCAAGCCAGAAGAGAACTATGGACTTGCGCTGGCATCCGACACCGAGGCGTATGGCGGTCATCTGGTCAAGGCGCGGGAACTGACCAAGCGGGCAGTGGACTCCGCCATTCGGGCGGACAGCAAAGAAAATGGGGCGATCTGGCAGGAGAATGCCGCTCTCGAACAAGCCGCTTACGGCAATCCTGCGGAAGCGCGGCAGTCAGCGGCAGAGGCTTTGAAGCTGGCTCCCCCGAGTCAGGGTGTCGAGGTCGAAGCCGCGCTGGCATTTGCCATGTCGGGCGACACGGCGCGAGCCGAATCCTTGGCTCAAGACTTGGGGAAACGCTTCCCGCTGGACACGCAGATGCAGTCGCTTTGGCTGCCTGCGATTCAGGCGCAACTGGCGCTGGACAGGAAGAACCCCACTGCTGCCCTGAATGCCGTGCAAGCCCCTTCACCCATTGAGTTCGGGCAGATTCTGTTCGTCGTCAATATGTCCTGCCTTTATCCGACGTATGTGCGAGGAGAGGCTTATCTCGCGGCCGGACAGGGTAAAGAAGCCGCCGCCGAGTTTCAGAAGATCATCGACCACAGCGGTATCGTCTGGAACTGCTGGACTGGAGCATTGGCGCATCTGGGTGTGGCTCGAGGGAATGCCTTGCAGGCGAGAACTTTTCAAGGACAGGGGCACGGAGCGGATGCTGATGCTGCGCGGGTGCGGGCGCTGGCGGCTTACAAGGATTTCCTCACCCTCTGGAAAGACGCCGACTCCGACATCCCCGTTCTGAAGCAAGCTAAGGCCGAGTACGCGAAGCTGCAGTGAGAACCCTGCGGGCATCCCTCAGGGGCTACCCTTGCACAGTTTGAGCAGTGTTCCACCGCCTTGACGGATTCGGACCAATCCTTCATTCTCTTCGCCATGGACCCGCACATGTTCGTGGCTGAAGTCTACCGCCGCATGGCTCTTCGAATGGGCCACACACAAGGGCTGCCCCCGACCCGGGAAAGAATTGACGAGGTAGCGGATGAATACCGCCGTTTCCTGCCCAGCAATAGAGATGCGGCCATTCTGGATATTGGCTTCGGCGATGGCTGGTTTATGGCGGCCTGCCTGAAGCTGGGCTACGCAAACATTTCAGGAGCTGAATTCGCGCCGGAGAACAAACCCTACTTAAAGGGTTGGAATGTCAAATTGCATAAGATCGAAACCGAAATCGGCGAGTTCCTGGCCCATCATCCGAATGAATACGATTTCATTCATATGTCACACGTGATTGAACACATCCCCAAATACTCATTGCTCTGGATTGTCGATGCACTTTATCAGGCGTTGCAGAAGGAAGGCACGCTGTTTCTGCGAACGCCGAATATGGAAGGACCGTGCGCGAATTCGTCTTATTATGTGACCCTCGCCCATGAGTACGGCTTCAGCGGCTCGAACCTGAGATCGCTGTTGTCGGTGTGTGGGTTTGACGATATTCGTCTTCACGCGGCTCCGCGACCGAGGAGCCTGCGCCAGCAACTCGGAGCTTTGATTCGGTGGCCATCTATTCAGGAGAGCCGGATTCGGCATCGTCTGTTTGGTGTGAACTCTGGCGGCCAATTCGGTGCTGAACTTATTGCAACCGGCCGGCGGGGCGATTTCCCTCCTCTTTTTGACGAGCAGTACCGCTAGCGCAGAAGAGAGCTGGAGGGGGCGAGGCAACGCGAGGCCGTGCGCCGCTCCCCGCCCGTCTGGCGCCAGAAACTCATGCTCCACCCAAACCCCCATCCTGGTACCCTACAATGCACTAGAAGTGGGGCAGTGATGTTTCTATACTGCGCTTGTATTTGGGCTCAGACGTGGCGGCGCTGCCGTAGTGTCCGGTCGGGACATTGGGTCGGTGGCGCTTTGCTTTTTGTGCACGATGCGACCACAGGGGCTGAAGCCCGGACCATTCGTGACTCTTGACGCGGCGCTTAAGCGCCGCTCTTCCACGTCACTTCACGCTTTCGTGAATTGCCATCCGTCACTTCACGCCTTGGTGAATTTTCCTGAGTGCGCTACTTTGTCTTTCCGGAGCTGCCCCTATCTGAAGTTCGGGGCGGGTCGTAGAGTGGCTTGTCGGGGCTGAAGTTGGTGGAGAGGTAGTCGATTAGAGCATCGCGGTCGGCGGGATCGACTAGGGCGCCCCATTTCATCATCTTGTCGACTTCTTTTGTCCACGCGGCTTTGCTTAGGCGCTGCTGGAGGATTATGCGGGCTTCGTGACATTCCAGGCAGGCGGTGGTGGCCTTGGCTTGCATGGGTCCAGCGGGGAGATCGGCGGTGGTGGTTGCGGATGAGGGTTTTTGAGCTTGGGCGGGGATCGATGCTAGCGTGAGCAGGATGATGGTAGTTGCCAAGGAGGCTGTGGAGAAAGTCGTTTGCAACATCGGATTGTGACCTCGGCGGCAGAAGCCGCATTCAAAATAGTGCAGTTATCGCTGCGCTGAAGGGCTGCGCCATCCAAAATCAAGTGCAACCTCGCCACTCAAAATTAGGAGACATGGATTTTCACCTGATCGATGGCGTTGTAGAGATAGCCGCTGGGATTCCACGCCGGGGTGGAGGGTTGAGTGCGGCCCTGGGTGTCGGTGGCTCGCGAGAGGATGGTGTAGTCGCCGGACTTGGCGGCTTTCCAGTCGTAGCTCCAGAGACGCCAGGCGTAGTGGGCTTGGTCGTGGCCTAGTTTGGCGGCATTCCAGGTGGCACCGTTATCGGTGGAGATCTCGACCTTCGTGATATCAGCTTCGCCGGCCCAGGCTGCCCCGTGGACGATCACTTTTCCTGAATTCACAGTTGCGCCGTCACCCGGTCCGGAGATTACCGACTTCACGCTCAGAGCGGTTAGCGGATGCGTATCTTCGGGCTTCACGGCGTCGCCGGGCTTGACCGGCTGGTTGGGCCAGCGATAGGCGGGGCTCATGAAGTTGCCGGCGAATTCCGCATCGAGCAATTTAATTTCTGTTAGCCACTTGCAGGAGGCCGCGCCGATCCAGCCGGGCGTTAGAGCGCGGGCGGGAAAGCCGTGATGTTTGGTGAGCGGCTGTCCGTTCATGTGGGTGGCGATTAGCGTGTCGGCGTCCAGCGCTTTCTCGATGGGAATGCTGCGGATGAAGGGAGGAACTTTGCCGGGAACTTCGTCGAGGCCGCGGAACATTACATGTTTGCCGGTGGGTTTCACTGCTGCGCGCTGGAGAACATCGCGCAGGCGCGGGCCGGCGAAACGGGCAGTGCTCACCGCGCCTTTGCCCCACTGAACGCCGGGGACTTGAGGGCGATGGAGGCTGCGTCCGTTGCCGGCGCATTCGAGCGTGTTGACGACGGAGTGCGTTTCGAGTTTGGAAAGCTCGGCTAGGCTCAGGGTGATGGGCTTCTCTACTTCTCCACCGATTGAGAGACGCCACTCGTGGGCGTCGAGCTGGACTGGCTCGTACATGTGGTTGCGCACGAAGAAGTGCGGCACGGGAGTGAGCCAGGTGTTGAAATATTCGACTGGGGTTTCGAGATCGACGAAACGGAAAGAGCGGAGGATCATGCCGTCTTCGCCGGGGATGTCGACGGATTGTTGCTGCGGGAGAGCCCAGGTCAGGATGGATGGGACAGCGAGCGCGGCGGCTGAGATTTGTTTCAGGAAATCGCGTCTGGAGTTCATGTTGTCCCTCCGGGGCTAAAGCCCAATCCTAATGGCTGCATTTCAACGCAGGCCTAAGAAGGCCTGCTCCACCCAAGAAACGAAAAGCACAACAGCTTGACATCAATGCCGCAGGCAGGTGGGAGCGAGACGCCCCCACGGCAGCCGCCGGGACGGCAGGCGCTACAATCGCCAGCAGTGGTGCTGGAATCGCCGCTCGGCGGCGGCGCTGCAAATCCTGTCGTAAATAAGTTAACACCACCGGCCCGGAAAAGGAGAGTAGCCAAAACCGGACCGGCAGCGTTTCCGAAGGGAAGGCGCCCCTCAGAAAATTGAGTATCGGTTGAAGTTCACCGGCTAAGAGTTGGTGGTCCCGCGTCACCGCTGACGCGAGACCTGCTTCGGTTTAGATTTACGGCAAGTAGTAGCGGAACGAGGTGAAGATCATTGGGTCCAGCCCGTGCGGGGCTCCGCCCACTCCGGACCACACGTAACGATCCACGTAGGAGAACTGCGGTCCAAATTGGATGCGGCCACGGTTCACCTTTTCTTTCGATCCGTCATAAGGCTTAAACCAAATGCCGATGGTAGCTTCGCCCAGCGCACGGGTATCGGAGGTGCAGTTCGCAAGGCCGCCCGGGAAGAACCCGCTGCCAACGCTAGGAGCGGTTTCAGTAAAGCAACCTGCGTTGCTGAACTTCGGCGATCCGTAGCCGACATATTTCCCGGAGACGGGATCGTAATCCCAAGCCCGGCTGGCATACTCTGCGCCACCATTCAAGTAAATGTCCACCTTTGGTGAGTGCCACTCGATCGTCGCCAGGCCCTGATAGCTATGGATCAGATCGAAGGTGCCGTCTGCCTTGATGGAAGCATCGGCAAGACCACTCGTACCGTAGCGGCCCACTCCATCACCGCCGAAGAAATGCAGGCCGAAATCGAGGCGCTTTTTGTCGAAGGACCAGCGCGCGTTGGCGCCTATGCCTCCTCCGTTCTTCGAGCTGTTGAAGGCCTGCACCGCGCTCGCGGCAGCGAGACTTCCGCAAGCGGTGCTGGCAAAATTCTCTCCGCAGGGGAACACGCGGTCGCGGAAACGGCTGTAAACGCCGAACACTTCGTAGTGTCCGAAGCCCGGTTCAAAGACGACCTTGGCGACGATGTCGGGCGATGGATTGAATGAGTAGTTGGCTAAGTTGGCAGCAACGCCTGCGGCGTTGGTGCTGGCGCCGGCATTGTAGAGGCCGCCACTGGCCCCAGCGGAGCCCACCAGGAAATTGTCACCGTTGTTGTGCGTGCTTAACGTGGCTTGGGCGTTTTCCACCGAAACCGCGAGCCACACCTTGTTGTCGAAATTCTTGGCGAGGCGCAGACCGTACTGCCGTGCCCAACTGAAGCCGACGGTATACTGTGCGTCGATGGTCATGGGGACGGCTTCTGTACGGTTGTCCACGCCGTGCTTAGTTTCGGTCACCAGGCTCCACATCTGGCCACCAGTGAGACTCAAGCCGTTGCTGAATGCGGCCTGGCCCCACGCCTGGCGCTGGCGCAGCGTGTAGCTGTTGCTTTCGTTATTATTGGAGGTGACGCCGGCCGAGAGGAAGTCCGCCTCATAATAGCCACTCAACTTGACATTCGCCAACTGTCCCGCAGCCAGCATGCTGATACGCGACTGACGTCCGGACCCGAAGAACTCCGAAATGCTGCTTTGCGAAGCTCCGGGCATAGTCAGAGAGTTGAAGGACGTGTTGACGTCGGCTCCGAGGGCTCGCGACCGCCACACAGTTTCAGCCGCCAGGTAGCCGCCGGGTGTAATAGTGATCCCTTTGTAGTGCAGGGCGAGGGGATTTTCTATGGCTTCCTTGACGTTCTTTTGGGTCTCTTGAACGCTCAATGCCGTATTGGTTACATTGGCCTTCAGATCGGCCACGTCTCCTTTTAGCTGGCCGACCGTCTGCTGTTGCTGGCTGGCTTCAGCCTGCGCTGCATCGGCTTTCGCGGTGGCATCTGCCGCAGCGGCCTGGGCCTGCTGGGCCGCCTGATCCTTGTGATGCAACTCATCCTGCAACGCCTGTATCTGCAGCTGCTGGGCGGCTAGGGCGTCTTTCAACGCTTGCACGTCGGCAGCCGTCACTGCCGGCTGGGCCGGCGCCGCTACCGGCTTATGCTTCTTCTTTGCAGCCGGCGTAGCTGACGCCGAGGTTTGTGCCCAAGCGCCGGCAGAAAGAGCCGCCAGCGACAGAGCCATTAGCAACAAAGTCTTAGTTGATTTCATGGAATTTCAATCCTCTCCTTTTGGGTTTTGAAGTTTTGCCAGCCGTTTCAATCTATTCGGGTTGAAATCTGCGATCGGTTCAGCAAAACTCGGTTTGTGATGATGCTCCTCTTCTACCTTCCCTACCGTTACAGGAGCATTACAAAACGATGAATTTCGTGTTAACGCCGCGAGGCAGAAGGATTAAGGAGATGGAATGAATGGGTAAACATAGGGTGGGATGTACGGCGGAGGGGGTGCACAACGTTAGCGCCGCCGTCCCGGAAAAGGAGAGTAGCCAAAACCGGGCCGGCGGCGTTTCCGAAGGGAAGGCGCCCTTCAGAAGGTTGGAGTATCTGGATCTCTGGCTTAAGGGTCCCGCGCCGTTTGGTAGTGGTGCAGTTTGATAAGGAAACGAGCCAAACGGCGCGGACCGTTTTTTGCCTACGGCAAGTAATAGCGGAATGAGGTGAAGACCATTCCGTCCAGTCCTTCAGGCGATCCTGAAGGGGCACTCGCTGGTGTAATGCCAGACCAAGTCTGACGAGTCACGTAGGAATACTGCGTTCCGAACTGGAACCTGCCCCGGGGACCGTTGTAGAAGCGGTACCAGAAGCCGGCGGTCCCTTCGATGACCGCCCGCGTGTCGGAGGTGCAGTTGGCGAGCGTGGTCGGAGTGAAGCCGGTGTTCACAGTCGGAGCCAGTTCGGTGTAGCAACCCGTATTGTTGAAGCTGGGCGCGCCGTAACCGACTGGCTTGCCGGTGATGGGATCGAAACTCGCCGTCCGGCTGGCATACTCTGCGCCGGTATAAGTGTAGATATCAAGTTTTTTTCCGTGCCATTCGAGCGAGGCCAACCCCTGCAAATCTTTGACCAGATGGACTGTTCCGTTGGCGTTAATCGAGAGATCCGAAAGCTGGGCTGTCCCATAACGGCCCACTCCACTGCCCCCGAAACCATGCAAACCAAAGACGATGTGCTTGTGGTCGAAGTTCCAGCGCGCGTTGGCGCCGAATCCGCCACCGTTCTTGGAAGCGCTGAAGGCTCCCACCGCCGAAGTAACGCCGACGGCTTTGCCGCCGCAGGCCACCGTCGCTGCCACCTCGCCGCATGGAAATACGCGGTCGCTGAATCGGTCGAGCAGGCCAAACACCTCGTAGTGCCCAAAGCCGGGATCAAACGCGACTTTGGCGATGATATCGGGCGAGGGGTTGAACCCGTAGGTCCCTAGGGTGTTGAAGGTTTTGCCGTCGCCCGCTTGGCCCAGTAGGAAATTGTTTCCGTTTCCGTGTGTGGTAAGAGTGGCCTGCGGATTTTCGACGGCGACAGCGAGCCAAACCTTATCGCCGAGGTTTTTGGTTAAGCGAAGCGCGTACTGGCGCGCGTAAGTGAACCCGACGTTATACGCCGAGTCGATCGTCATGGGCCTGGCATCGTTGGTCTTGCCAGCGTCGTCGCTGGGAGCGATGCCGGCTTTGTTTTCGGTGAGCAGACTCCACATCTGGCCGCCGAGGAAGCTCCATCCATTATCGAATTTGGCCTGGCCCCACGCCTGGCGCAGGCGGAGAGTATAGCCGTCGGTCTGCGTGGAAGTTGAGGTAGTGCCGGCAGAGAGAAAGTCGGCGGAGACATAACTGGAAAATTCCACGTTTTTCAGTCTGCCATCAACAAACATGGTAGGCCGCGACTGGCGACCGCTGCCGAAGAACTCCGGCGCGCTGCTCTGCGAAGCGCCAGGCATGGTGAGCGAATTGAAGGGGGTGGATACGTCAGCCGCCAGCGCCCGGGACCGCCGTACGAATTCAGCGGCGGCGAATCCGCCAGGAGTGATGGTGATGCCTTTGAAATGGATGGAGATCACGGGGCTCTCGAGCGGGTTGGTGGGCTTCTGCGCCGGAGCGTCTTGCAGGTTGAGGCCGGGTGCGGTTGTGCTTTCCTGCTGAACCATTTCCTGATGAACGAGAACAGCGTTCTTAAGTTCCGCCGGTTGCTGCTGCGAGACAGGCTGAATTTGAGGCGCACCGGTTTCCGCGGCAGATTGGCGGGATTCCTGACGCTCCAGCCGCGAGGTGAGACGCTCGATTAGTTGTTGCTGGGCGGCGAGCGCGTCTTTCAACGCTTGAACATCCGCAGCGGTTATGGGTTGAGCCGGCGAGGTTGACGCCGAGGTTTGAGCCCAAGCGCTGGCGGAAAGAGCGGCCAGGCTCAGAGCTGCGAGAAATACCTGCTTGATCGGTTTCATGGAAGCTAAATCCTCTCCTTTTTGGGTTTGGTTTAACATAACTGTTACCATTATCACAATAGATTTACTAGAGATTATGCATAAACTGCTCGCCCGAATGAGGCGAGCTAGTTTGTGGAAAATCCCGGGCGAAAGAAATTTCTTACGGCGGTTCCCGTCTCGACGGTGCGATCATCCAACTCACGAGCTTGATGACGCGACTCCCGGTGCGACTCACACCCTATTCGTGCTTCTGGCCTCCAACCACCATGGGAAGGATGCTTCCCTTTTCTTTTTCTTTTTTTCTAGCCGCGCGCTTGCTTTTGGTGGAACGAGGGGATGTGGTGGAGATGAGGTCAGCCAGGGTGGTGTTTTCCAGAATCTTGGCCGCCGCGTCGCGCACGTCGAGAAATACCTGGTAGAGCGCGCGGTGGGGTAAGTCGCGATCGATGAGCACGCGTAGTTGTTCGGCGTCGGCAAAGGGCGCCACCGGGCCGTCGATCAAACGCATGATCTCGCTCAAAGGAATGTCGGAGGGCTCGCGGCGCAACTGGTAGCCGCCTTTGGCCCCGCGCACGCTCTCGACCATGCGGGCGTTCTTCAGTTCGAGGAGGATGAGTTCCAAGAATTTCTCGGGAAGATCCTCTTCGTAGGCTATTTCGCGAATCTTGATGGCGCCCTGATGATGGTGGCGGGCAAGCATCATCATGGCCTGCAGAGCGTAGAGTCCCTTTTGCGATATTTTCATGGTTTGCGATTATGCCACAAAGTCCATTGCAATAGTAGACTTTATTGACATAACCGAGAGAGCAACTGCGGTTCCGTTTTCCGCGGGGGTTTGGGAATATCCACTAACGCCAGCGTGGTTAAACACTTACGGATATCCCTGTGGAGCCGGAAGCAGGATGGATGTGCATTTCATTGCAGTTGAAAGGGAAAATTCTGCGGAACCCTGTGGTGGCACAGTTTGATAAGGGAGCGAGCCAAGCGCGATTATTGCATCGCAAAGAGCGCGACCCTTCGGCTTCGCTCAGGACAGGCTGCTTCGCGCGGCTCGCCCAGATTCCCTCGGCAAGCTCGGGACAGGCTCTTCACTGCGCAAGGAACGCTTGTTCAGGATGACAACTCCAACACTACCGGAACCTGACAAGATTTTCCGTGAGCTAGGATTTTGAATCGGGGCCGACGCGCAGCAGTTGCAGCGTGATGTTGTCGGGGCCGCCGCGTTGCCGGGCCAGCTTTACCAGCCTGGAGCAACACTCCGCCGGAGCATGGGCGCTCACCGTGGTCTCCAGTTCTTCCTCGGTGACGACGCCCCAAAGGCCGTCGGTACAGAGCAGGAGGTCGTCTCCCTCGAGCAAAGCCACACTCTGATCGGCGCTGTCGACGGCCAGTTCCCTTCCCGCTCCGAGGGCGGCGGTCAGAATGTGGCGCTGTGGATGCTTCTCGGCGTCTTCGGCACGGACGATGCCGCTTTCCACCAGACGTCCCACATAGGAGTGATCGCGAGTCAGTCGCAGGATGCGCCCACCGCGTATTAGATAAAGCCGGCTGTCTCCGACGTGCGCGAAATAAAGCTGCCGGCCGCGGAGAACGACGGCGGTGCAGGTCGTGCCCATACCCTGGAATGCGGGATGTTGTTCGGCGTAGTCCTGAATGCGGGCGTGGGCTGCGGCAAACGACTCGACCAGAGCCGCCTGGGGATCGTCGTGGAAGGCCTGATCATAAACTTCGCGAACCGTCTCAACTGCGAGGCGGCTGGCCTCCTGGCCGCCCTCGTGTCCGCCCATGCCGTCGGCAATGACTGCCAGCCGTCCCTTGCGCTGGAACTCCTCATCGTCGGCGGACTCCCAATAGAGATACGAGTCCTCGTTATTTTCACGCTGGCAGCCGACGTCGCTCAGGCCGGCCACTTCAATTCCGGGTTTCACATTCATGCAATCGACTGACACTTCACAACCTCGACCGGCGGCGCGGAGACAATCGGAAGACGACAAGCGGGAAACAAGACTTCCAGCCGGGAAAACCGAAGCCCCGATGTGCCCCGGCCATTATAGACAAGAGGCGGCGGAAAAGGGCAACGCTGCGGGCTGCTGGCTTCTAGTTTTCGGTCTTGCGTCGGCGCCGCATGTCTCTCAACACTGGAAACTGGAAGCTGCGACGCCGGGATTCAAGAAAAGAAAAAAGCCGCTGCGATTCGCGGCTTTCGTCCTGAACTTAGTCATGAACTCGGGGGACTCAAATGCGCGATTTACTTGCCATCATGCGTGTCTTTGTAGATCTGCTTGCTCGTACGGTTCTGTTCCCGGTTGAGCTGCTTTGTTTGGCCTTGGTCGGATGACCGTTCTGACGCCGTTCGCGATGCGGTCTTGCTGATTTCGCTCGCGGGCGTTGACTTCATTGACGCGGGGATGACCAGGATCGACCTGCCCTGGTCCCGCGCCGAATGGGTTGCTGTTTCGGATTTGGGCAGAAGCGACGCCGACAAACATGAGACCACCACCCACTGCCAGGCTATGAGAGACTGCGTGATTTTGTTGTTCATGCAGAACTGAAACCTCGCATCGAAGTTTCGTTGCGGGGTGGTGACACCGCGAATTATGGAGGGGAATATCCTGCTGACGGAAAACTGAAACGAGGACCAGAGGCAACCGACGGGTAGTTACCAGAGTCGCTTAAGAGTCGGCTAAGGCCAATCCAGAGACCGCGGACCGACTCCTTCAGGACGAGCAGAGTCATCCAGCCATTTCGTCTTCCAATCGGCGTATAATCCGGCACTGCGGTAATTGCTACAGTCTTTGGTCGCTGTGACTTGCTCAACAGAATTGCCGTTTTGCCGGTCATGCGATCCGTACGTTTCCACTATACTTAGAGGGTAATTTGGACCAGGAGGAGACCAGATGAAAAAGCTGATAACTATTTGTTTCGCTCTGGGCCTGCTGCTGTGCGGTGTGGCAGTGGCACAGGACTCGATGAAGCAGGACAACATGAAGGCTGACAGCTCAGCAAAAGCGGTCAAGGTTACAGGCAACATTAGCGCCGACGGAAAGACGTTTGTCGACAAAGACGGTAAGAGTTGGACCATCCAAAACCCGGATGCCATAAAAGGTCATGAGGGACACCATGTCACCCTAAGCGCGCATGTTTATGCCGATAAGGGCGAGGTTCATGTTGTGTCGCTCAAGATGGCGAAGTGAATCACAGCCGCATCTGCCTGGGGCCAGCGCTCACGCTGGCCCTTTTTTTGCCGGCTCCGGAGGAGGTTGGGAAGAATGTATTTGCGCGTCAGCAAATTCGTCCACGCTGCATTTCCTCGAATTTTGGCCTGGGCAGCTATTAGGGTGTAGGATGCTTTTGGCGTTCGCCGAAAGAGTAAACGGCCTTATCGTAATGAGATGTTTATAGCAGGCTCGGGCACGAGTCTTTAAAGCGCGCGGACTAGAAGGCATGTCGCGCAGCCGATATTGGTCCCGGGCCAGCCGTGAGGAGGTCCGGTGTTACTCGAACTGAAGAGCGTTATCCCACCGCGTCGAGCAACCCACATATTTTCCGCGCTGTTTCTGCTCTTGTGTGCCACGCATGGAATATCGCAGAAAGCCCAAGACGGCAGCAGCGGCAACCTTCCCGCGTATGACTCTCACACCGAGATGAAGACGAAGGGTGTCGTGGACGAAATCAACGTCCTTCCTTTGGGAGTCAAAAAGGATCTCACGGAACTAATCATCAAGAGTGGGAGTGACAAGGTTCACATCTATGTGTGCCCGAAAACTTTTCAAGAGGAGATGGGCGTCAGTTTCAGCAAGGGCGACGAGATTGCTGTCACGGGTTCAAAGGTGAAACGGGAAGCGGGGGACGTGATCCTGGCGCGAGAGCTGGTGAGAGGCACGGATACCCTGGTCTTGCGGGACGACAAAGGCGCGCCCGTGTGGAATTTGCGCACCGGTAAGTGATAGGGTGCTCAAGGGGTTTTCATGAAACTTACGGACACAATTGCAATGGTTCTAAAGAGTAAGGGTAACAGCCGAGTTCTTTCCGCAACGCCCGAGCAGTCCGTCTATGAGGCGATCGAAAAGATGGCGGTGGAGAGCGTGGGGGCATTGCTGGTTATTTCGCAAGGCAAGCTGGTCGGCATCTTGTCGGAGCGCGACTATGCGCGCAAGGTAATACTGAAAGGCCACTCTTCGAAGGAGACTCCGGTCCGCACCATCATGACTTCGCCCGTCGTCTTCGTGAGTCCGCGGCACACGGTGGACGACTGCATGTCCATAATGACCAAGCACCATTTCCGGCATCTTCCAGTGATGGAGAATGACACTGTGATGGGTGTAGTTTCCTTGGGCGATCTGGTGAAATGGATCGTCTCTGACCAAGCCGAAACCATTCAGCAGTTGGAAGGCTACATCACGGGACGATATCCGGGATAAAGTCAGTGATCCGCGCCTGACGAATCCGCACCTTAACAATCTAAACTTAACGCCCAGGCTTAACGCCCCACATGTGAGAGACGCTCTTCCGCCGTTAGGTCCAGCGCGAAACTGGAGCGGGCAGCGTCGTCGTGGAACATCCGCACGGTCTCCAGAGAATACTCGTGCAGGTCCTTGCCAATCAGGCTTACCTTCTTGAGCACGTCGGAAGTCACAGTAATAATGTGGCAGCCAATCTCGTCGGCGTGGAAGATGTTCAGGAGTTCCCGCGGGCTGGCCCAGACAAGTTGAGTGTTGGGCTCGGGCGCCATCAGTTCGAGCGCGGACTTCATGAGCGGAACCGGATCGCGGCCGGTGTCGGCAACGCGTCCAGCAAAAACCGAGATGTAGGACGGCGCGCCGCCTCGCAGAGCCTGCGCGATGTGGCCTACCTGATCGAGCGCCAGCACGGCGGTGGCGTTGATCTGAATGCCATCCGCGCTTAAGCGGTGGATCAGGCCGTACATGGGCTCGCGCCGCGTATTCGTCACCGGAATCTTTACGTAGACATTCGAAGCCCAGCGGGCAATCTTGCGGGCCTGGCGCTCCATTTCAATTTCATCATCGGCGAACACTTCGAAGGAAATCGGGCGGTCTGTAATGTGCTGAAGAATTTCCCGCGCGAAGCGCTCGTAGTCGGTCACGCCCGCTTTCCGCATCAAGGTTGGATTCGTGGTGAAACCCTTGATGTAGGGTTGCCGATAGAGTTCGAGCATGCTGGCCTTGTCGGCTCCGTCGGCGAAAATCTGAACCCGTAATTCAGCCAAGGATTTCATCTTTATCGTGAGACTCCTTACCTCGAGACGCCTTCGAGCTTATGAGACTCCTTCAAACTGGAACTGACAATCCAGTCGGCGGCTTCGCGCAGCGATCGCACGACGGCGTCCGGAGGATGCTCCGGCTTTCTCTCGCGATATCCGTAGTCGATCAAAACCGTTTTGCAACCGGCGGCGTGGCCGGCATCGATGTCGCGCCAGCGATCGCCAACGAAGAAACTGCGTGAGAGATCGATGTTGTGCTTGCGCTGGGCTTCGAGCAAGAGCCCGGGCTGAGGCTTGCGGCAAGCGCAATGATCCACATCGTCATGATAGCAGACGAAGATATCGTCGATTGGCAGAGACGACGCTAGGGCTTGATGGACGGCTTCGACAGCCTCGCGCGTATGGGTGCCGCGCGCAACGTCGGGTTGGTTGGTGATAACGAAGAGAGCGAATCCGTGCGCCCTCAAGTCGAGCAATGATTTCGCGACCTCGGGCATTAGCTCGAGTTCCTCGACTCCGGATGGTGGAAACGGCTTGCCGTCGCGCACTACGGGACGGTTGATGACGCCGTCGCGGTCGAGGAAAACTGCCGGACGGAGTTGCGCGCTGGGGGGCACGGTCGATTCCCACTTGGTCTGCTGCTGTTTAACCGCCGGGTGCGAGACAAGTAGATGCCACACGATCGCCTGGAAAGCCTCTGTGTGTGGCGTAACGTGAGCGGGGTTCACCGTAGGAATAACGATGCACACATCAGCCACTTTCGCGGTGTGACCGCCATTCCGGCCAACGATCCCGAGAACCTTCGCGCCTATAGTTCTTGCGTATTGCAGAGCGGCCACCAGGTTGGGGCTGACATTCTTTTCGAGATCGCCGCCACCGACCGAGAGCACGAGTACAAGATCGTTCGAGCGCAAGCGGCTGACCCGCAGCCAGGCTTCGAACACCGTCGCCCAGCCTTCATCGTTTACCCGCGCCGTCAGTTCGGAGATGTTGTCGGTGGGCGCGTAGGCTTCGATGCCCGCTATCTTGCGGAAATCGTTCACCGCATGCGAGGCGTTGGCCGCGCTGCCTCCTACACCTAGGATGAATAAGCGTCCGCCGGAGGCGCGCGTCAGAGCCAGCAGGGAGGCAGCATCTTCAACGCTGGCGGCGTCCAGGCGGTCGATTACTTCCTTGGCTTCTGCGAGAAACTGTTGCGCAAATGTATTCTTTGCCCTCATTGGTTACGATTCTTGATTTGCTTCCCGGGCGGCAAGGAACTCGGCCGTCTCCCGCAATCCTGCCGGCGAACCGATTTCGTAAAATCGCTCATGCACTTCGAATGCCGCGAGTTGTTTGCGTTGCAGCAGATCTGCGTAC
>CAVYVQ010000046.1:0-33546 GCA_963771895.1 uncultured Acidobacteriaceae bacterium | reverse complement strand
GAACTGTTGAAGATAGACTGCATGGTGAAAATGGGGTATGACAAACAGCTCAATGTCTTTCGACCCAGTGGAGGGCTTCAACACCCGGTCAAATACAGGGCGAATCAGCACAAACTTGAAGGCGTCGAGCGCCCCAACCAATGCCATGAGAATAACGGAGCCAAGGATCTGCCACCAATAGGGAAGCGCGTAGCGCACGAGTCGTGTCAGTTGGCGCATACGGCTCCCAGACGCGGCCAAATACAGTCGCTTGCTGGTGGTGGAATAAGCATGGAGTGTAAGCCGCTATTCTACTGCGCAGCGGCGGGTTTGTCGTTGGCTGGAGAGTGTCCGATGCCCGTTCGGGTCACCTGTGATCTTTCAATAGGTTGTCCATTCGACCGGAACCAGAGAAGCTGATTGTAGCGAGCAATCACCTCTGAGGAGAGATCGAATGGACATTCACAAGAATGCCCGACTTAGCCTGCGCCGTCGAGAGGATTTAGTTGAGTATGTAGCCCGGGGAGTGACGCTGAAGTTGGCCGCGGCCAACTTCAGCGTCACTCCCAAAACCGTCGCCAAGTGGGTGCACCGTTTTCGCCGGGAGGGGCCGCTCGGTCTGTGGGATCGTTCTTCCCGCCCCCGGCGCAGCCCGCGCCGGACTTCCTTCGCGCTGACCGAAGAAGTGATCGCCCTGCGCCGTCAACTGCATCCCGCTTATCGCGTCGCCCAGGCCACCCAGCTCAGTGCCGCCACCGTCAGCCGCATCCTGCAGCGCGCTCATCTCAACCGCTGGCGTCATCTCCATCCTGCGCCGCCGGTGGTGCGTTATGAACACGCCGCTCCCGGAGACCTGCTCCATCTTGATATCAAAGCCATGACCCGCTATCAGAGCGTCTCCATCCGCGGCGACGGCCGCCGTCGCGGTCGCCCTCAGTTCGCCGGCTGGCAGGCCCTACACATTGCCATCGACGATCACTCCCGCCTCGCCTTCTCCCGCCTGCTGCCCAACCAGACCGTTGACTCCGCCCTGGCCTTCTTACGTGCCGCCCTCGCCTTCTATGCCGAGCACGGCATTTCCATTCGCCGCCTGCTCACCGACAACGGATCTTGCTATCGCTCCCATCGCTTTCGCGCCGCCTGCGAAGAACTCGGCATCCGCCATCGCTTCACCCGCCCTTACACTCCCCGCACCAACGGCAAAGCCGAACGTTTCATTCAAACCGCTCTGCGCGAGTGGGCCTATGTCCGCCACTACACCAACTCCGAAGAACGGGATCAGCAACTTCCCCCTTGGCTCCACTACTACAACTTTGCCCGCCCGCATGGTAGCCTCGGATACGCTCCACCCATCAGCCGCTCTCCCACGAACGGTACAACCTCTTGAGGGATCACAGTCACCCCGCGTATGTCTGATTCATAACACGAACGCTTGTAACGCTATGTTCCCGCCGTATTCTGGGCACATGAGAACGGAACTTGCTGCCCTCAAAAATCTAATATCCGAAGCTGATCTAATCCTCCAAACACTCCACCATTGCCGGAGAATCGTACCGCACGCTGTGAGACTCCTAGCCTCTGCTCTTGCCCTGACTGGCGATCTACTCAAACAGGCCAGAACTCCCTCAGCCGTGGCACTGGGACGCAAGGGTGGGCAGGCCAGCGCTCAGAAGGGTAGTGACTACTTCCGCAAGCTGGCCGCGAAGCGCAAGACCCACGGCGGGGGCAGACCGCGCAAGGAATCCGAGGCCTCAGGACGCGGCGTTCATCCATCTTGCTCGCCGCTGGGCGTGGGCCAGACTTGCAGATGCTGGGTCTGGCGAGTCGCATAGGTGTCTGCTGGCCTGTAGCACACAGCGGGATATACACGTTGCCGCCGTCCTGGCTCCGGTCGTCTGCAGGTTCGTCTCCTGCCGTGGTACCTTCGGCCGGCGCGGCCGGGGCGTTCGTGGACCTAGCACGCTCATCCTACCCGCTCGCGCACAGGCGCGGGCGTGCGGTCTCTTCTGGCGGATCTCGCCGTCATTCGGCGCTGCCCCTGGGCGATGTACGCGCCGCAGGCATCCGGTAGTGACATACCGTGACTTAGCCATGGGTAGCGGGCAGCTACAGCGGGCGTGGGGCCCTAGCGACGCGCAGGCTTGGGCTACAGACCTGCCGATCTCCGATCTCCTGCACGCTGGCTAGGCGCTCATACAGCGCGGCGGGGCGTTTTAGCCACAGTTATCAGCACAGGCATCCAGACGGCGCCACGACCTAAGCGGCTATCGGGGGTACCATGCCGGGCATCAGCGTACGCAGCGGTCGGGCGCTGCTGAGCTGGGAAACGGCGAAACGATCCGAAGAACTGGTCCAGATTCCGTGCGGAGTATGAGGTTTTCAAAAAGCTCCGCGACATGAGGACCGGGCCGCACGAACAAGTGCCCGAAGTATTTGTGCGGGATGCGATTTCCCGCAGGCTGGGATCAAGCCCGGAGAGGTGAAATGGGAACAAATTCAACACGAAGTGGCTGGTCTCCTTCCGTATTATCCTGCGATTACGCTTATACCTTCCGCTCCCGCTCCGAGCGTTGAAATACCTAACGATGTTCGTGGGAAGGCAGCCCGAAAGCCGCGTCGCGTCAGTAAAAGAACAATCGCATCGCAGATTGACCGACTTCGCACGGAATGCAATTGGTCGATTGAGAAATTAGCCGAACAAGTAGACCTCAATTCCGCACCGTGACTCGGCACCTTTCTGGGACAATGAAGCCTCACCTAAGGAACCTCGGCGCTTATGAGCGCGTGTTTTCTAACGCTCTGGGCAGAAAGGTAGTTATCAGAAAAACGCCATGAAAACGCCATCCCAACGCCGAAGATTGCCGAAGCACGCCATTGAAACGCCTCTAGCCGATTCGCCATAATCAGCGCGTTCACAATGCCCCTGTAGATCACAATTCGAGGACCACCGGAAAAAGGGAAAGGGGAGCAGTTCTCTGCTCCCTTTTGTGTCTTTATGCGGGTGTGGCGGAACGGCAAACGCAGTGGCCTCTAAAGCCACCATCCTCGGGGATTTGTGGGTTCAAAGCCACCGCCCGCACCATCTAAACTCTAGCCGCGATCTATGCGCAAAGCAAACAAATAAATCCATGCATCTCTATATTTTACCCTTGACAAACAACGAGCGCTCGCTGTATAATTACACACATGCTCAAACGAAACAAAAGACGCTGATTTCAATAACTTGCAAGGCTTGCGGTGTGCGCTGCCAGAGTATCGGCAAACATCGCAACGGATTGCGCCGTTTCCGCTGCCCGAAATGCCGCAAGAGCTATACAGAGCCTCACCGCCGCACGCTGGACTCCGATGTACATTCTCGCAAGCGAAAGCCACTGCTCGCCCTGCAATTGCTCCTTGGAAGGGAACTCGCTGCGAAGCACTCAGCGCATCACCGGACTGGACGTGAACACGATTATGTCCCTGCTTCTCAAGGCTGGAGAACGCTGTGCGCGGCTCATGGATGAGAGAATGCGGAATCTCGAACTGCCAGATATTTGCAGGTCGATGAAATCTGGACGTTACGTAGGCAAGAAGCGCCGCAACGTTCGGAGTGGCGATTCGCCGGAACTGGGCGACCAATGGGTGTACGTTGCCATCGACGCGGAAACAAAATTGATTCCCTCGTTCCGCATCGGCAAGCGCGTGCGCCCTGATACCTGGGCTTTCCTGTGGGACTTGAATCAGCGCATTGCTAACCGCGTGCAACTCACCACGGACGGCCTTAATCACTACACCGTGACCGTTCCTGAGTGCTTTGGGACTGACGTAGACTTCGCGCAGCTCACGAAGATGTTTGGCGATTACGGGCAGTTCGATACTCCCGATGCGAGGTACTCCCCACCACGCATCTCGGGGGTTATATCCAAAGTCCGACAAGGCGATCCCGATCCCTGATTTTATTTCGAGCAAGTCTTTGTTGAGCGCCAGAACCTAACGATGAGGATGGCGATGCGCCGATTCACGCGCCTCACGAATGCGTTTCAGCAAAAAGCTGTCGCATCTGAAAGCAGCTGTCGCTCTGCACTTTGCTTATTACAATTTTTGCCGCGTTCATACCAGCCATCCGCGTCACTCCCGCGATGGAAGCAGGATTGACTGATCATGTTTGGACGATTAGCGAGATGCTAGAAGGCGTATAATTCACGGCGCTATGAAGAATACAAAGCGTTTGCCCTTGTGCTTACTGCTTGTTTCCGCTTTCTTCTACAGGCAACAAGCAGCCGTGCCAAAAGCAGGTTTGCACGATTTCTTAAGAACTGGCGCTGGATTTCTCCGTGAGTGTAGCCCGCCAGACGTGCCAAGCCCCGAAGCGACCCATATTGGCGAGGAGTGCATGGCTTACGTCTTGGGCGTTGCGGACGGAGCGGCAGCGTTGGCAAATCGGAACCGGACTCAGCTTCCATATTGCCTGACGCCGGAAGTGAATGCTTTGCATCTTCATGCAGCCGTCTTGGCATATATCAAGACCAACCCTGAAAGGGCAGATGCACGGACGCCCGATCTTATTGTTGAGGCCTTGAGCGGATTTTGGCCGTGTCACCCGAGTAAAAAATAAGACTATGTATTTTAAACTTCTCACCTCTATGGTTGCGAGACTCCATGCCGCAATGGAGGATTTGTGGATCGAAGACACATGCTGCCGTAATCTCATCCTTGACCATGGCATCTTGACGGAATCTCAGCTAGATGCGGCACTAGCGAACGCTAAGAATGATCTCGCAACTCGGAAATTAGTTCAGACATTTGCGGAGTCACGCAAGAAGATAGACGAATTGGCGAAACAGGCGGCTTATGAATTTCATCTATCAGAGCCTCCCCCCACTGACAAACTAAACTGATTACATCCTGCTCCGTCACGGCCTTCTGGTTGGCACACGTATTCTCCTTGCGCTAATGTGCCAGAGAGATCGCAGCACACGAAGCTCCGACTAGCATCGGGGCTTTTTTATCTTAACCCGCTACCCGCACATTTCAGGCACTACCACCCCGCGAACCGGCTGGAGCCAGAGCGGTCCCTCGCTTTAGAATAATCCTTGCTTCCCGAGGCAACCTGCTCCAAAATCTCTGGGTTCAAACCGAGCGGAGGACACCTTGGCAAAATCCCGGGCTCCGATGATGATGATGATCGCAACTCTTTCCGTTTCGTTGCTTCTGTCGGCGACGTTGGGATGCGGCGGCGGCAGCAGCAGCCGCCAACTGCAGTCGATCGCAGTGACCGGCACCGGCATGATTCAACTCCAATTCACCGCCGCGGGGACTTTCAGTGCCTCGCCTATGACGGTTAATCCCTTGCCCGTGAGCTGGTACGTCGTGAATCCGACTCCCTCCGGGACGCCCTACGCTCTGACCCGTGAGCCTTTCCAGGTGGCGTGCGAAAACGCTACACTCGTCGCAGTCGCGCCGGCGGACCCAACGGCGGCCGCAAGCGGTACTATACCGAGTCAGGTCTTCCAGGATCTGGTCACCGCTCACACCACAACTGTTGAAGGAGGGTTTGTCGCCTCCACTCCTCAGTTCCTCGCCTGCCCTTAGCGGCGCCGTGTGAGCTGACCTCCAATTAAATAGAGCCGAGTTCCGGAGAGCGCACGGAACGATTACTTCGGCATGTCCCGATGCGCTACCTTCACGCGGTATCCGGCCTTGTGCAGCCGTTTGCCGACCTCTTCGGCGATCATTACGGACCGATGCTGGCCACCGGTGCAGCCAAAGCCGATAGTGAGATAGCTCTTGCCTTCGTGAATGTAGTGCGGCAGCAAGTAAACCAGCAGATCGGAAATGCGGTGGATGAACTCTTTCGTCTGCGGAAACGACCGGATGTACCTGGCCACGCGCGGATGGCGGCCCGTAAGTGGCCGGAATTCGGGCACGAAATGCGGGTTGGGCAGAAAGCGAACGTCGAAAACCAGATCGGCTTCTTCGGGTAAACCGTGGCGGTAGCCGAAACTCACGCACGAAACCAGAAGGCTCTTCTCCGTTGCCTGCTGGCGGAAACGCTCCGTGATGTGGGCGCGCAGTTCGTGTACGTTGAATTTGGAAGTGTCGATGACGATATCGGCCAAGGCGCGAATGCTTTCCAGATGACGCCGCTCAGTCTTGAGCGAGGCATTGACCGGCGCGTCCGTGCCCAGCGGATGAGGTCGGCGGGTCTCGCTGAAGCGCCGCATCAGTACCGCATCGGAGGCTTCGAGAAAGGCAACCTTGGTCGGAATCATCCGCCGCACTGCCTTCAAAATGCCAGGCAACTGCTTGAGCTTGGAACCTTCGCGCACATCCACAACCAGCGCCGTGCGGCGGATTTCGGCGGACTGCAACGCCATCTCGGCGAAGCGTGGAATCAGTTCGACGGGAAGGTTGTCGACACAGTAGTAGCCTAAGTCCTCAAAGGCCTTCAGTACAGACGCCTTGCCCGAACCGCTCATCCCCGTGATGATGACCAATTCCGGAGCGTGCGGGGCGTGATGCGCGATGGCCTGCGGCAGTCTCTTTCGCCGGAGCGGCAGTTTCACACGCTTCCGGTATCCGGGCGATTTGCGAGGCGGCATGAAATGGATAGTAGCACTGCGAGCGGCATGCGTGGGAGAGATCGAACTGATCCCCGTTTCCGATTTGTCTAAGCCCGGCTCGGACAGGTAAGCTATGTCGCCATGAAGAAGTTTCAGGAACTCACCGAACGCGAAGTGCTGGCTCTCGCCATTTCCCTGGAAGAAGAAGACGAGCGCGTGTACTCCGATTTTGCCGAAGGGCTGCGGCAAGATTACCCAGCATCGGCGGCCATGTTCGAAGGCATGCGCGAAGAAGAATCGACGCACCGCAGAAAGCTGATCGATATGTACCGGCAGAAGTTTGGCGAGCACATTCCCCTGATCCGGCGGCAGGACGTGCGCGGATTCGTGGAGCGTCCCGCGCTGTGGCTGATTCGTCCGCTGCGGATTGAAGCGGTGCGCAAGGAAGCCAGCACGATGGAAGTGGAAACGCGGCGGTTTTACGAGAAGGCCGCGGCACGCACTCAGGATGCCAGCATCCGGCAACTGCTCGACGATCTGATCAACGAAGAACGTGAGCACGAAGAGCGTGCGCAGGAACTGGACAAGGAAAAACTTCCCGCCACTGTCAAGGAAGATGAAGAGCGGGCGCAGCGCCGGCTTTTCGTGCTGCAGATTGTGCAGCCGGGTTTGGCGGGGCTGATGGATGGTTCTGTTTCCACGCTCGCACCCGTCTTCGCGGCTGCTTTCGCCACTAAGAATAGTCACGAGGCGTTTCTTGTGGGCCTCGCGGCCTCGGCTGGCGCAGGCATCAGCATGGGATTTGCCGAGGCGCTTTCCGATGACGGCAGCCTGACTGGGCGCGGGCATCCCTGGGTGCGCGGACTGATCTGTGGTGCGATGACTGCGCTCGGCGGTATCGGTCACACGCTGCCGTTTTTGCTGCGCGATTTCCGGATGGCGCTTTGGGCTGCAGGCGTGGTCGTGGTCGCCGAGTTAGGTGTGATTACCTGGGTCCGTCACCGTTATATGGATAGTCCGTGGGTTTCGGCTGCGTTGCAGATCGGTTTGGGCGGAGTGCTGGTGTTCATCACCGGCGTGCTGATCGGGAGCTCGTAGCTCCTCTTCGCAGCGCTCCTCGTTATCTACGGTTGTGTGTCCAGCGGGTGCTTGCTTTTTTCGTAGAACTCAACTTGTAGCCTGAGGCTTACGTCGTCGGCTTTGACGGCGCGGATCGTCTTGGTCAGCGTTTCGATCCACCAATCCATCTGATATTTTCCCAACTCCCTGGTTGCGGCGGAGCCGTCGCCCGAATAGTGATTCGGAAAGCGCGCGTACCACCAGATGCCGGTGTAGACATCTTCGGGGAGATTCTGGCGGTGCTGATCGGAGCCGGATTCATTGTTGGCGCGGTCGATGTGGACAGTGTCGGGGCGCGAGATCAGCATCTTCGAGGTTTCGCTTTCGCCGGCGTGCATGTCGATCTTTGTTTTCTTCGGCGGACCGCCTGAGTCTGGCGTCCGCTCATCGAAAACGTAGACCACGTAATCATGCGGCTTATCCAATTGCGATTGCGCGAAGAAGGGCAGCAGATGCTCGTTGCCTCCATGGCCGTTTACGATAATTACTTTCTTGCAGCCGTTGCGCGCCATCTCGTCGGTGGTTTCCTGCAGCAGCGCAAGTTGCATTTCGCGGCTGTAGGCAACGGTTCCGGGCTCGTGGCGGGCCTCGGCAATCTGTCCGAAATAATACTCGGGGAAGACGACGGCGTATTCCTGCTCTGCGGCGTGTAGTGCGGCGTAACGCACGTCCAGCAGATCGGTGCCGAGCGGCAAGTGCGGTCCGTGTTTTTCCAAGATGCCGAAGGGCAGCAGGCACGTTCCTTGCGAGCGGTGGATGCCTTCGCGGAAGTCCGCAGCGGTTAATTCTTCCCAGTGGACGGAGAGCTTTGGCTGCGTGGCTGTTTGCGCTTGCGCGGGACGCGGCGCGGTCAGGATCATCAAGAGAATGGAAAGGATCGTAGAGTTCGCGCCTGTCTTCATGGGCAAATTCCCTCGGCGGCGAATTCTAGCACGCAGATTCGGATCATTGGCTCGAAGCGTTCCGGCTGTGGATTTGTTGCCAAAATAAATCCTTGGCAGGCGGTTTCTGGATTGGGAAAGTCGGGTTGAAATGGGGGTATCCCCCCTCCCCCTCGATCTCTGGAATCATCGAGTTAGCGCGATTTTCCCCGCAAAATCCGGATGTCAAAGAACTTAAAGATCAAAAGGTATAAATATAGCTGGCTGACCAAGGCCAGCCGATCTCACGTTTTTTGACAAACTAGGCTTTGTTGGGTCGCGAGGTTCAGATCGCCCCGAGGCGCTTTAAGCATTTCTCGATAGCCCCCCGCTTTTCAGGTGGGCACGAGACTTGCCTGATTCTGGAATTGGCCCGATTAGGCGCGGGTCGCAGTTTTAGGCCGTTGAGTTCTTTCACGTGAGCGATCCAGCACGTTTTTGGCAGGAAGCCAGATTGTCTTCTGACGCAGTCCTGAATCTCAGCATAAGTTGGCTTCACAGCAAAGCTCCCATTTTGTTTTTTGCTCGCTTTTTTGCTCGCTTAACTTCCGATGTTGATCTCAGTACTAAAGGGTAACCGCAAATGCGTGATTCTATACCACTTAGTTATGAGATCACAAGTGAGATCACGTGGGATCATGCATGAGATCATCGTGAGATCATGCGAACTATATGCGCATTTATATTGCATAATCTCGCGGGATTTACTAGCATCAAATTGCAAGCGAGAATGCAGTTTTGCATCGCGGTAACTCAAAAAGATTAGCCGCAAGTTGCAACGCGGCTAGTTAAGGTGGACCGCCGGGGAATCGAACCCCGTGCATAGCGTCTCAAATGCTCTACCGGGTAACCAACCACGCGGCCCACTGAGAGAGAAAGGCTGAGACCGGAAACGTCTGGCAGACAACTTTTCATCGGTTTGGTAATTCGAGGCCGATGAAAAGGAACTCCGATCCCAGCCTTTCGCATTTTAACGCAGTGGACTCATGGCAAACCAGAAGAAAAGCGAAAATCCGCAATGGGATCGCTTCGAGTCTGCTATGCGACAGATCGTTTCCGTGCCGCATGCTGAGATAAAGGCGCACCTGGATGCCGAGAAGGAAGCGAAGAAGCTGAAACGGACGCGCAAGGGGCGCTACCGCGCTTTCCGCGCCTTGAATAAAAGCGGTTAGAGTGGACGTTCGCCAGTCTTGCCCGTCAGTTCTGCGTAGGTCAGTCTTTTCCCGATAATCTGAGTCAGAGCCAAACTGAAGCGGTCTGCATCGTTCATGGGCTTCTCTTTGCTCCCGCGATTGTTGTAACGGAAGGCTTGCTCATCCACATACCGCTCAAGGTGGAACGGCTCAACACAAACGTAGGTGCCTTTCAGTCCGCGCTTCATCAGGCTCCAGAAATTTTCCAGCCCGTTCGTGTGAACGCGGCCTTTGACGTATTCCTTCGTGTGATCTACCACGTCATGCACGAAACGGTAATGCAGTTGATCGTAGGCAATGGCATTGTCGGAGTACACGGTAGAGCCATACTTTACGTTTTTCAGAACTTCGTCCTGCAACGTCTTGCGGGAAATGTTCGGCACAACCTTCGCCCGGACTTGCCGGAGGTCGCGGTCAAGGATTCCTTGGATTGCCGTCTTGCCAGTGACTCCACCACGACCGCCCTGTTCGGACGCGAAACGAGCGCGACGGTCACGGTGCATATTGCCGACCTTGCCGCCGACAAAACTTTCGTCAACCTCAACCTCTTTGCCTTCGCCGCCTAGCTTGCCGGGGTTGATAAAGCCGTGCTTCTTTACGGCCACACGGATGCGATGCAGCATGAACCATGCCGACTTTTGAGTGACACCCAGAGCGCGATGCAGTTCCCAAGCTAGAGATGCCGTTCTTATCGTTGACCAGCATCCACACGGCGGGTAGCCACTTTTCTAGCGGGATCGGGGAATCCGCAAACACCGTACCGACTTTCAGGGAGAACTTAGGCTTAGGATGGTCTCCGTAGCACTTGTACAGACGGGCCTTTTGAAGGTAGGTTACCTTTTCGGAATCGCAGTGAGGGCAGCGGACCTTGCCATCCGGCCAGCGCAGCGCAACCATGAACTGACGGCAGTTCTCAAAGTCCGTAAAGTATTGAATTGCTTCCTGTAAGGTCTTTGGCGTTTCCATGCAATAAACATAGCATAATGGCAACGGTCAGTCAAGTATATTCATACCGATCAAAATCTAGAGAACGCAGGACTTGCGGCCGCGCCGCTGAGGCTCGCCGTGGTACGCCTGCTTCGTCCATGATCGCGCGAATGAAATGTGCGGGGCAAGGTTAGATGTCACACCGGGGGTGTGGAAAACTTCCGCGTTGCCCGTCATCCACCCAGAATCGGAAACCAGCCAGTCCGGATCGCGAGCGCTATCGCCTGGTTTCAACAATTAAGGACTTCAACAGTTAAGGGATTTATCGACAGTTGACAAAGCCCCTAAATAAAGGTCTCGTCAGAGAAATCTGTGGGTCACTGATACGCTCGAATGGCGGCCGGAAGCTCGGCTCGCGCGGCCCGCGAATCCAATGCGGGATAGCGCGGCTTCAGCTTTTTGCGTTCGTGTAGCCTGTTGCCTTTCGAACCAGTTTGCCCTCTCGGTAAACGCTACGGCGTCAAAGGGGAGCGATCCGGGTGACAGAGAATTTGGAGGCCCGTGAAGCTTCAACCCCAAGAAACGTCAAGTTTGGGAAGTACATCGGGGCTGGTCAAGATGTATTCATGACGGTCAAGCTTCGTGCCGTCGAGGCACCGTGTCGCCGCTTGACGGGCGATGCGAAGCTTCTGGAATCCCAGTTTCTCCACGACGCGGCGGCTAGCGTCGTTACCGTCGAAGTGCCCGATGCTGATCGCCCTCGCGCCAAGGCGGCCGAACGCGTAACGAATAGCGGCGTTTGCCGCCTCCGTCGCCATGCCCTGTCCGGCGTATTTCCGCGCCACCCAATAACCGGTCTCATAGACATCTGCCTCATCGGTGAGATCCAATGCGGTTCGGACGACGAAATCCCCGTTGATCCTATGGAATCCGGCCAACGCGATACCTGCTTGACTCTGGAAGTTCATCGTCCGTCGAATGGAGTGTTCCAACGCTTGCCGCGGTCGTTGGTTGTCGAACGCCCAACTCATCCAAAGCTGCAAATCATTCCAGGCATCTTCCTTGGCGGCCTGGATAGCATCCAAATCGTCAAGAATTGGCGGACGCAAGACTAGGCGCGGCGTCACGATGGGCATTAAGTGGCGCATAGAGCGGCTCAACTGCAATGGTAGCTGTATGGGCGTAGGACGGCTACCGCGCGGGCACAAAATGACCCAGCGACAGTCTTTGTAGTTGACCTAGTATCGCATTTCACTCATTGGCGGCGGGGGTTTTGAGTGTAACCGCCTGTTTTAAAAATCACGTCGATTAGCAGGATGAAATTCAGCAGAAGCATGTTAGAAGAAAGCATCCGCCATGCTCTGTTTGATTCTGATCGTCGGAGGCCTGCTGATCATGATGGGGCAACACGACCGCTCCGAAGCGCTGTTCTACTACTTCCGCCTGGAAGATCAGGTTCCATCAAACCATCTACTGCGGCTGATCGACAAGCACATCAGCTTCGAGTTCGTCCGGCAGCAACTGAAAGACACCTACAGTGAGAGGGTCTGCAGTCGATTGATCCTGAGTTGCTGCTACGCATTCTGCTGATCGGCTATTTGTACGGCATCACCAGCGAGCGCAAGCTGGTGGAAGAACTGCGCATGCACCTGGCCTGGCGCTGGTTCACCGGTCTGGGTTTTGATCAAGAGATCCCGCATCACTCGACGTTCTCTAAGAACCGGCACGGGCGATTTCAGGAGTCGAAGCTGTTTGAGCAGTTGTTTGAGCAGATCGTTCGGCAGTGTGTGGAGGAGGACTGGTACAGGGCCAGCATTTGTCGGTGGATGGCAGCTTCGTGGAAGCCAATGCGGCGAAGGAGAGCCGCATTCCGCGCGAGCAGTTAGCGGAAGCGGCACAAGTCAGTCAGACGGTGCGTCAGTATCTGGTGGACCTGGAACAGCAGAACCCGGTGCAAGAACCCGTGCATGAGCAAGACCAGGTATCGACTACCGATCCCGATTCGACTTACGCTACTAAGGGCGGCACGCCGGCTCGGCTGGGATACTACGACAACTATCTGGTCGACAATCACAGCTGCGTCATCGTGGGCGTTCAGCGACCGCGCCCGGATGAGCCAGGAAACGGTAGCCGCGCAAGACATGCTCACCCGTTTCACGCAATGGCAAGGACGAGAGCCAGAATCGGTAGCGGCTGACACGACCTACGGGAACGGGGAGTTTCTGCAATGGTTGGCGGACCGCAGCATCACTCCCTATATGCGAACCCGTGACAGTATCCACCGAAAGAACAGCCCGTTCTACGGTCCCGAGCGGTTCACGTATCAACCCGAAAGCAACCGCTATATCTGTCCCGCAGGCCAGCCCCTCAACTACGGCGGGCGGAACATGCGGAACCGCACTTACGCCTACATCGGGACTCGCAAGCGTTGCGGTGCGTGTGCGCTAAAAGCCCAATGCACCAGTGGAGCGTTTCGCTATCTTGCCATCCACATGGATGAACCAGCCCGGCAACGCGCACGGGAGTTGGCGAACACACCAGAGTTCGCGAAGGCACAGCGGCAAAGAAAGAAGGTGGAAGCCTTGTTCGCGGAACTCAAGAATCAGATCGGACTGCGTCGCTTGCGCCTGCGGAGGCTGAAGTTCGTGCGGGAGCAGTTCTTCCTGGCAGCGGTGGCACAGAACATCAAGCGACTGTGCGGTTCCTCAGCCATCCAGCAGCACCCCTGCCTGTCGGCAACTAGAAATCAGAGAGGAACCCGCCAGTCCTTACACCACAGCGCAACAGAGCCAGTGCAATCAAAGACTTTTTCAACACCCACGCCTATAACAATACTTACGCTTGTGTCAAATTGGATTTCTTGCAAGGTTTCAGCCGCGCCCCCAGCAGCTTCATACAATAACTCTCTGTAGAAACAGCATCTCGGCTGCCTCACTATTTCTTGGGCTGCGAAGTGCTGTAAGCCCACTTCGGGACCATCAGCTGCGCCTGCGCCGGATCGACCGCTGCCAGTTCCACCTCGCCATTCGGTACTTGCGTCGTTGCGCTTCGCGCCAGCGACGTCGGAGTGGGTTGTGTCCGGAAGTAATAGACTTTGCCTTCCTCCGCCGTGAATGTAATCGCGGAAGCGTCATTATCCCGTCGCGATTTCAAGGAGGACTGCTGGCTCGTGCACAGCCGGTGCTCGCCAGGATTCACCGAAAAATAGGTATAGGACTTGTGTTCATAGGCTCCAACCCACGCGCCATCCACACCTACGCGCGTAATCAGGCCCCCAATATGGATCGCCGTGTTGTCCAGTTCCGAATCTCCAAACACATACACCAATGCCTTGCCGGATTCCGGCGTCCCGGTGGGATGCGAGTGTGCCTGCCGCTGGACTTCAAATTTAGCCTGGTCGGGACCACACCCCGCCTGCATTTGCGGCGATAAATTATTCTGAGCCCAAACCGTCGTTGCGAATATGAGCACGCCCAGCGCTAGCTTCTTATTCATAGATCCCTCCCCGCATGCCACAATCACCACTACAACTTATGATGTAGCTCCCCTCCCAATAGATGTCAAACGGAATTTTCCTTTTTGCCCCCCACGAGAGGCGAAACTTTACCCGTTAACGGCGTGTTCGTAATTCGTGAATCCATCGACCGCACAGTCATTGAGCTGGTGCACCTGTCCCAGAGTTTCGATGGACATTACGGCGGGCGGGACACACCGGCAGCGACCGTGTGCTAGGGCCGCCTCGCTCAATTGTTGAAACATCGCGATTACGCTCATTGACCTTCAATGAATATTAACGCCTGTTGAACAGTTACGTGGTAAAAAGAACATCAAACCGCCCCTACAAGTTGTACCTGCCCCTGTCCCTGTCGGTAGCAAGTTAAAATGTCCGCTTTTTGTAGCAAGTGAAATGTCCGGTTTCAAAGTTGTACCCTCGCCGTTTGGGTTGGGTTGATTTGGGGGATGGGGTTGCAGGGGAAGGGGGCAGTTCCCCTTCCCCTGCTCGTCTCTGTAGAAGCTTTGGCCGGCAGGGGCATTCCGCCGCTGTCATAGCGACCCAGGCAGTGCGGTCCGTGGGTGAGACTCAAGGTTCCATTCAGGTGTTGGTGCACCACCACCTGGCAACCCGCCAAGGTCGCCCGCCAGCGCACCCGTTCGATCTGCAAGCTCAGATTCTGAAAGCTCACCGTATTGTCGCGGTTCACACTGCGTTCAAACTGCAGCGAGAAAATCCGTTCCAGGTCACGACTCCGGCAGGGCACAAAAGCATGGCCCTGCTGCCTGGGCGCGACCTGAAAACGGCGGTTAAACTCGGCGATATAGTCTTGCCGCAGAAACCGGTTCGCCGCCTCCAGCGTGCGAAGCTGGCGCAGCCGCAACTCCTGCGGCAAGCGGCCCTGCCAGGTCGAGAAGTTGCGCTCACTGCGCCCACGCGCTTCCGGCGAATAGGCCGGGATCATCTGCACTCCCAACTCGTGCAACGCCCGCCCTACTTGCGTGCGGCGATGGGAGTCCACCTTGCCGCCCACCTTCGGCGTCAACCAGAAATGGCTCCCCCGATCGCTGTACAGCGCGCAGAACAAGCCTTTGCGCTCGATCACTTCTTTCAATCCCGCCATCACTGTCACCGTCGATTCCTCCTCCACCAGCTGCGCGTAGTAAATCTCGCTCGTGGCGTCGTCCAGAATCACGATCAGGTCGTACCAGCGTTCGTCCTGAAACCACTGGTGGCGGCTGCCGTCGATATGCAACAGCATCCCCGGCAACGGCAGCCGCTCCCGCCGCTTGCGATGCGCCCCGCGCTTGCGTCCGCGCGCCACCAGGCCCGCTCCCTGCAGCGCCTGCTTGACCCAGGTGTAACTCAGTTTGATCCCATGCTCGGCTTGCAACTTCTCGTGAAAGTGTTGCACGTTCAGATCAAAATACTTGTCCCGGTACAGGGCGAACACCTTTTCCACCGTCGCCACCGGCACCCGCCGACGCGAGGGCTTGCCCCGCCGCCGGTCCAGCAATCCGTTGTAGCCCTGTTCGACGTAGCGCTCCCGCCACCGCCGCATGTGCCGGTCGCTGATGCCCAGAATCTCCGCCGCCTGCCACCAGGTGATCTTTTTCGCCATCGCCTGCAACATCACATCTTGTACTTTCATCGCCCGCTCCATCGCGGCCCTCGGATAAGCTTCCATGCTCCGCATCGTCTCCTATCCTCACCGCCCGCAAAGCGGACATATCACTTGCTATCTCAACCGGACATATCATGTGCTACCGACAGTACCTGCCCCTGTCCCTTGACGAAGCGGTCGAGCGGGTGTACCGTTCGCCTCGGCTGGGAAATCCCGACCAACTAAGGAGGCTGCTATGCAGCGGAAAGCTATCGGGTCCGTGATTGCGTTCGTGTTGCTTGGGGCGCTGGCTGTCGGTCAAGCTCAGCAAGCGCAAGAAAGTTACCTCGACGTATTTACCGTGCAAGTGAAACCAGATAAACGAGCCGAATTCGACGCCATCGGGAGAAAGATTGCCATGGCCAATCGCCAGAACAAGGGCGACACCTGGATTGCCATGGAGACCGTGTACGGTCCCGGCGACCGGGTCAGCTTTGTCAGCACGCGCAACAGCTACGGAGAAGTAGAGTCGGCCATGGGAGCGTTCATGGGGGCTATGCAGAAGACTTACGGAAAAGCTGCCACTGACAAGATGTTCCAGGATCTGAGCCAGTGCACCGTGAGTTCGCGTTCCGAAATTCGTCGCCGGCGTTGGGACCTGAGCAGCAATGCCCCCTCTGATCCTGCGGCATTCGCCCATCTGCTCGGGGAGTCACGCTGGCTGCGCACCACGACCGTCAATGTGCGGCCAGGAGAAATCGCAACCTTTGAAACCCTGCTGAAAGATATGAAGGCCGCGCGCGAAAAAGCTTCGCCGCCATTGACCGTGCTCGTCTCCCAGGCGGTTGCTGGCCAGGAAGGAACGGTCTTTTACGTTACCACCCTGCAGAGTTCACTTGCCGGATTTGACGCGATCCCACCCATGCAACAGACGTTGGGAGATGAGGGCTATGCCAAGTTCCTCAAAGCGAACGCGGAAGCAGTTTCGGGCACGGAGACAGTAATCAATCGGTTCTTGCCAGAACTAAGCAACGCACCCGAACAAGTCGCTTCGATCGCGCTCGATTTCTGGAGGCCGAAGTCTATGGTAGGGGCGAATGCAAAGACCGGGGCGAAAGCGCCCATGGCGAATGCTGCGGATACGGGCAAGCTGGAGGACAAAGACAAGAAACACTAGTTGGATTCTTCTGATCAGCTAGGGGGCATGAATGCCCCCTCTTTCTTAACCTTTACTTCGCCGCTACGATTACGGTGAGTGCAAGGGCCTGCAATGAGAAGCCGGTATCTATCTCCGTGGAGCCTCGGCCGTTGCTGACGGGAAAGGGGTCCCCTCGGCTTCGCTCGGGGCAGGCTCCTCGACTGCGCGGCCGATTCTCTTCGAGAATCAGCCGCTTCGCTCAGGATGACAGGGCAGTCTATGAACCTAAGAGGGCGTAGGTTCCAAGCTTGGAGGTGTTCACTCGCGAACAGCGATGATCCATTTCGGACATCGCTCAGTTGGCTGAAACATTCCGCTAAGTGGCATATCTCCTAGTAGATGAATGATTTGGAACGGAAGCCGGGTTGGCCCAGCAAATGCACCACAAAACTGTGCCACGGTGTTTCTAAAGGCTTCCATGCATACCTTGCAGGACCTACGGTTCAGCATTCGCACCTTGCGCAAGTCGCCGGGATTTGCGCTCACTGCCCTCCTGACACTGGGCCTCGGAATTGGGTCCGTCACATCGGTATTCAGTGTGGTGAGTTCGGTTCTCCTGAAGCCGTTCGCCTTCCAAGACCCTGGACGACTGGTCGTAGTGCGGGAAGTGGCACGCGAGCGGAACGAGCCCCCCGGCCCCGATAATTACAAACACTATCTCAATTGGAAGACCAATTCGAAGGCTTTGACCGACGCAGCGATCTTTCGGAACCGGGGTTACAGCGTCGCCGCAGACACCGATCACCCGAACATCGTGGAGGGGCTGGAAATTTCTCCTAATCTCTTTTCGGTCCTTGGCGTCCAGCCTGTTCTGGGGCGGAGTTTTCTGCCGGCGGAGACTCTTGAGGGACACGATCAGGAAGTCATTCTCTCCTGGAGCGCATGGCAGAGATATTTTCGCGGCGAACCTGACGCGATCGGGCGTACGCTGCGCATCGACGGCATCCCACAGACGGTCGTCGGAATTACGCCAGAAGGATTCATCTTCCCGCATATGAGTGAAATGTCGACGGCGGTCTGGCAGCGTGCGGTCCGCCCCTATGAGATCTTCAAACCGCTCTTGCCGGACATGACGGAAAGTGGCAACTACAATTACCTGGTTGTTGGCCGGCTGCAGGCTGGAGTTGCTTTGGCACAGGCACAAAGCGAACTGGACGGTCTGCAACAAGCTTATGCGCAAACCGTCTCTCATATATCTGCCGAGACCCGAGTTCTTGTGGAGCCGCTGACGCAGGAGGTGGCGGGCCGGGTGAGTACGGCGCTATGGCTGTTGCTGGCCGCTGTAGGAGCGGTGCTGCTGATAGGCTGTGTGAACCTTGCGAATCTGCAAATGGCGCGCGCCGTGACGCGCGAGCGCGAGATTGCGGTGCGGGCGGCGCTGGGCGCAGGATCTGGCCGCCTGGTATGGTCCACCCTGATGGAGAGCCTGGTGCTGGCCGTGCTTGGCGGCGGGTTCGGTATCCTGCTGTCGTTTACCGGTGTACGACTGTTTGTGGCTTCCGCTCCCCGGAACTTGCCGCGTCTGGACGAAGTGCAGGTAAACTGGTTGGCGCTGCTGGCCGCTGCGGGGCTGTCGATGATGACGGCGCTGCTGTTTGGAGTACTGCCGGCGTTGCGGTCGATCCACGTCGATCCTCAGCGGGCTATGCAATCCAATCCCACGCGCGTTGCCAACACGCGCGAAGGACAGCGCACACGTCATCTGTTGGTTGGAGGAGAAGTTGCCTGCACGGTGGTTCTGCTTATCGTTACCGGACTGCTGGTGCGTAGCTTTTCGCATCTGCTAAAGCAGCAACGCGATTTCGACGCCGGCCATATTACCCTGACCGGCGTGGGCCTCAGTACTTCCCGATACGGCAATTCACCAGAAGAGGGGGGCGCAGTACGCGCGAGTTTCATCGATCATGCGATGAGAGACCTGGGCCAGCTTCCCGGAGTCGAATCGGTTGCCATGACCAGTGAGATGCCCATCGCTGGCGAAACCTGGGTCAGCTCCATCATTCGCGCGGACCATCCCTTGCCTCCCGGAGAAGAACCGCTCGCCAATATTCGCTGGGTGAGTCCGTCCTACGTCAGCACGCTGAGGATTCCGCTTCTCGCTGGGCGTGATCTTGAGCCTGCCGACCAGAATCATCCTAGCAACGTGCTCATCTCCGAGCAGGCGGCACGCGCCGCGTGGCCCGGCGAAGATCCGGTAGGAAGAACGTTTGAGGTTGGCGGAGAGTCGAAATACACCGTCGTTGGCGTCGTGGCCGACGCACGCATCAATGATCTGAAACGGACTGCCAGCATGGTGTATGTGCCGTACTGGCAGAATCCGTGGTGGAGGGCATTCTTCTTCATCCGCAGCCCGCAGCCGACCGCCGCGTTGGCGGATTCGATCCGCCGCACCATTTGGAACATCGATCCACAAGTTGCGATTCCAACGCTGAAGTCCCTGGACGATCAAGTGAACGACTCGGTAGCCACAGAACGTTTCCAGACAATGTTGCTGTCAAGCTTTGGCATCGCAGCTTTGCTGCTGGCAGTGCTAGGTGTCTACGGGGTCCTAGCGTACTCCGTGTCGCTGCGGCAGCAGGAGTTTGGCGTCCGCGTGGCGCTGGGCTCGGACAAAGCTGCGTTGGTGCAATTGGTGATGCGACAGGCGGCAACTCCGGTCGCGGGAGGCATTCTAGCTGGCTTGGCGCTGGCATCTGGAGCAACGCGGTGGATAGGTAGCCTGCTCTACGAAACTAAGGCTGGCGATCCTGCCGTCATCTTTGCAAGTACCGCGGTGCTGTTGGTGGCCGCGCTTATCGCCGCCCTGCTGCCTGCCCGACGGGCGGCCTCGGTTGATCCCATGCGAGCCCTGAGAAGCGAGTAATATTGCGCGGGAGCGCTGACCTCTTAGAAACTCCCTTGTGAGCCACGGGCTCCGATGACACGAAAGGGATCCTTCGACTGCGCGGCTGATTCTTTTCGAGAATCAGCCGCTTCGCCTATGATGACAGGAGTTACCGCGCGGCGAATGGTTTGCCGCGCACGGCTGTGTAGACGGCGTCGAAGACCTTGAGACTATCGATGCTTGCTACACCACCTACAGTGATCGGATCGCCTAGATATAGAACCTTGCTATCCGCGTTCGTGAACGCTGGCCACTGAGGAAGGCCCGGGCCGTTGGGCTTGCCTGACTCCGCGAAGTTGACCCAGTAGCTGGATATTTCCTCGGCTACTTTGCGATCTGCTGTGCTCCAGCGCCAGGGTTGTTGGTCCAAATGGTCGAAGACGTACCAGAGTTCGGCGAAGTGGCTTGCGCCCCAGCCTTCATACACTGAACCGACAGGGAATGGTGGCTGTAGTGTGAACCAATAATAGTAGACGCTGCTGTGTCCGGTTCCGGCTTGCAGCCTTGCCCAAGCCCACATGTCCCAGCCGAAACGGAGGTCGCGCTCGAGGTTGAGACGCGCTTGTTTTGCCTCCGGGTCGGTCGCATGGGGATACGCTGAGACAAGCTGTGGCGGCAGCGCGCCGAAGCTATGCTCGAGATCGCTGTCGAACGTGGCGGCCTTCACTTGGGTGACATCGGTCAATGCACGCGCTTCGTCGGCGTTTGAACCCAGGAGCAGCGGGACATCGTTCTGCTGCCCGGTCGTGAAGGCTTCATAGGGCGAAGCGGGAAGTATGTACGGCTCGATCACTGGGTGAACGATGCCGCCAGCGTTGCCGGTAAGCTTGTTCGCCGGTAGCCGGCGCAGTTCCTGGAGTGAGGTTGCGCCCAGCGATGCGGCGTATTTCTCGCCGTCGCGTTCCGCATTGGCCAGCAGATACTTTGGGGCCAGTTGAAGTGGCTCGAACAGGCCGCCGCTTTCTGCGATGGCGCGCTGAAACAAGCCTTTCGCGCGGGGCGAAGCCATCAGGATGCTGACCGAGATAGCTCCGGAGGATTGTCCGGCGATGGTTACGTTTTTCGGGTCGCCGCCAAAGGCGGCAATGTTTCTTTGGATCCATTCGAGCGCGGCGATCTGGTCCATCAGGCCATAGTTGCCCGAGGAGTGATGCTGCGACTCGCGCGTCAGCTCAGGAAGCGCAAGAAAGCCGAGCGGGCCGATGCGATAGGCGATGGTGACAGCGATCACGCCTTTGTGCGCGAGGCGGTCTCCCCAGTACAGGGGCATGGAGGCGGAGCCGTTGATGTAGCCGCCGCCGTATATCCAGACGATTACGGGCAGCGGCTCTGGAGCGTTCGTCTCTTTCGCTGGCGTCCAGATGTTTAGGTAGAGACAATCCTCATTCACTGCGGGCGGTGCTTCGCCTGGCATGGACACTCCTGTTTGCATGCAGGCTGGGGCAAAGGCATCCGAGGTGCGTGTGCCGGTCCAGGGTGTGAGGGGCACTGGGGGGCGCCAACGCAAGTCGCCGATTGGAGGGGCGGCGAATGGGATGCCTTTGTAGATATTCAATCCGCCTTCGCTTACGCCGGAGATTGCGCCGGATTCTGTTGGGATGTTAGGGCTTTGTGCCAGCGTGATCGCGGATGCTGCTGAGATGACGACAAGAAGTAGAGCTCGGACTACGACGGTGGAACTGAACCTCGGCATATTGACCTCTGGTCGTCAGGATAACCGCGACGATCTTGCTGTCCGGGACTATCTTCGCGGCTCAGCGAGGAGCGAAGAGGTTAGGCGAGTGTAATGAGCATCAAGGAAGATGATTCGCGGGACGATTTATCTTCTGCTACTTCAGGATACGCTTTGCAGGCCGGTTTTGTTCCCTACTTCATGGCGACAGGAGTGTCCGCTCCACACATGCAGAGTTGGGCGCTGCATCGCGGCGCGATACGGCCGGGCCGCCGGACCCTTCGGTTCGCTCAGGGCAGGCAGCCGGGGCAGCTATCCCCACATGAGTTTCTTTCCCCTCCACTATTTTGCTGAAGCCGACAAGCAACCTCATTCCTGCTTCTACGGGGCTTCGATCAGCTCCATCTTGCCGTCTCTGGTGCGGTGCAGGATCATTATTTTGCCTTTGGGATCGCGGAAGACGAAGACGTCGCGGTCGCGAAAGTGGGCTTCTTTGATGGCCTCTTCGAGAGTCATGGGGCGCATGGCTACGGCTTCGTCGGAGCGGACGAGGTGGACCTCGGTGGTTTTGGCCACAGGGGGATAGCGGTGCACGGCGACCGGCACTGCGGTTTTTTCCGTCAGGCCGACTTTGGTTTGCGTGCCTGTGCCATCATCCTGCGGAGAGTGGCCGTTCCACTTCTTTACTTCCTCGCTCTTGCGGGCCGAGCGCTTCTTGGATTGCCAGCGGGTCTTGTATTTCACCGCCTGCTTTTCGAGGTGGTCGAGGGCTTCGTTGACGGCGATGGTCATGTCCTTGGCTTGCGCCAGGCCGACTAGCAGGCCGTTGCGGGGGCTGATGGTGATCTCGGCTTTGTGGCGATGTTTTTCTACGGCGAGGATCACTTTGGTTTCAAATCGGTCGCCCAGGATTTTGCGGATCTTTGCGAGACCGGTTTCTACTTCTTTGCGGATGGCGGGAGTTACTTCGTAGTGCCTGCCAGTGTATTCCACGTTCACGAGCGGCCCTCCTTGGTCTTGCTCAGGTCTATTGGGCACTGCAATAAGGAAGCGAGCCAAACGCGCGATTATTGCGCCGCAAAGAACCCTTCGGCTCGCTCAGGGCAGGCTGCGGCGCATCGCGCGGCTCGCCCAGATCCCTGGCCGCAAAAAGCCGCGGCCTCAGGATGACAACGCATTTTATTCTTTCGGTCATTTCTATTCCTTTACCCTGCGCTGATGGGTGCTGGGGATGCGCATGTCCTCCCGGTATTTGGCAACCGTGCGGCGAGTTACCTGAATGCCTTGCGATTGCAGGATGCGGGTTAGTTGCTCGTCGGTCAGCGGACGGCTGGGATCTTCCTCGTCGATCAGCTTCTTGACGCGGCGTTTCAGGATCAGCAACGACGTGTTGCCGCCTTCGGGGCCCTGCACACTTTCACTGAAGAAGTAGCGCAGTTCGAATACGCCCTGCGGTGTGTGGGCGTACTTGCTGGCCACGGCACGGCTCACGGTGGAAGGATGCACGCCGATTTCTTCGGCCACCTCCTTGATCATCATGGGTTTCAGCGAATCGATGCCTTTTTCCAGAAAGTCCTGCTGGCGGGCGACGATGCAGTAACAGACTTTGGTGATGGTCTGTTTGCGCTGCTCGATGTTTTTGATGAGCTGGATGGCGCTCTTGTAACGCTCCTTCACGTAGTCGCGGGTCGTCTTATCGTTGGTGTCGCGAGTGATCAGCTTCTTGTAAGCGGGATTGAGGCGGAGCTGGGGCAGATCATCGTCGTTCATCAGCACCAGCCATTCGTCGCCATGTTTGATGAAAGCTACGTCAGGCTCGATCAGGCGCGCCTGGACTTTGTTGTACTGCAGGCCGGGGCGGGGATCGAGAGTGCGGATGTAGTCGATCGCCTGCTGCACTGCGTCGGCGGGACGTCCTATCGCTTTGGCGATCTCTTTGTGTTGCTTGCCCTGCAGCGCGCGCAGGTGCTGGTCGACGACGGCAATGGCATCCTGCAAGACCTGGGCGGTGCCGTTGCCGTTTTTCTCTCCATTCTTGTGTTGCGCGAGCTGTTGCTGGTGATGACGCAACTGGAGAAGCAGGCATTCGCGCAGAGTGCGGCAACCCACACCCGGAGGGTCGAGTTGACGAATCACTTCGAGGGCTTCATGGAGATCGGCAGCCGTAAAGGTTGATTTGTAGACCGGACGCGGAGGCGCTGGGGCGGGAGCGGCGGCTGCCGCGGAATCTCCGCTTCGCGAGGCGAGGACAGTCCCGGTCGGAGAACTGCTGGGCAGATTGTCCAGCTCATGCAGCGAGTTATCAGCGACACCGTTGGAGGTGAAGAATTCAGACGGATTCGATTCCGCTCCGATTAGTTCGCTGGAATCGCTTGCAGCGATGTCTTCGGAGGCTAATTCGGCTGATGGTGATTCGTCGTCCTGGCCTAATCCCAGGGCGGCAGCTTCGCTGACAATGTTTCTTGCGGCCGCGGCGTCGGCTTCGGGCGGCGCGGGAGGCGCGACGCCCAACATCTCTTCGTCGCTCGCGATGAGGTAACCGTCTTCGTTGAGGTTGCCGATGATCTGTTCGGCGGCCTCGCGTACGTCACGCCGCAGACTTAGCGCTCCAAGTTGCCACGCGAGGTGGTCGGTCAGCGTGGTCGGTCTGGAAAGGAAGTTCTCAAACGACGGCCGTTCGATCTCTTCCATCTCGCCGCGGGTGCGGTAGCCGGGATCGAGATAGTCCTGAAAGAACGAGCCGAAATCGATCTCTTCGAACGGGTCCTTTTTTTCAGCGACGATGGGAGTTTCTTCGGTGGAAGTCTTGGTGGGACGATCGCGGTCTTCTTCTTTGCGGCCGATTTCATCGATCAGCGGGACAGATTCTTCGAGTTCTTCGAGAACCGGGTTCTCGACCATCTCGGCGTTGATCATGTCCTTGAGTTCAAGCTTGTTGAGAGCGAGGACGGAAACCATCTGCACCAGACCCGGGGTAAGGATTTGGCGTTGGGATAGCTTGACGGTCAGTTTGTGTTGAAGTAAGACCATAAAAGTCAGTGGTCAGTGGCTAGTGGCTAATAGTCAGTACTGATCACTGACCACTGAAACACTGACCACTGTTTTTCTCACACCAGCGAAAAACTCTCCCCCAGATACACGCGCCTCACCTCCGGATCGGCAGCCAGTTGTTCGGGCTGGCCCTGGCGGAAGATTCGGCCGTCGTCGATGATGTAGGCGCGGTCGGTTACAGACAATGTCTCGCGCACGTTGTGATCGGTGATCAACACTCCGATGCCGCTGGCCCGCAGACTGCTGATGATTTTTTGCAGGTCGAGAACGGCGATGGGATCGATCCCGGAAAACGGTTCGTCCAGCAAAATGAAGGTGGGATTGATGCACAGGCAGCGGGCAATTTCCACCCGCCGGCGTTCGCCGCCGGACAAGGCATAGCCGCGATTCTGCCGGATGTGCTCCAAGCCAAGTTCATCAATAAACTTCTCCATCTTCTCGCGGCGCTCGTGCCACGACATGGGCTGCGCTTCCAGCACCGCGAGGATGTTCTCCTCAACCGTGAGTTTGCGAAATACCGAAGCTTCTTGAGGGAGATAGCTGATGCCATACTGCCGCGCCCGCAGGTACATGGGAACGTCAGTAATGTCCTGACCGTCGTACAACACGCGGCCAGTGTCAGGGGGGATCAGGCCAACGATGGCGTAGAAGGTAGTCGTCTTTCCTGCGCCATTAGGGCCAAGTAAACCCACAACTTCGCCCTGCTCCACGCGCAGGCTGACACCATTCACAACCCGGCGGCCACGATACGATTTGCCAATCTCATCTGTGGCCAGGGTACGCATTTATCCTGCCATTCGTCTTTTTACTTGGCCACTCGCGTTTGAGTTACCACAGGAGTACTAGCCCTGCCTTCTACGAGCACCCTATCATCGGCCCTGAAGAAAGTCAACGAAACCCCGGTAATCTTGCCATGTTCGGCATCAAAAATGCTAGGCGGCCCTCCGGTGAGCACGAATTTGTCCTCGGAGGCCGTGTAAACCAGGGTCTGCCCCTCGCCTCGACGGGTCGGTTGTATGACGACTACGTTGCTCTGGGCCACGATGTGATCGAGTTGCCCGGACCCGGCAAGTGGTTGATTGCTTGAGGTTTGGCTTCGCGGAAGCAGAAACGCGTCAATGGTGTCGGCGGACACGTTGAAATCGGTACCTTTGGCTAGCACGTGTCCCTCATAGTGCGCTTTGCGTTCGGCATCAGCGTAAGTGAGCCGGGCGGATGTGATGGCCACCGGGCCGGTATCGCCGGGTTTTTCCTCAGATTTTGTCTTCGTTTTGTGTTCTGCTGCCGATTTAGTGTTGCCGGCTCGAACTTTAGTAGTGCTTGCATCCGCCTGGGGGTTACGCGGCTGTGGCAGTTTTGCCTGAACCAGCACCGTGGAGACAGGTTGCGCGGCGGTACCCTCGGCCAACAGGAAGCGACGGTCGCGGTCGAATTGGATGGAGGGGGCCTCGACGATGTTGGCGTCCTGCCAAAGACGAGCGTTGCCCTGGTAGAGCGCGACTGCGGGAGATTTGTGCGCCGTCATGGTGGCTGCCGTCACGTGAATCGGTGAGGCTGAGGCCAGCAGCGCTCCGTTTGGTTGCTCGGTGAGTTCGCTGTAAGTGCTCTTGACGTTGTCCTCGGCGAAGGCATCGTCGGTGACGCGATTGATGCGGATCGTCCGGGCGGTGGTGACCATGCTGCCCTCGGAAACGCGCGGGCTCCCGGTGAGCACCAGGATGCGGTCGGCAGGAGTATAGAGAGCCTTGTCGGCCCGGGCTTGAGTCCGTTTCCTGGGAGCCTGGCCGTCGTTGTATTCGACGCTGCCTTGCTGGATGACGGACGCGATCCCTCCCTGCGGGAAGAAAGCGGCATCCAGTGTTTGGCTTGTGCTCACACGCTCAGGCAGTCCAGGCGCCAGATTCACGATCTTTGCATCGGGAGCGCCGTGGATCGAACTTATGCGGCTGGAGCCGTCGGGGGTCGCGTCAAATTTCGCATCGAACCGGCCAGCAGTGATGACGGTGCGCTGTCCAGAAACTTGTGCGGAAGTTTTCGCGGCTGGCGGACCCGAGTTCTGTGCAGGGGAAATTGTGATCTTCGCCGCCCCGGAGGTTTCGGCATGGTCCAGGCGCTTTCCTTCAGCGACAAAGAAATCGACAACCGGCGCGGCGAGATCGAATTCCTGGGGCGCGGCGGAAGTCGCGGAGGAAGTTGCCGAGGAAGTTGGCGCGGAACTTGCCGAAGAACCTGTCGGAGGCGCGCCTGTGCTGGCGCCATGCTGCGCCAGCCGGACTCCATCCATCGCGTGCACCTTCAGGAGTTGGTTCTGGCCCAAGAAGTCCAGGATTGCGCGTCCGGCATCGCCCTGCATCGGTTGCGACCCGATCCGCTCGATGTGGACGTTGCCTGCCAGCGTAGCCGTGCGCAGCAGGTTTTGCTTGCCGGTAAGCAACATTTCGGCTTCATCGGCGCGGGCGCGCATCGGGTCGGCGTCTTTTCCGGCAGATTCGGCATTCACATTCCCTGTGGCCAGAACGCGCTGCACTTCGTTCTCCGGCCCCAAGAATAACGTCGCCTCTTCCGCTTGCACGATTCCGCTTTCGCTCTGCAACCGGGGACGCTCCAGCACGACTTCGTGGGGATCGTGCGTGATGCTCGCATGAGTGGCGAAAAGGCTTTCGGCCTCTTGCCTCCCCATGGTCACGTGAATCTGCGACAGCAGCGTCAGCGTGTTGGTCTTGCCTGAATATTGCACGCCTACGGCCCACCCCGTGGCCTGCGGTGTACTGAAATCAACCCGGGCATCGGTGGTCGCATCGCCGCTTTCCTGGTTGAAGACGAGGTCTCTGGTCTTGAGGTGGATGGGATTCTTGAGTTCCCTGGGAGTGCCCTGGTCCGGTCCGGTCTCGCCCGCAGGATTGGCTTCCAGATCGATCTGCACTTCTCCGTAACCCTTTACGTTGCCGGATTTCTTATCGTAGGAAAAGTCGTCCCCGTAGATCTGGTCGAAGCGGGAGGAATCGCGGCCGTAAAGAACGATGGTGACGTTGTGCAGTTCGGCGCTCCCGTCGAGCTTGAATTGCTTGAGTTGGCCGGCCTGGACGGTGAACAGCGTCCGCTTGCCGTCGGACTTGGAAAACTGAAAACCGTTCGCCGTCTGTTTGATGTCGATCCCGATCTTGTTGGGAATTTCCTTCAGCACATTGCGGAGGCGCAGGCGGGCGTAGAAATACGTTCCCGCCACCATCGCGATAAACAACACCACGATGACAGCCAGCCAGCGTCTCAGGCGGTAGATGGGGAGCGGCATCGCAGGGTTCAGTCTAATCCAAATGAAGAGACGCTTCGCTCACAAGATCGCCCAGGCGGGAACCCTTGCTCCTGTTCGCGGTCCGGAAAATCGCACACCTTCCTACTCCACCGCTTCCTCCCAGTCCACCGTCCGGCGCTCTCGGCTACTCTTGTGCGCCAGCATGATTGCCCGCATGGTCCGCAACGCCTGCTGCGGTGTAACCTCGAGGGGCGCTTTCTTCTCGATCGCATCCCGCACGTTCGCATAGAATCCGCGATAATCTCCGCGCTCCGTCTTTACTTTCACGGTCGGTTCGCCTACCAGGCTCAAAGTTCCCCACTGGCTTTCCGGTTCTTCTCCCCAATCCGCGCCCCAGTCCTCGCCCTGCGGAAAATCTCCTCCCCGCAGACGCGCCTCTTGCGGATCCACTCCATGCTTCAGAAACGATCCCTTCGTCCCGTGAATCAGAAAATGCGGCCCCGGCGCAAACGCGATGATTCGCGCGCGCAACATCGCCCGCAGCGTCGGATACTCCAGGCAAACATCGAACGAATCATCCACCTGCGACGTCTCCCGTTCGCAGAATGCCGACGCCGTAATCGTGCGCGGCTCGCCAAACAGCACCAGCGCCTGATCGATCACATGCGGACCCAGGTCAAACAGCACGCCTGCTCCGGGCTGATCCGAGCGTTCGCGCCACGCATTCGGCTTCGGTCCCGGACGATACCGGTCAAACCGGCACTCATACTCCACGACGGTCCCCAGACGGCCCGACTGCACAATCTTTTGCACGGTCCCGAAATCCCCGTCCCACCGCCGCTCTTGATAGACCGTGATCAACCGACCGCGCTCGGCCGCCAGTTGTACCAGTTGCTCAGACTCCGCGAGCGTCGGCGCGAACGGCTTGTCCACTACTACATCCCGCCCAGCCAACAAACACTCCCGCGTCAGATCGAAGTGCGAATCATTCGGGGTCGCGACTACGCAGAGCTGGATTTCTTTATCCGCAAGCAAGTCCTCCATCGTCCGCGCCACCCGCACATCGGGATATTTTTCCCGCGCCCGCGTTCCCCTGCGCTCCAGAATGCAAGCCATCTCCATCCCCGGCACGCCGCAGATCACAGGCGCGTGAAACGCCTGTCCCGCCAAACCAAAACCAATCAATCCCACTCGCACCATACCGATTCCCCGATCTTGCCCTGCCGTCTACTATTCCGCCTTGAGAGATTTACAGCCTTCTTCCGATACGCTGCCACCCCCGGCCCGCGATACAAACAAGAGGTATTTCTGGATCGCTGCGCAAGCTCGACCTGCTTGCAGGTCTTCCGGAGGCGAAAAATGAGGCCCGGACCATTTCTCGTTATCTCTATGTGGCTGCTCATTCTGTGGGTGGGCAGCTTTCTGGTGTTCCACATTGCCAGCGCGCAGATTCATCTGCTGCTGCTGTTGGCCGTCCTTTTTCTTGCGGCACACCTGGTTCAGGACACCAGCCTGAACTAACTTTTCAAGCCACGATCTCTTGTCGGCGATACGCCCTCAACCTTCCCGGCTAACCGGCGGCAGAGTTGAGGGCGGGATCCATTTTCCCTTTCGATCGCTCACCCGCCGCACGAACTTCAGCCCCGACCACACTTCAGTTACAGCGCACACCTTCACATCTACCAACCGTGCGTTGAGCCCGGTCTCGCGCACAATATTTTCATCCAGGTCGGTGGCTACTCCCGAACTCTTCTTCGGCCAGCTCACCCACAACATCCCGGCAGGAGCAAGCTCTTTCGGGATTCGAGGGAACTCCCGGGTTAACTCCGCGCGGGACTTGGTGAAAAACATCGCAAAATCCAGTGCGCCTCCTGGCTTCACCAGATCGCACTCCGCCAACTCCGTGCGCAATTCCGCCCGCACTTCCGCGGGAGCATTCGTCAAGCGAACGCGAAACCCGGCCTTGATCCCCAATTTTTTCGGAAGTGGTGTCCCGGAATATCCCGGCATTCAAAGTGCCTGTGACAAAGGACAAACGTACCGGACTCAAGCCGAAAGCCGGATGTCGAAAGCCGGGCTTACTGCGCCGGCGCGTACCATCCGCGCCGCGCTCTCACCCGGAAGTTCTTCCGGTCGAGCGCGACGATTTCAATCGTGCGAAAGTGCCCGTCCGACTTCAAGTCCGCCGGCTTGTAAGACACGGCATACTGGCTGCGCAACTCGTCCTGAATTTCGGCAAAGGCGTTCGCCACGTCGCGAATCTGAAAGGGAAAAAACGCCCGCCCTCCCGTCGCATCCGCAATTCGTTCCAGCACCTTGTCGCCCGTGCCCTTGGTGCCGCTCACGTTCGTGCTGATCGTGTACACGATCGCTTCCGCGCGCTGCGCCATCTCAATCGCTTCCTCGCGCGTTACGTGGCTCAGGTTGTCTTCCCCGTCGCTCAGCAAGATGATCGCCCGCCGCGTCGGCCCGTTCTGCGCTTTCTTCATCAGCTTGTCACGGCACGCGTAGTACAGCGCATCGTACAGTGCGGTTCCTCCGCCCGGGCGCAACTGGCGCACGCCGTGCCCCAGTTTCTCCGTGTCATCGGTGAAATCCTGGGTCACTTCCGGGGTTGCGTCGAAGCCCACGACCATCGCCTGGTCATAGCCGCGCCGCACCGTCTGGTTCAAAAACTCAATCGCCGATTCCTGCTCGAACTTGAACCGGTCACGTACCGAATTGCTGGCGTCGATCAGCAACCCAACCTGCAGCGGCAAATTCGTTTCCGCGTGAAAGCTGCGAATCTCCGCTGCCGGCTTGTTGTCATCCACAAAGCGGAAGTCCGCCTGCTTCAGATCTGTGACGCGCTTTCCGTGCTTGTCCGTCACCGTGAACACCACATTCACTTCGTTGATGCCCACTCGGATGCGAGGGACATCGCCACCGCTCGAGCCCTGGTCTGCGGAATTTTGCCCCGCTGAATTTTGTTGTGCGGCCTTCTGATCGGGGGAATTTTGACCGGCGGTATTCTGCGCCGCGCGGCACCAGTGGCGACGGCGATTGCGGCGCCGCAGCCCCCGGCTGAGTTGCTGATTGCCCCGCTCCAACCTGGCACAACCCCGCGCCCAGCAGCAAAACCGCCGCCCACCGCGCCGCGGATGTTCTGAAGATGTCTCTAGTGAGAATGCCCCTCATTGGTGATTCATTATATCCGTTAACACGCGGAAAAGCGGAGCTTCAGCGGCCTGACTGAGCGAAGCCGAATGGCCGCGTAAGGCTCCGATCTTGGATGGAGCAGCGCTTCCAGCGCTGCAATTAGCGCCGGAGAAACCGAGGGCTTCAGCCCCTGAGGCACATGCGCTGCGCAAGGACTACTCCTCCACCTTCCTCAAGAACTCCCGCAACTCCTCCGGCAACTCGCTCCTCAGCGCGATCGCAACCCCAGTTTGCGGATGGCGGAACTCCAACTCCGCCGCATGCAGAAAATTCCTCTTCAAAACAATCACTGCCGATTTCCCCCGCGCCTGCCGCGGCGCCCCATACATTGTATCCCCCGCCACCGGATGCCCCATCGCCGCCACATGCACCCGAATCTGGTGAGTCCGCCCGGTATCGATCTTCACGTCGAGCAAAGTAAACTTCCCAAATTTGCTATCCAACCGCCGCACCACGCGATAGTGCGTCACCGCCGCCCGCCCACCTTCAAGCCGCGTAGTCATCCGCGTGCGCCGCACCCGGTCCCGGCTGATGCTCTGTGCCAGCGTTCCCGAATCTTTTTTCACCCAACCATGCACAAGCGCCACATATTTCTTCTTCACCTCCCGCGCCGCAAACTGCGCGCTCAGCTTGCGATGCGCGTCGTCGTTTTTTGCTACTACAATCAACCCGCTCGTCTCTTTGTCCAGACGATGGACAATTCCAGGCCGCAGCGCCCCGCCCACTCCCGACAGATTTCCCAGATGATGCAGCAGCGCATTCACCAGCGTCCCGCGATTGCGCGCATCGTCAGTAGCACCCGCCCCCGCGTGCACCATCATTCCCGCAGGCTTGTTGATCACCGCGAGGTCGTCGTCTTCATAAACAATGTCGAGCGGAATCTCCTCGGCAATAGCCTTAAGCGGCGCCCGCTCCGCCTCGCCCAGCACACTGATGCGCTCACCGCGCCGCAGCTTCAGCGAGGCCTTCGCTGGGGCATCATTCACCAGCACTTTGCCTTCGGCGATCATCTCCTGCACCCGTGCCCGGCTGACGGCGTCAAGGCGCGCAGCGAGAAACTGATCCAGGCGCTTGCCAGCATCTTCGGACGCGACCGAAATAAGAATGGGAAGAGCTTGCGGCATTCGCTGCGAAGGATACTACAAGCTAGGATCGTCGCCCGATTGGATCAATTCGCGTGCGCCACAGGGAAGCTGCGAATCTCAAATACATCAAGGACAGAAGCCATCAACAACTGCTATTGCCCGACGGAGCCGTTTCGGTGAAACCGGCCGCCTTGAAAGAAGCGGTGACGCACCATGCTGTGGCCAAGGAGAAAAAAGATGATTGCCAGGAAGACTACAAACAGGAAGTGTCTCATTCCGAACGAGGGTGGCTTTCGTCCTGCAGGGCCCGTCGCATTCCCCGTTGCATTTCCCGTCGCATTTAATGAACCGGCCATAGACTTGATCCTGACCGTCTCGGTCAATTTTGGCGCGATTCGACCGAGGTAAACTGTCGCTAATATCGCGATTTCACCAGCAATTCCCGGCCCGTTACCGTGTAGCTCCCACCGGCTGCGCCGTAACATTCTTAGCCCCCGGCCGCAACCACCAAATCACCCCGCCCGCCACGACCAGCCCAATCGCGATCAACTGCGTCCCCGTCATCGCGCCATTGAATACCGACCCGCGCCCAGGATCGTCTCGCAAATATTCCAGGAAGAACCGCGCCACTCCATAGATAAACAGGAACGCGCCGAACACCTGACCATCGAACTTCCTCCGCTTCAGCAGCCACATTAGGAAGAAGAAATTCGCGAGCTCCACCGCCGACTCGAACAACTGCGTCGGCTCGAGCGGCACATTCAGCGGAGTGCCAGTAATCTGATTCGCCAGCGGATTGCGAAACACCACGCCCCAGAAATGATGCGTCTCTTTCCCGTAGCAGCATCCCGCCGCAAAGCAGCCGATCCGTCCAACCGCATGGCCGAGCGCCAGCCCCGGCGCAAATGCGTCGCAGGTTCCGAGCGCGGGCATGTGATGCTTGCGCACATACCACGCCGCGGCAATGAACGCTGCAATCAATCCGCCCGAAAAAACTCCTCCGGCCTGTAGCGTGGTAATACTGAAAATGTCCGAGGGATGGGCCGCATAGACGCTCCAATCATTGATGATATAGAGCAACTTCGCGCCCACAATCCCGCACAGCACAACCAGAATCCCTAGGTTCCAAGCCTTCTCGCCGTCAATTCCCAGCCGCTCGGAATTGCGCACACTGATCCACAGACCGATCAGCACCCCCAAAGCCACCAGGAAGCCGTAAGTCGGCAGGAAAAACCGCCCGAAATGAACGAGTTGCGGATACACAGCTATGTTTGATGCAGAAACTAGGGAATTTGTACCTCCAGTGTAGCAGGGAACTCACCTCCCAGCTCGAAGGCTAGCAGGTCTGCGCGCCTCGCTTTGCTTGGCTGGCAGGCCGAGGTGTCCGTCGCCACTTTGGCCCAGTTCTGGCAGCCTGGTTAGGACCTGT
>CAVYVQ010000045.1:0-69095 GCA_963771895.1 uncultured Acidobacteriaceae bacterium | reverse complement strand
CTTAAACTCGACCATCCGTCTGATCACCGCCGCAGTTTTATTCGGAACATTGACCATCGCAGCTTTGGCCCAGGACGCGCCCGCCGGGCCCGTCCCGCAAAACACGCCGGAGACGCGGCCGCTACCCATCCTGAATTACTCCAAGCCGGTATCACATTTTCCCAACCCGATTGGCCCCTACTCGCCGCGATACTTGCCAGCGCCGAACCTGGCCAATACCGCGCGTATCGACCAATTTATGCGCGACGGCAAACTCTATCTCTCGCTCAACGACGCGATCGCGCTCGCGCTCGAAAACAATCTCGACATTGCCATCGCGCGCTACAACCTGAACATCGCCGATACTGACGTGCTGCGCGCCAAGGCAGGGGCTTCGATTCTCGGAACTCCCATCGGAGTGGTACAGAATACGCCCGGCGGCGGAGTGGGCGGAATTGGTGCGACTGCGGGCGTGTCTACTGGAGGCACCAGCCTGGGAGCAGGCGGAATCGGCGCCGGCACAAACGGCTTGGTCAGTTCCACGCTAGGCCAGGGACCGCCAATTACCAGTTTCGATCCCATACTTACCGGAACCTTGCAAATGGATCGTTCTTTCTCCCTGTCCTCGAACGGCTTCAACGGCGTACCCGTCGTCAACCAGAACACCGGTACGGCCAACTTCGCCTATCAGCAGGGTCTGGCATCCGGAACCAACATCTCCATCGGGTTCAACAATTCTCACATCACCAACAACGTGCCATTCACCACGTTGCTCCCAGAGGTAACGTCGAATTTCCAATTCAAGCTCACGCAGCACCTTTTGCAGGGATTCGGCTTCCCCGCCAATAACCGTATCATCAGCATCGCCAAGAACAACCGAGAACTCTCCGACGTGGCTTTCCGTTTGCAGATCATAAACTCGGTTGACCAGATCGAGAACATCTATTGGGATCTTGTTTACGCCTACGAAAACGCGCGGGTGCAGAATGAATCACTGGCTTTTGCCCAGAAGACTCTATCGGACACCAAGAAGCAGGTTGAAATTGGCAGCCTGGCTCCGATCGAAGTGGTGCGTGCTCAAAGCACCGTGTCGCAGGATCAGCAACTCGTGACTACGGCGCAAACCAATCTGCAGCTTGAGCAGTTGTTGATGAAGAATGCGCTGACTCGCACCCTGAAAGATCCCAGGCTGGCCACTGCCGAGGTCATCCCAACCTCCACAATCGAAGTTCCGGCCGAGGAGCAGGTTGTCCCTACCGAAGATCTGATCAGCCAGGCGTTGCAACATCGTGCCGAGCTGGTCGAATCCCGCATTGATCTGAATAGCCGGGATTTGAGCAATAAGGCGGTCCGGAGCGCGCTTCTTCCCACCCTCGACCTGTACGCTTACTATGGCGGCTCAGGACTGGCGGGCACACTGAATCCGATAACGCCCTTTTGTTCCAGCACCAGCACAAGCGGTCTGTGCATCCCCCCGGGAAGCATCCCCGCCCAATTCAACTCGGGAAAGCCTGTCGGCTACAGCACCGCTCTCGATAACCTGGTAACCTCCGCCGCGCCCGACAAAGGCGTAGGCATCTCTCTGAGTATTCCGCTGCGCAACCGCGCCGCCCAGTCGCTGCAGATCCGCTCCGAACTGGAATACCGGCAGGCCGAGATGCGGCTGCAGCAGATCGAAAATCAGGTAGGGATCGAAATCCGCAATGCGCAGTATGCGGTGCAGCAGAACCGCGCTAGCGTGGATTCGGCCAGAGCCGCTCTCGAACTGGCTCGCCAGTCGCTGGACGCCGAACAGAAGAAATATCAGTTCGGTACATCGACCACAACTTTGGTCCTGCAGTACCAAAGCCAGCTGGCGACCTCCGAATCGACCCTGGTGAATGCCTCGGTCGCCTATGAAAAATCGCGCATCGAGTTAGACCGCGCCACCGGAACGCTGCTTGATCACAACGGCATCAGCATCGACGACGCGGCGCGCGGCCAGGTTACACGCCTGCCCAACGTGCCCTACGTCTCGCCCCGCAAGGATATGCCTTCGGTAGCGCAACCAGTGCCGCAGGCAGCCGCTCCACAGCAGCCTCAGTAGCTGTCTGCCAATCCGAAGCAGGCGCGGTCATAAGCCGCGCCTTTTTCTTTTTCCAACAATTCTTTACAATCTGCGCCCGCCTCCCGCGCTCTGTCCCGCTAAGATGGAGTGACGCTTCTATGTTTTCCGCATCCAACTTTCCAAATCGATCTACTACTTTCAACACGATGTCGCACCGTTTCTACTCAAGGAGACAAACCATGTCTTTGCGTTCAACCCGAATGACCGCAGCCCGCCGTCGACTCACGTTGCTATTCACGGCGATGGCCTTTGCCCTGCTCGGCTGTACGCATCTGTCGCCGCTTTTGCGCGCTCAAGCTCAAGACGTCCCAGCGGCTCCCACGCCCCAGACCGCGCCAGTTCCCGCCCAGCCGCAGGCGGTTCATTTGCAGGATTATTCCAAGCCGCGCCCCGCCTTTCCTCATTTCCTGCAGCCCTACCGTGCGCAGCAGGTAGCGGAGCCGAACCTGGGCAATTCTCCGCGCATCGACTCGCTGATGCGCAACGGCAAGATCTACCTTTCAATTGACGACGCCGTCGCGCTCGCGCTTGAGAACAACCTAGATATCGACATTGCCCGCTACAACCTGAACATCGCCGATACCGACTACCTGCGCGCCAAGTCGGGCGCCAACATTCTCGGCGTCAACGCCGGCATTGTGCAGAACACTCCCGGCGGCGGCGTGGGCGGCCTCGGCGGCACAGTCGGCTCTGGCACCGGAGGCACCACCGTCGCTCCCAGCGGCGTGGGCACGGGCACCAACGGCTTAGTCAGTTCCACTCTTGGCATCGGCTCACCCATCACCAGCTTCGACCCGGTTATCACCAGCACGCTGCAACTCGATAAGAACGACACCGAGTCCGTCAGCGTTTTTAGCCCCGTTCCCGTCGTCGCGCAAAACACGTACACGACCAACTTCGCCTACACGCAGGGTTTCCAATGGGGCACAAGCGTTACCGCCGGATTCAACAATACCCACGTCACTTCCAACAACCCCACCGTCCTGCTGACGCCGGACTTGAGTTCAAGTTTCCAATTCAGGATCACGCAGAACCTGCTGCAAGGTTTCGGCTCGCTTCCCAACCTGCGCTTCATCCGCATTTCCAAGAACAATCGTGAAATTTCTGACGTAGCCTTCCGCCTGCAAATCATCACCACGGTCGACCAGATTGAAAATATCTACTGGGATTTGGTGTATGCCTACGAAAATGTGCGTGTGCAGCAGGAAGCCCTCACCTATGCGCAGAAGGCGCTCACAGATACCGAACAGCAGGCGCAAGTCGGCACCGTTCCGCCTATTCAAGTGGTGAGCGCCCAAAGCACGGTTTCGACGGACGAGCAAAATCTAATCCTGGCGCAGAACAATCTGGAACTGGAGAAGTTACTAGTGAAGAACGCACTAAGCCGCAGCATTGAAGATCCGGCGCTGGCCGAAGCCGACGTCATCCCCACATCCACCATGCAGATTCCGCAGCAGGAAGCGGTCGTTCCCACGCAAGATTTGATCAATGAAGCCCTCGGTCATCGTGCTGAACTGGTCGAGTCGCGCATCGATCTCAATTCCCGGGACCTCAGCAGTAAAGCCGTCCGCAATGCCATGCTGCCTACGCTCGATGCCTTCGCTTATTACGGCGGATCGGGAGTGGGAGGCACCATCAATCCGCTCGTTCCTTCATGTTCAGCCAGTCCCGGCGCGAAGTATTGCTACACACCAGGCGAAAACCCGCCGCCGTTCCAAACCGCAACCTCGGTCGGCTACGGCGGAACCCTGAACCAGCTCGTAAACTCCACCGCTCCCGACAAAGGCGTCGGCCTCACTCTGAACATTCCCCTGCGCAATCGCGAAGCCCAGGCCAACCAGGTGCGTGCTGAACTGGAGTACCGCCAGGCGCAGGTGCGTCTGCATCAACTCGAGAATCAGGTTCGCATCGAAGTGCGCAACGCCCAATTTGACGTGAAACAGAACCGCGCCGCCGTTCAGGCAGCCCAGTACGCGGTCGACTTTTCCCGCCAGACGCTCGATGCCGATCAGCAGAAACTGAAAGTCGGACTCACCACGACGACCGCGATCCTGCAGGATGCTTCCGTCTTAACCACTTCCGAATCAAACCTGGTCTCAGCCAAAGCTGCCTACGAAAAATCGCGCATCGAACTCGACCGGGCCACGGGATTGCTGCTCGATCACTCCGGCATTGACGTCGCCGACGCCACGCGCGGCCAAGTCACGCACCTCCCCAGGGTTCCCTACGTCGTTCCGCGGCAGGACGCTCCTTCGGGAAGCGAGCCCGCAGAACCGGCGCAACCGAAGGCTGGGCAACCTTAGAACCTACGACTGCTCACGGAAGGACTGCAGCCTCGCCTGCCCTGAACCGGAACCGAAGGGGCTGTCCCCGAAGGCTCCGAATGACCCGCATAGCACTCTCGGGCCAGTAGTTCCCGGATCGTGCCATTGCCAAGAAACGCTCACGGGCTGAGGATACTGGTGCCTGGAGATTGGCACTCTCGGTTGAAGGCTATTTTCAACAGGCGAGTGAGCGAGGGACGCAGGTGAAGATCGACAGAAACAAAATGTTGGAGACGAATCCAGTAACGGAGCTGGCCAGGCCCCAGTCCAGGCTCACAAGCGGGCAAAGCATCCGGCTTCTGATCGCGCTCAGTCTCCTGATGGTTGCCCTCGGCGTGGTCGTGGTGAAAGACCACGACTTCTGGTTCGGCTCAGATGAGACTTCTGAATCGGGTGCCGGAACGGAAAGCGCTCCAGACTCCGCAGTAGCTCCCGCCAAGCCTGCCCAGGCGACCCCGGCGTCGTCTGCGACCGCAACCAGCCACGCCGCTCCGAAAACTCCAACCCAATCCGTAACCGATTCGTCTTCTTCCCGCAAAGACGCTGCTAAGGCAGCCTCCGCTAGCCCATCCTCTCCGGTGGTCGCGGCCAACCGGGTCGTCCTGCCTCCGCTGGATGTCGAAGTGGTGGCTGGCGACACGCACCGCACGGTCCATGCCGGAAGCAACATCGCGAAAGTGGAACTGCATAGCGACACAAACCGCACCTCGGCAGGCCCAACGTCGGTGACTTTGGCTACGAATGCCGCCGAACACGCGCGCCTTTCTTCGGCAGGCGTTCCCGAACTGCGGCAAACTGTCGAGGCGGCATATCCCGTGTTGGGACCACGCATGCGGGTGCAGGGTTCGGTAGTGTTGCAGGCCATTGTCGCCGCCGACGGCACCATCGAAAACCTGCGCGTTCTCAGCGGCCCAGCCATCCTGGCCTCGGCGGCGCAGCAAGCCGTCCGGCAATGGCACTTCAAACCCTACCTCGAAAACGGACAAGCGGTCGAAACCAAAGCCAGAATCACCGTCAACTTCTCAATCGGGGTTTCCGACAGCGCGAAGACAAGCTAGTTCCTCCTGCCAACAATACAAACTCAACAAGCAAGAGTTGTGTCGAATGCCACAACCCGCGGCTTCTCCTGGAGGGCAGCGTGCCCCGCTGGACAGGGGAGGTCCGCAGAGAGACAATTACAGGCATGCTGATCGCACCTGTTTCCGCGCGCAGTAAGCATCGCCGCCGCCTCATAACAGTCGCTATCGGAGCATTTCTATGTTCCGCCCTCGCGTTGTGGGCGCAAACATCCGATTCGCAAGCGGGCGACGCGGACAAATCGGCGAACAAATCATGGACCGTTACCACCGAGTCGCAAGGCGCCTCCGCGAATCCTACCCGTACCCTCAAAAGTCACAACCAAAGCGGGAATCGCACAGTGGACAACCAATCAGTCCAGCGCCGCGGGGCTAATGGAGATTTCAAACCTTACCAGGACATCGAAAAGACAACGGTGCAGGTCAACGCGACGACCGTGCGAACCACAACGCGCACGTTCGGTCGCGATTCCGATGGAGCCAAGACGCTGGTGCAGGTCACGGAAGAAGAAGCGCGCACTCTGCCCGGGGGCAACTCGAATGTAGTGCGTAGCACCTCGAATCCCGACGCCAACGGCCGCCTTCAGTTGGTTCAGCGCCAAATCGAGGAGACGAAAAAGATCGGCAAGGATGTGGAGGAGACGAAAACGACAGTCATGCTTCCCGGCATCAACGGTGATCTTTCTCCGTCCATGAAGACTGAGGAGCGCCGCGAACGAAGCGCGAATGACACCGTAGTATCGCAGAAAACCACGCTGCTTGCCGATGGCACGGGAAAATGGCAAGTCGGCGAAGTACGGCAGACTACAACTCGGCAAGATGGCAACGAGAACACCACGGAGGAGCGGGTCTCCCGCCCAGACGCAGAGGGAAAGCTGGGCGAAATCTCTCGTACCGTGAGCAAGGACTCCCAGAACGCTCCGGGGGAAAAGCGCAACACGGTGGAAACATATTCTGTCGACGTCCCGGGATCGGCGCGCGACGGCAGCCTGCACCTGGTTGAGCGCGCAACTACGGCCCAAAGGACCAGTTCGACCGGACAGCAAACCACGGCGCGCCAGGTGGAGCGGGCAGACCCCGGCAATCCGGATTCCGGTCTGCAAGTGAGCATTGTGTCCAACAACACCGTGCGCCCTGGCACTTCCGGAGCCCGCGCCACGCAGACCATTCAACTGCGCGACTCGAACGGAGATTTCGAAGTAGTCTCTGTGGACACGTCAAAATCCGATAACACGCACGCCGTTCAGGTTCAGATAGCCCCTGCCGCAATTCCGGCAGTGCCTTCCGAAAAACCGAAATGAATTGAGGCAGCAGTAATCGGCGCAACTCTGGTCGCACCCTCCGCCCCGGCAAAGACCTGTTAAACTCGCCCGTGATGGAACGACCGAGCCAGCCTGCCATCCCGCGATCTGCGATGTGGATGGTGCTGCTATCGTTCGTTCTGCAGGTGGCCGCGATCGGAGTCTTCCGCCAATATCACACGCGCCCCGGAGAAGATAATTTCGGCTTCGGCTTTGAGATGGGCCGCGTGGGCCGGTCGATCGCGCTGGGCCAGGGTTTTAGCAATCCCTACGGAGGCAACACCGGTCCCAGCGCCTGGGAGCCTCCGCTTTATCCCTACCTGATTGGCGGAGTCTTCAAGATTTTCGGCGTCTACACTTACGCTTCGGCGTGGGTCCTGCTGTCGATCAACAGTTTCTTCGCGTCGCTCACCACGATTCCGGTTTATCTGATCGCGCACAGAACCTTCGGCGCGCGCGTTGCCATCTGGTCGGCGCGGGCCTGGGCGCTGAATCCCTATGTCTGGTACTGGTCCATTCATTGGATATGGGATACGACCTTCACTCCGCTCATACTGGCGTCAATCTTTCTGGTTTCGTTGGAATTGGAACAATGCCCGGGTTGGCTGGGATGGATACTCTTCGGCGCACTGTGGGGTGTAGGAGCGCTGGCTAATCCTACAATGCTGTCTTTTCTGCCGTTCTGCGGTTTGTGGGTGTGGCGGCAGAGATACCGGGGTGGTCTGCCCTCGCTGGTCGGCGTTGTGCTTTCCTCACTCGTATTCTTTCTGGTTCTTTCCCCGTGGCTGGCGCGCAACTATGCGACGTTCGGCCGCTTTGTTTTTATTCGCGACGATTTCGGACTGCAGTTCCGTCTCGGCAACAACAAGTTCGCCGATGGCATGTTGATCGCCACCCTGCAACCCAATCTCAACCAGCAGGAGTTCGAAAAGTTCGAGCGCCTGGGCGAAATTGCCTACGAGGCCGACTGCAGCCGGCTGGCGTTCGAGTGGATCCGTACGCATCCGGAGCGATTCGCGGTCATCAGCATGAAGCGGTTTTTTTATTTCTGGAACGGCGTGCCCAGACCAACGGACAGCACGGCTTCGTGGGACTTTCGCAGCTCCCTGTTCCTGGCATCGTCCGTACTGGCGATCTGGGGACTCGGACGCGCGCTGCGGCAGAAGAGGTCAGGAGCATGGCTTTTCGCCGGACTCCTCGCGACCTATCCAACGGTCTATTACTTCGTGTACCCGCATGCCCGCTACCGCCATCCCCTCGAACCTGAGATGATTATCCTGGCGGTGTTCCTGCTGTGCGAGGTACGAAGCCGCGCCGCTAGTGGCTGAGGAGTTAATCGCTGATTGATGATCGTTGGTTGATGATTGATAAAACTTATTCGGTCTGGGTTGCCATCATCAATCAGCAATCAATAATCCCAATTTCTTATGACAATCTCCGTGGCCATCGTGGCAATGGATGAAGAAGCGAACATCGGCCGCACCCTGGCCAGCGTCCGCTGGGCAGATGAGATCGTGCTGGTCGACTCCGGGTCGCAAGATCGCACGTGCGAGATCGCGCGCGCGCAGGGAGCGCGAGTCGTCGTCGAACCGTGGCGCGGTTACGTTGCCCAGAAACAATACGCAATCGATCTTTGCACAAAAGAGTGGGTGCTGCTGCTTGACGCCGATGAAGAGGTCAGTCCCGCGCTGGCGGAAGAAATTCGCGCCGCGGTCGCCGATCCAGGCGCCGTGAGCGGCTTTCGGCTCCCGCGCAAGAATCTGTTTCTCGGTCGCTGGATGCGCCACGGCGGCTTTTACCCCGATCCCAAGCTGCGCCTGTTCCGCCGCGGGCACGGATTCGTAACCGGCCACGATCCCCACGACCGCTGCGAACTGAAGCCCGACCCGCCGCAAGCGGCACGCCAGTTCAAGAATGCGCTGGTGCACTACACCTATCCCAACCTGACGCTTTACCTCGGCCACATGAATCGCTATTCGTCGCTGGGCGCGCAGTTGGCGATCGCCAAAAGTCATCGCAGCTTCAGTTTCACCAACACTGTTCTCCGTCCTCTGACGACGTTCATCTACAACTACTTCTTCCGCCTCGGATTTCTCGACGGCCGCGAAGGCCTGCTGCTGCACCTCTACCACGCGGGCTATGTCTCCTGGAAATACGCCAAGGCTTGGGAGCTCTCGCGCAAGCTGCCGCAATGAGGTTGCAAGCAGCGTATCTGGCGGACCGCTCACATTTCCATCACAGAACACGTCCAATAGTGGGGATTTATGTTCTCGTCGCGACTCGTCTCTTTCATCCCGGTCCTTGTGCTCGGAATTCTATCCGCGCTCTCCGGTCAAGAGGCTCAACCGGTAACCAGTGCCAATCACATTCAGCTACAGCTCAACACCGAAGAAGCCGACATCGTCCTGGCAATCCTGGACCGGCGCGCCGCCGGAACTGTCATCGCTGACGCAGATTGGCACCGTCTTTTCTCAACCGAACCTTACCTACGACTGAAAAAGCGCGAGGCCGCGATGCATCGCGACTTCACGGACGATGATTTCAAGAAGTTCGTGTTATCGCCCGAACTCGCAGCGAAGGCCACGGTGTTGCGCCAGACGCTCGACGCATGGCGCCAGACCGATCTCATTTCTTCCGGGCGCCGTATCCTGACTTATCTCCCGGAACAAGCCGTCATCAAGGCCAAGGTCTTTCCCGTCATCAAACCGCTAGCGAACAGTTTTGTCTTCGAGACGCAGAGTGATCCAGCGATATTTCTGTACCTCGATCCTGAAGAATCGGCAGCGAAGTTTGAGGACACCGTCGCACATGAGTTGCACCACATCGGATATGCCAGCATCGAGTCCCGAGCGGAGGCTCTCCAGAAAGATGTGCCTCACAGGGCGCAGCCCGCAGTCGACTGGATGGGCGCATTCGGCGAGGGCTTTGCCATGCTGGCAGCTGCGGGTGGGCCGGATAATGACCCCCACGCCGCGAGTTCTCCGGAGGAGCATGCACTTTGGGAACATGACCTGGCCAACTTCAACCAGGATGTGGTTTCGCTCCAGGAATTTTTCTTCGACATCATTGATCAGAGGCTGGTCGGCAAGGACAAAATCGACGAGAAGGCCTATACGTTCTTCGGAGCGCAAGGCCCGTGGTACACCGTGGGATACAAAATGGCGGTCATCGTCGAAAAGCGATACGGACGGAAGCGGCTGATTGAGTGCATGCTCGATCCAAGGGAATTGTTGGCGAGCTACAACCGGGCCACCACAGAGATGCACACGAGCGGCAAGGAGAAGCTGGCACTCTGGTCGCCTGAGCTGATGCAGAAGATTGGCCTGCCGTTGGCGGAAACGAAACCATAGCCCCAGAGGTGAGAGTTTGCGGCAAGCTGATGAGAATCAGCCACCGGATACTGACCGGCCGGTCGTCATGACTGCCTGCGCGCAACTTGCCCATTGACGTGTGCTTCCCTATCATCACAAGAGCACACTGGGTCGTCCTCATGCCGGAGAAAAAGCCGCCCAAGCCGCAAGTCGCCGAAAGTCCCATCGCCGATGTTTTCGAAAACCGCCATCCCTCCGCCGACGAGAAGAAGTGGGCGGAGAAGACGCTCGCGCCTACGCTTGAAAAATCTCCCGAGCGGCCGATTGGCGCACCCACCGGCGTGAATCTCGACCAACACGGGCACGCACGCTTCACCACGATTTCCGGCGTTCCGATTCGCCGCCTCTACACGCAAGCCGATCTCCCCGAGGACTGGAGCGAAGAAAGATATCTCGGGTATCCCGGCGCTCCTCCGTTCACCCGCGGAATTCACGCCACGGGATATCGCGGCAAACTCTACACCATGCGGCAGTTCTCCGGCTTTGCGTCGCCCGAAGAGACCAACCAGCGCTACAAGTATTTGCTCGAACACGGCGGCGGCGGGCTTTCTGTCGCTTTCGATTTGCCTACGCTGATGGGCTATGACTCCGACCACCCGGCCAGCGAAGGCGAAGTGGGCAAGTGCGGCGTGGCAATCGATTCGCTCGAAGACATGGAAATTCTCTTTGGCGGCATCGACCTCGAAAAGACGACAGTCTCGATGACCATCAATTCACCTGCGTCGGTGCTGTGGGCCATGTATCTGGTGGTTGCCGAGAAACATGGAGCGGACTGGAAAAAGATTTCCGGAACGATCCAGAACGACATTCTCAAGGAATATATCGCGCAAAAGGAATACATTTATCCCCCCGCGCCATCGATGCGGCTGGTCATTGACACGTTTGAGTTCGGATCGAAGTTCACGCCGCGCTTCAACACGATTTCCATCAGCGGCTACCACATTCGCGAGGCCGGTTCAACGGCTCTGCAAGAACTGGCGTTCACTTTGTACGACGGCATCGAATACGTCGAGTGGGCGCGGCGGCGTGGCGTCGATGTGGACGACTTCGGCCCGCGGCTCAGCTTCTTCTTCAACGCGCACAACGACTTCTTCGAAGAGATCGCCAAATACCGTGCCGCCCGTAAGATTTGGGGCCAGGTCATGAAAGAGCGTTTCGGGGCAAAGAACCAGCGCACCTGGCTGATGCGTTTTCACACGCAGACGGCGGGAGTATCGCTTCCGGCGCAGCAACCCATGAACAACATTGCGCGCGTCGCGCTGCAGGCTTTGGCGGCGGTGCTCGGGGGCACCCAGTCGCTGCACTGCGATTCTTACGACGAGGCGCTGGCCCTGCCCACCGAAGAAGCAGCTCGCATCGCGCTGCGCACGCAGCAAATCATCGCCTACGAATCAGGAGTGACGCAGACGGTCGATCCGCTGGGCGGGTCATATTTCCTGGAAAACCTGACGCTCGAAATGGAAAAGGGCGCATTCGACTACTTCCGCAAACTCGACGCCATGGGAGGCATGGTGAAGGCCATCGAGCGCGGATATCCACAGAAGGAAATTGCAGAGGCATCCTACCAATACCAGCGCGCGGTCGAGGCGAAAGAGAAAATCGTCGTGGGTGTGAATGAATTCGTGATCGAGGAAGAGTCGCCCCACATTCTCTACATCGACGAAAGCGTTGCCCGGCAGCAGTCGGCCAAGCTGAAAGCCTTGCGCGCGCGCCGGTCGAACGAGGAAGTGCGGCATGCGCTCGATGCGCTGAAGAAGGCCGCGGGACAAGAGCCGAGGGCAGCTGCGAATGGGAACATCTCGCCGGCAAACACTATGCCCTACATCGTGGACGCGGTGCGGGCCTACGCAACCGTGGGCGAAATTTGCGAGGCGCTGCGCGAAGCGTATGGCACTTATACGGAAGTAAGCATAACGTAAGCGAGCAGAATGGACGTAAATCAACCAGCCCAATATGGAAAGCGGACAAGAGTTTATATTGTTATTGGCGAGAGTGTTACACCATCCTCGGACTATGATTGAGATCACAATTTGTGATCTCAAATGAAACCACAAGAAAAATCGCCGCTGCTCAGGATGCCGAAACGCCACCCGGCTTCACCTATTGCCGTCGAATCGCGCATTCTGCTTCTTCGCCATCAGCGCGTCATCCTCGACGTCGACCTTGCCGATCTTTACGGTGTGCCGGTACGAGTTCTCAACCAGCAGATCAAGCGCAATCGAGACCGATTTCCTTTAGACTTTGTCTTTCAACTCAAAGCCAAAGAACATCAAATCTTGAGATCACAATTTGTGATCTCAAGACTCACGCATGGTGGCCGCCGCTATACGCCGCATGCGTTCACTGAACACGGCGCGATCATGGCCGCAACCGTGCTCAATTCGGATCGCGCCGTCCAGATGAGCGTCTTTGTAGTGCGGGCCTTTGTGCGCTTGCGCGAGATGCTGGCCACAAACCGGCGTCTCGCCGGAAAAATCGACGAACTAGAAAATCACTTGGACTCCCACGATTCCGTAATTCTGGATCTCCTCGCAGCCATGAAGGAATTGACGATCCCCAAGAGAAGACGCGGCCCGCGGATTGGATTCGAGCTTCCGCCGGGAAGCGTCAAGGTCCTGAGTCCAGCCCCGAAGCTTCTGCGCCGAAGCTAAGACGCGCCGTTAAAACCACGCTACAATTCTTGCTTGACCCTGCCGAGCCAAGCTCGTACCTCCATCGGCATACAAAGCCCGCTCCGCGAGCGCCTGCGCGCCTTGTGCATGCTGTTCTTCAAACTGGGCGCGATCAGCTTTGGTGGTCCGGCTGCCGCCATCGCCCTAATGCAAGATGAAGTCGTAGGCAAGCGGCAATGGGTAACGCGCCAGCAGTTTCTCGACATGCTGGGCCTCAGCAACCTCATCCCCGGCCCGAATTCCACCGAGATGGCCATCAACGTAGGTTTCGCGCGCGCTGGATGGGCGGGACTGGCGGTTGCAGGAGCCAGCTTTATCGCTCCAGCGGCGCTAATCACAGCGCTAGTGGCAAATGTCTACGTTCGTTTCGGCACCTTGCCGCTGGCGGAATCGCTGCTGGCCGGAGTGAAGCCGGCGGTGATCGCAGTGATTGCGATTGCCGTATGGCGCCTCGGAAAGATCGCGGTACACGATGCGTGGTTAGGCGTGCTCGGAGCGCTGGCGCTCGCAGCATTTCTCGCAAGGCTGAGTCCGCTGCTGATTCTGGCAGGTGGTGGTCTGATCGGGTTGGTCGCGATGCAGGTTCACCGGCTGCGAGACGGCGAGTCCTCCGGCACGACCAATCTTCCTGCTGGACTTATTCTTCTGAAGAAATCGTTCTTGCTGCCGGGTCTCGTACCTAGTGTTATGGTGACAGCTGCCGGCATTCCCCTGACCAAGCGAGTGCCGCTGGCGCGTCTCGGCTGGTTCTTCCTCAAGGTGGGCGCAGTACTCTATGGAGGCGGGTATGTGCTGTTCGCCTTCGTCGAACAGGGATTGGTCCGCGACCATCACTGGCTGACGCAGCAGCAGGTGCTCGATGCGATCGCGATTGGACAGTTCACGCCCGGGCCCGTGCTTTCGACTGCGACCTTCATCGGATACCTTCTCGGCGGCGCGTGGGGCGCCGTGGTTGCGACCGTGGCCATTTTTCTACCATCGTTTGTCTACGTGGCGGCGCTGGGCCCGATCCTGCCCAAGCTTCGCCGATCCGCGTGGATGGCGGCATTCCTCGACTCCGTGAACGCGTGCGCCGTGGCGCTTATGGCAGGCGTAACCGTAAGGCTGGCGGGTGATGCGTTGCGAGGATTGCCGATGTGGGCCATCGCTGCAGCCTCGCTGGCGACACTCTGGAAGTGGAAGATCAACCCGGCATGGGTGGTGCTGGGCGGAGGGTTCGCGGGACTCGTGATGGCGGCGTTGCGCTGAGACTTGATCAACTGCATCACGGGGACACTGTTCCGCGAAAGACAGCGTGCGGAGGCAGCGTCTTAGCGGTGCTTCACTTGTGAAGGGACAAACAATGAAAAAATGCAAACTTGGAAAAAGTGATCTGGAAGTCTCTGCTCTCGGACTCGGTTGTATGGGAATGAGCTTTGGCTACGGTCCCGCCGCAGACAAGGGAGAAATGATTTCACTGATTCGGACGGCCGTCGAACGCGGCGTCACATTCTTCGATACGGCGGAGGTCTACGGCCCGTTCACAAACGAAGAACTCGTGGGTGAAGCCCTCGCTCCCTTCCGTGAACAAGCGGCGATCGCCACCAAGTTCGGGTTTAAAATTGATCCGAACACGGGCAAGCAGGCCGGGCTCGACAGTCGGCCTGAGCGCATCAAGCAAGTCGCCGAGGCCTCCCTCAAACGTCTCAAGACCCATGTCATCGATTTGTTCTATCAGCACCGCGTTGACCCCAACGTACCGATCGAAGAAGTTGCGGGTGCGGTAAAAGAGCTGATTCAACAAGGCAAGGTGAAGCACTTCGGTCTTTCTGAAGCAGGGGTGCAAACGATCCGCCGCGCACACGGAGTTCAGCCCGTCACTGCACTTCAGAGCGAATACTCGCTGTGGTGGAGAGAACCTGAAACGGAAGTGTTACCGGCGCTCGAGGAACTCGGGATCGGATTCGTTCCATTCAGCCCTCTTGGCAAGGGCTTCCTCACCGGATTGATCGACGAGAACACAAAGTTCGAGAGCACCGACTTCCGCAACATCGTCCCTCGCTTTGCCCGAGAGGCTCGGAAAGCGAATCATGGTCTGGTTGATTTGCTTAGCAAGGTTGCAGAACGAAAGAGGGCGACACCTGCTCAGATCGCGCTTGCCTGGCTGCTTGCACAAAAGCCGTGGATCGTCCCGATCCCGGGTACGACAAAGCTGCATCGTCTCGAAGAGAACATCGGAGCCGCTGCCATCGAACTTACGCCCGACGATCTTCGCCAAATCGATTACGCGGCGGCGAAGGTCACGGTGCAAGGGAAGAGGTATCCGGAAAACTTGCAGAAGTTGATCGATCGATAGCACTGAAACTCGGGACTTTGAAACCCCGGGGCTTCAATTCCGCTGTTGCACATGAATTCGGACAGTATTTGTTGCCTTTCCGAGAATCGGATCAAATATTTCCAGGCGTACAATCTCCATACGCGGTGAATCCCGCGGCTTAGTCCAACAGGCTGTTTCCGTAAGCGCACCGGCTTCCAACATGCACTCACATCCAGTCGCTGCGCCTACGGAAACAATCCTATCTGTTGGGCGGACTCGGATCGAGCATGCTCACAGAAATCGGACATGTGGAGTCGATCTTCCGGTACCCCGTGACGTCCATGGGCGGCGAACGACTCGAGGTCGCTAACCTGTGCGGGCACGGCCTCGATGGTGACAGACGCCTGGCATTCCGGCGGATGCGGATTGATGACCGCAGCGGTTTTCCGTGGCTGACAGCAAGCAAGCTTCCTGACCTGCTCCTGTTTACCCGCACCGTGAAGACGGTGCTCAGTCGGACCTTCCTACGCATATTCGCACGCCGGATGGCGGAGAGATGCCTGTCTTCGGGAAGGAGTTGCCGACGGAGGTCGGACGTCGATTCGGGGCTCCCGTGCAGATGATGCAGTTGAAACATGGCATCTTCGATGAAGCGAACATCTCCGTGATCGCCTCCGATACGGTGTGCGAGATCGGACGACTCGCAGGGCAGAGCCTGGACGTGCGACGATTTCGCCCGAATGTTGTGGTTCGTTTACTGCGGCCGGTTCCCTTCCAGGAGGACGAGTGGTTGGGCGGTGTGCTCTCATTCGCGAGGAGGATGACGCCCCCGCCATCACCGTCACAATGCGCGACGTCCGCTGCTCGATGGTGAACCTTGATCCCGACTCAGCAGGTCCGGCGCCAGAAGTGCTGAAGGCGGTCGTTCGCGCGCACCAGAACACCGCGGGAATCTACGGCGCAGTCACTCGCATCAGTAGACTGGCGGTCGGACAGACCATACTCGTCCGTGCGGCGATCGAGAAAAGGGAACGGGGGTGATCGAAACACAATTGCCCGGAACACCGCCCAATCCGGCGTTGAACCTGAGGGCCAATGTCACAGCCCCACCACCGCTGCGCTTCATTTGGTCGAGAGCGCGATCGGCCGCTTCTAACAGACGCTCGACTGATGAAACTAACCCATTACCGAAATTCGTTTTTTATTCGCCTGGAGTCGGTTCTGTGATAAAGATATAACTATGCGAAGGGCGGTCATCCATCTCAAGAAATCTGACCCTGTCCTGCGAACGATCATCGGGCGCATTGGGCCCTGCCGCATGCAGTTTTCGCCGCCAGAGTTTCATAGCCTGGCGGAGGCGATCGTCTACCAGCAACTGAACGGCAAGGCGGCGGAAACGATCTTCAAGCGCTTCGCCGCACTCGCGGGCGACCCTCTCATGCCCGAGGGAATCCTCAAACTGAGCGACGAACAGATGCGCGGCGCGGGATTGTCGAAGCAGAAATCGGCATACTTGAAAGACCTGGCGGCAAAAAGCTCCAGCGGGCTGCTGGATTTTGCGCGCCTGCCCGGGTTGCCGGACGCGGAAGTGGTCGAGCATCTGACTCAGGTGAAGGGCATCGGCGTGTGGACTGCGCAGATGTTTCTGATGTTCTCGCTCAAACGTGAGAACGTATTGCCGACCGGCGATTTCGGAGTGCGCATGGCGATGTACAAACACTATCTCGATGTTCAACGCAATGCGCAGCGCGCCAAGGCCGCGAAAAAGACTGCGAACAAATCTGCGCCTGCAAAAAGCCGCAAGCGGAAGGTCAAACTGCCAAGTCCGGAACAGATGGAGAAGATCGCAAAGCGCTGGGAACCTTACCGCAGCGTGCGTGCTGGTATTTGTGGCAGAGCCTGGACACAAAGACTCTTTAGTCACGCGCGGGAACCGCGCGCTTCTGTGCGCCCTGGCGGCCTCTATGGTTAAATGAATGGCAGTGGCTGATCTCAAGATTCGCGTGCTGGTGGCAAAGCCCGGACTCGATGGACACGATCGCGGCGCCAAAGTCATTGCGCGCGCGTTGCGCGATGCCGGCATGGAAGTCATTTACACGGGGTTGCGGCAGACCCCGGAGATGATTGTCAGCGCGGCGCTGCAGGAAGATGTGCAGGTGATCGGCCTGTCTATTCTTTCCGGCGCGCACAACGCCATTGTGCCGCGGGTGATGGACCTGCTCAAGCTGAACAAAATGGATGACGTTCTCGTGCTGCTGGGCGGAATCATTCCCGATCAGGATATCGACGCGCTCAAGAAACTCGGCGTGGCCGCGATCTTCCAGCCGGGCACGGCAATGGATGACATCGTGAAGTTCATCCGCGCTAATGTGAAGGGCGCAGGCGTTCCCGCTGATTGAGCGGTTGAGCGATCGCGTGATTGTGTAATTTAACAGCTCGCGGTTTTCAATTACCCAATCTACAATTACTCAATTTCTTCCATGCCCACTCCGAATTTAGCCAGCATCCGCCTTCAACTTGAGCGCATTGTTGGTCCTGCGCCCTGGTATTGGAAGACCTTCCCCGCGTTCCGGTCCCTGTCCGGACAGCGCTTTGTTTGGACTCATCATGGCGACCAGGGACCGGTTGCCTATGTGGTCTCGCTGGCACTGCAGCAGGAGCCGGACAAACCGCGGCTGGCATTGAACACATACTGTCGGTCGTTTATGATGTCGCCCGAGCGTCTTGGGATTTGGTGTCCGGAGGGGCGCAGCATTCGTCTTGTGTGTCTTGATCCGGATCAACTTGAGGCGTTCGACCTGCCTGAAATTGCCGGATGGTTCAAGCAATCTTCCGACCGCATCTACGCCAAGACCCCGCCAGTCGCGGAGTTTGAGGTGCCGCTCACGCTGAGCCCGGGCATGCACAAGATCGATGTGCCGGCGGAACTGGCAACGGTGGACGAAGTGATCGTGCCCACCAGCTACAAAGCGATCTCGAACGACGATGCGGCCTTCGCGTTCTTTGTTCTCTATCTGCAGGCCGGGCTGGTGGAAGTGCTGCCGCAGAAATGGTTCACCGCATCGCAGTACCAGGTGGGCAAGCAGTGGATTTCACGCGCCGCACGCGATGAGGAATCACATCGCATCTTCGGGGAGTGTTTTGGCGTGGGGAGTTTTCTGCTGGAAGAGGACGGATGCCGGCTGGCGGAGTGGATGGAGCGGCGGGGTTAGGGCTCGGCTTCGGGCTTTGGGCTTTGGCAGCGGGGCAAAGTGCTCTAATGTTCCGACTGGATTATTGTACGTACAAAATGTTCCAATCGGAACATAACAGCGTTTTTACTGAAACACTGTGGAAATCGCGGAGAACTCGGGAAAACCACCTTAAAGCTATAGTCGATGGGCGGCAAGCGGTGGGATGATTAGGCTTAGGCAAGGACCGAAAAAGTGGTAAAAAGCCACAGGGCGAAGGAAAAGCGGCAAACAAAGGGATCCTAAACAGGCTTGACTTTCCGTCGATTTGGTATATCTTTGGGCGCGTTAAGCCGAACCCTAGTCTCTCCCACGGAGCATTCCCGAGGCTGGCGCAGGTTTGGCTGAGGAAAGAGCCGACCTCACAATTCAACACAAGGAGGTTTGACATGGCTGCTAACCCCGTTGTTCGCCCCGCTGAATTAACACTCCACCCAGAAAAAAAAGGATCCGAAGTAACGGTTCGGGCGACAGGTCGGATCACTTCAACTACATCTGCAACGCTTGAGAACACACTTCGCGACCTAGTTTCTCAGAACCAGCGCCTAATCCTGGATCTGACCAATGTCGATTACATCGACAGCTCAGGTCTTGGAGCGCTGGTGGCTGTTTATATGCATGCCACAAGAGGCAAGTGTGATCTTGAAATTGTCAATCCAAAGTCCCGGGTAAGAGACTTATTCAGTCGCAGCGGTTTGGAGAAGGTTTTCCAGGGTCATGGCGAGAATTATTTTAGTGGCATGTGACCCGCTTTAAATGCCGCAGGCCGGCCGCTCTGATGCTCGCTATGAAACCGCGGACGTCGCGAGTTCGCACGCGCTTCAGAGGATTGTGTGGGGCGCCGGCGCGCAAGTTGGCCGTATGATTGTACTGGATGCTGCGCACGCAGAAGCCGCATGCGGAAGTCGCTCGCATCGAGAGCCGTCCGCGGCTGGGTTGAGGACCAAGGCTCTGGAAACCTCACGCTAAATCACTCTGCGCACAGCGGGTTCCTCACGGGGATTTCGGCCCGGTTCGGAATGACAGGGTGCCCGGCATACCGCTGTCGTCGCGACTATCGTCGTTGCGACTGTCGATGTGGCGCCTTTCTTATCATTCACACGTCCTCGTCCGTTGCGCGCCCTGCGGGAGTGGTATACCGTAAATCAGTCCGCTCTCTTCTATTCATACACATGGCTGATCGCAACGAAGCTCCCGCCGATCCTTCGTCTCAGGCGTTGAACGTGTTGACGACGAAGGTCGATGCCACCTCGGCACGATTTGAAGCTAACATGCGTTTTCTGGCCGACCTCATGTCTCAGGTGCGGAATGAAAACGAAAAGATCTCTGAAGGCGGCGGCGCCAAGGCCATCGAAAACCAGCATGGCAAGGGACGACTGACCGCGCGGGAACGCGTTGAGTTGCTGGTCGACTCCGGAAGTTTCTTCGAGCTGGGGATTTACGCGGCCCACGGAATGTATGAAGAGTGGGGCGGCGCGCCGGCCGCGGGCGTGATTACGGGTCTGGCTCGAGTGCAGACGCGCATGGTGATGATCATCGCGAACGACGCCACGGTAAAGGCGGGAGCGTTTTTCCCGATGACATCGAAGAAGGTGATTCGCGCGCAGAACATCGCCATCGAGAACCGTATTCCGACCATCTATCTGGTGGATTCGGCGGGCGTGTTTCTGCCGCTGCAGGAAGATGTATTTCCCGACACCGACGACTTTGGCCGCGTCTTCCGGAACAACGCGGTCATGTCGGCGCTGGGGATTCCGCAGATTGCGGCCATCATGGGCATGTGTGTGGCCGGGGGCGGATACCTGCCGGTGATGTGCGACCACGTTCTGATGACCGACGGCAGCGGATTATTTCTGGCAGGGCCCGCGCTGGTGCAGGCGGCGATTGGACAGAAAGTTTCGGCGGAGGAACTGGGCGGCGCGGCCATGCACGCGGGCATCAGCGGCACAGTCGACTTCCGCGAGGCAGACGATGCGTCGTGCCTGGCGCGCATTCGATCCATCGTGGAGAAGTGGGGATACCGGCGGCAGTCTCCGTGGGACCGCAAGAAGCCCGTCGAGCCGGCGCTGGCCGCCGAGGAGATTTATGGCATTTACGATTCTTCGCCCGCGCGCCCGTATGACATGAAGGAGATTCTGGCGCGCGTGCTCGATGGCAGCCGCTTCGATGAATACAAGGCGGAATATGGCAAGACGGTCATCTGCGGCTACGGGCGCATCGGCGGGTTCGCCGTGGGAATTGTGGCTAACCAGAAACAGCACGTTCAACAAACTGACCACGAAGGGCGCAAGCGAATCGAGTTTGGCGGCGTGATCTACACGGAATCGGCGGAGAAGGCAGCGCGCTTCATCATGGACTGCAACCAGAATCTCATCCCGCTGATTTTCTTTCACGACGTGAACGGGTTCATGGTGGGACGCGATGCGGAGTGGAGCGGCATTATCAAAGCGGGCGCGAAGATGGTCAATGCGGTGTCGAATTCCGTCGTGCCGAAGATCACTGTGATTGTGGGAGGATCGTTCGGCGCGGGACATTATGCGATGTGCGGCAAGGCGTTTGATCCACGATTCGTGTTTGCCTGGCCCACGGCGCGTTACGCCGTGATGGGCGGCGACGCGGCGGCGGGAACCTTGGTTGAGGTCAAGGTGAAGCAACTGGAACGCGGCGGCACAAAGCTCAGCGACGAAGACAAGAAAGAACTGTACGAATCGGTGAAGCGCACCTACGACGAGCAGACCGATCCGCGTTACGGCGCAGCGCGGTTGTGGATCGATAAGATCATCGATCCGGTTGAGACGCGCGACGCGATCACGCAGGCTCTCGAGGCCGCGGCTTTGAATCCCGATGTGCCGGAGTTTAAGGTGGGAGTGCTGCAAACGTAGAAGGACTGGGTCATTGAGTGATTGAGACATTGACCTTGTCGTCGCTCCGCGTTTTTTGCAATTGCTGAATGACTTAATCGCCCAATCGTTCGATATGTCCGACTCTGTGAAGCTGATTGAATGCCCGCGCGATGCCTGGCAAGGACTGAAGGGGCAGATTCCGCCAGACATCAAGCGAGCATATTTGCAGGCGTTGATCAGCGCCGGATTCAAGCACATCGATGCGGTTTCGTTCGTGTCGCCGAAGGCTGTGCCGCAGATGGCAGATTCGGAAGAGGTTTTGAAGGAACTTGATCCGCCCGACGATGTGGAGATCATCGGCATCGTGGTCAACGAGAAAGGTGCGGAGCGGGCCATTGAGACGCACACGGTACATACCCTGGGATTTCCATATTCGATCTCGGAGACATTCTTGCGCAAGAACCAGAATCAGTCTGCCGAAGACGCGCTCGATGAGTTGGAGAAGATCCAGAAAAGAGCGGACGACGCGGGGCTCGATGTGGTGGTTTATATTTCGATGGCGTTTGGCAATCCCTATGGCGATTTGTGGAACGTCGAGGAAGTGATTGAGGCCATCTCGCTGATGGAGGTTGACAGCCTGCGCATGATTTCTCTGGCCGATACGGTCGGCATCGCGACGCCGCAGCAGATCAGTGAGTTGGTGGGTGCGGTGATGGCGAAGTACGATTACCTCGAGATCGGAGTGCACCTGCACAGCCGTCCCGAACATGCTGCGGATAAAATTCTTGCGGCGTACGATGCGGGCTGCCGCCGCTTTGATTCCGTTATCGGCGGTCTCGGCGGCTGTCCGTTCGCGCAGGATGCGCTGGTCGGCAACATCGCGACCGAGAAAGTGATTGAGACCTTGAAGCAACGCGGCGCCGAGTTGCCGACTCTGAAACCGCTGGACACGTTGCTGCGCGCGACCGCCGAGATGGGCGCGAGGTATATGAACTCCATCGACGACGAGAATTATTCATAATGAGCTATAAAACAATTCAGCTTGCGTATGATTCCGGCGTCGCGACTATCACGCTGAACCGTCCGGACAAACGGAATGCGATCAGCTTTGAACTGATCGACGATCTGCTGCGCGCGCTCAAGGGAGTAGAGACATCCGACGCAATCGTGCTGATCGTGACGGGGGCGGGCAAGGCTTTCTCTTCGGGCATGGACCTGGACAATTTGAAAGCGCTGATTGGCCGGTCGCCGGAGCAGAACCTGGAAGATTCGGAGGCGATGGTTCGGCTGTTCCGTTCGCTATACGAATTTCCCAAGGTTACGATTGCCGCGGTGAATGGCCCGGCCATTGCCGGCGGCACTGGACTGGCGTTGCTGTGCGACTTCACGCTGGCCGTGCCCGAGGCCAAGTTTGGTTATACCGAGGTGCGCATCGGCTTTGTGCCCGCCATTGTTTCCACATTTCTTCTGCGCCAGACTGGAGAGAAGCACGCGCGCGATCTCTTGCTGACGGGAAGGATTATTGGTGCGGAGGAAGCGGCGCGCATGGGATTGGTCAACGAAATCGTGGCGCCTGGAAATCTGATGACGCGGGCCCGGGAATTGGCGGCGCTGCTGATGGAGAATAGTCCGGCTTCGTTACGGGCGACGAAGAAACTGCTGAACGACCATGCCCGCGGGGAATTGGACAAACAGATTGAAGCTGCCCTGCGAGAGAACGCCGCAGTGCGCACCACCGCCGACTTCCGCGAAGGCATTACGTCATTTCTCGAAAAGCGCAAGCCGGTGTGGACGGGAAAATGAATTCGAACCGTCCAAAAGCGGTCAATGAGACTCACTTGCGCGTGCGGTACGCGGAGACCGATCAGATGGGCGTGGTTTACCATTCCAACCATTTCATCTGGTTCGAGGTGGGCCGCGTCGAATTGTTAAGGCAATTGGGTTTTTCTTATCGGGACATGGAGAGGCAGGACAACTGCTTTATCGCCGTGGCAGAGGCCAAATGCCGCTATCGCGCTCCGGCGCGTTATGACGAAGAGGTGCTGGTGCGCACGCGGCTATTGAACGTGCGCGAATCGGTGATCCACTTTGGCTATGAGTTGCGGCGCGCGGAAGACGGCGCGCTGCTGGCGGAAGGCGAGACCACGCACATCGTCACCGATGCAGCGATGAAGATTGCGGCGCTGCCGGAAAAGTACGTGAAAGTATTTCGCGCGGCGGTAGGAAAACTCTAACCGGGTAACCAGAAACAGGAAAGCCAATTGAACGCGCTACACATAAACGGTAACGAACTCACGCTGGAAGCGGTGGGCGAGGTCGCTTCCGAGCGGCGCCCTGTGCTTTTGTCAGCTGACGCCCGCGAGGCCGTGGACCGGACACGCGCCGTTGTCGACGAAATTGTGGCTACCGACAAAGTGGCCTATGCGATCACTACCGGCGTTGGCCAGCTGAGCGAGGTGCGGATCGCCGGCGACCAGATTCGCCAGTTGCAAGTCAACCTCGTGCGCTCGCACGCCGCAGGCGTCGGCGAGCCGCTCTCCGCGGTGGAAACGCGCGCCATGATGCTTTTGCGCGCCAACTCTCTTGCCAAAGGCTATTCGGGCGTGCGCGCGGTGGTCATCGATACGCTCTGCGAAATGCTGAACCGCGGCGCCACGCCCTTCGTGCCATCGCAAGGCAGCGTGGGCGCGAGCGGCGACCTGGCTCCGCTGGCGCATCTGGCGCTGGCTTTGATTGGGGAAGGCGAATGCGTCGACGCAGCGGGCGCGCGCATTCCCAGCGCCGAGGCGCTGAAGCGGGCGCAGGTCAAGCCGCTGGTGCTCGAGGCGAAGGAATCCATCTCTCTTATCAACGGCACGCAAGGCATGCTGGCTGTGGGCACGCTGGCGCTGCTGGCTGCCGAGACGCTGGTGGATTCCGCCGACGTGCTCGGCGGCCTTTGCTGCGACGCGCTGAAGGGCACCGATGCGGCCTTCGATGAACGCATTCACAAAGCACGTCCGCACAGCGGACAGATGAAGACGGCGGCGAATCTGCGCAAGATGCTTGAAGGAAGCCAGATTCGCGAATCGCACCGTGAGTGCGGCCGCGTGCAGGACGCTTACTCGCTGCGCTGCATCCCGCAGGTTCACGGCGCGGTGCGCGACACGCTGGAGCACTGCCGCGAGGTGTTTGAGACCGAGGCAAACTCGGCGGTGGATAATCCTCTGGTCTTTATCACCGACGCCAGGAATTTCAAGGGCGATGTGATCTCGGGGGGAAACTTTCACGGCGAGCCGCTCGCGTTTGCTTTGGATTTTCTGGGCATCGCCCTGAGCGCGCTGGCCGGCATTAGTGAACGCAGGATCGAGCGCTTGGTGAACCCCGCGCTCAGCGAGGGGTTGCCGCCGTTCCTGGCGCAGGACGCGGGTTTGAATTCAGGTTTCATGCTGCCGCAAGTCACGGCGGCGGCGCTGGTCAGCGAGAACAAAGTGCTGGCGCATCCCGCGTCGGTGGATTCGATTACGACCTCGGGCAACAAGGAAGACTACGTCTCCATGGGCATGACGGCGGCGACCAAGCTTAAGCGCATTGTCGAAAATACGCGCAACGTGCTGGCGATCGAAGCCATGGCGGTAGCTCAGGCAATCGATTTTCTGGCTCCGCTGAAAACGTCGAAGCGCGGACAGGCGGCGCATGCGGCGATCCGGTCGGTGTGTCCCACGATGGAGAAGGACCGCGTCATGTACAAGGACTTCGCGCGGCTCGCGGAGCTGATTGCGAGTGGGAAGGTGGCGGAAGTTATCCGCTGAAGAATTCTCTCTCTAGAACACGATGCCCCGCGAAACGCTAGATTGACACTAGATTTATGGACATCTAATCTTGCAGCACTCCTGATGGCATCATCTAGCGACAGCGCCCAGAACCATCCTCAGCGCATTCATTACATACTTCTTGCCGCAGCCGTGATTGCCTGCCTGGTGCCATTTTCCGGCAAGGCTTTCAATGTCGATGACACGTTGTTTATTTATGTCGCGCGGCAGATTACTCAGCATCCGCTTGATCCCTACGGATTCAAAGTTAACTGGTTCCTCGACGCGGTGCCGATGGCGTACGAAACCAAGAATCCTCCGCTTGCCGCTTACTACATCGCCGCGGCGGCCAGTTTTGTTGGATGGTCGGAACGGGCTTTGCATCTCGCCTCCCTCCTACCTGCGCTGGCGGTAGTCCTGGGCACATATCGGCTGGCGCAGCGGTTTACGAATTCGCCGCTGCTCGCTGCCGCGGCCACCTTGCTCACGCCCGCGTTTCTTGTCTCTGCCAGCAGCGTGATGTGCGACACGATGATGCTGGCGCTGTGGCTTTGGGCCATCATCTTCTGGATCGAAGGGCTGGAGCCCCAGAAGCCGCGCCATCTCGCCATTTCAGCGCTCCTGATCACTTTGTGTGCTTTGACGAAGTATTTCGGTATCGCTCTAATTCTCCTGCTGGCAGCGTATTCGTTGGCGCGGCTGCGGCGTCTGGAAAGCTGGGCGTGGTACCTGCTGCTGCCGATTCTGGCTTTGACCGGATACCAGCACTGGACGAAGGCGGTCTACGGACTGCGCATGATTTCGGAAGCCGCTCATATGTCCGCTGGCGTGCGGCGGGCGAGACAGAGTTCCGCGCTGGCGAAAGCGCTGGTCGATCTGAGCTTTGTCGGCGGATTGACGCTGACCGCACTCACATTTACTCCTCTTCTCTGGAGCCGCAGGAAGATTCTCGCAGTTTGCGTGGTCAGCGGAATTGCTGGGTTCCTCATTAGCTCCTGCAGGATCGGTCTCGGCGAAATGCTTTGGCCATTCGACTTTTATCAGCACTGGTTGCTGATCGGCATTCAGTTGACGCTCTTTATTGCCGCGGGAGTCTCTGTGATAGCGCTGGCAGCCGCGGACGCACGGAAACGCAAAGACGCCGACTCCCTGTTGCTGATGCTCTGGGTCGCCGGAACATTTGGCTTCACAGGGTTTTTGAACTGGGCGATCAACGCGCGTTCCGTGCTGCCCCTGATTCCAGCTGCTGGGATTCTGCTCGCGCGGCGTTTGGACGCTCTGCAGGCAACCTCGATACGGTGGCGCCCCGCTATGTTGGCCATTCCGCTGGCAGTGGCGGGCGCAGTATCGCTCTGGCTCACGTGGGCCGACACAGAACTGGCAAATTCTGCGCGAACTGCGGCAGCGCGGATCGAGCGGAAGACTCGCAATCAGCCCGGCACGGTCTGGTTCCTCGGGCACTGGGGGTTCCAATATTACATGGAATCATTCGGAGCGCGTGCCGTGGTGGTGAATGACCCGCCGCACCAGACGGGAGATTTCCTCGCTACGGCGGGAGATCGATTGCTCTTCGAAGTGCGCCCGGAGTTCGTGGCTTCGCGCGATGTGATTCAGATTCCCATGCGTCTTGGTATCACGACCATCCAAAGCGAACTGGGCACGGGCTTTTACTCCTCCGACTTGGGCCCTCTGCCTTTTGCCATCGGGCCAGTCCCGCCGGAGCGCTATGAATTAATTCGGTTCGGAACGAAATCGATCCCCGCAGCGGCTGCGGCGCCCTAAGGTGCTCCGATAACCTTCGCCGCGCTGCCATCCAATCCCAACTTCTCGGCGATCCCTTGCAGCGCCTCGATGCAAAAGGAGATGTGCTCGTCGAGGTCCACCCCCAGGGCGGCGGCGCCGTTGACGATGTCGTCCCGGTTCACCTTGCGCGCAAAGGCTTTGTCCTTCATACGCTTTCGCACCGACTTTGCGTCCACCTCGGCCAGCGATTTTCCCGGCTTGATAAGGGCGACGGCGGTGATGAATCCGGCGAGTTCGTCGCAGGCGAAGAGAGCTTTTTCCATGGCGTATCGCGGGTTACGCCAGTGTACTCGGCGTGCGACATGACGGCTCTGGTGATCACTTCAGGCCATCCGCGCTCCTTCAGGATCTCGTTGCCCTTGTAGGGATGGTCTTCGAGGCTGGGATACTTCTCGTAATCGAAGTCGTGAATGAGTCCGACGATGCCCCACAGGTCTTCCGCGGACAAGCCAAGTTCTCCTCTACCAGCATTCTCAGAACCAGGCGCAGACTTGCGTGCGCACGCGCGCATGCAGGCCTCAACTGCCAGCGCGTGCTTGCGCAAGCTTTCCGATTGGGTGAACTCAGTTAGTAAACACCACGCAGTCTCACGATCAATCATGCTGTTTGCCCTACCTGTTGCGGCATTCGGCCGTTTGATTTTAGTTTTCGCCGCCAGAATCTGCGGCTCTATGCATTTTAACCTTGACATCCACAGGCGTTGTACCGCAGATTAGCCCCTGTGCTCGGAACCTCTCACCAAATTTCAGGTTCCGTTGCTTAATTTTAAGGAGTAGCCGGCTCTGGCACTCCCACAACCCGATGGCTACGACTCTTGCCCCGGTAGATTCTAGGGAAGTCGTCCGTTGCGATCACTGCCTGCTGGTTCAATTCCGTACGGTCAATAATAATTGCCGGCGCTGCCACTCGTCCTTGGACGAGGAACCCGAACCTGAGCCGGTGGTGATGGCGCCGCCGGTGATGATGCCCATGCCGGGCACCGGACGCGGGCACCTGAACCTGGCAACGTCGATTCGCTCTCTGCGCTTGCGCAGTGGGTTGAGCCAGCGCCAACTGGCGGGACGCATGTCAGTGCCGCGGACCTATGTTTCCAAGATCGAAAACGAGAAGGCCACGCCAACGCTGTCGTCCCTGGAACGGCTGGCGCGAGCCTTGGAGGTGACCGTGCCGGAATTGCTTAGTGGCGGAGAAAAGAGCCGTCAGGACGAAATCAGCGAACTGGTGAAAGACCAGTTCATCGCGGAGATCCTGCCGTTCGTGTCGCAACTGAACGGGATGCAGATGTCGAGCGTCCTGACTCAGTTGCGGGATTTGACGGTGCGGTCGAGAAGGACCGCGTAAGCGAAGGGATTTATGTGGGGACGGGCGCCTCGGCTGTCTGCCGGGCGAAGCGTGGCTGTTTCCTTCGCAGAGTTTATCCGGGCGACCAGCCAACTAAAAGCCGGGACCGACCTTGGTCCCGGCTTTTTTCTTGCCTCGTCGCCTTGTGAATCCGAAATAGATCGACTGACATCTATGCAGCATGAGCTTGGAAGAAGTTGGTGTCGTTTCTGCCTTGTCGGCCCACCCTGCATCTGTGAATCAACCTGACGCGAATGGATGGGGAGAAGAGTCTCAGCGTGGATCGGTGCCGGTTGCGGGTTCCGCTGCGGCCGACGATGCGTTGCTTGATGCTTATTCCCGCGCGGTCACTGGCGCGGTGGGACGCGTCAGCCCGTCGGTGGTCAACATCGAGGTTTATCAGGAAGTGCATCAGGCTGCTGGCCGCACGCGCTCGGGTGAGCCGCGCGAACGGCGTGGCGGTGGCTCGGGGTTCGTATTCACTCCGGATGGTTTGATTCTTACGAACAGCCACGTCGTGCATGACGCGCGCCGCATCGAGGTGACGCTGGCCGACGGCCGCCGCATGCCGGCCAGCGCCATCGGGGATGATGCGGCGAGCGATCTCGCTGTCGTGCGTGTGGACGAGCCCGGCCTTACCGCGGCTGCTCTCGGCGATTCGCAGGCGCTTCGTGTGGGACAACTTGTGGTTGCGATCGGCAATCCGTATGGCTTTCAGTCGACAGTGACTGCGGGGGTAGTGAGCGCGCTGGGGCGATCTTTGCGGTCGTATTCCGGGCGGCTGATTGACGACGTCATTCAGACCGATGCTGCACTTAACCCCGGCAATTCCGGAGGGCCGCTGGTCGATTCCGCGGGACGCGTGGTGGGAGTGAACACCGCGACCATTTTGCCGGCGCAGGGGATATGTTTTGCCATCGGCATCAACACGGCGAAATTCGTGGCCAGCCGACTGCTGCGTGACGGCCGCATTCGCCGCAGCTACATCGGCGTCTCGGCGCAGACCGTGCCGGTGCATCGTCGCGTGGTGCGCTTCTACGATCTGGCGAAAGAGTCGGGCGCGCTGGTTTTGTCGGTCGAAGAGAATAGTCCGGCGAAGCGGGCGGGCTTGCGGGATGGCGACATCGTCGTCGCGCTGGAAGGCCATGCCGTGGCTGGAGTGGACGATCTGCACCGCGTGCTGGCTGACATTCGCGCGGGCGCAAGTTGTTCGCTTACCGTGCTGCGGCATACGGAGAAGCTGGAGCTGAAGATCGTGCCGGAAGAAGCGAAGTAGCTCGTGTGGTGCTGGCGCTCTCGCGTTCGACAAGGTCTGAGTAACCTAAAGGTGCATGACTTTGGGAATGTCGAATATCTCCGTTTCTCGGGCACGGTAAACTATACTTAGCTGGTCATGGCAAAGTCCGGCGCCAAGTCGAAATCCGCGATGGAGAATCTGGTCGACTCCTTTAGCGATTTAGTCGAGGAGGCGAAGGAACGTATGTCTCCCGAAGAGTTCCGCAAAGCGGAGAAGGAATTCGACGAGATCATAGATAAGGTCAGAGCCCGCGCTTCTCGCGGCGGGCGCCGTGAAACCGCGTAATCCAGGCTTTCAGCTCTTCCCTTCCGACATCGGGCTTGAATTTTTTCACTGCGGCTACGAAGTCTTCCTCGTTCCCATACTCTACGGCATCGGCTAGCTTTTCGGCGAGTTCCCTCTTCCGACGCGCTGCTTCCGCGTCGGTCCGCAGCTCTTTCGGTGGTCTCCAGCGACTAGCCATGCCACGCCTGCTCCTTACTAGTAGACTCCCGAACGCTTTACGCCCCAGCGCTCCGATTCCAAGTGTTCGAGCGGTAACGTAGCTTCGAACATCCGTTCTTTCTCGTTCCATTCAATAGGTATCATTTCCCGTTTGCTTGCCTTCCACCCGATGTGGCTAAGAAACGCCTTGGCCCTGAGGCTGCCGGAATGACTTGCGGCTGCGACCGAGACAGCGTACGAGTTCTTGTCTCCCCTCTGTGCGGCCTTGAGTGCTAATCGATGGTTGGTCAGGTCCCAAAGAAGCAGGACGGACGTGATCCGACGCTCCTTTATGATCCTGACTGTTGCCGCATTCATCACGATCCTACCGTCCGGCACAATGGAGAGCGTCGGCGTTTCGACTCTTGCCCCGGTCCTCTTGAACACCTCATAGGCCATAAACGCGCCATCCGAGACCCATATTAAGCCACGAAGGAGGTTTACGCAAGCGCTTATCTAGCCTCTAACGTAGACACAACCTAGACAGTCATTGCAACCCCCTTCCTGCCCGTGTTAGCCTCTTACCGAAGGGGATCACTTTGCAGCACAAAGTTCCCGCCGGGCTGGATCGCAAAGAAGCCGAAATCTACCGGCAATTCGATCCGGAGCGGCTCCCAAGACACATCGCCATCATCATGGACGGCAACGGGCGCTGGGCGAAACGGCGCCATATGCCGCGCGTGGCCGGACACCGCGCCGGGGTGGAGGCGGTGCGCTCGACGGTCGAAACGGCGGCGCGCGTTGGCATTCATGCACTCACGCTCTATGCCTTCTCAGAAGAAAACTGGAAGAAGCGTCCCGCGAGCGAAGTCAACTTCCTGATGAGTCTGCTGAGCCGATATCTCAAGGCGGAAGTCCCTACGCTGAATGAGAACAACATCCGCCTGGAATACATCGGCCGGCAGCAGCAACTGCCGGAAGATGTGCAGGAGCGCATGGAGTGGGCGCGAGAGAGCACGTCCCACAATACCGGGACCGTGCTGACGCTGGCGCTGAACTACAGCGCGCGCAGCGAACTGGTGGACGCGTTCCGGTCGATAGTGAACGCGGCTGCGCAGAACGGCGGCATCGAGCATTTGCACATCGACGAAGTTACAGTGGGGGAGCATCTTTATACGCGGCACCTGCCCGATCCGGATCTGGTGGTGCGCACCTCGGGCGAGATGCGGCTGAGCAACTTCCTGCTGTGGCAGTTGGCCTATGCCGAGATTTATGTGACGCCGACGTTGTGGCCCGACTTCCGCGGCGTGCATCTGCTGGAGGCCATTGCGGAGTATCAGAAGCGGGAGCGGCGTTACGGCGGCTTAAATCACGGGGATGCTCATGCGCACGCCGAACCTGAGAAGGCGCGCAAGTAGACTCTAGGTATCTCTGCGGCGAGAGTTAAACAGCAGATTCCTCCCGGGAAGCCCGGTCGGAATGACAAGAATTTTGCGGGTGACGAACTTTTCTTGCTGAAGCGCATCGCGACCGCGGTGGTTCTGATTCCGATTGTGCTTTTGCTGGTGCTGCGCGCGCCGGTGCCGGTGCTGGCCGTTTTCGCGGGGGTGGTGGCGCTGGTCACGGTGCAGGAGTTTCTGAAGCTGACGGAATCCTATGGCGTGCAGCCGCTGCGCCTGCCGACTTACATCTTCGTGGGATTGATTTTTTTGCTCCTGGGGCTGCTGAGCGCGGCCAGCGAAACCCCGCAACTTTCATCGTTGAAGTTCGTCCTCGGCTTGGGATTTGCTTGTGCGCTCGCTCCGTTTGTTTTTCTAACCATCAGCATGCGGCGCGCGCAGATGAGCGGTGCGTATCCGGCGGCGGCAGCCTCGGCATTCGCCTTCTTCTATGTGGCTGTACCTATGGCGATGCTGGTGCAGTTGCGCCAGCAGTGGGCTGGAGCGTTCTGGCTGCTCTACCTGCTTCTGGTGGTTTGGGCGGGAGATATCTTCGCTTACTTTGTAGGCCGCTCCGTGGGACGGCACCTGATGGCGCCGCGAATCAGCCCGAAAAAAACCTGGGAGGGCGCGGCGGCATCGCTCGCTGCAAGCCTGGTGGTCGGCGGCCTGCTCTTCACCTATGCGCTGCAGATCAGTTCGTTCCTGCTGCGCCTAAGACTGATCGAGCGTCGCGACGGCCTGTTCGGACTGGAGAAGCCGGAGCTGTGGCCGATCATCCTGCTAACGGTTGCGTTGAATATTGCGGCGCAGCTTGGTGATCTTGTGGAATCGCTGATCAAGCGTGGAGCCGCGGTAAAAGACTCGGGGACGATCCTTCCCGGACACGGGGGCATGCTGGACCGCATCGATGCCCTGCTCTTTGCCGCGCCGGTGCTGTGGTTCTATGCGGCGGCAGTCTTCCCACCCGCGCGACCCTGGTAGCGCGTAAAATAAGAACTCCATCAGTATGAAGTGCATCACCATCCTGGGATCGACCGGCTCGATCAGCAGCAGCACGCTGAGTGTGGCCGAGGCCTATCCCGACCGCTTTCAGATCGTCGCGCTGGCCGCAGGAAGCAATCTGGAGGCGGCGTTCGAGCAGGCGCGGCGCTGGCGGCCCCGCATGCTTTCGATCACGGCTGAGCCTCACGCCGATGTGCTACGCGCGCGTCTTAAGCAAGCCGGGCTGAATGAAATCGAGGTCGTTTACGGAGCCGCCGGTACGGTGAAGGTCGCCACTCATCCTGAGGCCGAGTTCGTGGTAAGCGCCATCGTGGGCGTGGCTGGACTGGAGGCCACCTACGAGGCGGTGAAGGCGGGAAAGACTGTTGGCGTGGCGAATAAGGAGTGTCTGGTGGCGGCGGGCGAATTGATCACGGCCGAAGCGCGCCGCCAAGGCAAGCCGCTGCTGCCTATCGACAGCGAGCACAACGCGGTTCACCAATGTCTGCGGGGCGGGCGAATGGAGGAAGTGGAGCGCATCTGGCTGACGGCCTCCGGTGGACCGTTTCTGAACACGCCGCAGGCGGAGTTCGGCTCCATCACGGTTGAGCAGGCGCTGAATCATCCGACCTGGAAGATGGGCAAGCGCATCACCATCGACTCGGCGACGTTAATGAACAAGGGTTTCGAAGTCATCGAAGCGTGCCGATTGTTTCATTTGCCGCCGCCCAAGGTGGAAGTGCTGGTGCATCCGCAATCGACGATTCACTCTATGGTGGAGTTTGTGGATGGCAGTATACTGGCTCAGTTTTCGGTGACCGACATGCGGTTGCCGATACTGTATGCCTTGACATATCCTGAGCGGATTCAATCGGATATGCGGTTTCCGGTGGGTGACTTGCGACATCTGGACTTTTGCCCCCCGGATATGAATAAATTCCCTTGTCTTCGCATTGCGTACGAAGCGGCAGCGGTGGGCGGGGCAAAGACGGTCGCGCTGAACGCCGCCGACGAAGTGGCGGTAGCCGCGTTTCTCGATGGCGGCATTCCATTTGATGAGATTCCCAGGATCATCGAAGACGCGGTTTCAGCATCTAATTTGGGGAAGCTGGAATCTATTGCCAAGGTGCTTGAAGCCGACGCCGAGGCCCGCCGATATGCTCAAGAGCGGGTTTTGGCAATAAACAAGAAAAATGCCCGGCCGCGGGCAATATCTGTGGTGTAGTAGCTGATGTGGTGTAGTAGCTGAATCTCACGGGGGAGCCGTTCAAGGTACTTCTATTATGTCTGATTTCTTCATTGCCATCGCTGCGGTCGCTGTCGTCTTGGGCTTCATGATCCTGATCCATGAGTTTGGCCACTATGCGGTGGCCAAGCTGCTGGGAGTCCGGGTGGAGGTTTTCTCCATTGGGTTCGGCAAGCGCCTGTTTGGCTTCCGCAGGGGAGACACCGACTACCGCATCAGCGCGATTCCCCTGGGCGGCTACGTAAAGATGAGCGGCGAGAACCCCATGGACGCGCGCACTGACGATCCGGCCGAGTTCATGAATCACTCCCGCTGGCACCGCTTCCTGATCGCGATTGCCGGCCCCGCGATGAATATCCTGCTGGCCATCTTTCTGCTCACCGCGGTCTACATGGTGCACTATGAGTACGCGGTTTATCTCGACAAGCCGGCGGTAATCGAGGGAGTGAAGCACGACTCGCCCGCGGCGCAAGCGGGCTTGCAGCCGGGCGACCGGATCATAAAGGTGGACGGTATCGACAACCCGACCTGGGAACAACTGCAGCCTCGCGAGTGGCTGAGTCCCAACCAGCCGCTGACGGTCACTATCCAGCGCGGTGATCGGACCTTTGAGAAAACTATTGTGCCTCGAGCCGTTACTACGTCTGAGGTGGGTTCCGCTGGGTGGTTTCCCGAGGACACCGTCATCATCGCCAAGATTGAGGCCGACAAGCCTGCGGCCAAGGCAGGGCTGAAGGAAGACGACAAAATTGTGGCATTGGATGGGAAGCCTCTGGTTTCCATCGAAGCCATGATTGAGCGCCTCCAACTGACCAAGGACAATCCCGTCGATCTCACGGTGATTCGGGGCAATCAAACTCTGAATTTCCATATGACCCCCGTCCTGGCGAAGACAGAAGACCCGAAAGAGCAGAGATACCGGCTGGGATTCTCCCCCAAGAGTGAGACCAAGGTAACCACGTTGCCTTTCGCTCAAGCCCTGAGGCTTTCGCTGGAGCAGAACAAGAAATATTCTCTGCTCATTCTGGAACTGGCCAAGAAGATTGTGCAGCGGAAAGTATCGCTACGCGCCGTCTCCGGCCCGATCGGCATCGCTCAGGATGCCGGCTATGCGGCACAGCAGAAGGGCTGGACGCCGCTGCTGGAGCTGACGGCAGGCATCAGCCTGAACCTTGGCATCATCAACCTGCTGCCCATCCCGATTCTCGACGGCGGCGTCATCCTGTTTCTCTTGATCGAAGGCCTCATGCGGCGCGACGTCAGCCTGCGGATCAAAGAACGCGTCTACCAGGCGGCCTTCGTTTTTCTCGTGCTGTTCGCGGTCATGGTCATCTACAACGACCTGATGAAGACCTTGCCAGGGCTGATGGGCCGGATGCCATAGGCAAGCCTTCGCTGTGATCGAGATATCCCCGCAGAACCAAGTCACTTCGGCGGCAATCCGAGTGTCAGATCCGCATCGCTTGGAGCTGCATGACTGACAACATCAATTATGAGTCTCGACGGCGTCATACCTGACAAGTCCGCACCCGGAACGGAAAGAGACTGCAATCCGATGAGCATTCCTCTCGGCTCGCCCGATGATATGTCGCCGTTTGGGGGAAATAAGGGGTCGAAGAATATCGGCGAACCACCTGTGCCTGGCACGAGGGTGGTGGCCAACCACCATATTTTGAGATGCTTAATGGGAGATCCGGTTACGCACTGAAAAATGCCTTCTTCGTCCGGTATGCTGGCAACCTTGCCGAAATGGAAAACGGGATTGTTGCGCCGTTTGCCTTGAACGCCCGGAACCAATCCTGCCGATGCAGTCTGGGAGCTCACTCCGAGCTTATCTATCTCTTCGGGCTTTCCGAAATTCCGGACCCTCAAGAACCTGACATCGTATTGGCCGCTCAGCAACTCGCGAGGCGCTCCCAGAACCGCAACGTCGACCGTATCGTCTTCACTCTTGGTCCATGTTCGCTGGCCATGGCGCAATAAGTCGACAGGTAAGTAACTAACTCCAGTCTCTGACTGGTGCGAATCAAAATGCATGTTATTGACCCTCAAGAAAAGACGAGAAGGGTTATGCGTCCTACAACCCGCCCATTCCGGATCAACAACGTGCCTAGCCGTCACAAGATAGTAGTACGTATCCTGACCTTGGCGATTAGGCACTGTAACCAGGAAACCCGTTGCGATCAACCGGCTTTTCTCTACATTGCCACTTGGATCAGCGCCAAAAAAGAAGACGGTCGTTTTTGCGATAAAACTAGCATCGAGTGAGGTGGTAGCGTGAGCGAATGCAGACGCACACAACAGCAAACCGAAAATAAATCGTTGAAGCATGTTCTTCTCCTGTAGTATCTGACACCGGAAGGGCATCGAATACATGCAGCCAGCCGCGCGGATCCGACCCAAGAAAAAGCTCACCTTCGCCGGATTTCCACAACCTCATTGTGACATCTGACCTTGTGCCGCAATTCAAGACCGCGCGACAATGGTCGAGGCCGTGACGGTTGGGAGAGGCCAAAAGTCGCGTCCCTAAGTCGCCTATTATCAAGATTTTGATATCTAAGTTCTTTGAAAACCAGATTTTACAAAGTCCACTTTTGCGAAACCCTTGCTGGGCGCGGTTTTCCAGCGGATCGGGCGAAAAAAATTGATCTGTAATCTAGGTTGATCTGCAAGGCCATCCCCTTCTACCAGACGCGGCGAAAATTTATTTCCCGTGAGAAATTCACAGACCGAGCGGCTGATGTTGCCCGGGGCTGATGGGCCGGATGCCGTAGTCATTCTCCCGAGGAGGGCTTTGCCCCCGCCGCGCGAGAAGCATAAAGAATGGGAATCTACTTCAGGCCTTCCACCAGGTAGAGGTCTCCGAGAGTTCGATGGAAACCATAGGCATAGGTCTTCCCGTCCGGTGTCATCAGGACAGGTCCAATGGTAGAAACACCAGTGGGATCGACCGGAACGACCTGCTTCCAGAGTGTCTTTTTTCCAGTAGCTAGTTCCACCTGGTAAATCTTGGCGGGCACTTCACCGGTCCGGTAGAAATAAATCGAGCGGCCGTCTTGATTCCAACTGATCGGCAGATCTCCCGGTTCCAGACCGTTGACGATTCGAGGCTCGCCTCCTGCCGAAGGGTAGAAGTACCCTTTTTGGTCGGGACCGATCCCCACGACTGACTGGCCATCCGGCGAAATCGCAAACTGGTTGGCATCGACCCCTTCCGGGGAAATCGCCTTTGGTGCTCCTCCGGAAACGTTCTGCACATAGATGCGCACTCCGTGCCCCGGTTCATTCCCAGAAAAGGCGAAGCGTTTGCCATCAGGGAACCAACGTGCCCACTGATGGTTGATGGAATCGTTGGTCAGCGGCTGAGTTTCACCTACACCGGTAGGCAGCAGCCGAAGTTGTTGGACCGAGCCTGGAGTTTGAACGATGACCCATTTTTGGTCCGGGGAGAGAGCGTCGGCAGCTCCTTCGCCAAGTCGAATCGCGGAGGAACCATCTGTGCCGCGGATGTACACGGCGTAGGTCAGTTCTTGCGCATTCCCATACTGCACTCCGCCGCCAACTCCCTCCTCGTCAAAAAGAACGGTCTTGCCGTCGGCAGAAATATCCGCGGGATAGGAATAGTCCAGCCACGAGAGATCCCGTTCTTTGGTCTCACCCTGGTAGAGAGACATCACCTCGCGGCGACGCCCGGCGCGAGCCAGCAGCACCCGTCCGTCGCGCCATATGTCGAACACCACCAACGTACCGGGTATCCGTGTTACCAGCCGTTCTTTCCCCGACAGACTAACGGCGGAAAGATAATGATCCACTCCTAATTCACTGGCGGTGAACCAGACCTCCTGTCCGTCAACGGACCAGGCGAGGCCCTGCGTACCGTACCAGTCACGCGTGAGCTTCTTCTCCTTGCCAGACAGATCAACTACAGCCACCGCACCGCCGTCGTCTCCCTGGTTGCCATGGTCAATGAAGGCGACGAAGTCGCCCTTGGGGGAAACGCGGGGATAACTGATCCAACCACCGCTGGTCTCGTAAAGGATTTTGCCGATAGGGAACTCCAACCGGTCCCGGCCGCCCACGTTGCGCACCACGGCCAGACTGTTTCCATCAGGTGACCAATCGGCCCATTCGACGTCCTCGAGAATCGGGCGCGGCGCGCCCCCCGCCAGTGGCGCTCTCGCAAGCGTACCTACATTTACCCAGGTTCCTACGGGATGACTTCCTAAAGCGAGCGCCATCTCACCCGTCGCCGAAACCGCAAGAAGCTCGGCCCGCCCCAGCCCGAGCGAACGCGATTCGACGGTACCCTGACGAGCGGAAAATATCTCGACTGGATTTCCCTGCCATGCGGCGCTGTACAGGATTGTTTGCCCGTCCGGTGCGAACCGTGCCGAGCGAATTTCGCCCCGCCGGAAAGTGATCTCGTGATAAAGCGGCGCGCTGGTCGAAGAGCCTCCCCACAGACGCTTGCCCGCCACCAATCCAACTGCCAGCGTAATCAGAAAACCGCAGACCAGCAGAACCGGAAGGAGCCGGCCGCTCTTGTGAACCTTCTCCCGCACTGAGACGGGAGCTTCCTGGGCACCGCTCGCCACTGCTACCGCGGCAACTCCGCCGCTCCCCAAGCGGGAACTCTCGCTATCCCGTTTGAGGCGCCTCAGGTCCGCGCGAAGTTCGGCCGCGCTCTGGCAGCGCAGCTCCCGGTCTTTTTCCAACGCCTTATTCAAGATAACTTCCATCTGAGCCGGCAGTCCCGGATTCAACTGGACCGGGGGGGCGGGAATCTTGTTCAGAATCGCTTCAAAGACAATGGCTGAGGTAGCTCCCGAGAAGGGTTGCTTGCCCGTAGCCATTTCGTACAGCACGACGCCGAAAGAAAACAAATCGGTGCGAAGGTCGAGGGGTTCGCCTCGCGCCTGCTCGGGTGACATATACCCAATCGTTCCCATCGCCGTTCCCGGAGTAGTGAGTTGGTCGGCGCTGAGCGCAGTCATGGATCCCACAGTGGCATCGTTTCCGTGCGGGGTAAGCTTCGCCAGACCAAAATCGAGGATCTTGGCCTGACCTCGTTGGGTGACAAAGATATTCGCAGGCTTGATGTCGCGGTGCACAATTCCGCCGGAGTGAGCCGCATCCAGCGCGTCTGAAATCTGGATGCCCAGTTCGAGCAGCTGTGCGATCTTGAGCGGGTGCCCATCCACCATGTGCTTCAGAGTCGAGCCTTCCAGATACTCCATGGCGATGAAGGCTTGCGCACTCTCCTGGCCGATGTCGTAAATGGTGCAGATGTTCGGATGATTCAGGGCGGAAGCAGCCTGGGCTTCGCGCTGAAAGCGGCTGAGGGCTTGAGGATCTTTGGCGACTGCATCAGGCAGGAACTTGAGGGCAACCAGGCGACGCAGCCGAGTGTCCTCGGCCTTGTAGACGACGCCCATCCCGCCGCCCCCAATTCTCTCGATGATGCGATAGTGCGATATGGTCTGGCCGATCAAAGGAGGATGCCTCGGTTATATTAGGGACTGAGCTATGTCAAGTCAATGCACGGCGGGGTTAGGATGTGGCAGCGGGAAAACCGGCCCCACCCTTCCTGGAAGCCGGCTTGGGAGCCTGGAGCGTGCGCAGGGCAGCTGGTGTAAGAAAATCGTAGTTACTAATCGGGAAATGCAAACGGCTGCGTCTGACCGTTGAGGTTTTCGATAACCAACCCCTCGGAATTGGTGACGACGTTCACGTTGGTCTGCACAATGTGGTCAACCATTCCTTGCAGTATGATTGAACTGATGCTGATAGACACGTCATCTGGTGTATTGTCGTCAACGCGATGCAGCAGGATGATCAGCCACAACCTGTTCGCAACCGCGTAGTCGATGTACCCCGTCAGGTTGGCGAGCGTGGTGTTGAGGTCTGTCTCTCCGGCCTGGGACCACAAATAGTAGGGCAATATCTTCCCGTGTCCGGAGTGATGGCCGTTGTAACCTGCGTCGGAATCGCGTGCGCCCAAGAACCCGGCGTTCTGCACCGCGAGTCCTATTGCGCTATTCGGGTACCCATAGTCCCCATACGGGTAGGCGAAGGTAAGAGGATTAAGTCCCTGCGCAATCAAGTCTGCTTTCGACCCATTAATCTCGTTCGTTAAGGTGTCAGCTACCGCGCATGCGGGTACCTGGCAGAGGGTGGATAGGGATTGGTGCGTGCGGGTGTGAGCACCAATCTCGTGCCCGTGCGCTGCCATGGTCTGGACTTCGTCCCAAGTGACGAAGCCTACGTTACCAACACCTACTGGCCCGAGGTCGGGGTTAACGATGGTATTGCCGAGCGTGTTGCCTGTGATGATGTATTGTGTGGTCCTTATCCCGGCGGCGTCGAAGATGGGCAGACCGTTGTCGTACATGGACTGATAGCCATCGTCGAAGTCGATGGAGACGAAACCGTTGGCAGTGATCAAGAAGAACAAAGGTGCGGAAGTCGCAGCCTTGGGCGCGGGGTTCGACACTGTGACCGGAATGTTGGCAGCGGCTGTTAACTCAGCGGCGGGAATGGTGACGGTGACGGTATTGGAGGTGATGGAAACAGGGGTGAGAATGTTCGATCCGAAATTGACCGTGGCCCCGGTAGCGAAGTTGCTGCCCGTGATGGTGAGGTAGGTCAGGTCATTGGTGCTTACCAAAGCCAGAGGAGGCGATAGCCGGGTAATTACAGGGGGAGCGGGAGGAGGCGGAGGCGGCGTGGTGACGGTCAAGAATACCTGCCCTGTCACAGAGCCAGAGGTAGCGGTAATTTGCGCGATGCCGGCAGCAACTCCGGTAGCGACATTGCCGTTCACCGTTGCGATGCCTGGATTCTCACTGCTGAATTGAACAGAAGGAAGATTAAACGGCGCACCAAATTGATCTGTACCAGACGCGGTGAACGCCTGAGTCGAACCGACATTTATCGACGCATTCGTCGGTGTGATGCTGATAGTTGTCAGCGCGGGAGGGGCCGGGGTTACAGTCAGTTGTACTGGTGGTGCACTGATCCCTTGGGCACTGGCCGTGATGGTTACCGTGCCGCCGCCCTGCGCGACGCCAGTCGCGGTTGCGGTGTTCTGACCCTCGCCGTTGAGGGCGTTTACAGTAGCGATGTTTGGATTAGAACTCACCCACGTGAAGGTGAGTCCGGACATAGGAAGGCCAAACTGATCTAATCCGGTTACTGCAAACGACGTTGAACTGCCGGCTCGCACGGTCGCTGTCGACGGCGTCACGGTCATTGTCGTCAATGTGGCCGGGGGCCTAGTGGTGGTCAGGGTTGTGCTGGAAGTGATTCCCTCCGACGAAGCGGTGATGGTGCTTGTCCCCCCGGTAGGGCCCCTCGCGCCCGTGGCCAATCCGGCGGCGCTGATGGTCGCCACACTTTGGTTGCTGCTGGCGAACGTGAACGTGATCCCGCTCATCGGATTTCCGTACTGGTCGACCCCAGTGGCAGCAAACTGCTGAGAACCCGTGGTAAGAATAGAAGGGTTCACGGGAGTCAAAGTTATGGTCGTCAACACGGGCGGCGGTGGAAGCACGGTCAACAACGCAGGGGAGCTGCTGACACCCTGTGCCGAGGCAACGATGTTTGCTGTGCCCTTACATACTCCTGTGGCAGAAGACGCATGGAGGGTGACGCAGTTGCTGTTCGTCGCCCAAGTGAATGTAATGCCTCGCATGGGCTTGTTGTACTGGTCGAACCCTTGAGCGGTGAAGCTTTGCTGGCTGCCGATTTGGATGGACGCTGACGCTGGCGATACGCTGATCTTCGTTAATACGGGGGGGAATAGGTCAACCACGAGGTCAATCGTGGTGGTTTGCGGCGTCAAAGCTTCGGCGGTGCCGGTGATCATTACGGTTGTCGCGCCAGTGGTGGCCGTGGTGCTTGCCGTCAGGGTCAAGGTGCTTGTGGTTGCGCTGGTTGAGGTGAATGAGGCGGTCACGCCACTGGGCAGGCCCGAGGCCGCCAGGCTTACGCTGCTCGTGAAACCGCCTGTGGGATTGACCGTAATCGTGGTTTGGACACTGCTTCCTTGAGCAACGATCAGAGTGCCCGCTGTGACGGAAAGCGTGAAGTTCGGCGGCGGGGTCACCGTAAGCAGCGCGGATGTGCTAAGACCGCCCGAGGCTACTGTGATGTTCGAGGTACCTGCCGCTATCCCTGAGGCCAACCCAGTTGCACTGATGGTAGCGATTGCCGTGTCACTGCTGGCAAATGTCAGAGGACCACTTGCTATGGAATTGCCGTACTGGTCTTTAGGCGTGGCGGTGAACTGTTGAGTAACCCCCGCCTGTACCGACGCAGTCTGCGGAGTCAATGTGATCGAAGAAAGAAAAGGTGACGCGGGCTTTGCGGCAGCTGGCGTCGGATTGCCACCGCAACTTACACACAAGAGCAAAAGAAAGATAAGGGCGATAGACGCGAGAGATATCAGTTTCCGTTTTTTCTCTGTGATCATCAAGCTTGTGGCCCTGTGACCGCACCTTTCTCGGTCTTAGGTAAGGGACAGTGCAATCGCTATGCCAGCTTCAGAATTGCGCTGCGTCAGAAGCTGCCCGGGCATTCGACGCCAACTTGCGTCTCGTAATTCCTAGTAACGAGACAACTTAGCTCAAGCTTCAGTCCTCGCAGCAGAGGAGAACTCGGCAAACATCGCGTTGTCACAAGATTACTTTTACCGTTACCTTGGACGTTACGACCGTAATCAAGAATCCATCGGAAACGGAATACACTTCCACGGAAAAGGGAAAAGTTGTTCCACACCGGAGAATCCCGGGCGTGGTTCAGCGGCATCAGCCAGCTTTGCTGGACGGAGATACAGCCCTGGCATCCTACGGCGTGGACATTGCCATAACATTCACCGAGGGGTTTTGAGCGCTATCGTCAATTGTCCGCCCGCGTCGATGGGACGTTTTGGTTCGGCTTCTTCCTTATAGAATTCACAGGGCGGCCCGCATTACCAGTCGTACTCGCGGTCAGGAACTGTGCTCAGGTAGGAGATCTTACCGCGTGTTAAAATAAAGGCTCCCATGGCTACGATTCCACGCGGTATTCCACGCAGAAAGACCGTTACAGCCGTCGTCGGGGGCGTGCGCGTTGGCTCTGATGCACCGATTGTGGTGCAGTCAATGACGAACACTGATACGGCCGACATCCCTTCGACCGTGCAGCAATGTGCGGCGCTGGCCCGCGCCGGGTCCGAACTGGTGCGTGTCACGGTCAACAACGAAGAGGCGGCGGCCGCCGTTCCCCGCATTGTCGAGGAACTCGACAAGCAGGGCCTGCAAGTGCCTATCATCGGCGACTTCCATTACAACGGCCACGTCCTGCTCACCAAATATCCCGAGTGCGCACGCGATCTTGCGAAGTACCGAATCAATCCTGGAAACGCCAGCATTGGACGTACCGGCGACTCAAATTTCCGCACCATGATTGAAGTCGCTGTGAAGTACCAGAAGCCGGTGCGCATCGGCGTGAACTGGGGATCGCTTGACCAAGCCCTGCTCACCCGTATGATGGACGAGAATTCCGCGCTTGCAGACCCGAAAGACGCCCGCGAAGTCACCATGGAAGCGATGGTGGTGAGCGCGCTGACTTCCGCCGACCTGGCACAGAAGTTCGGCCTGCGTCCCGACCAGATTATCCTGAGCGCGAAAGTCAGCGGCGTGCAGGATCTGATCGACGTCTACCGCGCGTTGGCCGCCAGCTGCAACTATCCGCTGCACCTTGGCCTGACCGAAGCTGGCATGGGAGCAAAGGGCGTGGTCGCATCTGCCGCGGCTATGGGGGTGGTGCTTCAGGAAGGCATCGGCGACACCATCCGCGTATCGCTGACGCCCGCCCCCGGGGGCGACCGGACTGAGGAAGTCCGCGTGGCGCAGCAGATTCTGCAATCCATGGGGATTCGCAGCTTCATCCCGCAAGTCACGGCCTGCCCCGGCTGCGGACGCACCACCAGCACCTTCTTCCAGGAGATGGCCGAGCAGATTCAAACTTACCTGCGCGAGCAGATGCCAGCCTGGAAAGGCCGATATGTAGGCGTCGAAGAAATGAAGTTGGCAGTCATGGGGTGCGTGGTCAACGGCCCGGGAGAATCGAAGCACGCCAACATCGGCATCTCCCTCCCGGGAACCTTCGAAGAACCGAAAGCCCCGGTCTACGTGGATGGACGCCTGTTCACCACGCTGAAGGGTGATCGCATTGTCGCGGAGTTCATCGAGATTCTCGATGAATATGTCGACTCACATTACGCGGCGCGGGATATCCAAAAAGAAGAAGTCGCTGCCCGAAATTAGGGCGGATTCAAGTTCGTATCTCCCGATATGAGCTGTCATCCCGAGCGAAGCGAGGGATGACAAGAGTGCGTTAGTCCACGCTGTTTCTTGTATCCGTGGGCGATGCCCGTCCCTACTGTCCCGTCAGCAGGAAAATCGGTGTTTGCAGCGGCGGCACTGGGATCGCGCTGCCGGAATCGCTGGTCAAGCCCATATCGGCGTTGGTGAAATCGCACTCGAATTGTGAAGCCGAAAGCCCCGTCGCCAGCACTGTCAACGTGACTCCGTTCAGGTAAGTCCCCGTCATCAATCCCGAGATTGAAACTCTCTGCCCTGGAGTAAACGTGTTCGCAGCCTGGAACGTAACAGTGTTCGAAGTAATCGAGAATGCCGTAATCGACGCGACGCTATTGCAACTGGTTTGCGCGCAGACTCCATAGGCTGCGGGCAGATCGGTAACCAGCGCATCGGCCGGAGCGCCGCCGCCGCCCGTGTTGTTGGTGTTGCTGTCGGTGGTATTAATATCAGCTATGGCGCCGGCGTCGCACATGCTCACATAGACATGGCTGCCGTCTACGGAGGCCGTAGTGAAGACGCGGAAGCGCGTGGCGCCCGGCGCGTACACCGCAGGCAGCACCGGCGAAACGCAATTAGCAACCGGCGGTACGGCATATTGATACCGGCTGGTGGCGACATCCGCCGCAAATGGCGGATAAGTCAGCAAAGTCAGGGTGGGCGCGTTCGGATATTTTGGCGTGAGGCTGTTGCCGTCAAAGACGGTGAGGCCAGGAATCACGCAGGCAGCAGAGGAACCGACAAATGGGTCAGGACAAGCCGCCGCTGTCTGGTAGCTGGCCACATAAAACCGGCTGCCATCCGGCAGGGCGGTCACTGAAGTGGGCGAGCATCCCGAGGGACACGGAGCTGAACCTGAGGCGAAAGAGATGGCCGCCAGCTGGATTGGAGTGTCGTTGGCTCCGCCGGTATCGGAAAATACGTACACCGTGCCGGTGGCAGGATTTGTCACGTACAGCCGGTTCAGGCGCGGATCGAGGAGCATGAAGTTGGCCCCGGCCCCTACGGGAAGACTGCTCGTAACAGTGTCGGTAGCCGTGTCGATCGTGACCAACTGCCCTGCGAGTTGCGTGTTGCCCTGCGTCAGCACGTACACCTTCTGACTATCGCCGCGGGCCAACACCCAGATGGGAGTCGTCAGCGTAATCCCAGCGGGAACAGTCACGATATTCGGCGTCAGAGTCTGGACGTTCAAACTGCTGACCGTGTTGTCCCCCTGGTTGGCCACGTAGAGCTTGAGGCCGTTTGGCGTCTCGGCCAGACTCACGGGGTGCGATCCTACCGGCGCGCTATTGCTGACCACATTCGACGTGGTGTTGATGGCGGAAACCGAATTCGTGTTGTAGTTCGCCACGTACATCGCGTTGTTCTGCGTGCTGTTGAGAAACACCGGCTGCGACGGAAACGTAGCGCTTCCGCCGGATGCTGCCGCAAGACTGGGGTTCGGATTCGAGTACGTGATGGTGGTCCCGTTATTCGACAAAACCGTAAAGGCGCCGTCGTAGGCGTTGGGATTGCAGGGCGGTTGCGAGCTTAGGCTGCAATTCGGAATGACCACATTTGCGATGACGACCGTGTAACCGACTGGGACGGTCAAGGGCGCGCTCAGCGTGACCGTGACTAAATTGCCGGACTCGCTGATGGCGGTAATGCTGGTGCTGGAGGTTTGGCCAGCCAAGTTGATCGTACTAACGGGACCAAATCCGGTCGCGGTGGTGGACTGGAAGGCTGGGGCAACGGACGAAACCACGTCGACGCCGCCTTCAACACTGCCCGCACTCGCGATCAACAATCTTGAATTGTTGGGAAGAACGGCCGCGTGCGTAGGGTTCGCGCCAAGGTTGGGAGCACTCTGGCTCGATGTGGGCGTTTCAGCGATGATGGAGTCCCCCGCGACATCAATCTGCATGGCTCCGCCCGGATTGTTGGGGACGTTGGTACTAATGCCAAAGACGGCATGGAAACCCGCCGGAGTCGGAGCTGGTTCCGCCGGGCATCCGGGAACTCCTCCCGAAGAACAAGGAATCACCACCGGACGGTATACCTGCCCGCAAGCCATCCATAGCAGGATTGGAACCACCATGGCCGCCAACCGGCCCGCACGAAGACTCATCGACACTCCAATGGAAGAATTCTGGCTCTACGCTGCGAGGAATTAAACATTCTAACGGCTGGGCCACAATAGCGCTAGTGAGCCGGAAGAGCTTTCGGCTGCCGTGCCGGGCTTCGGGCTTCGGGCTTTGGCTAAATGCTCTTCTGGGATGCGTGAACGACTGGGCAAGTTGGATGGCCGCGAGGATATCCAGAGATGGCCGTCACGCGGGAAGAAGATATGAAGACATTAGGATGGCGGCCAGAAGGGGGCTGTTGCCGAAGCCCGAAGCCCGGCAGCCGAAGCGGACCTAGCGTCCGCGCCGCGACTTGCCGCCGACGGCGGCCGTTGGCTCGTCTGACTTGGCGGTGGCCGAAGGCTTTTTCTTACCTTCCATCTGCGCCAGGCTCTGCTTCAGAGCGGCCATCAAGTCTATAACCGGAGCAAGCTTCTTGGGTTTCTCGACCGCCGCCACTTCCCCGCCCTCAAGTTTGGTCTCGATGAGCTTCTTCAGATTTTCCTGGAAGCTGTCTTTGTACTTTTCGGGATCCCATTCGTCCGCCAGCGCTTCGATAAGTTGGTGCGCGACCTTTACCTCGGCTTCTTTCAACTCCACATCGGGCGCGCCGAAGCCTTCCACCTTCTTCACTTCTTCTGCGTAATACATCGTGTGCAGCATCAGTCCGCCTTCATGCGGCCGCAGGAACACCGTGTACTCGCGGTTGTGCATGGTGATCTTGGCGATGGCAACATACTCGCTCTCTTCTAACGCCTTGGTGAGCAGCGCGTAAGGACGCCGCCCGGCTTCTTCCGGCAGCATGTAGTACGACGACTCGAAATACACGGGATCGACATCGCCCGCCTTGACGAACTCCAGGATCTCCATGGTCTTCGCCGTCTGCGGCTCGATCTTCTTGATCTCTTCCGGCTCGATGATGATGTATTCGTCCTTGCGAAACTCGTAGCCCTTGACCATGTCGGCGCGATCGACGACGATGCCTTCCGTCTGACAGATGTATTGCTGCTTGAGCCGGGATTTGTCCGTGCGATGCAGCATGTTGAAAGAGATGCCGCTACTGCGCGCGCCCGAAAACAAACGCACAGGCATGGAGATGAGGCCGAAAGTTAAGTGTCCAGACCAGACCGAAGCTGCCATAGTTCCTCTCCGTTCACCGGGATGCTATCACGCCCCGGCAACTGGACGGTAGACGCCTAAAGTGCCCAGAATTGCGAGTTTAGCCTACAAACGAGCCTTAGATGCACAAATCTTAGGGCACAAGGAACCGAAATGCGAAGCCAGGGGGAATGGGGCTGGGAGAGTGGGAGCCCTAGGGGTTGTAGTTAACTAAGCGGGTTCTAGGGATATCGAGGGACTACTTCTCTGGCAATGCCCGGGCGGCGGCCAGCAATAATCGCGTTCGGCACAGGTGGCTTCTCCAGCAGATTAAGAACCCGCAAGCTATCTCTTTCAGAAAGCTGAACGTGTCGCCACGATAATGTAGTCTTATTCCGATTGCCCATAGGCTCTTGCGGGAACCGTGTCCATGAAAGAACTTGCCGTCCATATTGTACGCTGCGTTGATGGCGAACATTTCCCCGGATGGATCGAGTGTGAGTTCATGGACGCCGAGAGTCGTCGACACACCCTCGTCGACAAGATACCGATCTTCAGCATGGATCCAACTCTCGATCCATTGAACCACAATACGAAATACCCGCAGCCAGGAGGGGTTGCGTGCGAAATCCTGGACGCCTGGCACGATCCAGAAGGTCGCGAGCTTGTGCGCATCACAATAGAGCGGCCATGGGGTGTCGAATCGACGGAGAAACTCTCCGAGTTCGTCGTGCTTGCTAAGCAGCTAACGGAGGCACCCCCGAGGCGCACGGCCATGGAGTGAGGAGCGCTCAAAAACAGCAGGATACAGCTTCCTTGCACCTTCCGCGTGCCGCGAATCATCTGTGAGGAAACCCTTTCGACCGGAGGATACAATGAACGACCTGCGCTATCCCATCGGCAAGTTTGCTTATCAAGGATCACCCACACCGGATCAGAGACAAGAACTCCTCCAACAAATCGAGCAGGCGCCCGCCCGCCTGAGCGCAGCCGTAGAAGGGCTCTCGAACCAGCAACTCGACACGCCTTACCGTCCTGATGGCTGGACCGTACGCCAGGTTGCTCACCACGTGCCGGACAGCCATCTCAACGCCTATATCCGCACCAAGCTGGCTCTTACTGAAGATGAACCGACGATCAAGCCCTACGACGAAGACCGCTGGGCACGGCTGGCCGACACGCAGGCTACTCCGGTGGAAGTCTCGCTGGCGTTGCTGGATTCTTTGCACGATCGGTGGGTGCGTCTGCTGCGTTCACTCCAACCAGAAGACTGGAAACGTACGTTTCGCCATCCCGAGCTCGGCCCTATGAGTCTGGAAAAGAATCTGGCGCTCTACGCCTGGCACGGACGCCATCACGTGGCCCACATCACTTCTCTTCGGGAGAGAAATGGCTGGTAGAACGGCGGCTCTTAGTTTCTAGTTTCCAGTCCCGGCATCCTATCGCTGGTACTTTCCCTAATAACCCGAAACCGGAAACTCCCTCAAGTCACGAGTTCACAGAACTTTGGTCATCTTTTTCCCGTTGAAACCGGCGGCTACGATTTGGTGTGACCATTCTTGTGTCATCTTTTGCCTGTTTGCGGAGATGCCCGCTGCGAGCGTTTGTTGTCGCGCTTCTCGCCTCGGCCTCCGTCGCGCAGCGACCGGCGCCGGTTGCGCCTGCCGTGCCGGAACCGACATCCACGGGAATCGAGCAGCCACTCGGCAGTGTGGTTCGGAACTCCAAGAAGCCAACCTCCCTGCGGGCCAAGAAAGTGATCACGGAAGACGACATGAATGCGATCGCGAATGCGCTTCCCCGGCTTCGCATGGAGGGCGCGGAAAACGCCGACGAAATCATTGCGGCGATCGCTCAGTACAAGGCGAGTCACACCAAGGAGGAGACGGAAGCAGCGGTGCAGGCCTGGTTCGAGAGATACGACCAGGACTTAGCGGCCGCGATTCAGCAAAATCAGGTGGTGAACAGCCTGCGGGAAGAGAACTTCAGCAACGGAAACGAGCTTTGCAGGGAAGCCGGCGACTACCAGAGCTGTGAGAAGCGCCGCCGGGCCGAGTATATTGGCGTGCGGCACGACCAGTACACCATCGGCAAGAATATGGCTCTCGAGGTACGAATTCAGCATGTGTTTATCAAGGTCCGCAGCGGCATCGGGCGCTACGGTCTCCACTACGACTGGTTCAAGGTTCGTACTACCAACGGCATCGATACTTTTTGAAGTTTGCAAAATCCTGCATCTTGCGCCTTTACGTGTTCTGGGCTAGCATTTGGTTCGCCTTTCCCCAAGGCCTGCTCACCATCTTCCAACCCCTTAGCTTGTTTCGTCTTCATCGTTAGTGTCCCCAAGCGCTGGAAGGTAGAAACCGGAAACTCATCTACGACATTCCCAGCTTCCACAGCAAATAGCTGCATGCTTCCCGCAACACGGCGTAAGCTCGCTGCACAGCGCCGTGCGGACGCGAGTCGGGCCGGGGCGCGACATACACGGGACCGATGCCCTCGTGCTCCAGCAATTTCTTGATGCGGAACACGTGATACGCATCGCTGACCGCCACGCAACTGTGCAGCCCATTCGCTCGCATGATTACAGCCACACGCACCGCCGATTGAGCCGTGTCGGAGCCCTGGGTCTCGGCGATCAGGCTGCGCTCGGGAATTCCGCGGTGCTCCAGATAGTTGCTGCCCACGCCGCCTTCGCTGAAGCTGGGGTCGGACGCGGCCCCCCCGGTGGTAATGACGACAGGCGCGATACCCTGGCGGAAAAGATCGAATGCGTGATCAAGCCGCGCGCGCAACACCGGCGAGGGATGGCCGGCATACTCCGCGGCGCCGAACACGACGATGGCGTCCGCCGGGTGTAGCTCCTGCAGCGATCCCTCCCGCACGATGCGAATCCCGGTCAGCGTCAGGAATGAAACCAAGACCGCCAGCCCGAGCGCTTCGAGCCGCAGCAGCCATCGGCGTCGCAGATGACGGTCAGCAGAATCGTCGCTCATCCTTTGGCAAAGAAAGTGGAGATTTCTTCCGCTGGAATCGCTCCTTCGCGGATGACACGCCAGCGCGCCCCTTCATCGGTCAGGTCAATAATGGTGGAAGCGATATCGCGCGGCGAAGTTCCGCCGTCCACGATAATGCTGATCCTGCCCTGGAGTTGGTCGCGCACCTGCTCGGCGCTGGTACACTCCGTCGCGCCGCTCAGATTTGCCGATGTGGCGGTGATCGGAATGGCCGCCGCCGCTACGACGGCCAGCGGTATCTTTGCGTTTGGCACTCGGAGGGCCACGTTGCCAGTGTTGGCAGTCACCTTCAGGGGCAGGCGTGATCCGGCTTTCACGATGATGGTCAGCGGTCCCGGCCAGTATTGGCGCGCCAGCGCGTAAAATTCCTCGGGGAGCGCCTTGGCCAGTTCTTCCGCCTGATCCATGTTTTCGATGAGCAGCGAGAGGGGTTTGTGACGCGAGCGGGTCTTGATGTCATAAACGCGGTCGACGGCGCGCAGGTTGAAGGGATCGGCCGCCAGCCCGTAAAAGGTGTCCGTTGGCATGCCCAGCACCTCGCCCGCGCGAATCTGGTCAGCGGCGTACTTCACCAGTGAAATCTCAGGGGTTTCACTACTGATTTTCAGTATCTCGGCGCGCACGGCGCTCCCTTCCTGCATGTTTCGCCTTGGAATATTTTGTCCGTGGAACGTACCATAATACGGCAAAGGCTTCAAGGCGGATGAGCGGCGGGTAGTGTCCTAACACTGCGCACTATTAGGACGCTACCGAGCGGCGGGTAGACCGCGGTTACTGAGGCACTCCGAGCGGCGTATTATGCAGTGACGATCCCCAGTGCAGATCCCCGGTACCGATTGATGCGAGACTCCTCCGAAACCGCTCTCAAACCGCAGCACAGGCTTCGCCGCATTGAAGGACGCCACAATCCGCTGGTCAAGCAACTACGCCAGGCGTTTTCGCGCGCGGAACTCACCGAAGGTGGAGACTGCGCCATCGAGGGTTTGCGGATCCTCGAAGAGGCCATCCGCAGCGGCCTGCGCTTCTGCGCAGTATTTTTTCGCGAGTCCTCGCAAGACCGCGCCGAGCGTTTGCTGCCGCAGATTGGAGCCCAGGTCGAAACCTTGCTGCTTCCTGACAAGTTATTCGACAGCCTCGTGCCCAGCGAATCTCCCCAAGGCGTGGCCGCGCTGGTGCGCCTCAAGGAGTTTTCGCTCGACGATGTCTTGGAGAAAGAACGGCTGCAGGTAGGCCCGATCATCGTGTTGGCCGGCCTGCAGGACCCGGGCAATCTGGGCACGATTCTGCGTTCGTCCGAAGCGTTTGGAAGCGCGGGCGTGGTGCTCGGCGAAGGCACGGTGAGCCCATTCAACTCGAAGGTGATTCGCGCCTCGGCGGGATCAGTGTTTCGCCTACCCGTGGTTCACGGGCATGGGAAGTCAGCAGCAGGAAAGCTGGGAGAAGTTTCAGAGAAGTTGCGGAGACAAGGTGTGCGCCTGATCGCGACCTCCTCGCACAAGGGAACTCCACTCGATCAATCAGATTTGAAAGGCGCGACCGCGATCTTTTTCGGCAACGAAGGCGCAGGCCTGCCACGGGATGTAATGTCCAAAATGGAGGAAGTCGTCGTCATTCCGCACACTCCGCAGGTGGAATCGCTCAACGCCGGCGTGGCCGCGAGCATCGTATTGTACGAAGCCGCAAGGCAAAAGAAATGAAGGATCACCATGAAGGCACGGAGACACGGAGAAAAACAAAAACTACAAATGGTTTTCTCCGTGTCTCCGTGCCTCCGTCGTGAAATGAATCCCCATGGGACTTTTCCAGCCCACTCCGAGCGCCGATAGCGCCACCGACCGCACGCGGCCCCTGGCGGACCGCATGCGTCCGCGCACGCTCGAAGAGTTCGCCGGCCAGGAGCACCTGATCGGCCCGGGCAAGCCCCTGCGCACGCAGATTGACCGCGACGATACAGGCTCGCTTATCTTCTGGGGGCCGCCGGGCACGGGCAAGACTACGCTCGCAAAGATCATCGCCCGCATGACCAAGGCAGAGTTCATCGAATTCTCCGCCGTGCTCGCCGGAATCAAAGAGATCAAGCAGGTAATGGCCGATGCTGAGCGCGCGCGCCAGTACGGCACGCGCACCATCGTCTTTATCGATGAGATTCACCGTTTCAACAAGGCCCAACAGGATGCCTTTCTGCCCCACGTGGAAAAGGGCAACATCCGCCTGATCGGCGCCACCACCGAGAATCCTTCGTTCGAAATCAACTCCGCGTTGCTCTCGCGCTGCCGCGTCTACGTGTTGCAGCCGCTGACCGAAGACCAGATCGTGCAACTGCTCAAGCGTGCCCTGAAGGATGAAGAGCGTGGCCTAGGCACTATGAAGGTGCGCGCATCCGACGATGTCCTCAAGAGAATCGCCAGCTATACCAGCGGCGACGCGCGCAGCGCCTACAACGTGCTGGAAGTGGCCGCCGGACTGGCACAGCAGTCGGGAAAGCAACCACCGGAGATCACCGATGAAATCGTTCGCGATGCGCTGCAGAAGCGCACCCTGGTCTACGACAAGGCCGGCGAAGAACATTACAACCTGATTTCGGCCCTGCACAAGTCGGTGCGCAACAGCGATCCTGACGCCGCGCTCTACTGGCTCGGCCGCATGATCGAGGCAGGCGAAGATCCGCTCTACATTGCCCGGCGCGTGGTGCGTATGGCGGTCGAAGACATCGGCCTCGCCGATCCGAATGCGCTCTCACTCTGCATGGCCGCGCGCGATGCCGTGGATTTCATCGGCATGCCGGAGGGCAATCTTGCGCTGGCCCAAGCGGTTGTCTATCTCTCGGTCGCGCCCAAGTCGAATGCGCTCTATACCGCTTACGGCGACGTGCAGCACGACATCGAACAAACCGCCGCCGAACCCGTCCCGCTTCATCTGCGCAACGCGCCCACCGGACTTATGAAAGGCCTGGGCTACGGCAAAGATTATCAATACGCGCACGACGTGGAAGGCAAAGTCGCCAACATGCAATGCCTGCCGGAAAACTTGCGGGATCGCATCTACTATCGGCCCACCAACGAAGGCATCGAGAAGCGCATTCGCGAGCGGATGGAAGAGATCAAGAAGCTGCGCTCACCGGCTGCGGGGAAAACATCTTCACGCCCCAAGAAAGAATCCTAAGCAGCCCGCGGCTCATCTTAACAGCATCGTAAACTGTGGTTTCGCCTGCCTACAGGTAAAGGGGGCTTATAAGAACATGACTGCCATTCCAAGTCCAGCCCCCGCCGAGGCCGTTCCGGTTCGTCCGTTGCTCGCCGATCAGGTAGAAGATCTGCAGAAGCTGCAGAAAGCGGCACAGAAGATCTCTTCAATCCTCGACCTCGATCAACTCATCGACAATATCGTGAATGATGTAGCGCGTTCCTTTGGCTTGCTGGAGAGCAGCGTCTATCTTCACGATGAAGCTCGCAGTGAAATGGTGATGGGTGGCGTCGTCGGCTGTTCCGTGCATAGCAAAGGTTTTCGCTTGAAGATTGGCCAAGAGGGGATGGTCGGCTACGTCGCCTCAACCGGCCAGATGCGCTATGCCCCCGACGTGCGCAAGGATGAGTACTATGTCGCCTGCGAGCCATCGACACATTCTGAAGTAGCGATCCCGCTTCGTGTTGGTGAGCACCTGGTCGGGGTGTTCACAGCGTCTCATCCCGACTTGGACGCCTTCCCCCGTCAACAGCTCAGAATGCTGCAGGCGTTGTGCGATCACATTGCCGTCGCGATATATAACGCACGCCGCTTCCAATCGGAACGTTCAGAGCGCGAAGCCATGGCTCGCGAGGCTCAGGAGGCTCGCGTCATTCAGCAAGCTCTCTTGCCGAAGGCGTCTCCGTACGTGCCTGGTTTCGCCGTTTCCGGCCTCAGCATCTCCGCCCAGGCTGTCGGCGGAGACTGGTACGACTTTATCCCATTTCCCGATGGCCGATGGGGACTGGTGCTGGCTGATGTCTCCGGGAAAGGCACTGCTGCCGCGCTGCTCATGTCTGCGACACGCGGGATGCTGCGCTCTCTGGCCGAAACCTATTGCACTCCGAGCGAGGTTTTGACCAAGCTGAATAGCTTGCTCGTGGCGGACTTTCCCGCAGGCAAGTTTGTCACCCTCGTTTATGCGGTGTTGGATCCCGTGAACTGCAGCGTCACATTCGCCAACGCTGGACACTTGCAGCCGCTTCTGGTCGACGATACTGGAACACGTTTTCTCAATACCGAGCGCGGACTCCCGCTGGGTTTGAGTTGCGGGGAGTATTCGCAAGACACGGTCTCTCTCAGCCCGGGTTCGCGGCTTGTCTTCTATAGCGACGGCATTAGCGAAGCCGTCAACGAAGCGGAAGAAGAATACGGTTTGGATCGGCTCACCCAGCATGTTTCCTGCTCCGGTGCTTCGGCGGTCAGCATTCTCGACGATGTTCGCGCCTTCGCCAAGGGCGTGCCCCTGCGCGACGACGCCAGCGTCGTATTTGTTAAGGCTGGTCCGTAGAAATCTCAGCGCGCCGCTGGACTCCTCGGAATCGCGCTTCAATCCTCACAATTGCGGCCAGCCCTCAGCACAAACATACCCAAAGGCAAAATTAGATCGAGGGCGTGTCGCGATAAACAGCGCGGGGGAGAGTGAAGAGAATGACGAGGCTGGCGAGGGCCAGAATGGCGAGAATGAAGATGCTGCCTTCGGGGCCAGTGGTTCCACCACTGAAAATCGGCTTGCCTAAAGGATGCGTGGCGAGGAGATGTTGCTGGACCATGGTTCCGCTATCGGGGACGCCATAAAGAAATGACTGGCCCCAGTCCCACGAAGTGTGGAAGCCGATGGCCCACCAGAGAGAGCCGGTGCGCCAGAGGCTGAAACAAAAAACCATCGCGGCCAGGCCGGCGGCGAGCAGTCCGATCGGAGATTCGCCCGGGTTGCTGTTGTGGCCGAGGCCGAAGAGAACCGAAAAAATAACGGCCGAAGTCCAGAAACCTAACGCCATACTGTAGCGAGTCTTGAAGGCCCACTGGTAAAGGCCGGCGAGGCCGCGGGTGAGCGTGTACTGAAGGTAGCCCCGAGTCAGGTACTCCTTGAGCAGGCCGACCAGCAGGAAGCCGACCAGCCAGATTGTTCCGTAACGGAAAACGTCGCCGCCAAAAAGCAGTCGGACGTCGAAGACGAGGAGTCCGGTCCTCCACAGTGTCATGATCAGCAGAGAAAGACAGATCATTCCCCAAGCCAAGCCCGCGAGAAAGCGCGAGAGCTTCCGTCTATCCCCGAGACCGTAGACGGAGCTCGGTCGTCGCTCAATCTTCGACATGATCCAAGTGACGAGAAGCGTCATGAGTAAGGGAATGGATTCCATGAGGAACCCGCCCGGAATGGATATTTCCGATGGGGTCTTCGCTGTGTCAGAAGTAGTCGGGTGGAGTTTGTGGCCGATGACGTTTACACAGAAAGCAATGGCTGCGAAAAGAGCGATGAAGATGAGCAGGCTCCAGCCTGCGCGGAGTCCGTCTTTGCCGATGAAGATCTTCCGGATGGTTGACGGCTGTGGCGGTGGGACAGGCTCGGTGGGTGTGATCGTTGCATCGAGATTCAAGGGGGGCGTCCTCGCGTGGCAAGAGTCTACCTTATTTTTTCCCACCTTATCTGTATCGCGCGCGGTGTTCCTTTAGCATGCAGAGGTCCATCACTACGAACATTCCAGCCCGGCGTGCCTTCTCCGCACCTTTCTCGTGGATCACTTCCTCTTGCATCCAGATTGCCGGAACCTTCAACTGAATCGCCTGGTCCACAACTTCCTCCACGAACTCCGGCCGCCGGAAGATGTTGACGATATCGATCTTCTCCGGCACCTCCAGCAACGAAGGATAAGCCTTCTCGCCCAGGCAAGACTCGATCTGCGGATTCACCGGAATAATGCGGTATCCATGGTTCTGCATATAGGCCGAAACCCCATGGCTGGGACGCAACGGATCGTCCGAAAGCCCCACCACAGCGATGGTTTTCGCGCGTTTCAGGAGTTCAGTCACCGAATCGGTTTGCGGGGAAAAAGCCATTTTGATTGTCATCCTAGGCAAGCGTTCTGTGCGCAGCGAAGAGCCTTTCCCGAGCTTGTCGAGGGAATCTGGGCGAGCCGCGCGAAGCGTCGCGTTCTTTGGGCGCTGTAATCGCGCGTTCGGCCCGCTTCCCCTATTTCCTGTTCGCTATATCCAGCCTCTGCTTATACATCTTCATAGCCATCTTCCGGATGGTCTCAGAAACTTCTTTGTTGGCGGAAATGTTCTTCAAGTCTTGTATTTGCAGATGCTTCATCAACCCTAATCCCAGATCGAGCGGCGTGCGCGGGTTCGACACCAGATTCCGCACCACGATGTAATTCTTCATGAAGCGGCGCTTCAATGGAATCTGCCGCAGCACCGCTTCCAGTACATTCTTCTGGAGAGCAAATTTTTCCACTTCCCCGTCGGAGATTTTCGGCGCATCGAGCACCGCCAGCGCGACCACCTTGGTGCCGTCGCGAATCAGAATCGACCGCTCTTCCTTGTTGCCTTTCAAAGCCAACTGGATGCGGCCCTTCACATCAAGACGATTGATCTTCTGCATCGTGTTATCACGCCGGGCAGGTTCCAGGATCGCAGCGGCAACAGGTTTCGAAAGCGCCGCCGCGGCGGAAGCGGCGCTGGCAGACTCAGCCGCAACTTTCTCCGCGCTGCCGGCAATCTCCGACATCTCCTTGTTTTCCGAGACAGGGAAATAGTCGGTTCCCAGCAAATCTACGATCCCGCCGACCGGCTGGAACGGCTTATCCAGCTCCGCGGCAATCTCGGTCGCGTGCTCGGCAAGATAAGCAGAAATCGTTTCGTCAGGAATTTCGCCGGCTTCGTCGCCCGGGATGGAGGTTGCATCGTGGATGGGTTCTCCGGGCTTCGCCGCAACCGCTTCATCCACTCGCGGCCCGTCGCCTGAATCAGCAACGGGCGCCTCGCTCTGGCTTGCATTCAACAGACTGTTGAGGGCGGATGACTGCTCGGCCTTCAGGTATGGGTTCGCCCGGAGGGCCTCCAGCACGCCGACCGAAGCCCGTACACGCGGACACTGCAGCATGACGTCGACGGATCCCCGCGATGCAGAGATAGCGAACTTGGCTATCTGACTATCCGGCACGGACGGGTTCTCCAACAGCGCGGGCAGCAGAGCGGGGCGGAGATTATCGGACGCGATCAAGTAGTCGAGCACTTCGCGCGCGGTCTTCGGATCGGCGGCCGCAGCCAGAGAAGCCTTCTCGTCCCAGCCCGCCAAAGTCAGGCGGGCGGTGTCGCCGAAAATCTTATTGTGTTTGGCAAGGTAAACCAGAATCTCAATGTTTTCGTCGGGCGCAACTTGCAGCGCGCCCTTGGCCGCAAACTGCATCATGTTCGACGGCAGCTTGGAGGAGCGAATTAAATCGATCGTCCGCGGCATGAGTTCACCTCCTGAACTTGCGGGGACGAGGAAAGGACCTGACGACCCGCCGGATTAGCCGCGCCTTCAAGTTCCCGGACCGCAAGTTCCAATTCTCGAATCAACCGGTTCGGCTTGCTACGAAGAAACTCCTGTAACAAAGACCGGTAATACCACAGAGTTCCATCGCGCCCGCCCGTGAAGCGCTCCCAGACCGATTCTCCAACCTCGCGGTAGTCGGAAACAATAGAGCGCACGTTGTTCAGCTTGTCCGCAGCAGAGACCAGCCTGGTCTCCGCATCGGCACTCTTCAAATGCCGGATATAGGTTTCTTTGCGTTCCCGCCACGGCGGCTTGGGATACGTATCAGAGTCCGTGCAACCATCCACAATCTTCGCCACCCGGCTCCCGAACCGCCGCCGGACTTCATTCAGCATGGGTGCGCCGCCGCAGTCTTCCACCACATCGTGCAACAGCGCCGCGATTGCCAGATCTTCATCGCCACCGAATTCGAGCACCAGCGAAGCAACTCCCATCAGGTGCGCGATATAGGGAATCGTCGACGCCTTGCGCGTCTGCCCAGCATGTTTCTCGGCGGCAAAACTAAGCGCTCGCAGGAACTGCGGACCAAGCTTCACCGATTTCTGTTTTGCCGGCGCTCTTGCCGGTTTCGCGCTCACGATTGTTTCTCCCCGCGCCGCGCCAGCAAATACGCCCGGATGAAGGGCTGCAAATCGCCGTCGAGCACCCGGTCCACGTCACCGACCTCGGTCTTGGTGCGGTGATCTTTGATCATGCGGTAAGGCTGCAGCACATAAGACCGAATCTGCGAGCCGAAGTCGTTATCGAGTTTCGAGTCTTCAATCTTCTTCGTGGCCGCGCGCTTCTTCTCCATCTCGAATTCGTAAAGCTTGGAGCGCAGCATGCTCATGGCACGTTCGCGATTCTTGTGCTGCGAGCGTTCATTCTGGCAGCTCGCCACCAGACCGGTAGCGATGTGCGTGATGCGCACCGCCGAATCCGTTGTGTTGACGTGCTGCCCGCCCTTGCCGCTCGAACGGTAGGTGTCAGTGCGAATATCTTCCGGCTTGATGACCACTTCAATGCTGTCGTCGATTTCCGGAGAAACAAAAACGCTGGCAAAGGAAGTATGACGCCGCTTGGCCTGGTCGAAAGGAGAAATCCGAACCAGCCGGTGCACGCCGATCTCGCTGCTCAGCAGACCAAAGGCATAGTCGCCATTCACCGCAAACGTCGCCGATTTCAGACCCGCTTCTTCGCCGGGCTGGTAATCATAAAGCACAGTCTCGAATCCTTGCCGCTCCGCCCATCGCAGATACATTCGCAGCAGCATATCGGCCCAGTCCTGGGATTCCGTGCCGCCCGCCCCGGGATGAATGGTCACAATCGCATTGAGCGCGTCGTTAGGACCGGAGAGCAGGGTCTCGGTCTCAAGTTTGTCGACCAATTCGCGCAGGGAGTCGACGTCGCGGCGCAATTCGCCGGCGACGTTTTCGCCTTCCTTCGCCAGTTCGAAGTAGGCGGCAATATCGTCGCCGCGGCGCGCTAGATCGGCGTCTGTGGCCAGCAAGTGCTCCAGACGCTTCTTTTCGCGCATCACCTGTGGCGAGCGCTGCGGATTCGACCACAGATTCGGCTCGGCGGACTGCTTCTCGATTTCGGCTAGTTGCGGACGGAGCTTGTCCGCGTCAAAGATACTCCCGGAGTTCGCGTACCTTCTTGCTCAACGTTCCGTATTCCTGTTCCAACTCTTGATTCATGAGGAGGGTTCTGCCTTCTTGCCTGTTTTTGTGTGAAGCCCGAAGCGCATGACCAGCGCCCCTGCTGAAATTATCGCACACAGCCACGCGAACCAGTCGCCGTGGCGCGTGTAGAACGTGGTTACGGAGGTGAGGGCATACGGAGCCACCAGCGCGCCTCGTTCTTTGCGAGGCAGCCGCGCCACAGTGCGACCATAGGGATCGATCGAAGCCGTCACCCCCGTGTTCGTAGCGCTCAACAGCCAGCGGTCGTTTTCGATGGCGCGCATGCGCGTCTGATTCAGGTGCTGAGCATAGGCGCCGCTGTCGCCATACCACCCGTCGTTCGATAGATTCACCAATACCTGCGCGCCCTTCTGCGAAAACTGCCGCACTTCGCCGGGAAATACCGACTCGTAGCAGATGAAAACTCCCAGCCGCGTGCTTCCCGCGTCCAACGGCGCTCTCGACGCTCCCGGCTGAAACTCTCCCACCTCTTTGGTCAGGCCTCCCGCAAACGCAAACAACCGGGGGAAGGGCAAGTATTCTCCGAAAGGCACCAGGTGGACTTTGTCATAACGCGCCGTCCAATCGCCAGCAGGACTCACCAGCCCGGCCGAGTTGAACACCTGGGAAGCTGACTTGCCGCCTTCCATTACGGGCGTACTGCCGATCGCGCCCGTCACCACCCAGGTGTGCGTCTCCCGCGCCATCGCGCTCACTGGATTTCGAAACAGCGGATCGTTCGCGAAAAAAGGCGCGGGGGACTCCGGCCAGACGATCAGATCACGCTTGCCCGGCTTCGAGTTGGGGGCAACGGATGTGCTCGTAGCCTTCGCGCTGAGATCAGTCAGTTCGCGCAGCGTGTGTTCGAACAAATCGCGCGTCCAGATGGCATCCAGCGGAAGGTTCTCCTGCACCAGCAGCGCGGCGTGATCGGCCGGCAGCGCGGGAGCATCGATCAGCCTGCCAGCCTGAAGCACCGCTGCCGCGGCCAGCGAAGCTATCAGCAAGACGTTGCGTTTTTTTCTCGGCACCAGGAACGCCGCCGCCACGGCAACGTTCACCAGCATAATCTCGAACGAAACTCCATAGACGCCCGTCAGGGTCGTAATCCGGCTGAGCGAGATGTTATCCACCTGCGCCGTGCCCAGCAGGTTCCACGGGAAACCGGTGACGAGCGTCCGTGCTAACTCCACCGCGACCCATAGAAATGGCGCGGCCGCCAGCGCGATGCGATTGTCACGCCCCGGACCAGCCGTCAAACTCATCAGCAAACCGAACAGGCCGTGATAAAGCCCCAGATAAAGGCAAAAGAGAAAAAGAGCCAGCAGGGCCAGCGGCGCGCTCATGCCGCCAAATTGATGCATCGTGTCATAGATCCAGTAACACGTGCCTGCATACCAGAGAATTCCCGAAGTGTATCCCAGCAGAAAAGCCTGCCCCGGCTTGGCAGCCTGAAGATTGACGGAGCCGTCCATCTCCAGAACTCCCGCAGGTCGCGCGCGCAGAAGCGCCACGATCAGAGGAGCAAACGCCACCCACGATAAAACGTAAAAGCCGGGAAGCGGAAAGATCAGAACCTGCAGCAGCGATGAGAGACCCACCAACAACCAGGCGCTGGGATGAATTTGCCGCACTGGAAAGAATAACAAAGAGTCTTGTCATTCCGAGGGGCGCCAGCCCACTCTCGTCATTCCGAGCGGGCTTCCCGCGAGGAACCTGCTGTCCTCGCGGTCGCCACAGAACTCCGCACGAACTCGACAATCTCCGCCGTGACATAAGGCGGCGGCGTAATCCGAAACACCGGCCGCTCGGCCACCGGCTTCAAGGAAACGCCTTGCCATGCTGATCCTCCAGCTTTCGATCCATCATGAAGAATTACCGCCCCAGCGCGGTCCAAAAATTCCCGCGCGGAATTCTTGAAATCCTCGGTGCCGGGGTCGAGCACCGTCAGATACAAATCCGGCCGGAGGAACTTCAACACGCTGTTCGATTCCACAATCACATGGCGCGAACGCTCGAGCCGCTGCCGCAATGCCGGCATAGCCTCGGCCAGCCTTCCCTGCTCCGTGCGCACCCACAACGAACGCACCGCGCCCGCCACCAGAAAACGAGAAGTGTCCGACTCCCCTCCGCGATCTTTCTCTTCGGTGATTGCCCAGGTGTGATCGGCCGTCGCGCAGTCGCACGGCGCTCCGTTGGCGGAGCAAACGCCGTGCCCATATTGCGTAATTTTCACCGCGGTCCAATCGTACTCGCGCAACGCGGAAATCAGCCCCGCCACCACGCTGGTCTTCCCCACACTTCGCGAATGCCCGCCAATCACCACGATCGCCACATCTACCTCTTCTTCGCCAACCGCGCCAGCGCCGCCAACTGCTTCAAATACTGCCGCACCGGCTGCGCCGGAGTTCCCCAGAAGGCCACGCCTTTGCCGCGCAAAACTTTGTTCGGCAGCACGCCGCCCTGCCCCCCCAGCATCACACCTTCTTCGATGCGCGCCCGTTCGCCGATGCCGACCTGTCCACCCAGCATCACGTCATTCCCAATCACGATGCTGCCAGAAAGCCCGGTCTGCGCTGCGATCACCACATTCTGCCCGAGACGGCAGTTGTGGCCGATATGCACCAGGTTGTCGATTTTCGTTCCCCGGCCAATGCGCGTTTCCTCGAGCGCACCCCGATCGATGGTTGTGTTGGCGCCAATCTCAACATCGTCTTCAATCACCAACTTGCCCACCTGAGGAAATTTCTCGTGACCTCCGCTCTTCGGATCGCGCACATATCCAAAGCCATCGCTCCCCAACACCGCGCCCGCATGCACAATCACTCGATCTCCCAGCGTGGCCCCAGGATAAATCGTGACGTGAGGATAAATCTCACACTCCCGCCCAATCTTCACTCCGCGTCCAAGAATGCAACCAGCCCCGATCCGCGTGTTCTCACCGATCTCCGCGTCCTCCGCAATTACGGCGTGCTCCTCCACCACCACACTTGGGGCAAGACGGGATGAAGCGCGCACCACAGCGGTAGCGTGTATACCAACATTGCGTCCGTCGCTATTCCCCTCCCGCAGAAATCGCGCCGCCCTCGCGAAAGCCAGCCGGGGATGACGGCTGATGAGCAGAGGTTTCCCGGACGATCCGGCGGCGAACGATCCGGCGGCGAACTCTCCCGCGATCACCGCACCCGCGCCAGACTGCAAGGCTCGCAGCAGATATTTTTCTTCTTCCACAAACACTAGGTCATGCTCCGAAGCCGATCCGGTGCTCGCCACGCCCCAGACCTCGACACTCCCATCCCCTTGCACGCGGGCTTCAACTGCCTCGGCAATCTGTTGCAGTGAACGCTTCATGGCCTCAACTCTATAGCAGAGCCGGGACATGACGAAAGTGCTGGTCCGAAAGCCCTGCTGCCTCCCGAGCACCTCCGAACCTACAATAACTCTATGGAAAGGAAAATCTTCTGGATGACCTTCACCGTGCTCGGCCTGCTGGCCGATTTTCTGCTGCCGCTTTGGTGGGGTCTGGCTGCGACGTTTCCCATTCTTTACGTCTCATGGTGGGTCGCCTACCGCAGCGATTGGTTCTGAGACCCTCTAACTTGGGGTCTGGGTCATGGTGAAACTGCCGCTCGCGTCGTTACAACCTGCGGGCGTGCCGCTGCCGGTAAACGTCCAGCTTCCGGTCGCCACTGCGTTGGAAAGCGTGGTTCCATTCCCAAATATCCCGTTTTCCGTTCCCGTCACATTTCCGTTTAAAGTGAGGGTGTTGCTCCCCGACTGCACCGTGAACTTAACCGTGCCGGTTACCTGGAAAGTGGTCTGATTCTCGACCAGGACCATCGTTCCGCCCACCGTGTCTCCGTTGACTGGGAGACAAGCTCCAGCGGTATCGAACTGAAAGCTCGATAGAGTCAGCCCGCCACCACTGCCGCCCACCGTGAACGACGTGACAAAGCTGAACCCGGAGGCCGGACCATCTCCGCCGAGCAACTGGGCCGACCAGGTCCCTCCGGCTGCTGCCTGCGTCGCCGTCGAGCTGGTGCCGCAACCATTGATCAGAAGCGTAGCCACCAGCAGAATTGCAACTTCCTTCATGGATTTTCCTTCAGCTTAGAATGGGTTGCAGAATTCTAACGCCAGATTTCTCCTGCAAGATTACAGAGATGCAGGCTAACCGGTCAATGGATGTAAGGTATTTGCAGCCCGTCGTGCGATGCAAGAACTCAGATTGTCCCAGCCCGCATCCCCTGCCATACCCCCAACCCGCCCCGAGTCGGAGCGGAGTGGCTGCGCAGTCGAAGGATCCCTATTCCTCAAACCACAGCACCAGCCTATCGAGGCATTCTCACGATGCACTAAGCCGCCCACTTAGCGCAAAAGCCGCCTCCACAGCAGGGCCAGCACCAGAATGACCACACCAATCACCATTCCAATGGCCTGTGCCCGATTTGTTTTTTCCATCAAGCTCCCCGCCGCGTCTTCAACTCCGCCAGCAACTGCTCAATGCGATCCTCTTTCTCCAGCGCGGCCAGGCGGTCTTCCACGTTGTCTCCGGCAATCTCCGACTTCGCCTGGCCCACCGCCTCGGAATGCGCCACCTTGCGTTTCATGCGGTCAAAAGCCGCGGCCTTCGAGCCATCTCCAATAGCCAGGCGCGCGTCGCTGGCCTTGCCCACGGCGCGGGCGCGGCGATGTTGCGCGATCAGCAGATCGGCCTTGGCCTGCGCCTCGGCCAGCTTCTGCTCCAGTTGGCGCAGCGCCGACTTCAAATTCTCCACCTGCGCCTTCTGATCAGCCACCTGCTGCGCGAAGCTCTCGCTCATCTCGCGATAGCTTTCCACCCGCAGCAGCGACGCGCGCGCCAGGTCATCCTGTTTCTTGTCGACCGACAACTCGGCCTTGCGCATCCACTCCGCCACTTTATCTTCATTCTCTTTTTGTTTTTTCTCCAGCAGATGCTGGTCGGCAATCGCGATCGCCACCTGCGTCTTCACCTGCAGAAGCTGGTTCTGCATGTCGAGAATCACCTGCTTGATCATCTTTTCCGGCTCCTCGGCCTTATCGATCAAGTCGTTAAGGTTGGCCCGGACCAATGTAGAGACACGCTCCAGTAATGCCATGACGGGACTCCTTTTCTTGAAAACGCTTGTATCTTCTGCTTCCGAATTGTCATCCTGAATCGAATTGTCATCCTGAGCGGAGTGGCTGGTTCGCAAAGCGAAGCAGCCGCGGAGTCGAAGGATCCCTAACCTCTCCACCGCGCTCTCAGGTCCGCTCACCACCCCTGCCGCTCAAGTTCTGCACGTGAATCAACTTCATGTTTCTGATGGATCGCACACTCCGTACAGTTGTTCTGTTTGCTCCGGAACGACGCACCAAGCACGACTCCAATCGCGATTCCAATGCCCAGACAAACCGCAACATGCCCGGCCAGAACTCCCGCGACCGCGCCCAGCGCCGCTCCTAGTGCAATGCCCAATCCCGTATGTTCCGACGTGCTCATCGCTCCACTCCGATCCCACCGCCGTGTGGGGGCGGGCACTTTGCGCGTCCCGCCGCGCGCAGCCAGGCGGCTCTACTTCCCGGCTTCCACCACCGGCGCCTTCACCGTCTTATCCCCAATCTGCCGCACTTTCCCCAGCAACTCCGACAGCGGCATCCCCGAGAGCGTCTCGAACAACGCCGGCACTTGCGCCGCCATCTTCGCGATGTCGGCAGTGACTTTGTTCATCCCCGACGCATCGCCGTTTCCAGTCGAGACGATGGTGATCTTATCGACGTTCGCCAGCGGACTGGCCAGCGCCCTCACCACCTCCGGCATCGCGGTGAACAACCGGTCAATCACCGCCGCTTGGTTGTATTCCTGATAAGCCTCGGCTTTCACGTTCATGGCCTTGGCTTCGGATTCGCCTTTCTTGAAAATGATTTCGGCTTCCGCCTCGCCCTGCGCCCGTATCGACGACGCATGCCCTTCCGCCTCCGCGATCAGCCGCTGCTTTTCGGCCGCGGCCAGCGTCTCGATTCGCTGACGCTCGATCTCGGCTCCCTTCAGCACAGTCGCAATCAGTTCCTTCTCGCGCCGGTTGATTTCCGCTTCCTGCACCTTCACCTGCTGCTCTTTCTCAACCTGCTGCACCTTCACCTGCTCAGCGATCACCTGCTGCTGCATGATGTTGGTCTGGATGTCATAAGCCTTATCGGCCTGCGCCTGCTGCCGTTTCGTGACTTCGACGTACTGCGCTTTCTTCACCTCGAGATCGCGCTGCGATTCGGCCTGCTTGGCCAATGACAATGTTTCCGCCAGCACGCGTTCCTGGTCAGCCTGCGCCTTGGCTACAGCCGATTCCCGTTGCGCCAGCGCGCGTTTGATCGCCGTATCGCGGTCGGCTTCCGCCGTCGCCACATCGGCATCGCGCTTGATGCGCGCCACATCCGGCTTCCCCATGTTGGTGATGTATTCGTTCTTGTCGCGGACTTCCTTGATGGTGAACGAGATCACCTCGAGCCCCATCTTGTTCATGTCTTCAGCGCAAGTTCCGCGCATCCGGTCAGAGACCATTTCCGGCTGCTTCACGATTTCTTCCACCGTAAGCTGCCCGATGATGCCGCGCAGATGCCCTTCCATCACCAACCGGATCAGCCCTTCGCGTTCCTGATCGCTCTTGGTAAGGAACTGCTCGGCTGCCGTAAGCACAGACTCGCGGTCGGACTTCACCTTGATCTGCGCCACAGCCTCCACCGTCACCGCGACGCCTTGTTTGGTATAAAGATCCTGCTGCGGCGCCACGTCAAACGACATCAACTCCAGTGACAGATCCTTGCAGATCTGCACCATGGGAAGCACCAGTGTGCCGTGTCCCTGCACCACGCGCGTCCCGCCCAGGCCATACACGATGAGCGCCTCGTGTGGCCCCGCTTTGCGATATAGCCTGGCCATTCCGCTCATCAGGAACAGAAGGACCATCACTCCCAGCCCGGCAAAAATCCAAATCTCCACCATCCGTGACATCTCTGGCATAACGCCTCCTCCTACGAATGCAGTTCTGAAGAATCCAATGCAACCACGCCTTGATAGGACACCGCGAACTCACGTCTTGAAAGGGCGCGGCTTCCAGCCGCGCCGTAAAGTCCGGCAAAATTAAAAGCGGCTTTAGCCACCGTCCGCTCACTCGTCTCCCGACATCTCGCTCCATAACCTCACGAAAGCAATTCCCTTCTCGTACCGTGTGACCACCACTTCGGTTCCTTTGCCGACGGCGCTGCCGTCGTCGCTGCGCGCGCCGCACACCCGCCGCGTTCCCATCTGGGTATAGATCATTTCGCCGGTCCCGCCCTCGCGGATCGAACTCGAAACCCGTCCCAACACTCCCACCATCTCGTAGTCCGCCGGATCCATATTCTCGTCGCTCGAGATCAACACCTTGCTCAGAAACAGGAACACGATGCCTGCGCCCACCAGACCGCTCGTGACCGACGCCAGCATGCCAAAACCAACCCAGAGGCTGGAATAGCGCGTGAGCAGATATCCCGTCCCGCCAAACCAGGCCAGGAACGCCGTCAGCGTGACGAAATTGAATGGAGAAGCTCCGCCAGTATGCTGGGCGTGTGCTCCGTCTGTCGCCGCGCGCGCGTCCCCTGCAACCGGCCCGTGTCCACCCGCAACCGGCGCATGCGCCGCCGCAACGTCAGCCGATGGCAAATGCGCTCCTCCCCCGTGCCCATGAAAGTGCGGCAGATGCAACCGTCCGGTGCGCGCGCCTCCGAACAGGAACGAAAAGAAACTGAAGCAGAACCCGACCGCGAAGCAGATCAGATAGAAGTCTGCCCAGGTCATGGAGTAAGTCATCGGGTCTTCCTCCCTTCTGCGCTCGAGGCGTGGCCGTGATGGTCACGGGAAACATTCTCGCGATGAGGACCCCGATTCCCCGAATGATGCTTGCTCGCCATTAACTCCGGCTTCAGCGCCTCCAGCAGTCGCTCGGCCAACCCAGGCGTGTCTAGAATCGCGCCCAACAGCAGCAGACAGCGCCTCGTGTCTTTCTCCCTCGCAGCTTTGATCAGCACCTCGCTCACCTCCGGGTCGCTGACAAACCGTTCCGATCCCTGCAGCAGCCAGACGTCAAGCTGCCCTTCCGTCGTACGCAGGTCCGAGGTCAACTCCGTGTGGTAGCCCTCCGGGTCATCCACCAGAAAACCGGGATGCACCTTGAAAAACTTCGCCAGCAGGGCGCGCGAAGACTGCGTCATGTGCGGCCGCGCCCCGTTCTCGATCTGCGACAAGTACGACTGGCTGATGCTCTTGCGCAGCTCATGTCTAATTGCCTTCACCATCTCCTGCTGTGTCATGGGACGGTCCAGGCCGCGCAGCGAGCCTTCCACCTCGCGCAGGTAACGGATTTTCTCTCCCAGTTTCATATCCCAGATCGCTATATATATATTGCAATATGCGATGTATGTCAAGAGCTAGATCTGCCATCTTTTGAAGGAGTTGTGAGGCTAGAGTCCCGCTTCGATGCGGGAACGCGGGTCGAGGTAGTCGCGCAGCGCGTCGCCGATGAAGTTGAACGACAGCACCGCCAGCATCACGGCGAGCGCGGGAAAAAGCACCAGATGCGGTGCGTCGAACAGGTGAGCGCGGCCGTCGTTCAACATGGTGCCCCAGCTCGCCGTGGGTGGCGGCACGCCGAGCCCTAGAAAACTCATCGTGGCTTCGGCAAGAATCGCCCCGGCCATGCCGATTGCGGCCTGCACAATCACAGGCTGAATAATGTTAGGCAGAATGTGGCGGACGATGATGCGCAGGTCGCTCGCCCCAAGTGCGCGCGCGGCTTCAACGAACTCGCGCTCCCGCGCGGCGAGGACTTGTCCTCGCACTAGGCGCGCGTAGCCGACCCATCCTCCAAGCGAGAGCGCTAGAACAAGATTGAAGACGCCAGGTCCGCGGAAGGCGACGAAGGCAATCGCGAGAAGGATTCCAGGGAACGAGAGGAACGCATTCATGAGGATTACGTTGACGAAGCGGTCGATGCCTCCTCCGTAATAACCGGCGATGGAGCCAATGATGAGACCGAGTGCAAGCGACGTGATGACGACCGAGCTTCCGACCAGCATCGAGATGCGCGCGCCGTAGACGATACGCGAGAGGATGTCGCGGCCGAGTTCGTCGGTGCCGAACCAGTGCGCGTGCGATGGCGTGTCAAGGCGCGCTGGAAGATTGATGGCGGCGGGATCCTGCGACGCGATCCAAGGAGCGAACAGTGCAAAGATCACGAACAAGATGACGAGCGCCACACCTGTGGCCGCCAGAGGATTGTGACGGGCATTTCCCGCAACCCGACGTCGGAACGAGATGGCAGTGGCGGACATGGTTGAATCCGTACGTGCAATCTTAGACGGGGCGGCCCAGTGTGCGCAAGAAAACGTGCAGGAGATGCACACTTACATGTGTTTGCAAATCGCTTGAATGTTCCAACTGGAACATTTCAAAATCACAAAATTTCTAAACGTAAGTCGTTGATTTACCTGGTGCGTCTTATTGCGCATCCATGGAATCAAGGGTTTAGCCTGTGGAAGGAACCTCTACTTTCGAGGACGCTGAATGTCTACTAAAGTAGACTTGACAGGCGCTTGACGTACTTTTTATGGTACAGGATAGAGGACCTGAAAACCTATGCGCAGAAAGCGTGTGGCGGCGAAGGTTGCTGCCTTCTTGAATAGGGAAAACATCTTCGAAAAAGCTCACGCGCGCCCCGTCAAGGCGACTGTGGTTTCG
>CAVYVQ010000044.1:0-52688 GCA_963771895.1 uncultured Acidobacteriaceae bacterium | reverse complement strand
CGGTGCAGCAAGGCAAGGTCATGGTGGAGTGGGATCCTTACACTTTCGCCATTCTTACCGAAATCGGCGGCACCGCGCAGTTCAAGGACTTGCAGGAAGGCGTCACGCTCCACGAAGAAGTGGACGAGGTCACCGGATTGTCGCGGCACGTCGTGGGCGATTCCCCCGACGAGAAGCGGCAGCCGGCCATCGTGGTCAAAGGCAAGACCAGCAAACGCTACCTCATGCCTTCCCGCTCTCACCTTATGGTGCAGGATGGCGACGCGGTTTCCCCGGGCGATGTGCTGGCCAAGATCCCGCGCGAGACTACTAAAACCAAGGACATCACCGGTGGTCTGCCGCGTGTGGTCGAGCTGTTCGAAGCGCGCAAGCCGCACGAGACCGCGGTCATCAGCGAAATCGATGGCACGGTGAAGTTCGGCGAGGTTTCGAAAGGCCAGCGCAAACTGTATGTGCAGGCCGACAACGGCACGGAAAAGGAATACTCGGTGCCGCGCGGCGTTCACATCAACGTGCAGGAAGGCGAGCGCGTCAAGGCGGGCGAACCGCTCATGGACGGCCCGCTCAACCCGCACGATATCCTGGCTGTGCTCGGCGAAAAAGAGCTGCAGTCTTACCTGGTGAACGAAATCCAGGAAGTCTACCGGCTCCAGGGCGTCAACATCAGCGACAAGCACATCGAAGTGATTGTCCGCCAGATGATGCGCTGGGTGCAGGTCGAGGACGTGGGCGACACTACGTTCCTTCTGGAAGACAAGCTCGACAAGTTCCACTTCCGCGAAGAGAACGAGCGCGTGATCAAAGAAGGCGGCAGGCCCGCTACCGGACGCCCGCTGCTGTTGGGCATCACCAAAGCGTCGCTCGCGACCGACTCGTTCATCTCGGCGGCGTCGTTCCAGGAGACCACGCGCGTGCTCACCGAGGCCTCGATTAACGGCCGGGTCGATTACCTGCGCGGCCTCAAGGAGAACGTGATCGTCGGACGCCTCATCCCTGCCGGAACCGGCATGGAGTACTACCGCAACGTGCGCCTCTCGCCAGAAATGGAAGAGGCCGCGGCCAAGGTACAGGCGGAGGTCTCGGCGGCATACGAAGAAGCCGAACGCGCTCTCGAGATGATGCGCCACGAGGGCGAGACCGAAGAACTGGCGGCGGAGTAAGACGAAACTGCAATCGAGATCGGGGGCGAACCAGTTCGCCTCCGAACTTGCTTGTCATCCTGAGCGAAGCGTTCTTTGTCTAGCGAAGGATCTGGGCGAGCCGCGCGAGTCGTTCGCGTTCCTTGCGAACGAATAAACCGCGCGTTTGGCTCTCTTCCTTTTACTCATGCACGCAAACCCGAAACTCATGCCGATCGAGGAACCTGGCCCGCTTCCTTCGTTGCAGCCCGCGCCTCCCGGCCCTAAGCTAGGGCCAGCAATGCTGCGTTTTCTCCGCCTTCTGCGGCTGGCCTTCTGGCGTGCCTTCCAGCACGACGCCTTTTCCATCGCCAAAGCTTCCGCCTATTCCTCCATTCTTACTTTCTTTCCGGCGCTGCTGGTCGTGGGCTCGGTACTGGCGACCTGGCGCAAAGGCGCGCCTTACATGCGTGAAATCACTTATGCGCTATCCCGCATCCTTCCTGCGGGAACCACCTCTGCAATGAATTTCTTGCGCGGCGCGGCGCAACGCCCGGTGGGTCTGCTCATCACCGCTTCCCTGCTGACGCTGTGGACCGCCTCCGGCGTAATGATCTCCTGGATGGAAGGCTTCCGCCGCTGTTACGAGTTGCCGAAAATCTGGGGACTGGTTCAGGAGCGATTGATCTCATTCCTGCTCGTCATCTTCGCTCTTCTTCCCATGACATTCGCCACTTTGCTGGTGGCCTTCGGCAGCAAAATCGAAACCGACATTCTGTTCTACACCGCGCGTGAATTCAGCCCCTACATTCTGCTGATGTGGACCTCCATTCGCTGGCTGATTGCCACCCTCACGAGCATCGCGGTGATCGCGCTCATCTATCACAATGCGGTTCCGCGTACTCAGCCTTGGCACACCGTGATCCCGGGCGCCACGCTCGCCACCGCCATGTGGTTCTCATCCACGTTGCTGTTTGGCTTCTATCTGAAGCACTACGCCGACTACAGCATTATTTACGGATCGCTCGGCGCCGCCATCGCCCTGCTGGTCTGGATGTACATGGTTTCCCTGGTCATCCTAGTGGGAGCGGAATTCAACGCCATGCTGTTTCCCCGCGCCATGCTGGGAAAAGAACTGACTGCGATTAGCGGGCCCGGGCGGCGAATTAGATTCGGTATCAGAGCGCGGCTTGCAACCGTGCCGTCAAACCAGACTTTAGCCGCTGGATGAACTGGTCGAGCGAAAAAGTGAAGTCCAGCAAGCCAGAACTCGCGACAGACCGACTCCCTCAGGTCGCGGAGAGCCTCCTCTTCATCCCCGGCATCTTCCGCCGCCCGCCGCGCCAAGATCATCTGCACCATCGGCCCAGCCTGCCACTCCGAGGCTGCGATGCGCGACCTGCTTCGCCTTGGCATGGACGTCGCCCGCCTGAATTTTTCCCACGGCTCGCACGAAGATCACGCCCGCAACATCGAACGCCTGCGCCGCGCTGCGGAAAAAGAAAACCGCGCCGTCTGCATTCTGCAGGATCTGCAAGGCCCCAAGATCCGCACTGGACGCCTGGAGCGCCACGAACCCATCGAACTGAAAAGCGGCTCGACCGTAATCATTACTCCGCGCGACATCGCCGGCACTCCCACGCGCATCTCCACCACCTTCCCTGATCTTGCCCGCGAAGTCACCACCGGCGCGCGCATTCTTCTGCGCGACGGCCTGATCGAACTGCGCGTGCGCACCGTGCGCGGCAAGGATGTGGTCTGCGAAGTTCTGAACGGCGGAACTCTGGGTGAGCATCAGGGCATCAATCTGCCCGGCACCGCTTTGTCCATCCCCGCCATGACCGAAAAAGATCGCAAGGATCTCGAGTTCGGCATCAAACACGGCGTGGACGCGGTTGCGCTTTCCTTCGTGCGCTCGGCCGCCGATGTGAACATGGTCAGGCAAATCGTCATCGGCCACGGCAGCGACACTCCGTTGATCGCCAAACTGGAGAAGCCGCAGGCCATCGACCACCTCGAAGAAATCCTCGAAGCTTCCGACGGAGTGATGGTCGCCCGCGGCGATCTGGGCGTCGAGATGGCGCCGGAAAGAGTTCCGGTCATTCAGAAACATGTCATCCGCCGTGCCGCGGTGTGGCGCAAGCCGGTAATCACGGCGACGCAGATGCTTGAGTCGATGATCGAAAACCCGCGCCCCACGCGCGCCGAGGCCAGCGACGTGGCCAACGCGATCTTCGACGGCACCGACGCGGTCATGCTTTCCGCGGAAACCGCCAGCGGCCGCTATCCCCGCGAGGCGGTCGCCATGATGTCGCGCATCGTTCTTGAGGCTGAGGGCAACATGGGCGAGTTCACCCTACCCCGCCGCCGCGGCGACCGGCACGGCCTCTCTGTGGCCGAAACCATTTGCGAATCGATTGCGCACGCCGCCGAAGACCTGCCCATGGGCGCCATCGCCGTTTTCACCGAGACCGGCAACACCGCCCGCATGATTTCCAAATATCGACCGCAAGCTTCCATCTACGCCTTTACGCACAACTCCACCGTAGCCCGGCGCACCAACCTATACTGGGGCGTGCATCCCATGAAGTGCGGCCAGGGTCTCTCCAGCGACAATATGGTGGACGTGGCTGAGTATGAGTTGTTGCGTTGCGGATTGCTCAAATCCGGAGACGTGCTCGGAGTGGTCGCAGGCACGCGCCAGGCTTCCGGTTCCACCAACTTCATGCGTCTGCACGTAGTCACAAGCGAAGAAGCGGGCGCAGTCAAGCGCTCTCCACACAAACGCACGCCCAGACGCCAGAAGCTATAATCGCGGAGTATGTCTCAGGAATTTCTATCCATCGCGATCTGGGAGCCGCAACCAGGCATGGAGGCCGCTGCGCTCGGGACCATTCGCGAGCTTAACGCCATCGTCTCACGAAAAGGATATGGCCGCGACCTTCTTTACTGCAGCGCCGATTCTCACTACGTGCTGCTTCGCTACTGGAACTCAGAGCAGGCCCGCAGCGCGGCCCAGGAAGATCCCGAATTGCTGCGCTGCTGGGCAAGATTGGGAAACGAGATTCAGATCCTGAAAGTGTATGAGAAGCTGGAGGAAGTAGAAGCATAAGCTAACCATGTGGGACAGCCGGATCGACTGCTTGCCCTGAGCGAAGCCGAAGGGTCCAACGAGCGAAGCGAGGCGTCTGAGGGAAGTCTTTGATCAGCCTGCGAAGGATTCTTAGCGACCAGCCATCCATGCCCGCCGACTCCAGCCCGCAAGTCTTCACCGATGTTTCGGTGGACCCATTCGTGCGCGGCCTGCTGCATCGCCCCGCCAATCCCAACGGCAGCGGCCTCGTTCTTACTCACGGCGCTGGATCGAACTGCCAGGCTCCGCTACTGGTTGCGTTGGCGGAAACTTTTTCTGCCGCAGGCTTCGTCGTGCTGCGCTGCGATCTGCCCTATCGTCAGGATCGACCCTACGGTCCACCGGGGCCGGGCGATGCCAAGCGCGATCGCGCCGGACTGAAGAATGCAGTCGCGGCACTCAAGAATCTGGCCCGCGGCCGCGTCTTTCTCGGCGGCCACTCCTACGGCGGCGGCAATCCAGCATGCTCTGCGCGGAACTTTTTCCGGAAAAGGCTGCAGAGAGTGCCCCTCAAGAAGTGGCAGGACTGCTCCTGCTCTCTTATCCTCTGCATCCTCCCCGAAAACCCGACCAGCTCCGCACTCAGCATTTTTTTCATCTGCACACCCCGGCGCTCTTTGTGCAAGGCACGCGCGATCCCTTCGGCTCGATCGCAGAAATCGAACAAGCCTTAAAGCTAATCCCAGCGAAGACAAAGCTCCTCTCCGTAGAAGGCGCAGGTCACGATGTAGGATTCAAAGGCAAGGCTGGGCGGGAAGGGCTATCGGCAAAAGTGTTGGCGGAATTTCAGGCGTTCTTCGCGAATTGAAAAAGCTGGATAGTGGAAGTCAGTGCAGATCCGTGGCGAAAGCGCCTAGTTTACCCAGCCCGACTTCGACCCGCCATTCCCCTTCCGCGGATCGTCATCCGGCGGAACATAGTTGCCGTGCTCGTCGAAATGGACATCGCGGTCGTGCTTGCGCATGTAGACTTCAAACTTTTTCGCCGCCCGCCTCCGCCTCCAGCGGTAATAGGAGTTATTCATTCCGTACCACCACTCCGACAACGAGAAACTGCCCGACATTCCGCGCGCAGGCGAAAACTTCACGTACAGGTAGCCGAATAGCAGCCCGCCGAGATGCGCCAGGTATGCCACCCCTCCTCTGTCGCCGATGGCGAATGCCACCGTCACGACAATCAGGATGAGTACAAAATATTTCGCTTTGATCAGGAACGGGAACGGAATCATCATGATTTCGTTCTCGCCGAAGACCATGCCGAATGCCATGAGAATGGCAAATACGCCGCCCGAAGCGCCGATGGTAACCGTGGCCGGAGTGCTCAGGATGTGGGCGAACCCAAAAACGATTGTCGTCAAGGCAGCCCCAATTACGCCAGCGAAAAACAACTCCAGAAAGCGGCGCATGCCCCATGTGCTTTCAAAGCTTGCCCCGAACATCCAAAGGCCCAGCATATTTCCGAACCAATGCCAGAACGTGAAGTGAATAAAGCTGTAAGTGACAATCTGCCAGATCGCGAAATGGAAGATCGTCATGCTGGGAACAAGACCGAGATATAGCTCTACCCAATCTCTGACCGGCGGAGTACCGAATGCCAACAGCGCAAGAAATACCGCGGTATTGATCCCCAGCAGCCAGACCACCGCCCGGGTAAAGGGCGGAAAGCTCAACGTCATCTCTCGTCCGCGACCGCGCAAGGTAGCACGCTCCTGTTAGCAGTAGATACCTAAACTTAGCGTTCCGGCAAGGGCACTACCGGCAAGCTGCGGCGCCCCTGCGCATCCACAGCCCGCACTGCAAAGATGACATTATCTTTCGAAAGTTTCAGCGTAGCGCGAACGACATTGCCGCACTTTTGGATGTGCTCCCATTCCGGGCTACTCGTCGTTCGCCAAAGAATCTCGTAACTTGAAGCCAATCCTCCGGGCGCCGCTTCCCAGGTCAACGTCGAATCGTTTTCCAGATCTTTGGTCAGCAAGCGCACATTCGCTGGAGGCGCTGGCGCCGATGCCAGCGACGCCAGCGTCGCAGCATTCAGCCGAGCCACGCGCCCCACATAATCAAAGTCCACAAACCTAGCCAGATCGCCATATTCAATGCCGTTCTCGGTGCGTACATTCTGATGCTGATGATGAAAATCCTCGCGAAACTCCGTGAAGCGCACTGCGGAAAATCCTTCCTGGTTGAAAGAGGAATGGTCGCCGCCGCGCAGATACCGGTCTAGACGGAACACCAGAATCGGCCTCACCCCCACGTCATTTCTATAGGCGCGGCCGACGTCGGCGATATAGCGCGCCAATTGCCGCGACCCGGAGTCGTTTTCACCGCCCAACCCGCGAATTCGCCGGATCTCTTGCTCCGTGGCCGCGGCGGGCAATCCCTCGGAAAATACGCGCACCACGGAGCGGTCCTGCTCCGCGCTCTTGTCTCCGCCCACGATGTCATTGTTTAACACTGCCTCGATATTCCATCCCTGTTCCTTCGCCATCTTCGCAAAATGGTGGCTGCCGTTCAGTCCCTGTTCCTCGCCTGCGACCGTCAGAAAAATAATCGTCGCCGGAAACTTCAGCTTGCTCAAAACTCGCGCGCATTCCAGGCTGACGGCCGTCCCGCTGCCATCGTCGTTTGCGCCCGGAGCATCGCCCACGGTGTCTGAAATATCGCTGTTTCGCGAATCGTAGTGCCCGGTCACCAGCATGATGCGCTTTGCATTCTCCCCATCCGACCCCTTCAAGACCGCATAAACATTGGTGATTTCGGTAGGCTGGGGAATTCGGTCGGCGGCTGGCTCGGTGAAGCTGTCGGTTTTCACCTCCAGGCACCCGCCGCAATCCTTCGCGTAGCGTTCGAACTCTGACTTGATCCACTCCCTCGCCGCGCCAATCCCGCGCCCGGTCGCGATCGCAGCTGGATCCTCCGCCGAGATAGTCGACCGCGTTCCAAAGCTCGCAAGCTTCTCAATATTCGCCCGAATGCGCTCCGCCGAAAACTGTTGCAGCGCGGTTGAGATGCGGCTATCTACAGCTATGGGCTCCGCTGCACCAGATCCCGGCTGGTTTTGCGCCTGCGCCGCGCTGCTGACGGCCAGCGCCAGCGCGACGGCCGCAATCCACGGTCTTTTCTTCAGAGGAGAAATCATGTAGGCTCCGGCATAAGAAATGTCAAGGCCACGGCCGGTTACCGGCCGGAGAAAAAGTTTGGCCTTTGCACCCTCCGCCCCCTTGACCTCGGGCGGGCGAAGAATCTAAATATTATCAAGCGTATCTAAGCAAGCATATCTAAGAAAGTGGCATCGAATGGGAGCGGAGGAATCATGGTTCTTTGTCCTGAATGCGAAACTGATCTGGATGTAGAAGAGGAGGAGGTCGACGAGGGCGAGATCGTCTCTTGCCCCGAGTGTGGCACGGACTTCGAGGTGGTGACGACCAGTCCGCTGGAGTTGAAGGCGGTCGAGGCCGGCTACGTGGAAGAGGACGAAGAAGTGGAGACCGAAGACGGTGACGATTCCTAGACCCTGGCCCGCCGTTCTCTCTTTCTTCTGCCTGCTGCTTTTTTTCTTCTTCGATGCACTAAGCCCGCGCGGTTGGCCGGTTGCCAGTGCGTATTCCGCGCCCCAGAAGCTCAAACCGACTGATCCCTACGCCCTCATTTTCGGCACGGTCTGGGGTCCCGATAATCATCCCGTCTATGGCATCACGGTTAGGATTCGCCGCCTGCCCGACAAGAAGCCGAAGTGGGAGGTCTATTCCGACCATGCCGGGGAGTTCGCTCAGCGAGTCCCCGCCGGCAAGGCCGACTACGTAGTGTGGGCCGATCTCAAGGGCGTGAAAACAAGAGACGGACAAGCTCTGCATCTGGCGGAAGAGGTGCCTGTCCACGTAGAGTATGACGAGCGTGCGGATATCGGTTTGCACCTGACCCGCTAGAATAATCCGAGAGATTGAGTAGACTGAGTGGAGCAGTTGAGTATTAAGGAAGAGGAACGAGACTCGCATGACTCGCACCCTGGCTCTCAAGAACGCCTGCCTTTTCGCCGGCGCGTGCCTTCTCGCAATTTCCGTAGCGGCCTATGCCGCCCCCGACAAAAAAGATAAGGCCCAGGGCCGCCTGCTCTACGGCAAAGTCCTCGACCAGCAGGATAATCCTGTGGTGAATGCGGTCGTTTACCTGACCAACATGCGCACCCATGCGGTGAAGACCTACATTGTGGGGCAGGAGGGCACGTATCGGTTCCCGGGCCTGTCCACGGCGGACTACGAGGTCTACGCCCAGTACAACGGCCACAAGAGCGACACCAAGTCCGTCAGCCAGTTCGATGACCGCCCCCAGGTCTACATTGATCTTAAGATCGACGCCAGGACCGACGCCCGGTGAAGCTGCCGCGCGCCAGGCGAAAAGAAGTGCGTTGCCGTGCAACTTTTGGCGGCCTTCGGGGTTCGATGGTAAGGGTTACGATTGTACGGGAGGAGAACCTTGAAATCATTGTCTTTGTTTTCGCTTCGCGATAAGAATCTTTACACTCGGGCTTTGGCGGCATCGTTGGCGACCTTCCTTTTGGTGGCTACGGCAGCCGTGTCGGCTCGGGCCCAACAGGGCGCCATGAGTCCTTACCAGGACGAAAAAGACGGGGTCAGCGCCGGCGGCAAGTGGATCGAGTTTCAGTCGGAAGACAAGATGACGGGCGCGAAGAGAGTCCGCTTCGAGCTGCTCTCGAATAACTATTTTAAGGAAGACCCGGACTACAAACCGCGAGTCGAACTCTACTGCAGCAATGGCAAGTATGAGCGCGCCGAGTTCGATCCTGGCGCCCGGCTGGGAAGGCCCGACTATCCGGGATTCTGGGGCCAGCCGAAGATGGAAGTCATGGTCCGCATTGATGGAAGCCATGACCACAAGGGCTGGAACTGGGTGCGCCGCCGATTCCTCTCCATGGACAAAGGTACTATTCGCGGCGCGATGGGAGCCGAGGTGTTCAACGTGGAGGTCAGGACCAGGACTGGTTACAAGATCGTCGAGTTCTCGCCCGCAGGCCTGAACCTGGATGAGGTGAAGCACGCGTGCGATCTGACTCCGCATAAGCCTTAAGTGCGACCGGGGCTGTGGCCGCGCTCGCATACGAATCGTTAGTAGTCGGCATTCTGAAGGGCTGAGCCTGCGGGCTCGGCCTTTTTGCGTCCGGCTGCCCCGTGATTTCCGCCATTGGCTTCGGTGTCCTTGACGCTGCCTCCTAAGTCACTTGCGTGCTTAGCCGGTATGCTGTTTCATTGGAACCATCCCTTCAGTCAAGGCCGGTTGCCGATTTCGATAGACAAGGGTGAGGAAGATGAGAGGAACCATGATCGAAGGCGCGGCGTTCCTGTTGTTCGTAGTGGGAGTGCTGATCTACGTCGTCATCCTCTACAACGAACTGGTGCGCCTGCGCAACGACAACGACCGCTCCTGGGCGAACATTGATGTGTTGCTGAAGCAGCGTCACGACGAGATTCCCAATCTGGTGGAGACGGTGAAGGGATACATGCAGCACGAGCAGCAGACGCTGGTGGCGGTGACGCAGGCGCGGGCGGCCTCGATGAACGCGGCCAGCATCGCGCAGAAGGCGACGGCTGACTTGATGATGACAGGCGCGCTGCGCGGCCTGTTCGCCGTGGCGGAAAACTATCCGCAGCTTAAGGCCAACGAAAACTTTCTCAAGCTGCAGACGCGCATCAGCGAACTGGAAGAGCGCATCGCCGACCGGCGCGAGTTCTTCAACGACGACGTCAACACTTACAACACACGGATCGGCCAGATCCCCGAAGTGTTTGTGGCCAGCTTCATGAGCCTGAAACCGCGCGCCATGTTCCAGGTCTCCGACGAGGATCGCAAGCTCGTGGAGGTAAAGTTCCAGAGCCGCGGCGCGGGGGCTTAGGCGCTGTTTGGCTTCTGCTTTAGATGTCGCCTTGCTTTCCGCGCGTGTAAACGTAGACCAGGGCGAAGATCGAGCCGCTGCGGCCGTCACGCGGTTCGATAGCGACGACGTGCTGGTTGTCTTCCGTGCCAACTTTCAGCTCAGTGACCGGGCCGGTGTTGTCGCCATCACACTTCAATTCTTTGGATACCTTGGAGTCTTTGTCGTCGTCGAAGTCGGCGTGAGCATCGCCTCCATGTTCCCTGGTATGACATTCGAGAACCTTGCCGTATTTCTTCAGGCGCTCACGATAGTAGTCAATCACTTTGCCGGGTGCGTCGTCGGATTCGTATTTCGCCACCACCAATTTCATGCCGAAGGCTTCGGTGAGCAGTCCGAGATTGACCGCATCGCTATCTTCCTTATCGTGTCGCAGGCGCGCTCCGGGATAGAGCGGTAGCCCGGCTTTGCGAGCGTCGGCATCGCTTCCGACATGCAAGTCGCCAATCGAGCTGCGGACGTCGAATTTATTGTCCTGACTGCCGTCTGATTTTTGGGTCTGGGCGATGCAGGCGGGGATCGCCATTGCGACGCCGAATGCTGCTACGAGGATCGCACGAAAGATTGATCGAACGAAATTCGGTCGAAACATAATTTCCTCCTTAAGGAAACCTCGAAAACGCGCCACCTAAATATCTGCATCCTTGCCGTGGGTACGAACGTAAACCAGCGAGAAGTTTGATCCCTTACCCTGCGGTTCGACCGCGACAATATGCTGATCGTCTTTTCTGCCCGCCTTGAGTTCAATGTTGCCGCCCGAGGAGCCTTCGCAGGTCAACTCGCTCGAATCATTTCCGGAACGGTGTCCCATTTTCATGTCCAGGTTCAGATGGGAAGTGTGGCATTCGAGCACGTTGCCATACTTCTTCAACTGGTCTTTGTAGAACGAAAGCACTTTGGCTGGCGCGTCGTCGGACTCGTACTCGAGTGCGACAACCTTGAGTCCGAAACCGAAGCCGGAGATATTTACATTGGCGCTCTTATCGCTGCCGTCAGAATCTTTTTCTTTCAACCGGGAGCCCGGATAAACCGCCAGGCCGACATCGGAGACGTCCGCCTGTTTGCTGACGTGGACGCCGCCGACGGGCGTGTTGATATCCACCTGCTTGTCTTGTCCGTTGGCCTCTTTCTTCACGTTCACACTGCACGCGGAAAGGACCATCAGCGCCGCGAGGCTGGCTGCGGCTGTGACAAAAGCAGGGAATTTATTCTTGCGCATCTTAAGACCCTCCACTGGCAACCTGCGCCGGACGCTCGATGCCGGCGCCCCGCGCGGCGACATTCGGAATGCTCACGGGAAGATGGCCGCGAATGGCCATTTCTCCAAACAGCGCCTTGACCGCGCTCAGCTCCGACACCGTCGCGTTGGAAAACGTACACATGTAATTTTCCATCTTCGGAAATTCCGCCGCAAGGTACGGGTTGCCCATGGCGACGACCGCAGTCTTTTCCGCCGCATGATCGAGTACTTCCTGCAGCAGCGCGCCAGTCGCGTCGGCCATCGCGACGGTGTTCCCGACTTTGCCCGCGGTCGGGACCACATACACGGCTGCTACGACGGTCTGAGCTTCGTCCACTGCCTTCAGCACTTCGTCGCTCATGCCAGCCGCGATGCGAGGATCCACATAAATCACGTGCGCATCCGGGATTCGAGCGCGAAATTCGCGACCGAAGGCGCGTCCGGAGTCCGTGCACACATCGTCGGAGAAGAGCACCGCGACCACCTGATTGCGCGTCTCCTCTTGTGTTGTATACGGAAGTGCACCCTTCGCGGTTCCCCCGTTCTTGAGCGAAGATTTGAGGGGCAGAACCTTGCCGTTATCGCGCACCAGCGTAACCGCTGCATCGGCCACCTGCTGGCCGAAAGCCAGGTTCTCCGGCTTCGCCACCAGGTTGGCGACTGCGTTTAGATCTACCTGGCGGGCGTCTTGCAGACCGAGAGAAGCCTTTGCTTTCAATATCTTGAGCACAGAGCGGTCGAGCCGTTCGCGGGATATCTCCCCCGACCGAGCTGCTTGGAGCATGGCATTATACGAAGCGGGAAAATCGGCGGGGATGAGCAACAAGTCGTTGCCTGCCTTGAAGGCCTCGACTGCGGCCCGCCCGATGTTGTTGGCGAAAAGGTGCGTCAGGCCAGCCATGTCGAGAGCGTCGGTGACGATGATTCCTTTGAAGCCAAGCTGTTTGTCCAGCAGATCGCCGACGATCGCCGGCGAAATCGTAGCCACATGGTTCGGGTCGGAATCGAGCGCGGGCACAGTCACGTGCGCCACCATCACCGAGTCGACCCCCACCGCGATGGCCTGGCGGAAAGGCGGCAGTTCGATGGAGTCGAGGTGAGCGCGGTTTACGTTGACGCTGGCCACGCCGAGATGCGAGTCGGTGGCTGTGTCTCCGTGACCAGGAAAGTGTTTGACCGTGGTCAGCATTCCGCCTTCATGCGCTCCCTTGATATAGGCCGCGACCAGATCGCCAACTTGTTTGGGATCTTCTCCGAACGAGCGCGTGTTGATGATGGGATTCGCAGGGTTCGAGTTCACGTCAGCGTCGGGAAAAAAATTCCAATGAATGCCGATGGCGCGCGACTCTTCCGCGGTGATGCGGCCGAACGTCTCGGCATCTTCTGCCTTGCCGTCTCCGCCGAAAGCCATGGCGTGCGGGAATATCGTGGTTCCCATCAGCCGCATCGCAACGCCGCGTTCAAAATCGGCCGCGAACAGTAAGGGCAGCTTCGACTCGCCCTGCAGCCGGTTGAGCAACTCGGCAGCTTCGTAAGGTTCGCTGCGCAGAAGGTACGGACCGTCCACATGGACGGTCATGGCAAACGAGCCGACGTGATACTTCTGCATGTCCTCACGCCATTCCAGGTATTCGGGATTCTCAACGTTGAGAAAGCTGGCGCGGCACCAGATCATGAACACCTGGCCGATTTTTTCTTCGAGAGTCAGCCCGCGCAGCGTCTTCTCCGCCCATTTTTGGCCTGCCGGAGTCAGATGGATGGCGCCTGAGCGCTGATACTTGGCTTTGTCCTTGGCAGAGGTTGCGGCGGTGAGTACGAGAGTAAGCAGTAAGAGGGCGAGTGCGCGGTGCATGCAGGAAACGATAGCAGAACCTAAGGCATAAGACCTAAGACCTTAAGACCCAAGACCTGAGACCCGAGCTGTCGCCCTCTGCTGAATCAGTTGATCATCGCCGAAGCCGCTGAGCCAGGTGACTTCCGGTTCGCGACGAAACCAGGTCATCTGACGCTTGGCATAGTTGCGGTGAGCCTGCTGAGCGGTTTGCAGCGCCTGTTCACGCGTGAGTTCTCCACGAAGGAATTGCGCTGCCTGCTTGTACCCGAGCGATGACAGCGGGCCGGCGGCGTTGCCATATTTCGCAAGCAGACGCTGCGTCTCTTCGACCAAGCCAGCTTCAAACATCTGTTGCGCGCGCCGGTTGATTCGCTCATAAAGGGTCTGACGATCGGGATCAAGGCCGAAGCGCAGAATGCGAAACCCGCGCAACGGATCACGCCCGAGCTGCCGCCAGAGTTCTGTCATCTTCTGTCGTGAGACAAGGCAAACTTCGATGCCGCGGATGAGCTTGGGCATGTCGTTGGCATGGATCTTCTCCGCTGCTGCGTGATCGAGGCGGCGCAGGATGCGATGAAGATAACTGGAGCCGCGGCTTTCGGCCCGTTCGCGCAATCGCTCGCGCAATTCGTCAGACCGCTGCGGGCCGGGGAAAAGTCCTTCGAGCAGAGCGCGCAGGAAGAGCCCGGTTCCACCCACAACGATCGGCAAATGTCCGCGCGCCTTGATCTCATCGAGCACTTGCCGTGCCTGGCGGGCGTATTCGCCAGCCGTGACGTGGCTGGTGGGTGCGACGCAATCGAGCAGATGATGCGGAGCGCGGGTTTGCTCGGATGCGCTGGGCTTGGCCGTCCCGATGTCGAACTCGCGGTACATGGCGACCGAATCGCAATTCACGATCTCGCCGTGGAAGCGCTCGGCCAGAGCAAGAGAAAGCGCAGTCTTTCCGCTGGCTGTGGGGCCCAGCACAACCACCAGCAGCGGTTCAGGCTGCAGCGCAAGCACTGTCAGCACACGCTCCAGTGGATGGTGTGCCAGTAGCGAATCAGCGTGAGGGCGAGCAGCAGAAAGGCGATCAGCAGCAGGCCCGAAGTTTCCGTGGCATAAATAGCGTGCCGCTGATGCTTGCGCGAATCGTTCTGGCGCCGAGCGTTAACCACGAACTTAATTGTACGCCGCCCAGAAACCGTGCGCGGGCCCAGTTGGAGATTCCCGGTTCAACCGTCTATACTCGGTGCGCCAGAAAGAGGCCACATGAATCGAACCCGCCGTGAAATGTTGGAGAAGTGTATTGCGCTGGGAGCGGTGACCCTCGCAGCTTCCACCTCGCTGTCGACCATTGCAAGGGCATGGGACGCGGCGCAGACGAAGCGGCAGCCCACCCCATTCGACGAACTCGGTCCGTTTTACAAGCGCGATGCGCCCCATGTTTCGGTGTTGCGCGCGCCCGGCGATCCCGGTATGCCTCTATCCGTTGCTGGAATCGTGTACAGCGTGAGCGGAGAAATTCTTCCCAACGCGAAGCTCGAAATCTGGCAAACCGACCACTTCGGCCACTACGACAACGCCGGCTATCACTACCGGGCGATGATACAGTCTGATCCGAAAAGTAATTACGGCTTCGAGAGCGTTCTGCCGGGACACTATCCCGACCGGGTGTGCCAGCACATTCACTACCTCGTAACCGCGCCCGGACACAAGCCGCTGACCACGCAGCTCTACTTCGCGAGCGATCCGGTCTTCGAGGGCGATCCCGATAAGAACTTCTCGCGTGATCCGCTGATTACCAGCCGCGAACTAGTGCGCCCGGTCATACTCAAAGGCGATCCCAAACTGGTGGTTGCCGCTGTGACCTTTGACATCGTTTTGGAGAAAGCCTGATGCCAGGGAAAATTGCGCTGTCCAGCTCGATTCTCTTGCTCTTGGCGGTTTCCCTCACCCAACCCGCCGCCAGTTCGGGCATGAAGTCGGCCGCCACAATTGCTTTGCCATGCGAGTCCGCCTTCCAGATGATTTCGCCCACGGGAGATCAGGTCGCGCTGCGGTGCGAGGATCACACTGTGCGTCTGGTGAATGTTAGTTCGGGGGCGACAGAGCACACTTTCGGCGGAGAGCCGCGAATCACCAGCTTCAACCATTCGCGCGACGGCCGTTGGTTTGCAGTGGGCCTCGCGGACGGCTCAGTGGAAGTGGTGCCGGCGTCGGGAGCAGCCGAGGCCAAACGCTGGAAGAGCGATACTCGCGGCATCGAAGGACTGGAGTTCCTGCCTGACTCCAGCGGAATTGTCGTGGCTGCGCTCGACCGCCCGGGGCAGATTTGGGATCTTCGGGAAACGCCGAAACCATTGGCAACTTTACACTCCGACTTTGCCGGGTTGCTCGCGTGCAGTTTCAGCCCAGACGGAAAGGTGCTCGTAACCTCCGACGGAGACACCGTAGTTCGTTTTTACGACACCTCGACCTGGAAGATGCTGCATGAGTATCGCGGCGTGACCCTTGAGACCTTCGGGATGGCATTTACGATTGACGGCAAGCATGTGTTGATTGGCGGCCCTGACGACCGTATCACCGTGCTTGATCCTGCAACCGGGGGCGAACTGCAAAAGCTTCCCAAAGATGCTGATGTAATTTTTGGGATCCGTCCGTTTGGAAACGATGGCCGTGCGGCGATTGCTTATTTCGAGGGCGATGGCAAGAAGCCGCCGCACCAGTCCATCTGGAACGTTAACAGCGCAAAATCCGTCCCTTTGTCAGCCGATCGGCCGCTCACCGGCGGCGATATCGTGAAAGGCAAACTCTGGTTGAGCAGCACAAACGGGAAGGTTCTGGATATCTGGGTTTACGAGTAAGATTACGCCTAGGTTTACGAGTGATTTTGCGATTAATTGTTGGGTGCCGAAGGTAATTCCCGCTGCCGCGCGATTTTCCATGGAACCAAACTCACGAATTGCGCGTAATCTCGTCTATAGGACTGGGCGGCAGTGTGCTTGCCCGGCGGAGGTTTCTTTATGAAACGCACGCGTATCGAACGCCGTTTCTTCATGGGTTTGATTCTCAGCGGCTTGATTTGCTTGTCGGCGGCGCTGCCGGCGCGGGCTGATGAGTGGTCGAAGACCTACACTCTTACGGGCAGGCCCGATCTTCGGGTCGACACATCCGACGCCGACATTCACGTCGCCACCTGGGATCAGAAAACCATCGAAGCTAAGGTGACGACCACGGGCTACAAGATCGGCGAGGCCGGCATCCGGATCGAAGAGCACCAGAGGGGTGACGCGGTCGAGATTGACGTGCGCTTCCCGCATCACGGCTTTACGATTGGCTGGGCCAATCACGGTGTTCAGATCAACATCCTCATGCCGCGCGAGGGCCGGGTGGACTTGCGCACCGGCGACGGCAAAATCGAACTGGGCCACTTTAAAGGAGAAATGCTGCTGCACACCGGCGACGGCTCGGAGGAGATTGACGGCGTGGACGGCAAACTGCGCGCGCTGACCGGGGATGGTCATATCCACGCCAACGGCCGCTTTGACGAACTCGACCTCAAGACCGGCGACGGACGCGTGGACGCGCGGGCGACGGCCGGCTCGGCGCTGGCCACGGGCTGGAGGCTCGAAAGTGGGGATGGCACGGTGACTCTGGAAGTGCCGGCAAATCTGGCGGCAGACGTGGATCTGCACACCGGAGATGGACACATCGACCTGGATATGCCGCTCACGACCGAAGGCAAGATTCGCGAGGGCGAGGTCCGCGGCAAGCTGAACGGCGGCGGGAATCTGCTGGTGATTCATACTGGAGATGGATCGATCCGGTTGCGGAAGAGTTAGCTAGGCTTCGAGCTCAAGCCTTCGAGCTCAAGCCTTCGGGCATCGAAGATACGCTAAAGATCAGGGCACGGGCTTTCCGAACAAGGCTTGAGGCCAAAGCCTTGTACTTTTGATTCCAACGTAAGAGGTGTTTCATGGCAATTCTGCGTGCATACGTAATTGGGTTTGCGCTCGCATTCTTGGTTTCGATGGCTAACGCGCAACAACCCGCAGCCTCTGCTTCAAAGTATGAGCCGGCCCTCGACGTTACTTCGATGGATCGAAGCGCAGATCCCTGCGTGGACTTCTTCCAATATTCGTGCGGCGGCTGGATCAAGAATAATCCGATTCCTCCCGACCAGTCTTCGTGGAGCCTCTACGCGAAAATGCAGGACGAGAATCTCATCCGTCTGCGCGAAATTCTGGAGGCTGCCGCCGCGCCTGACGCCAATCGCAACCCTCCGCGCAGAAGATTGGCGACTACTACGCTTCCTGCGTCGATGAGAAGGCGATTGAGGCCAAAGCCACGGCGCCGCTGAAGCCGGACCTGGACCGCATTGCGAAGATTAATTCGAAGGCGGAGATCGCCGACATAGCGGCGGCCATGGTGGACGACAACGTCTTGTTTCGTTTCGGCTCTACGCAGGACTTCAGAGATGCTTCGCAAGTAATTGCGGAAGCGGACCAGGGAGGCCTTGGCCTGCCCGACCGCGATTACTACTTGAAAGACGACGCGAAGTCGGCAGAGCTGCGCAGGGCCTATGTGGCGCATGTGCAGAAGATGTTCGAATTGCTGGCAGACAAGCCGGAGATGGCGGCTGCGGAAGCGCAGACCGTGATGCGCATCGAAACCGCGTTGGCCCAAGGTTCGATGACGAGGGTAGATCGGCGCGAGCCTAAGAATTTGGATCACAAGATGACCAGCGGCGAATTGGAAACGATCAGCCCCGATTTTCGGTGGCAGGTTTACTTCAACAACGTAGGGCTGCCGTCTCTGGCATCGCTGAATGTGGCGTCCCCCGGCTTCTTCAAGGCGATGAATCAGGAACTCGACAAGGAAAGCCTGGCGGATTGGAAGACTTACCTGCGCTGGCACCTGGTGCATGCGAATGCTCCGTTCCTTTCCTCATCGTTTCTAAACGAAAACTTCGCATTCTACGGCAAGACCTTGCGCGGACAGCAGGAGCTGCAACCGCGCTGGAAGCGCTGCACGGAATATGTGGACGGCGACCTCGGAGAAGCGCTAGGCCAGGTGTACGTGGAAAAATATTTCGGTCCAGCGGCCAAACAGGAAGCTCTGAAAATGGTGAAGGAAATTCAAGCCGCCATGGAACAGGACATCAACTCATTGCCGTGGATGTCCGCAGCCACCAGGCAGCAGGCGCTGGTGAAGCTGCACGGAATGGCCAATAAGATCGGCTATCCCGACAAATGGCGCGACTACGGCAAGCTGGAGGTCGTGCGCGGAGATGAGCTGGGCAACGTGGAGCGGGCTCGGCAGTTTGAATTCAACCGGCAATTGGCCAAGATCGGCAAGCCGCTGGACCGCGGCGAGTGGGGAATGACTCCGCCCACGGTGAATGCCTACTACGATCCGCAGATGAACGACATCAACTTTCCCGCGGGAGTGCTGCAGCCGCCGGCTTTCGATCCGAAGTCCGACGCGGCGCCAAACTATGGGACACCGGCGGCACCATCGGCCACGAACTCACCCACGGCTTCGACGATGAAGGCCGGCAGTTCGACGCTCAAGGCAACCTGCGCGACTGGTGGACCGAGGACGACGAAAAAGAATTCGTGAAGCGCGCCAGCTGCATCTCAGATCAGTATTCAACTTACACAATCATCGATAACATCAAAATCAACGGTAAGCTGACGCTGGGAGAAGATACCGCCGACCTGGGCGGCCTGATTCTGGCGTACATGGCGTGGCAGGCCGACACCAAGGGAGAAAAACTGCAGCCGCTCGACGGACTCACCCCCGAGCAGAGATTTTTCGTGGGCTATGGTCAAAGCTGGTGCGGCCAAAGTCGTGACGAAACCAAACGGCTGCGCGCAACGGTCGATCCGCACTCACCGAGAAATACCGCGCGAACGGAGTGGTTTCGAACATGCCGGAATTCCAGGAGGCGTTTCACTGCAAGGCGGGATCGCCCATGGTGAATCAGAACCGTTGCCGCGTCTGGTAGAAGAAAACTGTTGTGGAACAGCCATCGCGGGCGCGCGAGAACTATTCCAGTCCTTCTCTTTCCTCTCGTGTGGGGTTGTAGAAGAACCGGAAGCGAAGCGCCAGATATTGTCCGCCAAATTCGCTGGGCAACGCCGGAAACGGATCCGAGCCCGTAATGCCGGCCCACGCCGCGCGATCCAGCGGAATGTCTCCCGAGGTGGTTACTAGCTTCATGCCCGCGACTTTGCCATCTTTCGTAATAGCGAATTCGATAATTAGGTTTCCGTGTTTCATCTGCGCGGATTCCGGAATCGCGTTATACCAATTCTGCTTCACGTCATGCAACACGCGCTGCAGGTAAGGGCCGAAGTCCACGCCCATGGTGTCGCTGAGAATCTCAAGGTTGCCCACCTGGCGGCCATGCGCGCCTGTGCCTAATCCAAAGTCGCCGCCGCCACCCTGGCCGCCTCCGGCTCGGGCGGCGCGTGCCGCCTCCTGAATCTGGTCTCCCGCCGACATGGAGCGGCCATACTTGCTGAACTCTTTCTTGATATCCGGCTTCGGCGTTTGCAACTGCGCGATCTGAGGAGGAGGCGGCGCTGCTTGCGGCGCGGGTTGATTCTGTTCCGCACCAGCTGACGGCTGAAGCGGCTGCTGTGCCATTTGGGGAGCGCTCAGCCCCGGCGCTCCGGCAGGGGGACTCGCCAGAATCTTCCGCAACTCCTTCACATTCAGTTCAGGGTGCCGCGTCATCGCGATCCGGTCTTTGTCGGAAGCGATGTTCGTGTTCGGTTTGCGCGGCGCTTTCTGCAAGTCCGAAGGAAGCTCCAGGAAAGTCACATCCTTGAGATTGGCCGATTTTTTCGCTACGACAGCCGGGTGCCATGGAAGGTATTTTTCAAGCCACTCAAGCTTTAGCAAACAGAAAATTACGACAATATGGACGATGATCGAAATCCACACGGCCTCGCGGCGGCGCGACCGCGCCAGATCGTCCTGCAACTGGATGAGCAGGTGCGGCACGCGGGCATCGTCATCCAGATCGCGGTAAGCCGTCTCCCATCCCTGGGCATCGTACAGCCCGAGCTGCTCCGGCTGCGGCTTCTCGGGGGGAGCCACCGGGTCCTGGAATGGGATTTGAGTAATGGGCATGAGCTAAATTTGTTCGAGCAAGGCTTGTTCGAGCCAGGCTTGTCCCTTAGACACAAGTTCCCCATACTACGTTGCATCCCACCTTCAGGGCATGACGTAGCAGCGAACAGACGCGGCCAAGCTACCTTCATTTTCGCATCTTTCAAGGGATTCTGCTCCCACAAATGGAGTGGGACTTAGGTGTGTAAACATTTGTAAAACGCTCGCAGATCTGTGGCTGACGTTGTGGTGCAATAGCCATCCTGGCGAAGCTGACTGGCAAGCCAACCTGCTGCCCCGTCATTGACTTCGCGATTGCTCGACCCTAAGATTACACCCTGAGTCCCGCGCCACTCATGATCGGTCAGACAATCTCTCACTACCGCATCGTCGAGAAGCTCGGCGGCGGCGGCATGGGCGTGGTGTATAAGGCTGAGGACAGTCGCCTCGAACGTTTCGTGGCGCTGAAATTCCTGCCGGAAGACGTAGCCCAGGACCGGCAGGCCCTGGAACGATTTCGGCGTGAGGCCAAAGCAGCATCTGCACTGAACCATCCTGGTATCTGCACGATCTACGACATCGGCGAGCAAAATGGCAAAGCTTTCATTGCCATGGAATTCCTCGACGGCGTCACGCTGAAGCATAGGATTGCGGGAAAGCCCATTGAAACCGATGTCCTGCTGGGGTTGGCCATGGAAATCGCCGATGCCCTGGATGCCGCCCACTCGAAGGGAATCGTTCACCGGGACATCAAGCCCGCCAACATCTTCATCACTGAGCGCGGCCGTGCCAAGATTCTGGATTTCGGGCTGGCGAAGGCCGCACCGATCGGCAGTTCGCCCAGCCAGATCGCATCGGCAAACACCCAGACGCGCACCATGGACGAGGCACATCTCACCAGTCCCGGTACCACCGTGGGCACCATCGCCTACATGTCGCCCGAGCAGGTCCGCGCCAAGGAATTGGACGCAAGAACCGACCTGTTCTCGTTTGGCGTAGTGCTGTACGAGATGGCCACCGGCACGCAGCCGTTCCGCGGCGAAACGTCGGGTGTGATCTTCGAATCAATCTTGAATCGTCCTCCTGTGGCACCTGTCCGAATCAACCCTGAGGTTCCGCACAAGCTCGAGGAAATCATCCAGAGGGCGCTGGAGAAGGATCGCGAGGTCCGCTACCAGTCGGCGGCGGAAATGCGGGCCGAACTCAAGCGGCTGAAACGGGACATCGAGAGCCAAAATGTTTTGGCGCCGACAGAGGCTGAGACTGGCAAGCGTCCGCTCCGGCTCCTGTGGGCTCTGCCCGCGATCGCGTTGTTGGCCGCAGGAGTTCTGGCTTGGCGTTTCTCGCGCCCGCATACCTCGGACGGAGCGGCCATCCACTCGGTCGCGGTGCTGCCCTTCGTCAATGCGAGCAAGGATCCCGAGATGGACTACCTCAGTGATGGAATGTCCGCCGAAATTACGAATTCTCTTTCGCGGCTTTCTAATCTTCAGGTGATGGCAAGCAGTACCGTAGCGCGTTACAAGACGCGGCAGGATGATCCGCAAGGCGTAGGGCGCGAGCTGCATGTCGATGCAGTGCTGACCGGGCGCGTCGCCGAACACGGCGATAAACTTGATGTCGGAGCCGAGTTGGTCAACGTGACCACGGGAGCGCAGCTCTGGGGACAGCGTTATGAGCGCGGCGTCAACGAGGCATCGCAGCTTCAGGCCGCCATCACCAGTGAAGTCGCCAGCCAGTTGCAGCCACGGCTCAGCGGGAGCCAGCGCGAGAGCATTGCCAAAGCCGGGACCAGCAACGCCGAGGCCTACCAGCTTTACCTCAAGGGCCGCTACCACGAAGAGAAATACACGCGTGCGGACGTGAACACGGGAAACGAAGAATTCCGCCGCGCGATCCAGTTGGACCCAAACTACGCGGCGGCCTATGCCGGACTCGCCTATTCCTACGTCATCGCCAATGATTTTTTCCTGTCGCCAAACGACTCCATGCCACCAGCGAGGGAAGCCGCCAAGAAGGCTTTGCAGTTGGACGAGTTAAATCCCGAAGCTCACATTGCCTCGGCATGGGTGAAGTGGGGTTACGATTATGATCCGGCCGCTGGAGAAGCAGACCTGAAACGCGCGATCAAGCTGGCGCCCCGCGACGGCTCAGCTCACTGGACCTATGGTTATTTTCTTGTCCTTGGGGGAAAGACAGAGGCGGGAATCGAAGAAGGTAGGCGTGCGGTGGCGCTTGATCCAGCTTCGCTTGAAACCAATGCTTTCCTGGGTGGGGATCTCTACTATGGGCACCGCTACGATGAGGCAGTTAAGCAGCTTCGGACCACCATCGACATGGACCGAATTATTGGCTTTCACGCACGTTTTTGGGGATGGCTTACGAGGAACAGGGAGATCTCCCCGGCGCGCTGGATCAGCTTGAAAAGGCTACGGCAGTAGAAACCGAAATCCCCTTCCCGCTGGCGGAGTTGGGCCATCTCTACGCCCGGATGGGCCGAAAGCAGGATGCAGAGAAAGTTCTGCAACAGCTCCTGCGCCGGGGACAGAAATCTACGTGCCTCCCTATAACCTCGCCACGGTTTACATAGGTCTGGGGCAGAAAGAGCAAGCGCTCGCGTCTTTGGAGAAAGCGTACGCGGACCGTTCGCTGCTCCTAATGTTTGTCGGCGTTGATCCCGAATTCGAGAGCCTCCACTCCGACCCCCGTTTCGCCGCTCTGGTGGGGAAGTGATTTCGCACTAGCCTTTCGCCCTCGCTATGCCGGCAAGCCCAACTTTCTTCCCATGCGCGCGAATCTCGGCCACAATATCGAGCGCAAGCGCGAGCGCGCGGCGGCCGTCTTCAAGCGGCACCACCGCCGTACAGCGTTCCCGTACCGCGTGAAGAAACGACTTCAATTCCGCATGCAAAGGCTCTTCCGAAGTCACAGATGGTTTGGCCACTTTAATCTGTGGATTGACCGTGGGAGCGCCTGCCGCTGCCGCATCGGCTCCGACGGTGAAGACGAGCACCTCCTGGCGTCCATAGTCGACCGAGACATACTGCTGGGGCTGGAAGAAACGCAGCTTGCGCACGCGCTCGGTAGAGACGCGGCTGGCGGTGAAGTTGGCCACACATCCCGATTCGAATTCCAGCCGCACATTGGCGATATCCGCCTTTCCCGAAAGAATCGGCAGGCCCACGGCGCGAACCTCTTTCACCGGAGAATTGGCAAAAGCCAGCACGATATCCAGATCGTGGATCATCAGATCGAGCACCACATCCACATCGAGCGACCGCGGTGTGAAAACGCTCAGGCGATGCACTTCGAAAAACATCGGCTGAGTGAGCAGCGGGATCGTGGCGCGCACCGCGGGATTGAAGCGCTCCAGATGTCCAACCTGGGCAACGCGTTTGTGAGTGCCCGCTAAACCCACCAGCTCGTTGGCCTCGGCCAGCGACGCCGCCACAGGTTTCTCGATCAGGACGTCAACCCCGGCTTCCATGAGCGCGCGGGCCACTTCCAGATGATGGACCGTCGGCGCTGCAACCGAAGCCGCGCGGATTTCGCTGTGCGTGGTCAGCATCTGCTCGACTGAACCAAAAGCCCGGCAGCCGAACTCGCGCGCCACGGCATCGGCGCGCTCAAGGTTGGGATCGACCACGCCCACCAGCCGCACCGCTTCGCCCTGCTGTTCCAGTTCCTGGTAAACGCGGGCGTGGTTGCGTCCAAAGACGCCCACTCCCACCACTGCAACGGAAATCGGATTGTCAATTTGCAGGAAGGATTCTAGCCGCCGGTTGCCGGACAGGAACAATAAATTGTAAACGTAAAGCCAGGAAAGAGCATCTGCCACAAATTGTGTAATCTTGCAATCGGGCGATTGAACAATGTCGGTAGCACATGATATGTCCGGTTGAGATAGCAAGTGATATGTCCGCTTTGCGGGCGGTGAGGATAGGAGACCATGCGGAGCATGGAAGCTTATCCGAGGGCCGCGATGGAGCGGGCGATGAAAGTACAAGATGTGATGTTGCAGGCGATGGCGAAAAAGATCACCTGGTGGCAGGCGGCGGAGATTCTGGGCATCAGCGACCGGCACATGCGGCGGTGGCGGGAGCGCTACGTCGAACAGGGCTACAACGGATTGCTGGACCGGCGGCGGGGCAAGCCCTCGCGTCGGCGGGTGCCGGTGGCGACGGTGGAAAAGGTGTTCGCCCTGTACCGGGACAAGTATTTTGATCTGAACGTGCAACACTTTCACGAGAAGTTGCAAGCCGAGCATGGGATCAAACTGAGTTACACCTGGGTCAAGCAGGCGCTGCAGGGAGCGGGCCTGGTGGCGCGCGGACGCAAGCGCGGGGCGCATCGCAAGCGGCGGGAGCGGCGGCCGTTGCCGGGGATGCTGTTGCATATCGACGGCAGCCGCCACCAGTGGTTTCAGGACGAACGCTGGTACGACCTGATCGTGATTCTGGACGACGCCACGAGCGAGATTTACTACGCGCAGCTGGTGGAGGAGGAATCGACGGTGACAGTGATGGCGGGATTGAAAGAAGTGATCGAGCGCAAAGGCTTGTTCTGCGCGCTGTACAGCGATCGGGGGAGCCATTTCTGGTTGACGCCGAAGGTGGGCGGCAAGGTGGACTCCCATCGCCGCACGCAAGTAGGGCGGGCGTTGCACGAGTTGGGAGTGCAGATGATCCCGGCCTATTCGCCGGAAGCGCGTGGGCGCAGTGAGCGCAACTTCTCGACCTGGCAGGGCCGCTTGCCGCAGGAGTTGCGGCTGCGCCAGCTTCGCACGCTGGAGGCGGCGAACCGGTTTCTGCGGCAAGACTATATCGCCGAGTTTAACCGCCGTTTTCAGGTCGCGCCCAGGCAGCAGGGCCATGCTTTTGTGCCCTGCCGGAGTCGTGACCTGGAACGGATTTTCTCGCTGCAGTTTGAACGCAGTGTGAACCGCGACAATACGGTGAGCTTTCAGAATCTGAGCTTGCAGATCGAACGGGTGCGCTGGCGGGCGACCTTGGCGGGTTGCCAGGTGGTGGTGCACCAACACCTGAATGGAACCTTGAGTCTCACCCACGGACCGCACTGCCTGGGTCGCTATGACAGCGGCGGAATGCCCCTGCCGGCCAAAGCTTCTACAGAGACGAGCAGGGGAAGGGGAACTGCCCCCTTCCCCTGCAACCCCATCCCCCAAATCAACCCAACCCAAACGGCGAGGGTACAACTTTGAAACCGGACATTTCACTTGCTACAAAAAGCGGACATTTTAACTTGCTACCGACATCGGGCGATTGAACAATTGAAACGCCTCACGCGCCAAGGTTTTTTCAATCGCCAAATGACCCGATTGCCCAATTGCCAAATAGGAGCGTCCCACCACATGCGAACTATTGCGCTGCTCACCGTTTCCAACATCTTCATGACCTTCGCCTGGTATGGCCACCTGAAATATCGCGAGGTGCCGCTGTTCAAGGTCATCGTGATCAGCTGGATGATTGCCTTCTTTGAGTATTGCTTCCAGGTGCCGGCCAACCGCATCGGCTCCTACGAGTTCAGCGCGGCCCAACTCAAGACGATTCAGGAAGTGATTACGCTGATCGTCTTCTCCGTGTTCTCGGTGCTCTACCTGAAGCAGCCAGTGCGCTGGAACCACGCGGTCGGATTTGCCATGATCGTGGCCGCAGTAGCAGTTATCTTCAAACAATGGTGAGAAGCATTTGGCAATTGAGCTGTCGGGTAATCGGGCAGTTGAAAAGCTTATCCGCTCCAGGGTTTTCGATTACCCAATCACCCGATCACACAATGACTTAATTCTTGCGTCTGGCTTGCGCCTTCTTCAAGATAGCAATCTGCCCCGCGTGGTAGAGCGCATGTTGCGCCACTCCGTGCAGCATGAAGTAGAAATCGTATCTCTTGCCCGGCACCCGCTCGCGCAGACGAGACTCGGGCAAGACCGCCACCGACTTCACCAGCACATCGTGCGTGTGCTTCGCATGAGCAATAGCCTCGCGCCACGCGGCTTGGGTGGGTTTGGGAATTACGGGAAAATTCGCCGTGCCCGTGAGCTGAACCGTCTCCCCGCCTAACCTGCGGTAAGCAGCGCCGTCCCAGGCAGAGACATGCAGCACCAGTTCCCAGATGCTGTGAACACCCGGCAAAGGCCGGGCCGCAGCCGTGGCGGCATCCATGACGTGCAGCAGTTCAAGCAGCGCAGGACCATGCCAGGCATCGCCTTCGAATGCGCGGCGAAGCTGGTCGGCGATGAGGGCGGGTTCGGAGTTCGGAGAGGTCATATCTTAATTAGTCTTCTTCTTGAGAAAATATTAGAGCTGCTCACACAAGTGTTTTCGGGAAGGGCGCCGCTTCAGCGGTGCCGTCCTCAAACCAATAAGGACGCGGGCTTCAACCCCTGAGGGACATCCGTTTTTCCTTTTGAGGTCGCAATTTGCGACCTCAAAACTTGTTCAACCTCAGGTCTCAATCAGGCCGAGTCAGCTACAACCGCGATCCCCGCAGCATTCGCCGCATCAAGAACCTTCCCTCCATCGAGCAGCAGACACTTCCTTGCATCCAACGCAAGGCAGGTCGCGCCCGCAGCCTGCATCACCTCAATAGTCTTCACTCCGATCACGGGAACATCAAAACGCATATCCTGATTGGGTTTCGCAATCTTCACCACGGTGAGGGCGCGGCTGAGCGTGGAAGCGTCGCCATGCAGCGATCCCATAATGCGCCCGGCCCGCTCAATGGTGGCGTCCGTTCCCTCCATGGCTTCGACCGCCACGCAAGCGGTTTCGGCGATCATGACAGTCTGCCCGATATCGTGCTGCGCGAGGTGGCGGGCCACGGCGCGTCCGTAGTCGATGTTCTTGCGTTCTTGCTCGTTAGGCGCGCGGAGTGTAAGCGTTCCCGGTTTCACCAGCAGCGGTTCCAGCAGCGCTGTGGAATTCTCCAGCGTAATGCCTTCCTCCGCAAGAACCTTGGCCACGGCGCCGAGCAGGCTGTCGGAGTTGCGTGTGGCGAGCGAAAGCAACAGCTTGGCCATCCGCCAATCCGGCCGGATGGCGGAGAAAATCTGTTTATGCTTTACCTGCCCGGCCATAACCGCCCGCCGCACGCCTTCCCGCTGAAAAGTCTCGATCAGCTTCGAAAGCTCTCCCAGCGACAGCCAGTGAACCGAAGTAGCGCCATGAGATTCGATCTCCGGAAACGCTTCTTCTTTGATTGCGACCACGACCACGTCGTATCCCGCCGCCCGAGCCGCATCCAGCACAAGCAGGGGAAACGTGCCGTTGCCGGCGATAAGGCCAATGCGCATAAGCAGTGGTCAGTGATCAGTGATGAGTGGCCAGAGGCCAGCGCCGGATTTTACTGGCCACTGACCACTGACCACTAGCCACTTACTTAATCACTCCTCGTTCCGAGGACTCGATGAAGCGAATCAGCAGGTCCACGTCTTCCCCGCGATCCGTCTCAGACTTCAGCTTCTCCAGCGCCTGCGACGTATTCATCTTTGAGGCCAGCAGAGTCTTGTAAGCATGGTGAATCTTGCGGATGCGCTCCTTCGGAAAGCCGCGCCGTTCAAGGCCGACTTTATTCATCCCATAAGCGTGCGTGTCGCGCGCGGCCGAGGTCATCGAGAACGGCAGGACATCCTGCGTGATAGTGGTCCCGCCGCCAATGTAGGAGTGAGCGCCAATGCGCACGAACTGATGCACCGGGCAGAGCGCGCCCACTACGGCCCACTCTTCCACGGTCACATGTCCGGCCAGCGTCGCCCCATTCACCAGCATGCAGTGGTCGCCGATCACGCTGTCGTGTCCGATATGCGCGTAGGCCATGATCAGCGTGTGGCTCCCAACTATAGTGACGCCGCCGCCTTTCACCGTACCGCGGGTGATGGTGACGCACTCGCGAATCTCGTTGTGGTCGCCGATCTCCAGCCGCGTCAGTTCGCCTTTGTAGGTAATATCCTGAGGATCCATGCCGATGGCGCAGAAGGGAAAGAAGGCGTTGTCGGCGCCGATTTTCGCTGGTCCTCCCATAGCCACGTGCGACACCAGACGGCAGCCTTCGCCAAGCTCAACTTCAGGGCCGATCACGCAGTATGGGCCGACCCGGCATGACGCCGGCACTCTTGCTTGCGCATCGACGATGGCAGTGGGATGAACATTCATGATCGAGTCATTGAATCACAGGGAGATCGACTCATCGCGCCGGCTGCCGCGCTCCGATTCATTCCGCAACCGCGCCGCCGTCAGCACCATCAGAACCCTGGCCGCGCCCGCGCGCGCTATCGATGAGCTGGCACGACACGATTGCCTCCGCTACTTTCTTGCCGTCGACATACGCAACGCCCTGCATCCTCACCGCGATCATGCGCGCGATGGCCCGCCAGCCCTTCACTTCCACCTCAATCCGCAGCTGGTCGCCGGGACTTACCGGACGGCGGAACTTCGCGCGCTCAATCCCCGTAAACACCATGACCTTGTCGGTTCGATCTTCCACCTCGGTGAGCAGCAGCGCCCCGCCGGCCTGCGCAATTGCTTCCACAATCAGCACGCCCGGCATAATGGGCAATCCCGGAAAATGGCCGTTGAAAAAGGGCTCGTTGATAGTGACGTTCTTGATGGCCACGATGCGCTCTTTGCGCTTCAACTCCAGCACGCGGTCAATCAGCAGAAGAGGGTAGCGGTGCGGCAGAATTTTCAGGATGTCGTGAATGTCCAGCGCCGCCTTGGATGCGGCCGCGTCAACCACCGGGGGAGTGCTCTCGATCATGCTTCGTTCTCGATCAGCCTGAAGATTATACTGTACCGCGTTGCATTCTCGGCGAGTCTGTAATCCAGCTAAAGGAAATTGTGCCCGGTAAAAAGCCAACAAAATCGCAGCCCGCGTGGACCGAGCGCCTGCGCTATTTCTCGGATCATCAGCCCCAGATAGTCGAAACGATTCGCGAACTAGTCGAGATCGAATCCCCCAGCGACAACAAGCCAGCCGTCGACCGTATCGCCGCGTTCCTAGCGCCCAAGTTCGAAGCGCTCGGCGGACGCGCGCAACTCCATCGCAGCCACGATTTCGGCGACAGTTTGCAGATTGACTTCGCCAGCGAGGCCTACCGCAAGCCAGTGTTGCTCCTCGGCCACTACGACACCGTTTATCCCCAGGGCACGCTCGGGAATATGCCCTGTAAGATCGACAACGGACGTCTCCACGGCCCCGGCGTTCTCGACATGAAGTCAGGCATCGCGCTCATGTTCCATGCCATCGCAGCGCTGCAAGCATGGCACGGCGCACTACCCAGGCCAGTCACGGTTTTCCTGGTTTCGGATGAAGAAGTGGGCAGCCATTCTTCGAGAAAGATCACTGAGACGTTGGCGAAAGAGTCCGCCGGAGTGCTTGTGCTCGAACCCGCCGCCGGGCTCCGAGGCGCACTCAAAACCGCGCGCAAAGGCGTCGGCGAATATACTCTGCGCGTGAAAGGCGTAGCTGCGCACGCCGGACTCGATCCCGGCAACGGACACAGCGCCATCCTGGAACTGGCGCGCCAGATCGCGGTAATTTCGAGACTGAATAACTTACGGCAAGGCGTGTCGCTAAACCCCGGCGTAATTCATGGCGGAACGCGCACAAATGTTATTGCCGCAGAAGCATCCGTGGGCATCGATGTTCGCATCAAGCGCGCGGCCCAAGCCTCCGGCATCGGCCGCAAGCTGCGCTCCCTGAAGCCCTTCGACAAGCGCTGCAAACTCGAGATGACCGGCAACATCAACCGCCTCCCCATGGAGCGCACCGCCGGAGTGGCCGCGCTCTACAAGAAAGCTCACGACATCGCCGGCCAGGTTGGATGGAACCTCGAAGAAGCCGCCGTCGGCGGCGGCTCCGACGGCAACTTCACCGCCGGCATGGGCATCCCCACGCTCGACGGCCTGGGCGGAGTGGGCGATGGCGCGCACGCCGTCCACGAATTCATCGTCATCTCGGAATTGCCTCGTCGCGCGCTGCTGCTCGCAGGAATGGTCGAGGAAGTTTAACGACCACCATCGGGAACCAGCACCAGGAAGTAATCCATCTTATCGCCCCTCACAAAGTCATACTGTTTTAGCAGCCGGTAGCCCGCCTGTGTAGCCTCACGCAAAACCACATCGCGGCCCACACCGTGATCCTCGCCATTTCCATTCCGGTCGATGATTCCAACCTTGGCGCCAGCACGCAGCGCCCCTCGCACATTCCGCAACAGAGCAACCGGCTCCGCTACTTCGTGATAAGTCTTCAGCAGCAGAACAGCATCGACCGCGCCTGCGGGAAGAAGAGGATCGTCAGCCTTGCCGAGGATCGTCTTCACGTTGTGCAACTTTTCCTTCTGCGCGCGATCGTCAACATAACGGATCGATTCCGGATTAATATCCACCGCATAAACGACGCCGCCTTGGCCCACGCGCCGCGCCGCTCGCACCGTGAACCAGCCCGATCCCGCTCCAATATCGGCCACCGTTTTTCCGGGTGCGATGTCCAGAATGTCCATGACGCGATCGATCTGCAGGCGCTTATCCCGCCCCGGAGAATCGAAAACGGAAAGATCTCCCGTGTAGGGTTCGCTGGTTTTGCGATGTTCGCCCGGCGCGGCAGCCGGGGCCTGAGCGGGGCTCTGCGCCGAAACGAGCGACAGAGCCTGGCACGACACAAGCAGCGCCAGCATGAAAGCAAAACGTTTGAGAGCCACAACGACCTCCGGAAACCTGCGCTCTTAGGATAGAGGATAGACTGCGAGAGTGCGGCGTGGTGAGCGCCGCGAAAATTCTACGCCGCGGCAGGATTGCGGCAACCGTCTTTTGACTCCCCGGATGGCTTGGCCTAGACTTTTCGCAGGGACTTCGGAGCAGCGTGCTCCGCTCTGACTGGAGCCTGCAACAAGCCCTGTGGAGGACGTATGGGCGAAGGTCTTTTTCAGCCGTTGCACTTGATTCTGATCATAGCCATCATTCTTCTGATCTTCGGCACCAGCAAGTTCTCCGCGCTCGGCAAGAGCATGGGCGAAGGCATTCGCAACTTCAAAGCCGCCATGAAAGACCCCGAAGAAGAAAAAAAAGAAAAGAAAGAAGAAGAGAAAAAGTCCTAAGCCCTGGGCGTCCCGACTGCGCGCGCGCCAGTTAAGCAAACTGCATAAGAGCTGCGAAGCGGCGCAAGAATGCAGCCCACGGCGTAAGCCGTGGGTCAAGAGTGGAACCAGAACAAGTCCCGAAACGGCGAAAGAAGAAGGATGACATAGCTTCCTGGGGCCGCACCCAGTCCTGGCAGCATTCGCCATTCAAACCGCCCCTCGCTCTCGCAGCAATCGATAAACCAGTGCCACCGGCAGCCCCACCACGTTGCTGTAATCGCCTTCAATGCGCGGAATCCAACGCGAAGCCACACCCTGAATCGCATAAGCCCCCGCCTTGTCCATCGGCTCGCCGGTGGCAACGTAGAAGCGGATCTCCTCGTCAGACACTTCGCAAAAAGTTACCAGCGTAGTCTCCGAAGCAGTCTTGGTGTGGCTGGCCACTGAGCACTGACCACTGACCACTGGCCCCGCCAGGCACACTCCAGTAATCACCTCGTGCGTCCTCCCCGACAACAACCGCAACATACGCGCAGCATCCTCCACATCGCGAGGTTTGCCGAGGATGGCGCCATCGACCACAACGATAGTGTCCGCGCCCAGCACGCATCGCCGTGGATCGCGTTGAAAAACCGCCAGCGCCTTCCCCCGCGCCAGCCGCTCAGCACACTCTCGCGGAGGTTCACCGGCAAGCGGAGTCTCATCAATGTCAGCGGGCTGCGCGGTAAACGGAATTCCGGCGTTGCGCAGAAGTGCCTGGCGCCGCGGCGACGCGGAAGCAAGGACGATAGTCACGGGAGTTGATTCTAGCGGAATACTCTCTAAGCCAGTCGATCCACCTCTCCGCGCACTCCGCGGCTTTTCTCAGAGTCCTCCGCGTTGAAGGCTTTTGAACTAACCTCAACGCAGTGAGAACTGCCCCCGCCTGTTAAGATGAAGAACTATGCCTGTGGTCTCCCTCAAGCAGTTGCACGTTGCTGAACGCCAGTTTCGATTCGATCTGACTGACCACTGGCCACTGACCCCTGGCAACTGAATTTATGGACGCCGCTTTCCTCCGCAACTTTGCCATCATCGCGCATATCGACCACGGTAAATCCACGCTGGCGGACCGCCTGCTGGAGCTGACCGGATCGCTGACCGCGCGCGAGATGCAGGCCCAGGTGCTCGACTCCATGGACCTCGAACGCGAGCGCGGGATCACCATCAAGGCCCACGCCGTCCGCATGATGTACACTGCGCACGACGGTCAAACCTACCAGCTCAATCTGATCGACACTCCCGGCCACGTCGACTTCTCCTACGAAGTCTCGCGCTCGCTGGCGTCCTGCGAAGGCGCGCTGTTAATAGTCGACGCCTCGCAAGGCGTGGAAGCGCAAACCCTCGCTAATGCCTACCTTGCCATCAATCACGGACTCGAAATCATCCCCGTCATCAACAAGATCGATCTGCAAAGCGCCGACATCCCGCGCACCAAAGAAATGATTGAGAGCGCCGTCGGCCTTGACGCCTCCGATGCCGTTCTCATCAGCGCCAAGACCGGCCAGGGCGTGCCCGACGTGCTGGAAGCGATTGTAAAGCGCATTCCGCCGCCGAAAGGCAATCCTGAAGCCCGGCTGCAGGCGCTGATCTTTGATTCCTGGTTCGATGCCTATCGCGGCGTAGTGATTCTCACCCGCGTCTTCCAGGGAACCCTCCGCAAAGGCCAGAGAATTCGTCTGTGGTCAAATGGAACAACCTTCGACGCCGAAACTCTCGGCGTACAAAACCCCAAGCCGGTTGAGATCGAAGAGCTGAAAGCGGGCGAAGTCGGCTTCCTCATCGCGAACATCAAGAATGTCGCCGACACAAAAATTGGCGACACCATCACCGACGACGCCAACCCCGCCTTCGAAGCACTCCCCGGCTTCGAAGAGATCAAGCCCATGGTCTTCGCCGGACTCTACACTGTCGACGCCCACGAACACACCCGCTTGCGCGAAGCGCTCGAAAAGCTACGGCTGAATGATTCATCGTTTTTCTTCGAGCCGGAAAGTTCAGTAGCGCTGGGCTTCGGCTTCCGCTGCGGTTTCCTCGGCCTGCTCCACATGGAGATCATCCAGGAGCGCCTTGAGCGCGAGTTTGCGCTCGAACTAATCACCACCGCTCCCGGCGTACGCTACAAAATCTACAAGACTGACGGTGTCATGATCGAGGTCGACAATCCCTCGCGCTGGCCCGACCCCAGCGAAATCGCAAAAATCGAAGAGCCGGTGATCCTGGCCACGATTCTCACCAACGAGGAGTACGTCGGCGGAATCTTGAAGCTGGTCGAGGACAAGCGCGGCAAGCAGAAGACCTTCGAGTACGTCAGTTCCTCGCGTGTGATGTTGCACTACGAGTTACCGCTGAATGAAATCGTCCTCGATTTCTACGACCGTCTGAAGTCGGTCTCCCGCGGCTACGCTTCGCTCGACTATCACCTCGCCGATTATTGGGAGTCGCCCATGGTCAAGCTCGACATCCTGGTGGCGGGCGAGCCCGTCGATGCGCTTTCCATCATCGTGCATCGCGACTTCGCCTACGAGCGTGGCAAGGCACTCGTCTCGAAAATGAGGCAACTCATTCCCCGGCAGATGTTCGAAGTGGCGATCCAGGCTTCGATCGGCGCCAAAATCATCGCTCGCGAAACCGTCTCCGCCATTCGCAAGAACGTAATCGCCAAGTGCTACGGCGGCGACATTTCCCGCAAGCGCAAGCTCCTCGAAAAACAGAAGGAAGGCAAGAAACGAATGAAGCGCATCGGCCGCGTCGATATCCCCCAGGAGGCTTTTCTAGCCGTCCTAAAAGTCGGGGAAGACAGCAATTGAGATCCAGGGTTTATCGGCGAACTGGATTTCGGACGATGCCGTGGAGAGATGGCTCGCCCCGGAGCAGCGTCTGATAATAGCCCGGCGTCTTCAGCCCCGGGAAAGCGCGCAGATCGAGACGCGTCCCGTAGAGCCTGCCCCTGAGCGAAGCCGAAGGGGACGCCTGAAGCTCTACACCGGATCCTTCTGAGCCCCCAGGTCCGGAGGTTGCAAACCCCAAAATGTGCAAAAGTCCAAATTAGCAACCAGCCAGCTTTCCCCAGCTCCCGCCTGTGTTAATGCCGAGTGAATTGCCTAACTGGTTACTATTCAGAGCTTTAAGCGACACGCGCCCCGGCAATCAAATCGCTCCAAACAATTCTTTCGCTGGCAGGCCTGAGCACGGGCCAGCATTCCACAAGCTTTTCCACAGCGCGTTCGAAGAGGCGCAACTCGAATCGCATAAGGGACTTACGGCTTATAACTACAGGCATTCCTGTAGCCCACCTTACTCCTCTGCAGCCATGCCGCCTTCCACCAATGTCTCGAATCTCGTGCAGCTCTTCCGGAAGGCCAGCATCAGTTTGCCCGTCGGTCCGTTACGTTGTTTGGAGATAATGATCTCCGCTCTGCCCTGCAAATCGGGATCATCCTGTCGGTAAACTTCCTCGCGGAAGATGAACATCACCAGATCGGCATCCTGCTCGATCGATCCCGACTCGCGCAGATCGGAAAGCTGCGGACGATGGTCCCCGCCCCGGCTCTCAGGAGCGCGGCTCAACTGCGAGAGCGCCACCACCGGCACGCTGAGTTCCTTGGCCAGCGCTTTCAGCCCGCGCGAAATCGCCGACACTTCCTGCGTGCGGTTCTCATAGCGCTTGCTTCCGCCCGACATCAGCTGCAGATAATCCACGATGATCAGATCCAGCCTGCCCTGCGATTGCTTCAGGCGCCGCGCCTTGGCGCGCATCTCGCTCAGCGAAATGCCCGGCGTGTCATCGATGTAAATGGGCGCCCGCGCCAGTTGCTCCATGGCCCGCACCACTTTGCGCGTATCGTCCTGCCAGAGCGAACCTGTGCGCATTTTGTGCGCGTCCACTTCCGCCGTCGAGCAGAGCAGCCGCAGCAACAGCGCCTCCCGCGACATTTCCAGCGAAAACACTCCCACCACATGCTGATCTTTGATCGCGGCGTTTTCGGCAATGTTCATCGCGAACGCCGTCTTCCCCATCGAAGGCCTCGCCGCCACAATGACTAAGTCCGACCGCTGCAATCCGCTGGTCATCTCGTCCAGATTCTCGTAGTGCGTGGCCAGCCCCGTAATGCGCTGGCCGCGTTGCAACAGCGCATCGACCGACCCGAACGATTCGCGGACAATCTCCTGCACGCCCATGAATCCCCGCCCGATGCGCTTCTCCGAGAGCTGGAAGATCGCCGCCTCCGCGTCGCTGAGCACCTCCTCGGCGGCATCGGACTGATCGGCCGCCCGCGCAATCGCCGTATTCGCCGCATGAATCAGCCCGCGCAGCAAAGCCTTGTCGCGCACAATCTTGACGTAATGCTCAATGCTCGGCAGGTCCGGAACGCCATCCAGCAAACTCGACACATATCCCACATCGCCAATCGCCTGCAGATCCTTGTGGCGATCGAGCTCATCTATCAAAGTGATCATGTCGATCGGCCGCGACGACTCCGCCAGATCGACCATCCGCCCATAAATCCGCCGGTGCGAATCCAGCGAAAAATCCTCGATGCGAAGATGTTCCGCAGCCTGGTTATAAGCAAAATTATCGAGCAGGATCGCGCCCAGAATCGAGCGCTCCGCTTCCACGTTCGCCGGAAGAGTGCTGATGTTGTAGTCGGTGGTAGCCATGTTTCCGAACTGAACTGTGCCCTAATCCCCCGCCTAGCATAAGCGAACAAACAGCGAACTACCAAATGAATTGTGCAGAAGCTGTGAACCCAACTGTTATCTTGTGGAAGTCCCGCGAAAACAGGTCCTTAACGGAAAATAGGCACTCGGAGAAGAAATAGGAGACGTGGTTTGGTAATGGTGCAGTTTGATTGTCATCCTGAGGAAGCGTTCTTTGCGCAGCGAAGGATCTGGGCGAGCCGCGTGATGTGTCGCGTTATGCGACACAATAATCGCGCGTTTGGCTCGCTTCCTTACCAAACTGCACCACTAACCGTGGTTTATCCGCGAAGACCTTGGCGAAAATATTTCAACAAAGACAAATGCGGCCGGGGCCAGCCACCCCAGCCGCATCGTTCGTGGATCTCTATGCCTTGCCTTCCCGCTGCCTAGGAGCAGCGAGACGACGGTACTGGTCCGACAGCGCTCACAAGGAGTGCCGCTTTTACCAGTACTGACTGCAGAAGCGTGATTCTGTGAATCACTTCTCTGCAACCCCTGCGGCGAACCAGCTGCCCAGCCCGCTCAAGAGCGCGCTGGTGGAGGAGGCCGCAATGCCCGGGCAACCGGCACGCACTCACGCACGTTTCCGAATTTCCCCTGGCAATTCACCCTCGAGAATTGCCAGTCTGCCACCGGCGTCACCGCAATCATCAATTGGCAAGCTTTGAGAATGCCACGTATTCGCTGAACCCACTCTCGTCCTGAATGTTTCGCGCCGCAACTGAAAAACATTTCCCGCTTGTGCAGAAACTGTGGACGATAGTAGTTCCCTGTGGAAGTCTGAGGAAAACTGTGGATGAATTCGCGCCAAAGCAACTCGGAAGGTGTAGGCGGTTTACCTTAGTCGCTGTGAAAGAAAATAGCGCCGCCAGCAAGGCACGGGCGAAACCGTGCCGCTCATTCGGCAGAGGCTGCCGAGAATTCTTCGGCGCAGCCCTGGATGTCGTCGATGTGGCCTGGGGCGGGGGCAGTGTCGGGATCGAGCAGGTACCATGCTTCGCGATACTCCTCGTACTTCGAGTCCGGCGACTTGGGGTAGAGCGTCACGCTGTCCTGCCCCAAGATTTCTTTCTCGGGGATGATGTACCAGGCGTTCTCGTGAACGACGTAGGCGGCGAGAAAGTCGAAGGAGCCGGGAGGGTATGGCTTGTGTCCGCCGCGCACAGTGCAGTCGTAACCGGAGCCTTCTTCGGCGATGGTGGATTTTACCTGCACGGACACAAATTGGCGTGTGCGGCCTACGACGAAGTCGTAGCTCTGCATCTCTCCCCAAGGTTTGCTGATCGGGATGCCCAGCTCGATGATGCGGGTCATGAAGACCATTTCGGCCCACTCGCCCCGAAGTTTCTTGTCGGCGATTTTCGGTTTCTGTTTCCCACGGTTTTTCCAGTCTTTGGGTCTGGTCATGCGGTTGCCTCAGAACGAAAAAGACGGCGTTCGTGGAAAAACTCGCGAATGCCGCCTCATCTATTTATTGAATAGCCATTCGCAAACGAAGGCAAGAAAATTCTAAGAAAAAAGTGGAACGATTCCCAAAATGGGAAACGGAGGTCGCAAAGGGACATGGCATGGGATCGGGAAGGGCACGAATTCATTCGTGCCGTTAGGTCGTCGAAAATAAAGCTGCGCTTTAGCGCTTGAGGTATGCCTTATACGATGTGATATCATATAGGATGTGTTAAGAGTTGTTCTCGATACCTCGGTCGTTGTCGCCGGGCTGCGGACTCGCTTGGGAGCGGGGAACGCGGTTTTGCGCTTGGTGGCCGAGAGGCGAATAAGGCTCTTGGCAACCCCGCCGCTCTTCTTGGAATATGAAGATGTGTTGAAGCGTCCTGAGCACTGCTTGGCTCATGGTCTGACGCCATTGGAGATGGACGAATTCCTGGCGGAACTAGCTGCGTTAATTGAGCCTGTCGAAGTTCATTTTCAATGGCGGCCGCAAACACGAGACCCGAATGACGAGATGGTGTTGGAAGCTGCAATCAACGGCGAGGCGGACGCCATTGTTACATACAACGTGGCTGACTTCGCCGAGGCGGGCGAGCGATTTGCAATTCCCATATTGCGCCCTGCAGAACTACTGAAAAAGGTGAAATTATGAGCAAAGCAACTTATCCGTTAAAACTTCCGGTCTCGATCAAAAAGGCGGCACAGCGCTTGGCGAAGGAAGATGGCGTCTCCTTGAATCAGTGGATCGCCTCGGCAGTCGCACAAAAGGTGGGAGTAGTGGAAACCGCAGCTGATTTCTTCAAGAAGCGGGCGGGAAAAGCGACCGGGGCAGGCTTGATGAAGTTTCTGCGTACCGCGCCGAAGGTTGCACCTGAGCCGGGAGACGGAATGCGGTGAACTCACCGAGCCCACCCTTTGCGCAAACGGGACAAAAAGGAAGGGCGCCCGCAAGAGCGGGCAGTTCTGGCCTCCTGCCTTACCCCATCCTTTGACAGGCAGGGCAGACACAGTAGCTATAGTGGTCGCCGCCCATCTTCTGACAAATCTGACACACGCAGTAGTTGTAGTGATCGCCTCCCATTTTCGTGCAGACAAGGCAGACGCAGTGGCTGTAATGATCGCCACCCATTTTTCGACAGATGGGATACACGCAGTAGTTGTAGTGTTTGCCGCCGAGTTTGTGTTTATCGGCCATTTAGGTTAATCCATTTTCTTCGCACTCTGCGAAAAAGGGCCAGATGCTACGGAAGGCCCGCTAGCTTTTTTTCGCGAATGATCTTTTGAACAACGGCGGCGCCGGTCGGAAGGACCTGCACCGTGCCGGAGTCCTTGTCGTACTCCACAAGCCGTCTCTTGTGCAGGTTTCGTATGGTTCTCATGAAGTACTTTTCGTCTTCATACTCGACCCAGCCCAATAGCTGTGTCGCTGTCGCGCTGGGTACTGTAACGCCAGCCAAAAGCAAGATATGCTCCTGTAAGGACAACTTAGGGTCGAGTATGCGTTTAACCACCCCGTTCGTCCAGATGAGCGGGACCCTCACCTCCGCGAGCGCGTCAACGACAGCCTGAGCGTCGCCTATACTCAGGTTGTGATACACGCGAACTAACTCACCCATGATCCAGTTGCACATCGAGAGCACGACGACCGAGTCCATGTGGTTCGGATCGACATCGCCGCCGATGTGTCCCACGTTACGATTGTTTCGAACCTCGTAGAGAGCCGGCAACATACGTGGAATTAAGATCTGAAAACTCCGAGGTACGTGGGAGTTGTTCTCTAGAGCTCGACAGGCTTGTACGAAGTTAGTTGGCTTAGACGGACCGGCATATGTTCCTGTGGCATGGCCGTCCAGGATCGTGTAGACGACCTCACTGAATAGACCAGCTTGCAATTCAGTCGGTCGCCAACGTTGTTCGAGGAAGTTCTGAACGATGCCCTGGTACTCCGTGATCAAGGGGGCACGGAGCCCAGTTGGGATCGCCGACAGCGCTGTCGAAACGTTGATCATTGGCCAATCGCAGTCTTGCCCTCCTCAGTAACGTAGAACTGTCCACCGTCCTTTTCACAGTACCCTTGCCCCACATTATCGTTCAGAGATTGGGCCGGGTTCGTGAGTTTCCCTTGATTGTTCTTTGAGAGTGCCTCCGACACGTCCCTCGTTGCGAGGCGATCTTTTCCGGAATCATGCAACCAAACTGCAGTGGCCAGGAACTTGCGCGCTTGGCTCTTCTTCCTGTTGTTCGTTCCAAGAATGTAGCTAACGTCACCTTCGCCCCAGCCGGCTTTGGTGTGCGCTGATGGGCGCCGATATTCGGATCGACGTGCGCGGGTGGTGGTGCGACCTTGACCAGGTCGGGCAGATGTTTAATCACTTTCTCCAACTGAGCTGCGAGCCATGTTTCAGTGCCTTCACCGACGAACGATACCTCACCGACCTTGATCTCTATCTTTGCGTCTGCCATGAAACACTTCTCCTTTCATACGCGGACTTAGGTCCTTCGACGTTTCACTGGAGTCTCGTGACCAACAACTTTAGGGAGGGGAAGCGCCTTGCATTGTAACAGCGCGAGTGGGCACTTACCCTGCACGGCACAACAATCATCAAGTCGCACCATTTTTGGTGCAAGGAAATTCGCACCAAGTGTGGTGCATAACCTGTGGACGCCGATGCTTTTCTGTGGACCGGGTAGGAAAACCGCGATGCGGATCGGGGAGGGGCGTGTCTAGCGCCCCGTTCGCGCCGCGACGGTCCGGCGGGTGATCGCGTGTCGCAAGGAATGCTGGCCTTGCGGCTGCACGCGCAGCATGAGATTCGTTCTCGGGGACATTTCGAGGAACCGCTCGGCGAGGAACTCTCGCGGCGCGACCGAGGTGTAGTCGTTCTGATACGAGAGATGGTGCGCCGTCACGTTCGAGAAACCCGACGCTGAAGCGCCGACGCCCAAGACGAGGCCTCCCTGATCCTCGGCAGGATGGTCTGGTTCGTGATCGACTGGTTCTTTGCGCTGAGGCCAATCGTAGACGGGTGCCGCCGACGGCGTGAGCGAGTGCAGCGTCGGCGTTGCGGGCGATGTGGGGCAGGCCGCGAGAACCGGGAGAACAATCAGGGAAGGCCAGTCCATTGGGCACCTCGCTTTAGTTTAGATGAACCCCATCGCGGAACGTTGCAACCCGGAGCCACGACGCAAAAGCCAAAAGCCCCGAGGGTCACTCGGGGCTTCCGCACTGAACACTGTCTGCCAGACACTTAGTGGTACCGGACGACGTTCGCCAACTCAATCCTACCAGCCGAGACGACCATGCCAACGGCATTTGCCTTACGACGCGAAAAGCAGGTTCCTCACTGGGCCTTCGGCCCAACTCGGAATGACACGTATGCGAAGGGGTTCGAGTGACATCAGAGGGTGAAGGAACCCTTATTTGCTGAAAGCCACTCGAACGCGATGACCAGGCGTTGTCCGGTACCCAATGGCACCATCCTCCAAACGACCCTGTTGCGTTATCGATTGTATTTTGCTGGTGAATGTATTTCACGGCCAGGGATGAAATATTTAGAGATGACGTGCCGATCTGGGAAAGAATAAGGACGCACCCGAGGCTCCTCAAGGATGCGGCGTTTTATAAGCCACAAAAGCAAGAGTCCCAAGATTCACTCGGCGCCTTTAGAAACGGACGACGTTCGCCAACTCCGATGGGGCTGTGATCATTTCAGCCAGTGAACTTTGACTTCCCTTTCGAGCGCCCTAAATTCCAGGTCGCCGGTGACGAGTTCAGTCCTCCTTTCCTTTGCCAGCGCGGCGGCAAAGGCGTCCGCCAAACTCAATTTGAAACGTGCCTTGAAATCGGCCGCGGTGTCGGCCAGCGCGCGGGTCGTGGAATGAAAATCAATCGGCAGGCCCTGAAGGACCTTCGCGGCCTCCGCCCACGCCTCCGCGCCGTCTTTCTTCACAATGGAGTACTTCACCTCGGCGTAGTTCACATCGGTCATGAGGAGCGGGCTGTCCTTCTTTCCGGCGGAGACGAGCATGTCTTCCATCGTCTCCGCGCCTAGCTCGTCGCGGAAATAGGCGATGAGTGCAAAGCTGTCGAGCACCTTAGCCGGCATGCCGCTCCTCGAGTGCCCGCTCTCGCTTCTTGTGCTCGGCCCAGTCTTCCTTCAGCGTCAGCGGCTTGCCTCCTGGCGCGCGCCTGAGGATGCCGCGCCCGCGCTTGATGAGCGCCGCGGTCATGGGTTTGAGAAGGATTCCATCCGGTGTTGCTTGGACCACGGCCTTTGTCCCGTCCTCGATGTCGAATTGCTTGCGCAGGCGAAGTGGGATGACGACCTGCCCCTTTGTCGTGAACCATACGGTTTCGAGCTTCTCAGTCATACCCATGTGTTTAAGTATGGCATAACTTAGAAAGTCCGTCAACATGTCATAAGTAGGATTATTGTCTTATAGGAGGAGTCTCGCAGCAATTACGAATCACTCTTTAGCGCAATAAAAAGGCACGACCGAAGCCGTGCCCCAATATCTATCCGTGCAAATCCGTGGCTAAGTCTTAGTCCCGAACTCCATCCATAAACGCCCGCAGCTTCCGCGACCTCGAGGGATGCCTTAGTTTCCGCAGCGCCTTGGCTTCGATCTGGCGGATGCGTTCACGGGTTACGGCGAACGACTGGCCTACTTCTTCCAAGGTATGCTCGCTGCCATCTTCGAGGCCGAAGCGCATCTTGATTACTTTTTCTTCGCGCGGGGTCAGCGTGCGCAGGACTTGTCCGGTCTGGTCCTTGAGGTTCACGTTGATCACCGCTTCCGCCGGCGAGACTACGGCGCGGTCTTCGATGAAGTCGCCCAGATGCGAATCTTCCTCTTCGCCAATCGGCGTTTCGAGAGAGATTGGCTCCTGCGCGATCTTCAGCACCTTCCGCACTTTCGCCACGGGAATGTCCATGCGCTTGGCGATTTCTTCGCTGGTGGGCTCGCGTCCCAGTTCCTGCACCAATTGCCGCGAGGTGCGGATCAGCTTATTGATGGTCTCGATCATGTGCACGGGGATGCGGATGGTGCGAGCCTGATCGGCAATGGCACGCGTAATCGCCTGCCTGATCCACCACGTGGCATAGGTCGAAAACTTGTATCCACGGCGGTATTCGAACTTGTCGACGGCCTTCATCAGGCCGATGTTGCCTTCCTGAATCAAGTCGAGGAACTGCAGGCCGCGGTTGGTGTACTTTTTCGCGATCGAAACTACGAGACGGAGGTTGGCCTCGATCAGTTCGCGCTTCGCCTGCTCGGCGTCCATGTCGCCCTGGATGATTTCGCGCTGAGTGCGCTTGATCTCCTGGAACAACAGTCCGGCCTCGGCTTCGAGCTTTTCGATCTCGCCCCGGACAGCTCGCGCTTGCCGGCGATATTCTTTTTTCTGGTCTTCACTGCGCGTGGCGTCGGCTTTGCGCTCAAGGCTCCCAGCCTGGCGGTCGAGCGAACGCATGCTGTCGACTGTCTTGTTGACGCGGTCGATCAGGCGCTTGCGCTCGGCGTTGGTGAATCCCAGCTTGCGCACTGCCAAGGACACGCGCACGATGGCGCGGGCCAGGTTGCGGCGCATGCGGCGATGATCCTTGGGGCGCTTTTTCTGCGAGACCGTCGCGTACTTTTCCTGCAGAATGCCGGCCTTTTTGTACAACTTGGCCATAGCGTCGATCTTGCCGGTGAATTCGTTCAACCGGTTCTGCAGAATCTCGTCGGTGATCTCCTCCTCGTCGAAGGTGACAACCTCTTTGATGGAGCGCACGCCCTTCTTGAGGTCTTCGCCCATAGCGAGCAGTTCATGGATGACGATCGGAGAACGCGAGAGCGCCTTGAGCACGCGGATCTGGCCGCGCTCGATCCGCTTGGCGATTTCCACCTCGCCTTCCCGCGTGAGCAGGGGCACCGTGCCCATCTCGCGCAAATACATGCGGACGGGATCGTTGGTCTTTTCGAGCGCGCCAGGAGTGAGGTCGAGTTCAACGTCCTCGCCCTCTTCGATGTCTTCGAACTTCTTATCGAGCGCGGCGGAAGGCAGCTTGGGGCCTTCGAGCACGTCGATGCCTTGCGTGCCAATTGTCGTCAGCAGGTCGTCCAGGTCTTCGGGACTCACGACGTCGTGAGGGATTAATTCGTTTACCTGGTCGTAGGTTAGATATCCCTTCTCTTTGCCGGCGTCGACCAGCTTTTTAATGTCGTCGTACTTGTCTTCGAGAGCCAAAGGTAGTCCTCAAATTCTTCAATTCGCTCGCGCGGAGCGTGTGGTGCGGCCTGTTAAGGTGGGAATCTGGGGTAGCGCGGAGTTGTGCGCCTAGCACAAACTTTCAGATCCTAGCACATAAGTGCCGCTCCGTCTATTACTTGCCCCAGGTGTTGTTCCCGCCCGCCGCCTCTATCTGTAACTCCGCTAAATACTTAGATGATTTTAACCTCTGTTTTGTTTCAGGCACTTTTCTTGTTTCCGGGAACCGTTCTGAGCCCGTCTTCTGCCAGACTGGGATCTCTGAGCGCGCGGCTGAGGCGATCTTTTTCAAGCAGCAACTCGTTTCTGAGGGCCTTGTCGCCGGCGACTTCGGGCTTGGTTAGTTCGCGTTGTACCTGTTCGAGCCTGCGCCGCAGGTGTATACGGCGCAGAGCGCGCACCGCGCCCTCCAGGCGCTCGGCGCTTAGTTCTTCGTCTTCTTTTAGCAGGATCGAAGCCAGCATGCGGCGCTCGGTTTCGGAGCAGGGCACTTCCATTACATCGGCAACATCGGCTCCGGCGTTGAGCAGGGCCTCGACCAGCGTTTCGGTGGCCAGGCCGCGGTGCAGTCCTTCGCTCTGGAAGGCGAACTGCGCCTGGCGGGCGGGATCGAAGTCTTCTTCTTTGACAAACTCACGAGCGCCGTCGCGGGCGGAAAGATGCTCGCCCGGCTGCATCTGGCGGGCTGAGGCGAGGGCGCGGATCAGGATGCGCTCGGCATCGGTGGGTTGGGTCTCCGCCGAGAATTTTATGGTTGCCGCCGAGCGCTCGGCTGCCACATGGCGGAGCTCCTGGCGCAATACCGCGGAATCAATTCCGAGCTTCTGCGCGATCTCCTGGGCGAGTTCGTCGCGCACGATCCGGCTGGGTACGCGCTGGATGTGCGGGAGCAGGTAGTTCACCGCGTTCTTCTTGCCTTCGGCGCTGCGCACGGGGAAATTATTGCGTGCCCGGTCAATGAGATAGTCGAAGTACTTCTGAGAATGCCGCAAGGCTTCGCTGTAGCGATCCTTGCCCTTTCGCCGAAGGAAGAGATCGGGATCGAAACCCTCTTCCAGTGTCAGGACTTTGATTTGAAATTCTTCTTCGACCAGCAAGCCCAGTGTCCGCTCTGTGGCTTTGGCTCCGGCTGTATCCGGATCGAAGTTGACCACGGCGTTTTTGCTGAAGCGGCCCAGCAGCTTGGCCTGAATCTCGGTGAAGGCCGTGCCTGAGCTGGCGATCACGTTGTGGAATCCAGCGGCGTAGACGGAAATGCAATCCATCTGACCTTCGACCAGGATGGCGTAATCCAGTTTGCGGATCGCTTCTTTCGCTTTGTCCAGGTTGAACAGGACCCGGCCTTTGGAATAGATTGCTGTCTCTGGCGAGTTCAAATACTTTGGGCCGGACTTCTCGTCGGTGGCCAGGGTACGTCCGGTGAAGGCGATGACTCTGCCAGCGTCGTTGGCGATGGGAAACATTACTCGGTTGCGGAACTTGGAATACATTGGGGCTTCGGGCTTCGGGCTTTGGGCTTTGGGCTCTGAACGCAGCGCCAAATCAATATCCCCGCGCTGTCCATCCAAAGAACGGACGGGCGAAGACGGGGCACCCTCTTTCCAGGAGAACAGCCCGCTCTCTCGCAGAGCTTCTTCGCTGAACTCGCCGGCTACGCGGTCGCGTAGAAGGAAGCCGGAATCGGGCGCGTAACCAATGCGGAAGCTGGCTATCGTCTCGGCATCCAGTCCGCGTGCGGTGAGATACTCCCTTGCCCGCGCGCCCTCGGGCCGCTTCAGACACTCCTGGAAAAACGTCGCGGCGCGTTCTTGAACGTCGAGCAATTGCCCGCGGAGCCTGGCATCCCGGGCCTCTCCCGGATTTGAGTACGTCGTCTTGGGCAGCGGAATGCCCAGCTTCTGCGCCACCAGCCGGACGGCCTCGGGGAAGGTGATGTTCTCGATCTTCTGCACGAAGCTGAATACGTCGCCCGACACGCCGCAACCGAAGCAGTGATAAAACTGGCGCGTGGCATGGACGGAAAACGACGGCGTCTTCTCCCCGTGAAACGGACAAAGCCCCGAATAGTTCTGCGCTCCAGCCTTCTTCAGCTTGATGTAGTCGCCGATGATGCGGACGATGTCCGCCTGCTGCTTCACCGTCTCTTTGAAATCTTCAGTGGGCATGGATGGATTGATCGACTTCGAGGACCGACACCTCCCCCCTTGGAATTGTGAGCTAGAGTCCGGCTAATGGGAACATACCGGAGCGAGATTGCTGTGGAGAAGCTGTGAATACTTCGCCAAACGAGTGGAAGACCGAGGAAAACATTTACTTTGAAAAAAAGTCGGATTCTGACGCCTTGTCTTTGGCGCTGTTCGTTGCAGCACTAGCTTGGGTAAGAATAATCCGGTAAACATCGCTCGGGTTCTCCACCGTGTAAAGCCCAAACTCTCCGGTTCTGGCATCAGGATTGAACATACTTTCCAGTTGCTGCTTGAGCCCAGAGCTGGCGAGTTTGCCCTGAGCCTGAAATTTGACATCTCCGATCACGCCGTCGGTGTTGGCGCGCACTTCGATCGGGGAGTCAGAGTGTGGCCGACTCACTTCAGAAACCCGCCAGACGCCTCGACGAATGACCGTTCTCCGACTAGTAACCGCGTATTCGACATTTTTCCATTCCAGCCAGTTTCGTAGATAGTGGCCAACTAGGAGGTAAAGCGCTTGAAACACAAAAAGCATCCCGAACGCGGGAAATAGCCATGCTATTGGGCCGTCTTTCTTCGGAATCCTCAGCGCCATCGACATCCAGAAGATTATGAATACCGAGACAGGTATCCCGGCGAGTGTCAGCTTCGCGTCTTTCATGGCGTACTTCGACCGGACCGGCTTGCCCCTCCAAACAACACTCTCGCCGGCAGATACCGCTGGCCAAGTTATCTGCGCCTGCCGGGAATAGCTGTCGTCTATATGCATTGGCTCATATCCTCAACTCCACCACCGTGGCTCCGCCGCCGCCTTCGTTTTGCGGAGGCTCGGCTACTGACTCTACGTGGGGATGCTGCTGCAGGGCCTGGCGGAGGGCTTTGCGCAGGATGCCCATGCCGCTGCCGTGGACTATGCGCACGCGCGGCAGTCCGGCTAGAAATGCGTGGTCTACAAACTTTTCTACTGCGCGGGTCGCGTCGTCTACGTTGTAGCCAATCACATTGATTTCCGACGGCGCGTTCTGGCCTTCGTTCTCGTTGTTCAGCGACACGGAAATTCCCCGCGCCCGCGCGGCCTTCAGCGGAGAATCCGCTGCCCGCGCGTTAGAAAACACCTCGGCGATGTCGTCGCGCGCGATCTTCATCTTCATCGCGCCCATGGCTACTTCAAAATGAGAGTCGTCCAATTGGCGCAAGACCGTGGCCGCGCGGCCGGTTGATTTCAACTTCACCGTGTCGCCTTGGGCTACGTGCTTGACGACTTGCGGCTGCGCATGGGGGTCGTCCTGGTCGGCTCCGCTGGCGTGCGCCACTACGGTGGAATCGAACTGTTCGCGAAATTCACGCCGCAGTTTTGCGATTTTTCTCTCGGCTTCTTTGGAGACTTTCTGCGCCGCTGCCTTGTCCTGGACGGCATTCACCGCCTCGCGCGCCTGGTATTCGAAGTCGCGCAGCACGCTCTCCAGTTTCTTTTCCATTTCGCGAGTCTTGGCCTGCTGCTCTTTCTTGCCCTCGGCTGCCAGGCGTGCCTTCTCGTGCTCCAGTTCCTGCTTGCGCGTTTCCAGGCGCAGGCGCTCGCTTTCCATCTCGCGCAATCCGGCGTGAAGCTTGTCCAGAAATTCGCCGACATCGCGGGCCTGCGTTCCCAGCCTCGCCCGCGCCGCATGAATGATCGCCGGGTTCAGCCCCAACCGCTGCGCGATGTTGATTCCCGCCGACGCGCCGGGCACTCCCATTTTCAATTCGTACGTCGGCTGCAGCGTCGTCTCGTTGAAGCCCACCGACGCGTTGAGTACTCCCGCGGTATTTGCGCCGTAAACTTTCAACGACGTGTGGTGCGTGGAGATGACGGTCATGCAGCCGATGTGGCCGAAGTATCCGGCTATCGCGACGGCCAGCGCCGCGCCTTCTTCGGGATCGGTCGCAGAACCCAGTTCGTCCAGCAGCACCAGCGAGTGTTTGGTTGCGGTGCGTGAAATGAAATCGATGTTGGTGACGTGCGCGGAAAAGGTGGATAGATTCTGCTCGATCGATTGATAGTCGCCGATATCGGCTAGCACTGCGTCGAACACCGGCATGTCGGCGCGGTCGGCCGGGACCGGGATCCCTGACTGCGCCATCAGCGCTAACAGACCTACTGTTTTTAGCGTTACCGTTTTTCCGCCGGTGTTTGGTCCCGTGATTACTAGCTGGCGGCGGGCGCCTTCTAGCTCTACGCTTACTGGGATTACAGCCACGCCCTTGAGCTTTAAGTTCCGCTCCAGCAACGGATGCCTCGCATTGTGCAAGACCAAGCGAGCTGCGCTCGCGGACCCTTCGGCTTCCCCCTCGGCTTCGCTCGGGGCTTCGGCAAGAAGGGCAGGCTCGCGAGGGCGCCCGTCCCCACCCAAGCCGTCCCTCAACTGCACGGAGACGCAGTTGTAGTCTTCGGCGAAGCGCGCCTTGGCAAACTGCAGTTCCAATTCGCTTAGCACTTCGGCTGAGGCCAGAATTGGTTCCGCCTGTTCGCCGATTCGCCGCGTCATCTCCAGTAGAATTCGGTGAATCTCCGCCAGCTCTTCGTCAAGCAACCGGACCAGTTCGTTATTCTGCTCGATGGTTTCGAGCGGTTCGACGAAGACGGTTTGCCCGCTGGAACTCGCGCCGTGCACTACTCCTTGCACGCGCCGTTTCTGCTCGATCTTTACCGGGATGACGAAGCGCTCGCCTCGGATCGTGATTAGTTCTTCCTGCACTGCGCCGCCCTCGGCCAGGCGCCGCAAATAGCCGCGCAGCGATTCCTGAATCACGCGCCTTTGTTTTTCGATGTCGCGGCGAATGCGCGCCAGTTCCGGCGAAGCGCGGTCTTCCAGCGTTCCGTCGGGCTGAATCTTGTTGCGAAAAGATCGCAGGAACTCGGTGAAGTCGGGTACGCCCTCGGAAAGCGTCCGGATGCGCCGCCATTCCGTCTTCATATTCGCCGGAGGATGAAAGCGCGATCTCGCGCCACTCCGCGGCGCGATCGACCACCAGCAGAACATCCCGGATCTCAGTGGTTTCGAGCACGGCTCCCGCGATCCGAGACTTCTTTACCAGCGTTGTAACATCCAGCAGTCCGGAAAAATCGAAGCGCCCGCCTACGCGGCGGAACTCCCGCACTTCCGCGGTTAAATCTTGCTGTTCCTCAATCCAGGCGGAATCTTTCGAAGGAGCGAGCGCTGTGATCTTCGACTGGCCCAGCGGCGACGAGGCGTATCCGCGCAGCAGGTCGCGGAGAGCGTCGAACTCCAGCACGCGCGCGGAGTTGTGGATGAGCGGTTGGGACATCGGATTTATGTTACAGGAATGGCAGGAAGCAGAATGCGGGAGGTTCAAACCAGAGGCCATCTCATAAATTCTCGGCGGCGAAGCGCGCGACCTCAGCGGCTAAAGCCGCTATTGGAGCTAGACAGCTTATCGCAGCGCTGAAGCGCTGCGCCACCCAAAATCAAACTACGACTGCGCCGCTGCCAGCGCCTGAGGTTCAGAGTGGCTTGTTACGGGCAAGTGGAGGACGAAGACGGCTCCGCCCTCGGGCTTGTTGTGGCAGGTGATTTGTCCGCGGTGATCCTGCACTACGCCGTAGACGGCGCTTAGTCCGAGGCCTGTGCCTTTGCCGATGGGCTTGGTCGTATAGAAAGGATCGAAGACGCGATGCGGCTCTTTGATGCCTGGTCCGCTGTCGGAAAACTGGACCACGACTTCTTCGGCCTGAAGGTGGGCGTTCACCTGAAGCAGTCCTCCGCCAGCGTCCTCCAGGGCGTCCAAAGCATTCTCGACGATCTGGACGAAGGCCTGGAACAACTGGTGGCCGTCGCCCCAAACCTGCGGCAGGTGCGGCTCGATCGAGGTCTCGATGCGGATTTTCTGATCGTGGCGCTGCAGTCCGCGCATTTGCACGCTGCGCTGCAGAAGCGTAGATAAGTCCACCATCGTCTTCTCGCCGGAACGTTGCTGCGCGAAGCTCAACAGGTTCGATACCAGGTCGCGGGTGCGCTGGGACTGGTTCACAATCTTGCGCACGAGCGAGTCCTGCTCGGTGGTCAGGCGCTCCTTCGACCACAGCTTTTCGGAGAAACTCCATGATCGCGGTCAGGGGATGGTCGATCTCATGCGCCGCGCCTGCAACCAACTGTCCCAAAGAAGCCAGCTTTTCTCTCTGCACCAGGTGGCTCTGCAAGCGCTGTTCGCTCTCGAAGCTGCGGCGCGAATCCTCGAGCAGACGGATCAACGCCTGGTCCTGAAGATACTGCCGCATGAAGACGAACACGCCGAGCACCAGCATAGCCGCGAGGATGGTAAACAGGCGAAACGTGCGGGCCAGAGCGGGAGAGTCGTCCCATCGGTAGGCCCAGAGGCCGAGGGCGGGCAGAGAAAGCATCGCGAGCATGGCCAGGCGCAACGCTGTCGCTCCCCATTTGTCTTCGGCTTTGGGAGGAGCGGCTTGCGGCTGCGATGCTCTCGCGGTGAGAGCGGTGGCCAACATCCAACTGACTGCGCCCATGAGCGGAACGTCGTAGAGACTTCCGGTGTAGTAGGCGCCGCTGGTGAGCCCCAGGTTCACCGCCTGAGAATCCAATGCATAGAGCGCGCTTGCCGCCATCAGGTTCAGATACACTATCTTCCACCCGGCAGAGGCGGAGCGGGCGGCGATCCCGAGCACCAACACCAGCACGCCGCTCTCAACCATGTAGAGCGGGCCGAAGTTCCTGTCGTACTCCGCCACATTCAACGATACGTATTGCGACGGGAAGACCACGAATGCATAGAGGAACACCCACCACACCACGAGCATGAGAAAGTCCAGCGTGCCCACGCGGAATTTCTGCCCGCCTTCGCTGCGGTGCGGACGCAATCCAACCGCCGCGATCATCGGAACCAAGTGGAGAAACAAGAACACGTCCATGATCGATGGGTCGGGAAAACTTATGTGGCGCAAGACCTCGCAATAGACCCAGGCTGCCTGATTGCAAGCCCAGAGAATGCATCCCGAACCCATGAGCGCCCAAAAGCGGCGGTTGGAGGCCTGTTCCGACCACGCATTCGCCAGCATGATCCCACCTGCGGCGACCGTGAGCAGCAGATATCCAATATCGAAAATCGCGGTCAGAACCGCACCACGCGGCACAGCCAACGACACCACGGCGAACACAAGCGTAGCCATGCCGGCGAGCGCAAACCACCGATGTCGTCTGAACAGACTCATCCGTCTCTCATTTTATGGACGATAGCGGGGATTCCTTCTCCACTTCCGACTCAACGGGTTACGTTGGTCACCGCGGATAGCGGTCTCAGGTTTCTTGGGTCTGAGCCTGAAGTATGCGGCTTGGAGCAGAGAAGGATTCTTGAACGGATTCCTAAGACCTAACACTATGATCCAAGACCGAAGCCGTTAACGCGCAGCACTCCTGCTAGAATTAAACGTTGACAGGCGTTGATCTTTGCCAGGTATTTTCCATGGCCTTTCCTGTTACCCGTCTTCGACGTCTCCGCCGCACCGCGCAGCTTCGCGATCTGGTGCGTGAAACGCGCCTTACTCCCGACGCCTTCGTCTACCCGATGTTCGTTTGCCCCGGCGAAGATGTGCGCAAGGAGGTTCGCTCGATGCCTGGCGTATTCAACCTCTCGGTGGATGAAGCGGTAAGGGAGGCACGGGAGGTTCATTCCCTGGGCGTGCCCGCGGTGATCCTGTTCGGCCTTCCGGAGAAGAAAGATGACGTTGCTACCGGAGCCTGGGCGGACGACGGCATTGTGCAACAGGCTGCCCGCGCCATGAAACGCGAAGTCCCCGGGTTGATCCTGATGGGTGACGTCTGCTTGTGCGAATACATGTCGCATGGACACTGCGGGATCGTAAAGGCGGAATCTACGCCTCAATCCCTGGGCGCGGCCGCCAGAGACGCCTTGAGTGCACGGCGGGTCGGGGCGGCGGGGAACCGCGAGGAAAAAGAGAAAGTTATCGAGGAGTTGGTATCGATTGCGACCCGGGCACTCGAATCCAAGTTTGAAATCGACAACGACGCTTCCCTCGAACTTCTGGCCCGCGCGTCGGTATCGCTCGCCCGCGCTGGCATCGACATCATCGCGCCCTCCGACATGATGGACGGCCGCGTGGCCGCGATCCGACGCGCTCTGGACGACACCGGCTTCATCAATACGCCGATTCTTTCCTACGCCGCCAAGTTCGCTTCTGCCTTCTACGGGCCGTTCCGCGAAGCCGCCGATTCCGCGCCGCAGTTCGGCGACCGCCGCTCTTATCAAATGGATGGCGCCAATGTGCGCGAAGCGCTGCGCGAAATCGAACTCGACATCGAAGAAGGCGCCGACATGATCATGGTCAAGCCCGCCATGCCTTACCTTGACGTAATCGCCGCCGCCCGAATGCGTTTCGATCTGCCGCTGGCCGCTTATCAGGTCTCCGGCGAATACGCCATGATCGAAGCCGCCGCCCGCAATGGCTGGATCGAGCGCGACCGCGTCATGCTGGAATCGCTGCAGAGCATCCGCCGCGCCGGGGCAAACATCATCTTGACTTACTACGCCAAAGACGCCGCCAAGCTGCTGGC
>CAVYVQ010000043.1:0-119880 GCA_963771895.1 uncultured Acidobacteriaceae bacterium | reverse complement strand
GGTAAACGTCTTGTCTCAACGAGAAAGCGAACACTCACTCCTCCGTTGGATGCAACGCATCATAGCGGTTCGGAGATCGACCGGGGTGTTCGGCAGGGGGGCGATTGAGTTTCTCTATCCAGCCAATCACAGAATACTGGCCTACTTGCGGCGACTGGGCAAAGAGACGGTGCTGGTGATCAACAATCTTTCGAACAGCGCGCAGGCTGTCGAACTGGATTTGCGGCGTTACAAGGGAAATATCCTGATCGAGATGTTTGGCAACAATATATTTCCTCGTGTTGGAGACCTGCCCTATCTGCTAACGATGGGGCCTTACCAGTTTTACTGGTTCCGGCTACGCCGGGTCTAGGCGACTGTAGATGATGGAAACGATGTCACCTCGCGCGTTTTCACGAGGACGTGCGGAGGTAATGCACGCAGAGCTGAAATTGGAAGACGAGACCTTTCTTACGGATGATTTTCTTCGCCAACTGATCAACGTCGGCGAAGTAGATATTCTTGTGGGCTTGCCCACTCACAACAACGCCAAGACGATCGGATCGATCGTACAGACAATTCAAAGTGGCATCCTGCAAGCCTTTCCCCGTGAGCGAGCTGTAATCATTAATGCCGATGGGGGATCGCGCGATGGGACGCCCGAACTCATCACAGGCATCTCTATCGACGACGTGCGCCCAGCCTCGAATCTTTACGCGCTTCGCACCCTGCATTCAATAAGCACGAAGTATGCCAGCAGCCCGGCGAGCGGAGTTGCGTTGCGAACTATTCTGGCTGCGGCCGAACTGCTCCGCGCCAAGGCCTGTCTCGTGATGTCACCAGAGTCTGCGAACATTGAATTGGAATGGCTCTCAAAGCTTCTGCGGCCCATTTATCGCGACGGCTTCGACCTGGTGACCCCCACATATCGCAGACACAAATTTGAAGGGTTGCTGATGACGAACTTGCTGTACCCGATGATCCGCGCACTTTACGGTATGAGAATCCGCGAGGCATACACGCCTGAGTTCGGATTCTCCAGTCGTCTTGGAAGCCAATTCCTTGGCCAAAATAACTGGAATGATGGAACCGGCGGAGCCGGTGTCGAACTCCGCTTCACACTGGCTGCTGTTACAGGAGGATACCGTGTCTGCCAGTCCTTCCTTGGAGAGAAAGATCGTGTCGAGCGACACGCCGCTGACCTGGTGCCGACGCTGCGACAAACTGTGGGCACCCTGTTCTCCGCACTAGAGCCAGACTTTCCTGTATGGAGTGCCGTGGCTGGCTCGAAGCCGGTTCTTACTACAGGGAGCGAACAGGAAGTGCTTTTGGAACCGATGCGGATAAATCGGAAACGACTGCGCGAGATGTTCTCGACCGGAGTTGCCGAATTGGAGCCCGTCTTTCAGTCAATTCTTTCTCCTTCCACCTTGACAGAACTCCGGCGAATCGCGCGTCCGGGAGAAGAGGAGTTTCATTACTCTGCAGAATTGTGGGTCAGGACGGTTTACGAATTTGCCGCTTCGTATCAGAAATCTGTTATTAGCCGGGATCATATTATCCAGGCTCTGGCACCGCTCTTCCGTGGGAGAGCTTTCACGTTCCTGATGGAGAACCGCAACGGTTCTGCGGCCGATGTCGAGAATAATATCGAAGGTTTATGCCTTGAGTTTGAGCGATTGAAACCGTATTTGCTGGAGATATGGAAATCGAGAGAGTGAGGCTACTATGCGGGAAATGATTATCAGCGAATTGACTCAGGCGGCGCACGAACTTGCCCGAGGTTTCGCCCACTTCCTTCCTCGTCTCATCGTGATGCTGATTCTTGCATTTGCGGGGTGGGTGATCGCGTACGTTGCAAGAGCGGTTCTGCGGAGCATTCTAGGGCTCATCAAGTTCGACAAGCTTTCGGAAAACACAGGCGCCTCTCAACTGCTCACCAAAGCATCTCTGCCTACTGCTACGGAAATGTTGAGCCGGTTTGTCTTCTGGATAGCTTGGCTCGGCTTCATTCTGCTGGGTGTGAGCGTGCTTGGGATCCTGGGCCTGCAGGAGCAAATTGCAAGGTTTTTTCTTTTCCTGCCGCGTCTGTTCGTAGCGATGTTCCTGATGTTTTTCGGGCTGCTGGCAGCAAGCTTTTTTTCTCGCGCTGCTCTGTTGGCTGCAGTAAATGCGAACGTGCCTTCACCGCGGGTTTTGAGCCTTGCTGTCCGCAGCATCATTATTGTTTTTGTATTGTCGATCGTCTTTGAAGAACTGGGTCTGGCAGAACAGACCATGCTGCTTGCCTTCGGAATTGCCTTCGGAGCGCTGATGCTCGGCTTGGCAATCGCATTCGGCATAGGCGGCAGAGACTTAGCCCAGCGTTTTCTGGAGAAAAGGTTCGTTCGCGGCAAGAAGGAGGAGAATGAAGACGAGTTGTCGCCGCTCTAAGCCCAGCGAGGACTGAAGCACGGCGCGTTCCTGTGCAAGGAGATTCTAGGGAATGTCTCGCTTCTTCTGCAGCGAACTCATCAGCGGAGTGCGGATCGACCACACCACTTCCGGCTTCCGTGACTGTTCCGGGTTCACGCCCGCTAGATCCAGCAAGACATTGCTGCTATGGTCCGGATGTCGAGCTGTGACAATTTCATTAGCCAGAATGCTGCAGAACGCGACCGCAGTCTCTGCTTCCTTGTCGTAGTGCAAGTGATATTTGACACTGCATTCGCTGCACATGACTGGACGGCTGATGTCCTCCATCAGTCCCCGCTTCGACGCCATCGCGCCGGGTTTGACCGCTTCGGCATGCATGCGGTCATTATGCCACCTCAACCTTGAAGAACATAGTTTTCTAAGCCTCGGAGATGCAGGTTCAGCGGTCGTAGAGATGCGTTAGCCTCCGTAACTGTTCACTAATTTCCTTCGTCAAAGCCTTTTGTTTGTAACGCCATTTCCAGTTTCCAGTTAGCGTACCAGGTAAGTTCATTCGCGCCTCGCTGCCAAGACCTAGTACATCTTGCAGTGGGATGATAGCGAAGTTTGCCACGGACGCGAGCACGGTGCGAATGAACACCCAATTAACGGGCTCGTTTTGAAACCCGAGGTAGGCGCGGGTGAAATCTTGTTCCTTGCGGATGTCTTCCGCCGTGCGAGTGCTTTCGCCTACTCCTGAACTATTCCACCACCCAACCGTGGTGTCGTTGTCGTGTCCACCCGTATAGGCTACAAGTTCGCGAGGATAATTGTGAGGGCGGAAGGTTGGCCCTTGTGGATCGTTTCCGAAGGCAAACTGGAGCAGGCTCATGCCGGGGAAACCAAACTGTTTGCGAAGAGCTTCTACTTCGGGAGTGATTACACCGAGGTTTTCAGCAATGAACGGCAGTTCTTTCAACTCAGTTTGCAGGGTTTGGAAAAACTCCGCACCAGGGCCCTTTACCCACTTGCCCCCTGCCGCCGTTGAGGCGTCGGCGGGGATCTCCCAGTAGGCCTCGAAACCGCGAAAGTGATCGAGTCGCGCAAGGTCGAACAGTTTGAGCGATGCTCGGACGCGATCAATCCACCACCGATGACCCGAAGTAGAAGATATGTCCCAGCGATAGAGAGGGTTCCCCCAAAGTTGGCCCGTCGCGCTGAAATAGTCGGGTGGAACGCCTGCAAGGGCGTTGGGTTTGCCTTGCTCATCCAAGCGAAACAACTCAGGATGAGCCCATACATCAGCGCTGTCGTGAGCGACGTAGATGGGGATGTCGCCCATGATACTGATTCCGAGACGAGCGCAGTGATCCCTTAGCTTCTCCCATTGCCGGAAGAATTCGAACTGCGCAAACTTGTGAACCTGTGTCTCGGACGACAATTTGTCTTGCCATTCCTTTGTCGCGGCGGAGTCCCTTTGTCGTATGCCCTCGGCCCAATGGACCCAGGCCGCTTCCTTGTGGACCCTCTTGCACGCTATGAAGAGCGCATAATCGTCCAGCCAATCACTGTTGTTTCGGCAGAAAGTGTCGAATGCGTGACGGTCAGAGCGGGCACCGTCCACAAGAAAAGCATGAGCAGCTTTGCGAACCAGTTCCCGTTTGAAGTCGATGACGCGGTCGTACTGGACTTGCTCCTCAGGGAAGCTCGGTGAATTAGTTAAGTCTTTCCCAGACAGAAGGCCTTGCTCATGAAGAGTTTTCAAGTCAATGAATAGAGGATTGCCGGCGAATGCCGAAAAGCACTGGTAAGGGGAATCGCCGTATCCGGTCGGGCTCAACGGCAATACTTGCCAGATTTTCTGCCCTGACTCGGCCAGGAACTCCACGAACTCATGAGCGGAATTTCCAAGATCGCCAACGCCATGGCCACCCGGCAGGGACGTGACGTGGAGAAGAATTCCGCTACAGCGAGGAAAGATCACCCGATAACGTTATGCCCCCAAGGGTCGGCACGCAAGGGGCAGCGGTCGCAGAAAAAGTCTGTTGGGTTAGCAGAGGTGTGGTCACGTTGCTCCGAGCGGAAGGCCTTCTTGCTGGGAGTAGCACAACCCTGTCTCGATCTCCGTCGGGCACGACCGCCGCAGGCCAATGCGAATAAATCGTGCTGATGATAGTCATTTATGATCTCGCGATGCCCTCCGCCAGCAAAGAAGAAACTATGGTCTACAACTGGGATCACCGAATCATCCACGCAGGTTGGACTTCCCCGACCGAGAATCAGATCAAGCCGCAACGACAACCGTTCCCTCAGCTCGGCTAACACACGGCAGTACATATCCAGCATTCTTCTGCTCAGCCGTCAGCCCGGCTTCGACATCCATTTGAACGGTGCCGCTCAGAACTCGCGTAGCACACGTACCGCATAGGCCCTGGCGGCAGCCGTACGGTATCTGCACGTCGTTTTTTTCTGCCAGATCCAGCAGAGTGTTCCCGGCGGAAGCCTGACACACCTTCCCCGAGCGCATGAACACGACGGTCTCGACCGGGCGCACTTCCAGCAGACCAGGTGCCGTGGAGCGGTTGCTTTCCCCAAAACTCTCCTGCAGAATCCGGTCCTGGTTTACGCCGAGCGTCGACAGAATCTGGCGCGCGTTTTCCATGAATGCCTTGGGACCACAGAGAAAGAAAGTGCGTGAATCCAGATCGATCACGTTCCGGGAGACAAATTCCTCAGTCAGACGCCCGCTGTGCCCCTTCCAGGTCGGGTCCGGTCGCGACAGGCACACCTCATACTTGAAGTTTGGAAGAGACCTTTCAAGTCTCGCGAGTTCGTTTTGGAAAATGATGTCCGCACCGGTGCGCACGCAATATAGAAGCGTGACCGGAGTGGCCAGTTTAAGATCGTCGATATAGCACAGCATGGAAATCATGGGTGTGATCCCGCTTCCAGCCGCAATGAGAACTATGCTTTTGTGGAGTGTCTCGTCAAAGTAAAACCCGCCGTACGGTCCGCTTGCTTCCACGCTAAGTCCGGGTTTGGCCCGCTCATTGAGAAAAACAGATACACATCCGTTCTGCGTGCGCTTGGGCGTGATCTCCACATAGCTTGTGTGGATCGGCGAGGAAGAAATGGTGTAAGACCGCGGTACTCGCTGGCCATCAACTGTCCACTGAAAGGTCAGGAATTGCCCCGGCTTGGCACAAAACCGTCTTTCCTTTGGAATCTGGAAGCGTAGCGTCTTCGTATCGTGCGTCTGCTGCTCGATCTGTGCCAACAGAAGATTCATTAGGCCCTTCGCGTTTTCGCGGTTGGTTAATCGTGTTGATCGCGCAGGACTCTCCGAGATGCCCGACGACTCCATCGGAACACTCGACTGCGTCCTTTTCCTAAACACCAAGGCGCACTGGACCAGGCACAATGCAACAACCAAGCCAGTCGCGAGTCTTAACCCCAGGCCTCCCGGGCTCGCCGAACGAAGAAGTTCCGAGAACGCGGGAATGGACACAAGTAAGAAAGAAATTATGAAGATCGCTATGCCTAGTCCCTTCAGTGACGTATGGCTTTGCTTGTAGCGGCGTGCGATCAATATCTTCAGCAGAAGCAGAGGCACGAGGACGAGCACAAGCGCAATGTGCAGCAACAAGTGCGTAGGCAGATGACCTGTTATCCCCAAACCAGCAAGTCTCTGACTCATGCTGTAGGTCATGATGCAGAACAGAGTTACAAACAAGTACCCACCCACCCGGTGAACAGCGATCAAGCGCGCTCTCGCCGTCCCGTTGCGCGAGGGCTGAAAGCCCTCCAGTATCACGACCACGTTGGCGGCGGCCAATGTGACAAAAGCAACGCCGGCCACAATGGCTGGAATATTCGCCATAAGTTATCGAGTTTCGCCGTTCCCCGAAAGCAGTCCTACCGACGGCTCCGGGACTTTGTGAAGGAACTTCAGGTCTAAAACAATCGTTGTTTCGCTACCCCCAGCCGTGGTGCAGGGGGGACCGCTGTAATCTTCTTCCACCAAGGCGGGCGCTTGACAGTTATCATCGCGAGTTGCTGCGATCGACCCAGTACAACGGGCCCCGCTATAGTCCTCTCCGACCTTAGATAGCACGTGACAGTCTTCGTTCTGCACGACAGGCGGCCAATTAGTCTCTCTTACCGCGCTTAAGAGTTCAGAAAATTCATCACGGTCGATGCGCGCCGACCCCACAATCTCCAGCACTCCTCTTTTCTGCTGCATTGCCGAAGTCAAGGGTCCCGATAAATGCTCAGCGCTCACGCTCGGGAATAGAAACTTGATTTCGTGAGTTTCATTGTGAATGAAAGGATCACCGTGCACTGGCCCGGCGTAGGCTTCACTTGGGGTCGCTGTGACGGCGCGCTCCACGCGAGTCAATGTAAGATTTCCGATGACTTCCAATTTGCCGTTCCCTGTCCTCAGAATGCGCGTGGACTTGAATGTCAGCAGGGTCTGATCCATCGAGTTCGGGAAGTAGCCCGTCGGCAAGGTGCCTTCAGGACTGAGTGCGTGCCCCCAGTCCTCATCCGTAGGATAGATACTCAGATCGAAGAACGAGGCGTCCAGATCGTTTGTGTCCAGCTTTACTTTCCCGGTCACGCGTGCGACACCGGTGTTCACTAACTCTGAATTCGTTCTGGAGCCCTGAAACAATCGGGCATTGGACTTGTTCGAGTCGAGAATCCAGGTATCGCCAGCAAGCGCTAGAGAAGTAACAAAGAAGGCTGCGGATGCAAATGTTATAGCTCGATATTTCATGCCATGTTCCTTCCAATTCTCGTTTGATACGGGCTCAAGTAGCCCGACGCAGACTCCTTGCGCCCTCGACTTAGGGGACATTTGCGCTCTGTTAGTGTTAACTGGATCGACCACGATTTATTCCGAAACTGGGTGCGTTGCGGTTCACGAGGCACTCGTTTGAGACATCGCCAACGCTGTGGCTTTTATTTAGTCCATTTAGACCCGCCTAAACAAAAAAGGCCGTCCCTGTGATTGGACGACCTTTCGGTTCTTCCAGATGTCTTGCTCGGAGTCGCAGCGGTGACTGCCCAGAGAGACGTTGACCGAACCCTTCGGTCTTGAAAACGCTGATGTGGTTGTTCAGCTCCCTATCAGGACTTTTTCCGAGAGTTCCCGAGACAGCGGTGCAGATTTGGGCGTCGAACACAACTCACAGTCCCCAACTAATACGTGAGAGCAGTCGTTCTTGGCGGCTCCAGGTGCGGTATCGAGTTCGGCCGCGAGTTGAGATTTCAGGCCACGTGTCGCATTCTCGAGTTCGGCTTTAGCCCGCGCCACGTGGGCCAGCATTGTGTGCAGCCGCTTTGGGCCTAGTATCAAGAGCCCGAGCATAAGCACAAAGAGGATTTCCATGCCGAAACCCACGATTCACCCCCTGGTTATGTTTTGGTCGTTGGAAGCGGTGGTTGTCGTACTGGCCGGCTTCTCTTCCTCAGCTTTCATGGCTGACTTGAAGCCGCGGATTCCCTCTCCGATACCTTTGCCTAGCTCGGGAAGTTTCTTAGGTCCGAATACTAGCAAGGCGATTCCGAAAATCAGCAAAAGGTGCGTAGGCTGGAACAGTCCTTCAATCATATTGGCTCCTTAAATCGTATTAGAAAGTCTGAAAGTCAATTGAAAAAGATTGCAGGCGCTGCATCCGGTAACCAGATACAGCGCCCGCCCAAAAAGCAAGGGGAGAGCGTGCAACAATTAGAATCCGCGTGTGACCGAATCAGCCTCAACAGCCAGCTTGTTAACCAGGCTAAAGAAGGCTTGCGATTGGCCATGGAACAAAAGGTCATCCGTGAAAGCCTTGATCGTGGCGACTGCTCCGCCATTCTGTGTCGATGATGGCCGAATCACTGAGCATTGGGGCAGATTCTTGCTGATGAATGTGCACGGCTCAGGCAGGATCAGGTTCGTCTGGTCGAGCTCTGAGTTGCGGGCATTGAGATCAGGGAATGTCAGATGAGTTTCTGGATCGGTCACACCAGCCAGAGGCTGAGAAACCGCATTCCCAGACTTGTCATGCCAGAGACCGAAGTGGTCGATCTCGACTCCGCCAATGCTAACTAGGATTCTCAGAACTTCAGGATCCGTCGCCTTGAAGGCCAGCGTTGGATACAGGCTCGCCCCACCCTGCTCGATGAACGCAAAGTGAAATCCCGCGGTGTTCGCAATTGCTTGCATACGGGACTCTTGCGGAGTCGTAGGGGGAACCGGTTGAGGCTGGTTGGGTGGTGTGTCGGTGTCGTTCAATGGAATGGCGGGCTGGTTCTGGATGATGAAGGGTCCCTGGAACTTCACCCCGAAATCGGGGTTCTGCGAGCTGCGGTACCGTGTATACCAGCTGAGGTCAACGTTCAGCTTCAGCAGGTTGGTCAGCCTTCCGATATTCTTTGCGCCACTCGCTTGACTGCTGGGCAAGGTTCGGAACGCATCGAGATCAACCGGTTCTTCGCCCTTTGAAATCAAGTAGGCGTTCAGGAAAGCCGCGTGGCTCAATTCATCGTCGGTATTGTCGGCGATGTATTGGGCCATATCGCCATCAAGGTTGTTGAGCGCGGCTATGTAAGCCGGATTGCCACCTTGGATTCCACCCAGTTCGTTGTATTGCTGCCACAGATCGGCTTCGATGAGTTCTGCTGCCGCTGCAAACCGCAGGAGAGCTACGTCGCCCGGGGAAAGCTTGCTCGAGCTTGGCGTGGCCTGCGCGTTGCTCTTAGTTCCCAATATAGCGCCGGCTGACAGTGTTGCGCCGGCAATTCCTAGGCCCTTCAGGAATGACCGCCTCTTGACTACACCCTGCCAGTGACGTTGAACACTTTCTTCTGTGGAAGAGTTGCTTGCGTCAGATGAGTTGGTTTCGGATACCACCGCAGATGGAGAGGTTTCTTTTTTCATACTTTGCGTTCCACTTCCTTTGCTTATGATTTTGTTCCAGCAGTACTGTGCGTTAGACGCAGCGGCCAACGACGAGATACGCCAAGGATGTCATTTGATTGTCAACTCTTTGTATAGCCGCGCTGACAAGCGCCAAAAAGCAATCCTCAGGAGCAAGAGTCAGTTGACAACTGGCATGCAACACTTGTGTCTCCACCTTCTCCAGGTCCGATTCCTGTCGTCTGTATATGGAAACTTCGACGCGTCGCCCGTTATTCCCTAATTCCATGTAATATTTCTTTCTTACGAAGCAACCCTGCAGTCCTAGGTACCCCGCGAGAACTCACACCGCGGGCGCGGTTGTTGGGAGTGCAGCCGGACAATCCGGATCGAGTTGGAATCAGGGGGGAAGACAATAAAAATGAGGCGGCCACCGGGAGTGGCCGCCTCCGTTAAGCATTTCGTGACTTAGAAGATCATCTTCAAGCCGAAGAGCAGGCGCCTCCGTCCGATGCCATCGGTATTGATGTTGCCGGCAAAAGTAGCGCCGCCGTTGGCATTGAACGCCGTGCTCTGGAACCTTCCCGTCGCGACGTCGTCCAAAATCGGATCGGGAACACCAAGAAACTGAGTGTTGAAAAGGTCAAATGCCTGTGCCTGGAATTGAGCCGTTACCCGCTCGTTGATCTTGATGTTCTTGAACACAGCGAGATTGTCGGTATTGATGGACTGCCCGCGGAGCGTGTTGCGGCCTACCCCTGCATATGGCGTGCCCACGACCTGGGCAGCAGTCGGATCGTTATGTATCCAGTGTGCGCCAGTAATGGGCGTGACGGCACATTGGTTTTGTCCACCGCCACTTCCAAGACACGGATCGGTGAAAGTTAACCAGTGTGCCAAGAGGCAGGGCGGTACCGGCGGCAGTGGGACAGGTTGCCAGAGTTCCGTCGCAATATTGGCCCACCGATGTAAGTGGCAGGCTCGCGTTGCTCAGAATGGGACGGCACGCATCAAATCGTCCGCCAAGATCTGCGTTCGGATCGCAGAGGCTGCCGCTCACGTAACGCTGGATGGTGGTGTAAGGCTGTCCCGACGTGTAACGGTAGGTGGTGTTAATCTGCCACCCGCCCAGCATGTGCCCGGCAAAGCCATGCTGCGCTTTGTAAAAGGGCAGATCGTACACGATGGTGACGCCGACTATATGCGGGAAATCTATTCCGGAGTTGCCCCGTTCCGGTGCGCCCGGCGCGAATGGATTCTGCGCATACGCCAGCGTGTTGCCGCCAGCCAACGTGCTGAAAACCTCGCTGGCATTGTCGATTGTTTTGCTATAGGTATAGGAAGCGGTGGCGGTTAAGCCGTGCCAGGCGGCGATTCGCAATTCGCTTTGTAGTCCGTTGTAGTTAGACGACGCCGTATTGGCATACTGAGTTACGTTGCTGAAGTTGCAGTTGACATTTCCGGCCTGGAAACCGGGCGTCCCTGACGTGGTGCAAGGCGTCAAGCCGGCGGGGATTACGTTCTGAAATCCAGCATTGATGAGCGGACCCAGGGCCGGGTTTCCGTTCAGTTCCTGGAACTCATGGACGCCATGATTGCCCACATAGCGCACTTCGCCAACGATCCGGCTGGTGAAGGAGTGCTGCAGGCCGAAGTTCCATTGCTCGGAGTAAGGGTTGCGGAAGTTGGAGGGCACCTGCGTTTGGTTAGCGAATCCAGGATTCCCCATCTGGCGCCAGCGGCTGCAGGAACGGGATTACCTGGGTTCCGAAAAATCCAGCAGTTGGCAAGCCGGTGGACTGCCCGCCTACGACCGGCCCCAACGTGGCTAAGTTCACTGAAGGTGCGGAGGTTGCCACATTCAAGAACAGGTTATAGAACGCGGGATCGTAGGCAATGCGAAAGCCTCCCCGGACGACTGTCTTGTCGTTGCCGAAGATTTTCAGCGTCCAGGCAAAACCCAGGACCGGAGCAAAATTGCGCAATTGGTTGGGCACGGACGGCACGGTAGTCTGATTTAGGGGAAGGGCTGTAGACCACAGCGGGAATGGCCCCTTCGCCTGGGCGACCGACCTTTGGTTCAAAAGATTAATGGCCTGTTGATACCAGTCCCATCGCATGCCCAGATTCAGAGTCAGATTGGTCTTCACCTTCCAGTCGTCCTGCACATAAAGTCCGAGATCATACTCCGAAAAGGGAAGAATGGGGCTGCCCAGTGCGACTTGTGTTTCAAGAGGATTGTTGGCAATGACGTCACTGAAACTGGAGAATACGAATAAGCCCGTTGTTTTCGGGTAGAAAAACGTTGGGGGAGCGCTGCTGATCGAACTCGCCGCCGAACTTGATGGAGTGATGGCCCTTCAGCATCGACGCATTATCTTGCAATTGGTATACGTTGATGATGCGCCCCTGGGGAAACCCTGCCGCCACACCAAAGCTCACCGAATCTTGCGCTGCCGCCCCGATGAGAAGCGCATCGGTCGGGCAATCAGTGGGGGTATTGGAGTTGCAAGTTGGGAAAGACTGCTCCTGGAAGAATGAGCTGGCGCGCGAATAACTGAAGCGAACCTGATTTACGAATGTATTGCTGAAGTTACGTGCCCAATCCAAGCCGATCTGCTGGCTAAGACCGGGAATATCCTGATAGTCACCCACATCGATCCCGTTGCCGAAGTTGACGCCGCCATTAAATGTCTTCTGGTAAACGTAACGGGCAAAAAAGTTATCTTTATCACTTAGCTTGAAGTCGACCCTTCCCGTGGCCTCGTAGTCATTAAACGGGGCGGGGACGAAGCGCGAGATCTGGCCGAACTGAATGGGCGTACAGCCGTTTGTGCCTGCGCTTCCTGCAGGGCATGGAAAGGCAACCCCCGTGGCCGGATCAATCTGGTTCGTCACCAGAACATTCTGGACGTTGGTGAAGGTCGGATTACCGGTCGCAATGCGTTGGGTCCAATGGTGCTCTCAACCAGCCCGATTGGACTGCCGGGGAAAGCCGCCTGCAACTGCGTGACACCTGTCGGCGTGGGCACAAGGCCGGGAGCTGAGGAACTGGGCGAGCCGGCAAAGCGCTGACGCTCTAAGTTGCTTGAACCGAAAAACCAAATTTTGTCCTTCTTGATCGGACCGCCTACGCTGCCGCCGAAGCGGTTGTCCACGAAGCCCGGAACCTTGGGCGCGGTGCAACCCGTAGAGGGAGATACTCCCGGAGCGCAAAATCCGAATAAAGGACTCTTCTCCTGGTTTTCCAGCGAATCAAAGATTGAACCCTGCCAGAACTCATATGCTGTTCCGTGGAATTGATTCGTCCCCGCTTTGGTGACGTAATTCACTACTGCCCCCGTGTTGCGGCCGAACTGGGCGTCATAGTTGGTAACCACCTGCACCTCGGCGATGGCGTCCTGGTTGCCGAAAAAATCGAAGGGCCGGCGATCGAGTTATCGTTATTGCTTTGCCCGTCGATCTGAAAGTTGTTGGCGCGAGCGCGCTCACCGTTTACGGCTATCTCGGCGCCATTGTTATTGCTGAAACTGGCGTCGCCTGCCGTCGCGACACCGGGCAGGAATAGCGCCAGTGAGTCGAATGTATTCCCCACCGGCAAGCTGCTCACTTTTTCTGCGCTGAAGGTTTCCGAGATTTGGTCCGACGTGGACTCAACCAGCGGCGGCGCATCTCTCTACGTTGACCGTCTCAGTGGCCTCGCCTAATTGCAACTTGATGACGGCCAGCGCCGTATCCTGGCCCACTTCCACGGAAACATTGCTAGCCTCATAAGGGCGAAAGTTACCGCCTTCAATGCGAACGACTGTAGGCGCCGGGGGGCAAGTCCCGCAGCGCAACCAGACCCGCTGAGTTAGTTTCTGTTTTGAACTCCCGGTTCGTGGCCAAATGCTTGGCAGAGATCTTGGCCCCGACCACGACCGCGCCCTGAGGATCCTGCACTACGGCTGAGATGGACCCCGTAACGATTCCCTGAGCGAGAGCAAATATAGACCCGGAGACTATCAGTCCTAGAATCATTACCGAAACAAATCTAATCCGCAAACTAGCCGTGGACCATTTGCGTCGATCGCCATCTTTCATGTGAATGCTCCAATTCCCTCTACTACCGATTTTGTTCCAGCAGTAGCGATAGACGCGGCGAGCGAAAGACGGGATACGGAGAGGATGTCATTTGATTGTCAACTTTTTGTAAACAGCCCGGTGACAATGTCACTGCGAGGTGTGGATCGTGGAGTGAGTTAATGACTGGTTAGAGACAAAGGTATCTCTCCGCGTATCTTGTGCCAACTATGCCAGTTGAAGGTTACTACTTAGTGCCCAATGCCAATGGTCTTCTGATGAACAGTTGAGAGACAGTTTTTCTCGCCAATCGGTGGGATCTTGGGATCGACTGTGAAAAGCTTTACAACGGCAAGCCGCAAACTAGACGACGCCGGCTCCACGCTCACGCTTGGAATTGACCAGCCAGGCTACTCCGATACTGATGGCGTAGAGCGCAACCATCGGGAGGGCGAAGAGGCACATGTTGAGGATATCGGCGGTGGGGGTGACGATTGCCGCAATAATGAAGATAACGAGTATGGAGTACCGCATATTCCGCCACATCCAGCGGGCCGAAATTACGCGCATCAAAGCCAGAAAGAAGACCAGAATTGGCATTTCGAAAATCAGCCCGAGACCGACGGTGATTGTCACAAACAGCTTGGTGTATTCTCCAATCGTAATCATCGGCTGAAAGCGTTGGCCGTAACCGATCAGGAAATCCAGGGATGCGGGGTAGACCATTTTGTAGCCGAAAAGTCCTCCGGCTATGAACAAGCCAACCGTACTGAGCAGGAACGGCAGGACGTAACGTTTTTCCGTGCGATACAGTCCGGGAGCGATGAACAGCCACAGTTGATAGAAAACAAATGGCGAGGCCGCAAACAGCCCTCCTACAAGCGCCACTTCGAGATAGAGATTGAAGGGCTCAGTTGGGTTTAAGTACACCAATCCGCCGCCGATGCCGTGATGACGTAGCGCCCCAATAATAGGTTGCTGTATTAAGCCGAAAATGCGATCAGCAAACGACCAACAGGACAGAAATCCGAGCAGCACCCCAAGCACTGAAAAGATGATTCGTTTCCGCAACTCCTCGAGATGTGCCAGTAGGGACATCGAACGCCCCTGCCGTACCAGCGATGAAGTAGCGGCCTCAGCCACGGCGGAAGCCCTCCCGCCGCACGGATTCGTTTGGGACACCGCTATAGATGTTGCTGACGCTTTGCTCGCCAGACCTCCGAGAGCGCAGCCGCTGTGTTTTATCCATCAGTTCGATTGAGCGTTGTTCCTGGAGAGAAAACTCGCCACAGTATTCAAAACAGAATGCTATGACAACCACTGCAGCCAGCCCGGTAAGTCCATAAGACACTAGTTCCAGCATGTTTTTCTCCGGATCAGGCTTGGCAAGGACGCACCGGAGTGCGTCCTTGCCGAGTTGTGTTGTGCTAGTTGACTGTGACAGTTACAGCGGCGGATTGGCTCAGTGCGCCGGATGTGCCCGTCACCATCACGGTGACCTGTTGAGCTCACGGGCGTTGTTGGCTTGTTTGAGTTGCTGCTACCGCATCCAAGAGCGAACAGGGAGACGACAAGCAGCAAACCCAGCAGGCTCATCCACCGAACGCTCTTGCGCGTAAGCGGCTTCCGTTTGCGAGTGGTCAGAAGCGTACCGAACAGACCCAGACCAGGCAGCAGGGCCATCATGCCGGTCACGAGATAGCCCCCGCCGCCAACCGGCGGTGCAGCTGCGGCAGCGATGGTCAATGTGGAGGACGAAGCGCTCGACCCCGGAGAGATCGTCGAAGGGTTGAAAGAGCAGGTTAACCCAGCGGGCGCGGAGCAGGTAAGCGAAATCTGCCCATTGAATCCTCCAACCGCGGCAGCGTCGACCATAAGGTTAGTCGAACCTCCCGGCGTGACTGTCGTGCTCATGGCCGAGAGATTCAAAGAAAATCCGGGAGTGCCGACGGCAGCCACGGGGACAAGACTGGCGAAGACAGCGGTTGCGCTTCCTCCAGCCGGGAAATTGGGTTGGCCGGCGCTGCCTCCAGCGGTGATATAAAGAGTGCCAAGGGCGCCTGGATTATTATTCGCACCGCCACCACCGCCGAACACCATGTCCCATATGCCCGGGTTGATGAGCACGGTCCCTGAAGAGTTGGTGAGCTGGCCGACAAATTTTCCCGTAGTATCGAATGCGCTGATGGTACCATCGCCGAAATTCCCTACGAGGATATCGCCCCCGAACGCTCCGAAGCTGGCCGGAGCTTGCACCACGCCCCAAGGCGCGTTGAGGTGATTTGTGGCGCCAGCGGCGACTAAGGTGCTCACGAACTTGCCGTTGGCATCGAAAATGTCCACCTGCCCAGCGCCGGCGCCAGGCACGGCATCGTGCTTGGCAGTATCTTGCATGGCGAGGGCGACGTAGACCTGGTTACCGATGACGTGAATGCCGTGGGGAGCGTAACCTGCGGGAGCCATTGGATCAGCGATCGAAGTAGTTAGGTTGAAGTTCGAATCGTAAACGTCTACCTTGCCGCTGTTGAAGTTGGCTGCCAACAGAGCTGGTGCCAAGCAGGGCGAGGCCTTTGTAAACTGCACCGCTGGCAGAATTGTCTTTACCGATAATTGCAGTGTTGCTGGAGCCGTTCCAGTAAACGATGAGGCCGTCCTCGGTGTCAAAAATAAACGATCCGCCGCTGAAGTAGGTGCCGTTGGCGTTGGCCACGGTTCCCGTCGGGCAACCAGGGCTGCAGTTGCCGTTTGGATTGCTTGTGGCGCCGGGTATGGTCACGACCAACCCAGTATCTTTGTTGCCAGTTCTGGTCGTAGAGCGTGGAAACGCCGCTGTTATTGTCGGCGATCCAGAAATCTTCCCCGGGAAGAACGGAAATTCCCCAAGGGTTCAACAGTTGCGAGTCTGTCTTCCCTACGCCGGCAGTATTGGAGACCAGGTTGGTCTGGGAATAGCCGGCCTGCTGAGCCCACAAGCCTGACGGAATTATCAACGCCGCGAGCAAACCGAATAACAAGAGTGATTTTTTCATGTTGTCCTCCATAACCTATTTGTGATTTGTACGACGCTGAACTTCGCGATTTCGCTTTGCATTACGAAGCCATTGGTCGACGGATGGACAGGGCGCTTAGATCAGACTCACGAGACCTCTGGGCTGAACTCCCTGCCATCCGTGTTATAACCGATGGTGTGATCGACTTAGTTACCGCCCGCAGAGGGCATATTGCCGCTGTCCTTCACCTGACCTAACTTGATCTTCTCAGGTGACGTCCCGATGTTATAGAGACGCTCCGGGGTCTCAACCGCGGTGAGAAAATGCTTTCCGCCGACCTGCTCGAATGTGAGCTTTGAAGGCCCGCCAGGAGCACTATCGGCGTCGATGGGAAGCAGGAATGCACCGTTGTCATAGCTGCTAATGAGTAAGGCTGAACTTGCCCCGGGGGAGGCACGGCGAACGGTATATGTGCCCGCGGGAAACGTCTTGGTTCCAACAACGAACTCAAACGGAACCTTCGCAATGACGCGATCGGGATCTTGAGCGCGGGCGCTTATTCCCGCACCAAACAGCACTGTCAATGTAAGTGCAATTGTCAAATACGACTTCTTCATAATTCTCCTTATCTAACTATTGGTTTTAGGTTTTGTTCACTACCTATGTGGGTTAGACGCAGTAATCAAGGGCAAGATACGGACGGGATGTCATTTGATTGTCAACTGTTTGTCGGAATTTCGTTAGCACGCGGGATCGAGTGAACTAGACACTCACTACGAGTCAGATAAATGTTGGGAAATGCGAAAGGGGCGCCAACTATTGGCGATTCTATTTGAAAATCGCTACCGGGACTGATGCCTTGTCCGTTGCTGGGGAACTTACCTTCTACTCGAGCATACTGGGTGCGGCTTGGTGCCAGGCGTTCGTACAAATGTGACTCTGCTGCGCGGACTCCGTTTGCTTGGTGAAGTAATAATTAAGCCGCTCGCGGAGTTGGAACCGAACTCGCCACAGCCGCGCCTTCACCGCGGAATTGCTGAGGTTCATGGCAACTGCCGTCTGATCGATGGAGAGCCCTTCGATATCCCGCAACACAAAGACCGTCCGCGAAATCGGAGACAGATCTTCTAAGCTTTTGGTCAGGAGGTCTCGTAATTCAGACGCCCAGTAGAGCTGTTCCGGGTTGGGAGCCCAGTCGGCGACTTCCTTTGGCAGGAAGTCGCCCTCGTCCCCAAAATCCTCGTCCAGGGACATCTCTCGATTGCTGCGCTGCTTTCGGAGCTTCATCAGCGACTGGTTTACAGTGATGCGAATCAGCCAGGTTGAGAATTGGGAATCTTCGCGGAATGCGGCCAAGTTTTGGTAAGCCTTCAAGAAGGCCTCCTGAACCGCGTCTTGAGAGTCCTCCCTGTTATGTGTGACGCTTTGAGCAATTCGGAGAAGTTTGCGATCGTATCGCTTTACGAGTTCCTCGAAAGCTGCGACATCCCCGTTCTTGCTGGCATGGACAAGATCCATGTCGTCGCTCGCCACTTCCATCACTGCGAGTTGTTCCGAGTCTGCAGTCATATTGGTGTCAATCCGCTTTAAAACAATAGTTTGTGGAAGCGATGGATGCCGGGCATGAAAGCGCTTCCGTTGCAATGCCCCTACAAGTCCGAGTCTTACTGCACGACGACTCTGCCGGTCATCTTCGGGTGGATCGTGCAGTAGTAGGGATACGTCCCCGCTTTGGTAAACGTGTAGGAGAATTTTTCATCCGTATCCAGCACCTTGGACTTAAACACTCCCTCCGTACTGACCGACGTATGGGGAATATCATCACTGTTTGTCCACGTAACTGTCGTTCCAACGGGCACCGTGATCGTCTGCGGCCCAAAAACGAAATTATCGATTTTCACCGCCGCGTTCTCGGCGGAGGGCTGGCCATTCGCTTTGACGCTCGGCGATGCCGCGAACAGCAGCAGCATCGCAATCATTACTGGCGCCGCCACCCCTGCAACCCACATATTTTTCTTCGTCATTGTTGTTTCCTCTTCAAGTTTGATGTTCTTGCTTGATCTTCATTTGTTTGGACCGAATCCTTATCGGTCTCTAGCTATGGCTCGATTCAACAGCCGCCAGGGGCGCGTCCGCATTCTTTGAAGCCGAAGAGCCCGCGTCTCCGAGCGGCGAATCGACAACTGCGAGGCTGCGACCGCTGACCAGATAGTTCACGTCGGTGATACCCAGCACCCGCTGCAACTGGTCGGCTGGCACCTTCATGGGTCCGGCTGAGGGAGCTGTTCCGGGCGCGGGTTGAGGGAAAGCGGTCGACATCGCAGTGTGGAACGAAACCTTACCTTCCACCTTCTGCATGATCTGGTGAATATGGCCGTTTAACACCGTGACCGAACCGAAGCGCTTGACGTAAGACAACGCTTGTTCGCTGTCGTCGGTGCCCCATCCCCAATCGGGATAGATGGTCCACAGTGGAATGTGCGCAAACAGCACGATCGGAGTACTGGCGGAGCGGCCACGAAGATCGTCTTCAAGCCACTCGAGTTGCTCGTGACCGAGCGACCCCATGCCTCCAGCTTTCAAGTTGGCGACATTTACGAGCTCAACAAAATGCACACCCAGGTGATCGAAGCTAGACCATCCAGCGCCTTTTGTGCCTTTTCCATAGCGCTGAAGATATTGCTCCCCGTTGTCGGAGAGCATGTCGTGCTCACCTGGCACAAAGAAGATCTGTTTCGCGGATGCCCCTTTCAGTACCTGGTCGAGCGTATCGAACTCGCTCGGCTTCGAGAGTTGGCTCAGATCACCGGTGTGGATGATGAAATCCGGTTTGTGCGGCATGGCATTGATCTTGTTAATCGCCGTCTGCAGAGTGGCGGTAACGTCCGGATTCGCGGGCTTGTTAAAGCCGATGTGACTGTCGCTGATCTGCACAAAGGTGAAGTCCGCGCCTTTGCCGGCATCTTTGCCGTCGCCTTTGCCGTCGCCTTTGGTGAAGGCACGCGACACGGGAACGCCGCCGCTTATGGTCCAGACCAGGCCTGTACCCGCCCACGCCATGCACTTCAGGAAACCGCGACGGTCGACTCCGTCGTTGTTGAGGTCTTGCAACTTCTGATCGATGAGATCTTGTTTCTTGTCTGGCATTTGTCCTCCCTGGTTTGTGACGTTCTGAGTGGATAACTGGCGCGAGTCGCTTTTATTCCCGCTGAGATCGAACGAAACTACAGAAATCTCGACGGCGTGAAGTGAAGTTGAAAGGGCGAGCCTCGTCGGCTTACCTATTCGACTCAGACCGCGAAAATGGCGGTCGTGGAATGGATTGCCAACGTTCCCATCCCGCCCTGAGCCCCTTCATCCTCATTTCCGAAGATCCAGGTTTTCCGTTCTTCTGCGATACAACCGGAACAGGTTCCTTTTATTCCCGGAGGCGGCGTTGCTTCGTTGCGTCACCTGTTTGGCGTCAGCCATGAGCAAGAATTTACCGTCGCGGGCTTCGGCTGTTGTCAGCGGGATGTCACGTGTGAGTAAAGATTTAGGTAATAAAACCTTTTTCTTCCGTTTTGCCGTGAGACTTGAGAACCGGAAGCAGAAACTAGTGGGAGCACTTAACCTGGAAGGTTTACGCCGCTTAGAAAGCCGCCCAAATGCCCGGTCAGCGCAACAGCCGCGACTGCGAGAAGTTCAACCGCCAGGCGATAACTCGGCAAGAGGACTGTCCGTCGTCGTGCGCGGAAGTGGACCCACCACACCAGCCAGATCATCACCGTCGAAACACACGCCAGAACGAGATGCAGCAATAGGGTGCCCTTCAGTTTCTGGCCCTCGAGTTGAAACTGCCATGCGAGTAGCCCAGTCGCGAGAACCGGAACAGTCGAAATCGCCGCCGCCAGCAGGTTGTAGTAGGCTGCCTGCGCCAGGCCACGTCGCTTCGTCCATTGCGCGATAAGGTCGAACGCCACGGCCGTGATGAACAGCGCGATTGGAAAATGGATGAGTACGACATGTTGTGCGTGCTTGGCCAAGAGTGCGGTTTTGAGATCAAAGGGATTTACCATCGCCATACCTCTTCTAGAAGTGCTGATTTCCTTAATGCGAAAAGACCCCCAAGTTGTGGTTTACATCCTGTACGGCCAAGCGCTTCACTACTCCACGGGCTCATCGCTGATAACCCGTCAAGCCCGCACTTTATTCCCGCGGAAGTCATCGTCATGAAAGGGAACGGCGACACGACCACGCTGCCTGCCCGTAGCGCGTGTTCATTCCGGTCTGATTCGTGAGAGCGGTGAAAAAGTCCTCACCCCCGCGTAAAAGGAGAGAGCTAACCGAGGGGGTGAGGCTCGCACACGCTACGGTAAGTAGTAGCGGAACGAAGTAAAGATCATTCCATCGAGCCCGTGCGGCTCCCCGCCCACCCCCGACCAGGTGTTGCGGTCTACGTAGGAAAACTGTGGGCCCCACTGGATACGGCCGCGGTTCACCTTTTCTTTCGAGCCGTCGTAAGGCTTGAACCAGATGCCGAACGTGCCTTCAATGAGGACACGCGTGTCGGCCGTGCAACTCAAAGGGCCGGCAGGAGTGAATCCGTTGTTGACCGTAGGCGCGATTTCGGTGAAGCAGCCGGTATTACTGAACTTGGGCGATCCGTAGCCGACGAATTTCCCGGAGACGGGATCGAAATCCGCCGCCCGGCCGGCATACTCAGCGCCTGCGTTCATGTAAACGTCCAACTTCGACCCGTGCCACTCCAGAGTTCCGAGAGCCTGGTAGCTCTTGACCAGATCGAGCGTTCCGTCGGCGTGGATTGAAGCGTCGGGAACGCCGCCGGTGCCATAACGGCCCACTCCGCTGCCGCCAAAGGCGTGCAGACCGAAGTCGAGGCGCTTGTTGTCGAACGACCAGCGGGCGTTCGCGCCGAAACCGCCGCCGTTTTTCGAGGCGTTGCTAGCTCCGAGAGCGTTCGGCCCGGCAGCCGTGCTGCCGCCGCAAAGTGTGGCGCTGCTGGCTACCTCGCCGCAGGGAAATACGCGGTCGCGGAACCGGCTGTACACTCCGAACACTTCGTAGTGTCCGAAGCCGGGTTCAAGAGCCAGTTTCGCGATGACATCAGGCGAAGGATTAAACGAATAATTGGCGATGTTGCCGCCAGCGCTGGTGGCGGCGGCATTGAAGAGGCCGCCACTGGCACCGGCGGAGCCCAGTAGAAAATTGTCGCCGTTGTTGTGAGTGGTCAAAGTAGCCTGCGGGTTCTCTACCGCCACCGCGATCCAGGCCTTGTCGTTGAAGTTCTTGGCTACGCGAAGCCCGTATTGCCGTGCCCAACTGAAACCGACGTTATACTGCGCGTCGATGGTCATGTGGGAACAGCTTCGGAGCGGTTGTCCACACCATGCTTTGTCTCCGTGACCAGGCTCCACATTTGCCCGCCGGTGAACGTGAAACCATTGTCGAGCGCGACCTGTCCCCAGGCTTGGCGTTGACGCAGCGAGTAGCTGTTGCTCTCGTTATTGTTAGAGGTTGCGGCTGCCGACAGGAAATCTGCCTCCACGTAGCCGGAGAGCTTCGCGCTTTGCAGTCGTCCCTCAGCCAGCATGGAAACGCGCGACTGGCGGCCTGAACCGAAAAATTCCGAGAGGCTGCTTTGCGAGGCTCCGGGCACAGTGAGCGAATTGAAAGGAGTGTTGACGTTGGCGGCCAGCGCTCTGGATCGTCTCACGAATTCGGCGGCCAGGTAGCCACCGGGAGTGATCGTGATGCCCTTGTAATGCAAAGCCAGAGGACTCTCCAGCGTGGCATTCACGTTCTTCTGTGTCTCCTGTAACGCCAGCGCCGTGTCGCCTACGGTCCCTTTGAGCCCGCTTACGTCACTACGGATAGCTGTAATGTTCTGCTCCTCCTGCGCGCTTTGCGAAGTTGCGGCATCGGCGGCTTGTTGCGCATGCGATGCCGAGCTTTGTACTTGATTCATTTGCTGTTGCAGTTCTTGGATCTGACTGTCGCGGCTTTGCACTTGTTCCACCAAATGCTGAATCTGTTGTTGTTGGGCTTCGATTGCCTTCTGCATTTCCGACAATCGAGCTGCCACCGCCTCAGGGCTGGACTTCTTACGTTGGACGCTGTTCGACGCGTTGCTCGACTGACCGGCGGCGAAAGTGCCAGCCACCAGGCATGCGGCCAACGCCACTGTGACCTGCCTCATGTGTGTTTCTCCTTTGTTTGAGTTACACGAACAGGGGCTCCTCACTACAGTCTTCAAGAATTTGTTTAGGACCCGCCTCTTCGTGCGGGTTTCTGTAAACGGATTGCCGTAAGAATGACGGCCTCCCGAAACCTGGATCCTTAGCTCCCGGACTCTCTCTACTCGGTCTGGATCCTTTTGAAGGCACTCTCCATTTTTTTGAGTTGCATGAGTTTCACTGGAGATAACAGACTCTCTGAGTTTTTATTCCAGGCCGGGCTCGACAATTTTCCCCAGCCGAGGTTCGATGGGATTGGGGAACGAATTGCGGGCCGCGACAGACCTGGCTGGATGGAACTGCGCCACAACCCGCGAACTCGCTATTGCCCTGTCTCTCGCGAAGGAGCCGTGCGAGCCTGGGCCGCCTCGGGCCCGCTGCCATCCACGCGCAAGAGCATCGCGCTGCCCTTGTCGAGCTTCACGGCTTTGCTGTTTGAGATCAGAGTGACTTCACCCGGCGCGGTGCGTCCGGACCGAAGGATTTTCAAGTCGCCGAATCCGTATGAGCCGCAGGCATTTACGGAGAAAAGCCAAAACGCTTGCGGAAGAACACTATTTACCGACGTGCCACGACAAGAGGTGCTCAAATCCTCGCTCGCATACGCAAGCACGCCTTGATTCGTATATTTCCCCACAACCTGCGATCCCACCATTACTGGCCCATCGCTACCGTAAGAAATCTGGTCGCCTCCGATTTGGACTTGGTTGTCGGCATATTCGCTCGAGGTTAGCTGCGGTGTGGCAGCAAGTACCGCGGACCTTGACGCTACCGCACGCAGGTCGGCGGTAATCGGGATGGTCTGGTTGCCCAGTCGCACCTGGTCGAATTGAAACGAGATCTTTGATTCGTCAGATCCTTTTCCAGGAGTCATGGCTTCGACGATATGCCCAGTCATCATGGAGCCGGCACGCAGAGTCTTTCCCGCGCCCAGCGGCACGTCCTGCATCACCGTCGCGGTGATGGTAGCTCCGCTTCCGCTTTTGTCCGAGCGCAAGGCAGAATGCAGGCTAACGGGGAGAATGGTGCCAGCCGGAATCGGTTCTGCAATTTGTGTGTTCTGCTCTTTGGCGGGTTGATACTCTTGTTTCAGATCCTGTCCTGTCCCGGCATGCAAGTACATCGGCAGCATGCACAACGCCAAACCAAGCGTCCTCAGATTGTTTTTCATTTTGTCCCTCCTAGAATTGCTAAAAAGCGTGTGGTTCTTCCGCACCAGTATTCCCTCGGTGACTCCAGTTCGCTCTCTGACTCGTTGTGCAGAACCGACAAGAACCGGTTTTATTCCACGGGAATTTATGTGGGCGTCAAGACCACACTCGTTTCTCACGCGCTGGCAACGCTGGCGATGCCGGAATCGCTCACAGGGACCGCGACACTGTGGTGAAAGGGACGAGGGGAGGACTAAAGAGCGCGTGGTTCTTCCGCACCAGCATTCCCTCGTTTAAGGCAAAAACTTATAACCCTGACCGTGTACCGTGAGGAAGTGTAACGGGCGTGAAGGATCGCTCTCGAGTTTCTGTCGTAGCCTCAGCATGTGGTTGTCCACCGTCCGCGTGCATGGGTAGTTCTGGTAACCCCACACCTCATTGAGAAGTTCCTCCCGCGAAATCACGCGTTGTGCGTTCTTTGCCAGGAATTCAAGTGTCTTGAATTCCTTGGGAGTAACTGCGATCTTCTCGCTGCCACGAGTGATCTCGGTCTTGGAAAAATCCACCATCACGTCCGCAAAGACATACACGTCTGCTTCCTCCGGACTGAAGCGCGACGCACGTCTGATTAACGAGCGTAAGCGCGCCAAGAGCTCCCTTGGGCTGAACGGTATGGTCACGTAATCGTCTGCGCCCATTTCCAGGAGAAGAACCTTATCCGCAACCTTTGAGCTTGTGCTAAGAATCACCAGGGGCAAACCAGAGATCAGATCCGCAATTTTCTTGCAAAGATCGCACCCCGAAGATCCTGGACGCGGCAGATCGAAGATGACTGCGGCCGGCACTCCCCGGCGAAGCCTCTCCAAACCACAAACGGCATCGGGAACGACATCGACCTCGTATCCTTCCGAGGAGAAAAGCCGCAGCAGAATCTTTCGCAAGGCGCCATCGTCCTCGATGACCAAAATCCGCTCCATTGGAGCCGATCGCAGCTCAGTAGTTGGAGTGTTCAAGGTTGCTGCCATGGTGGTAGCTCCCATAAGCTTTTCCTCTCTATAGTCTTGATCGAGCCTTCTGAGTCCGATCTCTCGCTGCACTCCAGTGCCCTCCTAGTGCGTCTCGATGTGATGAGACAAATCTGTTGACAGTGGTGTACTGGAGGCGCTAAGCAGTGACTTTCGAACTGACTTTCGCGCTCTGGCCAGACGTGACATGACGGTTCCTATCGGGATCGACAATACTTCCGCGATTTCCTGGTACGACATTTTCTCCACTTCACAAAGAAGGAGGGTCTGTCGGTAGTGCACCGGCAGATCGTCGATGGCGCGCTGCACCAGTTGGGAACTAGAGCGATTCATGAGAATCGTTTCGGGAGTTTCCGTCTCAAGTGCCAGTTCAGGGCCGTCCTCCTCTGAGGCCAACCTGTCGGTCATGCGCCGCTCCACTGTTGAGCATGAACTTAGAAAGGTGTTCTTCAGGATTCGAAACATCCAGGCCCGGAAATTGGTACCAAGCTGAAACGATGCGAAACTGCGTAAAGCCTTGAGGTAGGTCTCTTGGACGAGATCCTCGGCATCGTTCGAATTGTTCGCCAGCCAGCGCGCGAAGTTGTAAAGGGAATCGAACAGGGGCATGGCCAACTCTTCGAACCCTGCCAACGGTTGATCGTCCTGAGAGGACGAAGCCCCGAATCGGACCATCCCTTGTGAGCCAAGTCCAATACGATTCATTGGTCTTCTCCTGAATCAGCTCATACCCCGGTCGAAGCCCACTTTGACCTGCCAGTCGTTCCGCGTCAATTAACGGAGGACTTTTTCAATATATCCAACTCATTGCTTGCTAAATTATTGTTGGCTAATGAGTTAGCTGTGCATATATCCTGAGGTCGGGAGTTTCTGGGCACGACATGCTAGACTCCGTGCGATGCCCAAGTACGTTATGGAACCCCTGCGGCCCAACTCCGTGGTGCGATTCGGAACCTATGAGGTTTCTTTCCAGTCCGGCGAAGTGCGAAAAGCGGGTTTGAGAATCCGAGTGCAGCAGCAGCCGATGAAACTGCTGGAGATATTGCTAGAGCGTCCGGGGGAAGTCGTCACCCGGGAGGAATTGCGCAGCCGGGTCTGGCCGAGCGAAAGTTTCGGCGATTTCGATCAGGCTCTCAATATCGCCGTCGGGAAGCTGCGGAGTGCTTTGGGGGACTCGGCTGAGAATCCGCGATTCATCGAGACTCTTCCAAAACGTGGCTATCGCTTTATTGCGGACGTCTCGGTTGTCGACGCGGACGTCCGCTCAAGAAAGCCGGAATCTGTTGCTGGAGATCCGGCTGCTCTGGAACCTAAAACAGAACCCGGTCACATGGTCCAAGTCGCCGGGTTGTCGGTTGTACCCAAACGCCGTTTGTGGCCGATGCGTCGAGTCGTCGTCTTGGCCCTCGTCCTGGGTTTGCTGATTCTCTCTGTCTGGCTATTTCGTTCGCATGGCCCTGCGCCAACGGGCATTCGATCCCTGGCGGTGCTTCCTCTGGAGAACCTTTCTGGCGACGCTTCGCAGAATTACTTCGCTGACGGCATGACGGATGAGTTGATCACTGACTTGGCGCAGATCAGCGCCTTACGGGTAATCTCCCGCACCTCAGTCATGGCATATAAAGGAGCGCGCAAGCCTCTGCCGCAGATCGCTCGTGAGCTGAATGTTGACGCCGTGGTAGAGGGCAGCGTGCTCCGCTCTGGCGACCAGGTCCGTATCACGGCGCAGTTGATCGAGGCCTCTACGGACAAGCACTTATGGTCCCAGAGTTATGAGGGTGAGTTGCGGAATACCTTGGCGCTCCAGAAAAGGGTGGCTAGCGCCATCGCCGATCAAATTCGGATCAACTTGACCCCGCAGGAACAGGCTGCGCTTAAGAACGTAAGGATTGTCAATCCAGAAGCTTACGAGTCGTTCCTCAAAGGGCGCTACTTCTGGAACAAGCGAACGGCGGATGGTTTGAAGGTCGCCCTGGCTTATTTCAATGAGGCAATCGAAGAGGACCCGAAATATGCCCAAGCCTATTCTGGCTTAGCCGACACCTATGCGTTGTTGGGAGACTGGCAATACGCAGTGATGACCCCGAAGGAAGCGTTCCCAAAAGCGAAGGCCGCGGCGATCAAAGCTCTGGAATTGGACAGCACGCTCGGCGAAGCCCACAACTCGCTTGCATTCGTCTTGGATGGCTTCGACTGGGACTTGGACGCGGGCGGGAAGGAATTTCGGCGAGCCATTGAACTGAATCCGGGCTACGCAACCGCTCACCATTGGTATGCCTGGCACTTGAGCCTGTTAGGTCGGTTTGACGAAGCTATTGCGGAAATGAGAAAAGCGGAAAACCTGGATCCGCTATCTCTTATCATTAACGCCGATTTAGCAGAGCTCCTTGGCCTCGCGCACTCTTATGACGAATCCATACGACAGAGCCGCAAGACGATCGAAATGGATCCTAATTTTGCTCTCGCCCATAACCAACTCGCCCAGGCGTACCTCGAAAAACACATGAACGATGAAGCGGTGGCGGAACTGCGAAAAGCGGTCCAGCTCTCCGGGAATAGCCCGACGTGTATAGCTAATCTCGCTCGCGCCTACGTCGCATCCGGCAAGAAGAGCGAAGCAGTAAAGCTGCTGGGCGACCTGAAAAAGAGCTCGAATCCTGGTTATTCGAATGCTTCGGAGATTGCCATGATCTACGCATCTCTCGGAGATACGGATCAAGCCATGAATTGGCTCGAAAAAGGCTACGAAGAGCGATTCAACCCCGGCGTCCTGCTCCGACCAGGCTTCGATCCGCTCCGCTCCAACCCGCGCTTTCAGAACCTTGTGCGCCGCATTGGCCTACCCGAGTGAGATTCCGCTCGGTCCAGGTTGTCAAACGCAGTTTTTGCGGAGCGCTCTCCGCTTCGCAAGTTTAGACTGCAGAGAAACCAGGCCGCTCTCCGCTGGAAATCATAGTATCCTAGTCCATTTCCCGCACTCGGCCCTCTTCCGCCCGCATTCCCGCACCAGAAGCCATCGCAGACTCCGCCTTCTTCTTCTGCCAATCCGCCTCGACCAGCACAGTGATCGCATCCAGTTTCTTCTTCTTCAACCCCGCGTTGATTCCTGGCAGTTCTTTCTGCGCCATCTTCTGGAAGTCATCGATCACATCTTGCAGTTCATGACCCAGCGACTCCGTCCGCGCAACCTGGTAATCCGTGGGCTTGCCGTCATATCCCGTCGCCGCGCCATAGAGTTGCCCCAGCAGTTCGCGAATGCGCTCTTCGCCGGTAATCATGCCGCCTTCTTTGGTGGCCACGATCTTCGAGCGGAGCGCGTCACAATCCGCGGCAAGTTTCTGCAATCGCTGGCGCAGCGGATCTTTTTGCGCAAGCTTGGCCGCCCGCGAACTAGCCCCGTCACGCACTCCTTCGATCGCTTCTACTCCAAACGTCAGGTGCTCCAGCTCTTTGTAAACCTTCATCGAGAGATCGAACTGCGCCTTGCGCTCCGCCAGCGAATACTTGGCCCGCGGGTCGATCGCAACATTCAGCTCCTCGGTGTAAGTTTGATCTCCTTTGGTCAGCTTCACCGTGTACGTGCCCGGCAGCACGCGCGGTCCCTGCGCCGCCTCAAACAGGGCCGAGGCCGCTGGTGCGACTGCCGGTGGCCTCACGCGCATTCCCCACCCAGCGCGGTTCAGCCCACGATGCTTGCTCCCGGCCACCGTGTCCACCAGCTTTCCGTCCTGGTCGAAAATCTCGATCTTCAAATCGCCGAAAATGTGCCGCCCTTTCTGGTAGTACGTGATCTGTGCGTCCGCCGGCCGATTGCGTCCACGGAAAGTCTCGTCGCCTTCGGGCCACCCGCCGCCCACGTCAAAGTATTGGATCGCAGCCCGTCCCGGAAGCAGCGTCGCCTCTTTGGTCATAACTTCAGGCGTAAGCGCGCGCAGCGGCGAGATATCGTCCACGATCCAAATGCCGCGGCCGTGCGTCGCCACCACAAGATCGGATTCCCGCGGCTGAACCACGATGTCATCCACCGCCACCGCCGGGAAGTCCGTCCCCTTGTATTGCGCCCAACGTTGCCCGCCATCCGCTGAAATCCAGAGCCCGAATTCCGTGCCCAGGAAAAGGACGTTGCGGCTGACCGTGTCTTCCTTGACCACATGCGCATAGCCGCGCACCCCGCTCTCCATTGCGGGAAGCGCCATCCACGTCTGGCCGTAGTCCGTGGTCTTGTAAACGTAGGGCTTCATATCTCCAAAGGTGTGACGATCGAACGTGGCGTAAGCGGTGCCTTCGTCGAAGCGGCTGGCCTCGACGGTCGAGACCCACGAATTCTTTCCCAGCCCGCCGACGTTGCCCACCACGTTCGTCCAGGTCTTCGCCCCATCGCGGGTGATCTGGACATTCCCGTCATCGGTGCCGACCCAGATGATCTGACCGTTCTTCGGCGACTCTGAAATCGAATAGATCGTGGTGTGCATCTCCGCCGACGAGTTGTCAATGGTCACGCCGCCAGATTCTTCCTGCTTCTGCTTCTCCGGATCGTTGGTCGTCAGGTCCGGAGAAATCCGATCCCACGACTGGCCGTGATCGCGCGAGCGGAATAAGAACTGCGCCCCAATGTAAAGCGTCCCTTTTTCGTTGGGGCTCATGTGAATCGGCGTATTCCAGTTGAAGCGCAGCTTCTTCTCGCCGTAATTCGGCCAGGGATGGATGTCGCGAGTCTCGTGCGTGTGCCGGTTCACCCGTCCAATCTCGCCACCCTGCGCCTCGGCGTAAATGTAGTCGGGATCGGAAGTGTCTTCGAACATCCAGAAGCCGTCCCCGCCGAACATGTTTTCCCAGCGCGAGTTGCTCACGCCCCCGGGATACGAAGAGTCGCCTACCCACGAACTGTTGTCCTGCAAGCCGCCGTACACGTGGTACGGATCTGCGTTGTCGGTGCTCACGTGGTAGAACTGAGAAACCGGCAGGTTCATCTGGTGCTTCCAGCGATTGCCGCCGTCTTCGCTGCGCCACAAGCCGCCATCGTCGCCGGCAATCACGATATTCGGATTCTTCGGATTGATCCACACGTCATGGAAGTCGCCGTGCGCCCCGCCGGAAACCACGTTGAAGGTCTTTCCGCCATCGTTGCTCAGCAGCAGAATGAGATCGGGCTTGAAAATCTTGTTTTCATCTTTCGGATCGACGATCAGGTTGCCGAAATAAAAAGGACGCCACACCATGTAGTTGCTGGCATCGAGCTTGGTCCACGTTGCACCGCCATCGTCGGAGCGGTAGAGTCCTCTGCCTTTTTCGGCTTCGATGTTGGCGTACACGACCTGCGGTTTCGATGGCGCCACCTGCACAGCCACACGCCCCCAGGGTTTCCCCGGCAGTCCTTTGGCATTGCTGTCGTTGACTTCACTCCAGTGCGCGCCGCCGTCAGTGGACTTAAACAGCCCGCTGCCCGGGCCTCCCGAGCGGAACGTCCAGCCCTGCCGCCGGAAATCCCACATCGCGGCATAGATGGTCTTCGGTTCCTGCTTGCTGCGCGCAATCATGGCGCAACCGCTTGAAGCATTGGCCCCCGCCAGAACTTTCTTCCAGGTCTTGCCGCCGTCGCTGGTCTGGTAGACTCCACGCTCGTCGTTGTCATCCCACAGATGCCCCAGAGCGCAGACCAGCACATCATTGCTGTCGCCGGGATTCACGAGAATCTTGACGATGTGTTCGCTGTCCTTGAGACCGACGTTGGTCCAGTTCTCGCCGCCATCCGTTGACTTGTACACGCCGTCGCCCACCGAGACGCTGTTGCGCGTCCAGGCCTCGCCGCTGCCAACCCAGACTGTCTTCGAGTTCGACGGATCAATCGCTACCGCGCCGATCGACTGCACATCTTCCCGGTCGAACACCGGCTTGAACGTGGTGCCGCCATTCACTGATTTCCAGACTCCGCCGCTGGCTGCGCCTACGAACACGGTGATGCGGCCGTCTTCTTCCACCGCGTCCACCGCGGCGATGCGCCCGCTCATGGTAGCCGAGCCGATGTTTCGCGCCGGCAAGCCCGAAACCGTCGCCGAGTCAAAGCGGTATGCAGCTTGGGCCACGGTCTGCCAGGGTGCGCACAGCGCAACTCCGGCGATTAACACCATCACTCCCCAGGAATTGCGAGCGGATGCTTTCATATTTACGAGTCCTTTTCCACGCCAGTGATTTTTTGTTTTTCTTCATCATCCCGCGAATCAGTGAACCGAATCAGTGAACCCCGACCAACCCGGACTTCCTTTCCTCAGTCCTCAGCGACGCCGGCAGGGCAAAGTCAGAATCTTGAACAGGCACGTTCACTTCAATCTTTTCAATCGTGGTCATCTGTGCGCCGGGATTATTTCTGGGCCCCTCGGAAATCGAGAAGGGATACATGACTCCATTCACCGGCTTGTAGGAGCCCACGTCCATCACGCGTTCTCTCACCGAGCCCCGGACAAACTGCTGAATCTCCTCGCGGATTTCGAGATAAGTATCTGGGTCGAGATAGTAGTAAATGATGTCGCCGTTTTTCAGCGTGACCCTGAGCCGCAGGGCGTCATCGCCATCCACCAAGTCATGCCCAAGATATTCGATCTTGTTGCCTTTTTCCGCGTAGTCGACGAGCGGACCATCGAAATCGGAAGCTAGCAGCAAGTCCCGCAGCGTATCCTCGCCCATCAGTTCGGGGTCTTTGCGCCCGCGGAAGGGCTGGGTCTGCCAGCCGGTCGAACCATCGTAGGCCTGAATTGCCGTCATGCCCTGCAGGGTGAAGGTTTGACGGACCAAATCGGCGCGCGCGTTGGTTTGCGCGAAGACGGCGGTCCGGCCTCTGCCATTCTTGAGTCTGCCGGTCGTACGCCGGGTCTTGGCCGACTTGATTTTTTCGATCCCGCCCTTTGCCTGGATGTTCTTGTTGACCAGTTCCTCCGCGGTTTGAGAGCGGGTTAACACGCTGAGGCACGAGACTGCCGCCAGAACAAATACCGCGCGACGCATGGGCAAACTCCTGATTTTGGGTGTGGTCTTCGTTCCAGCAAATTAGTGAATCCCGACCATGCCGGACTTCTTTTCTTCTGTTTTCAGCGAAGCCGGCAGGTTAAAGTCCGCCGGATCGATGGTCACGTTTGATTCCATCTTCTGAATCGTGGTCGTTTGCTCGTCGGGATGGTTCTTCGGTCCCTGCGAGATCGAGAAGGGATACATCACGCCCGCCACCGGCTTGTAAGAGCCCAGTCCCACCACGCGGTCCCGCACCGAGCCCCGGATAAACTGCTGGATCTCCCGGCGAATCTCGATGAACGAATCCGGGTCGAGGTAGTCGTAAATGATGTCGCCGTTTTTCAGCGTCACCTTCAGCCGCAGCGCATCATCTCCATCTACTACGTCGTGCCCCATATACTCCACGGTGCTGCCTTTCTCTTTGTAATCCACCAGAGGCCCGTCAAAGTCGGCGTCCAGCAGCAGGTCACGCACGTCGTCCTCGCCCATCAACTCGGGATCCTTCTTCCCGCCAAAGGGCTGAATCTGCCAACCAGCGTTTCCGTCGTATGCTTGCACCGCCGTCATCCCCTGCAGCATAAATGTCTCCCGCAGCAGGTTCGGGCGCTGGTTCTCCTGGCCCACCGAGGCGGTGAAGCCGCCGCCACCTTCGAACTTGCCCGTAATGCGCATGGTCTTGATGGCCTTCATCTTTTCCATCCCGCCCCGCGCCTGGATGTTCTTGGCAATCAGTTCGTCGGCGGTTTGGGAGTAGGAAAAGACACCTAGGCAGCACACAGCAATCAGCACAGTCAACGCGTGGCGCATCGAACAGACTCCTGTTGTTGAGGGACTTGCAGAACCCGAAAAACGAGAAACAGTACTCTACCCATTAGTAGACGTTTGTTTCAAGTCCAGGTGAGCGCCGACTCTCCCTTTCAGACGGGATAGCGGTTCGGCTGGGGCGCCTTGTTGCCCCGCACCGCAAAAGCAGAAACCGGCTTTTTGCCACCTTACGGCGAATTCAGATCAACAGTGTTACATTTTCCAGACATGAATTTTGGGGATTTATTCAGTGAAAGCCCGCTTAACTCAGCCGCTGGTGCAACTACTCCAAATGCGTTCCGTGCTACAAGTGCGTGCAAACCTGCGGCGTAGACGCGCAATGCACTTTTGCGATTGCCGTAGCGGGCCGCGGCTTCTCCGCCCACATTGCTACTGAATTCGACGTTCCCCTGCCCGACTCGGCCCGCGTGTATTGCGGCAACTGCATCGGCGTCTGTACCACAGGCGCGCTGATGTTCAAGAGCGAATATGACATGCGCCAGGCCGGCACATGGAACGAAAGCCGCCAGATCCAGACTGACACCGTCTGTCCTTATTGCGGCGTAGGCTGCGAGCTCACCGTGCACCAGCAAGAAGGTCAGATCGTTCGCGTGACCTCGCCGCTCGGCCATAGCGTGACTCATGGCAATCTCTGCATCAAAGGGCGGTTCGGCTGGAGTGTAGATTCAACCAGTCGGCAAGTGAGAAGAATAATTCCGCGAGTAAGGGCTCAAGCGGACGGATGCTTCAGAACGTCTGCCAGTGCATGCATCCGCATTGAGTCGGCCGGGGTCTTCGCGGTCGCGGCGCTCTGTTCCAACGAAGGCGCCATAGCCTTCAATTTCGCTATGTTGCTGTTGCTCATGTGCGACCTCTCTGCGCTTTTAATCGCCTTCTGCAGCTTTGCGATTTGGCTTGCAGGCAGAGCCTGCGACCTCGACAACTGGTCCACGTACGCTTTCGCCACCACCAACTTTGCCGGCCATTCGATCTTTTGCTGGTTCTGCACATTCAGCTCAGACACCATCACCGTTTTGGCCGCGTCGATTTCGTTCTTCGTCAGAAACTTGGTCGGCGTCAGTTGAAACACGTCCAAGCCGCGCGCAATCTCCGAACCGTAAATGTAGCCGTTGTACCAATACGCGGACCAATCGCCTCCGAGCACTAACATTTTCGGATCAATGGGCCCGCGATCGAAGTAGGCAATCTCGAAGGGGTTCGCCGGATCGGTGAAGTCCATCACGGAAATGCCGCCTTGGTACCATGCCTGCACTTCCACATCCCGGCCGGGAACCGGAATTAGAGAACCATTGTGCGCCACGCAGTTCTCCGTATCGCTCTGCGCCGCCGGCAGCTTGTAGTAGTTCGCGAAAGTCAGCTTGTCGTCCTTCAGACGGAAGATGGCATCTGCGCCCCACTTGTTCGGGTCGTTCGGACGGCAACGCGCACCCAGGCCACCGCCCCACTCGTCAGTGAACACCACTTTGCTGCCGTCGTTCGAGAACGAGGCCGAATGCCAATAGGAGTAGTTCGGATCATTCACGGCATCCACTCGCTTCGGATGTACAGGGTCCTTTATGTCAAGCACAATCCCGTTTCCGGAGCACGCGCCCGCGGCCAGCCCGATCGCCGAGTACACGGTGATGTCGTGGCACTGGTCGGTGTCCGCCGGCTTCTCCGCGCCCTTCTTGCCGTGGGTGCCGCCGTTATTCAAACCGTTGATCGCGCCCGTGCGCGGATCGATAAATACCCGCGGACTCGACACGATCGTCGCGTCCTGCGGCGCAGCCAATGGAACTTTGATCACATCGATGCGAAACAGCGCCGTATTCGGATCTTTGTCCGGTTTTTCTCCCGAGCACCCGGCTAGTTCTTCCGGTTGACGCACAAACGAAGTCCCTGACACGTAGATGTAGACATTTTCCTTGTCGTTCGGATCGATCACCAGGGTATGCGTGTGGGATCCGCGGCACGTTTGCACTGCTGCGACCTGCTTCGGATTCTTGATGTCGGAGATGTCGAAGATTCGTACGCCGCGGAAACGGTCCTTTTGCGCTACCGGGAGGCGGCGCTTTCTTTCTTTGTCTTTGTTTTTGTCTTTATCGTCTTTGCCTTTGTCTTTGTCTTTGTCGGTAGCGTTGTCTTTGTCTTTTTCGTTAGCGCTGACTTTATCTTTGTCTTTATCTTTGCCTTCGTCTGCGGGCGGAGGGGGTTCCGGCGGAAATCCCTCAACGCCGCAATCCAGACGTCCATTCGGCATCTCTACCGACATGAACAGGAGATTCTTGTAGACCGACACATCACCCTGTCCGCCCGGGCAAACTAATGACGTCAGCAATTTCACGTTCGCTGGATTGGCGATGTCGTAGATACTCACACCATAAAAATTTCCCTGAAACAAGTGGTTGCCTTGGAAAGCAAGATCCGAGTTGGCAAAAGCAAGTTGCGCAATCAGCAAGAGCACTGGCTTTGGTATCTTTTTGTTGCTCCCCATACCGAGTTGCCCGACTATCTTCTCAACCTTCGGGTCGTCGGGATCCGTGGCGCCGAGTTGAAACGCGTCCGGCTTCTTGAGCAGCAGGAGGTGCTCGATGCCCATCGAAGCTTCGCCCGCGTCATAAAGCCCCGGCGCAAGCTTGGCGCGCGGATCGTTCGCATCCGACCCCGTCATCCCCGGCGGCAGCGTCGGGGCAGGCTCTGGAGCAAATGGATCCTGCCCTTCGTCCTCAGCCTTCTTAGCGTCCTTATCGGACGGCGGGGTCGCGGGCTTCTGAGCCTGTTCTTGCGGCGGTGCTGCGGGCGGTGCCGCTTGTGCCTGCGTTCGGTTTACAGCGAAACCAGAAATTAGCGCGGCCCACACCACACACTGGGCAAGACTGGGCAATCGGTTCATCGTTTCTCCTCTGGGATCTCTTTCTTCAACATGGTCTCCATGATACCTATCTCGGCTCGTTGGGTATTGTCCGCATCAGTCGCGAAGTTGAACAGCTCGGCGTCCTGTCCGGCGCCTGCGGTGTCAAATAGATCTTTTACCATGATCAACGCGCCGTTGTGATGTTGTATCATTCCCACCAAAAATAACCGGTCAAACTCGACGCCCTTCGACTTCTGCAGCTCTTCCATCTGCTGCGGCGTAAGCATTCCGGGCATCAATGGCATCGTCTCGTGCGACATGTCCATGCCCGGCATTTTCGGCATCACTTTCGGAACTGATTCGCCCCGGACAGCCAGCCACCGCTTCATGAACTTGATTTCGTCCGACTGCGAGCTGCTGATACGTGCCCCCAATGAGCGCAGGTCTTTGTTTTGCGTATGCGACAGAATCATCGCCGTCATCTCTACCGCCTGTGCGTGATGCAGGATCATGCCCTGCATGAACTCGACCTCCGCTGGCGAGCGCAGCGGCAGGACGGCTCGCGTCAACGAGGGCAGCGTTTTGCTCGGAGCGCCCGGCGCACCCGGTTGCACCACCGCAGGCTTTGCCGGATCACTCTGCTGTGCGCGCGCAGCGGGGGACAAGAAAACTGCGAAAACGCTCGCGGCCAGCAATGCACGCATTACAACTCCTCGCGCAAATTTCAATCGGCCGCGCTCTATCCTGGTAAACAACAATTTTGCATTCAATGCAGCCTCCGAGTACCTGATGAAGTTCTTCGCGGACAGTGCCCGGAAGTAACGGTGGCGAGTTCTGTATCCATGAAATCTTCGCGCACGCCGGACTGTCAGTGCGCGGCGCCGGCTGAGGAGTCGCTTGCGGAGCCGTTGCGCCCGGACTTGAGAAGTTTACCTTCGGAACTTCGCGCGAGCCTGGTGACGCTTCGAAATAAGCTTCGTTCGGCTTGAAACCCGCGATCCCCGCGAAAATGCTGTTGGGGAATTGCTGCACGTACGTGTTGTAGTCGCGCAGAGTGTCGTTGTAGCGTTTGCGCTCGACCGCAATGCGATTTTCCGTGCCTGCGAGTTCATCCTGCAGGCGCAGGAAATTCTCATTGGACTTCAACTGAGGATAGTTCTCGACAACCAGCAACAGGCGGCCAATCGCTCCGTCGAGCTGCCCGTTGGCCGCGATCTTTTCTTGCGGGGTACCGGCAGAAAGCAGGGCAGAACGCGCTTTCGCGATATCGCCGAACACTGTCACCTCCTGCTGGGCATACCCTTTCACCGTCTCCACCAGGTTCGGGATCAGGTCGGCGCGGCGTTGCAGCACAATGTCAACCTGCGACCAAGCTGCCTTAACCGCTTCGTTCTTGCTGACGAGGGTATTCTTTACGCTTACGTACTGGCCAAAAACAAACAAGCCACCCAGCACTAGAATCGCCACGATAACGACGACTGTGATCAGTCCCTTGCTCATAAGATTCTCCTGAAAAAGCATCCACCGGCTCTACGAAGAGCCTGCGGTACCCGAGTCCAGCATTTTATCAACTGCAGCGGTTACCTGCTCCAGAGCCGCCAAATATCTCGAAAAAACGTCCGCCACACTAAGAGTCTTACGGTCGGTTTTCTGCTCTCTCACGTCCAGCACCTGCAGAATCCCCGAGGCGTCAAATCCAATCTGTTTTGACAATGCCTGTACCGCCTCGCGCTTTCCAACCGGGGCACTTTGACCGAGCACAATAAGTGCGTGGCGGAAGAGCGTGGCGAACGACGATACCGATCGTAGCAGCAACCCCCACAGGCGCGAGTCGTTGTCCAAGGCCAGAATTAAGTGCTGGCGCAGCAGCGCGAGTTTCTCCCGCAGTTCGTACTCCACTTGCACGCGGTGCAGGTTCGCCGGAATCGTCAATCCTTGAACCACATCTTCGCCGAAGAGAACGCGGTGGTGCTGTTGCATGTCGATCAACTCGATCGAAAACACATCGGTAGAGCGCTCAATCTCATCGCGGGTCATAAACAGTGGAGGCGGCTGCTTCTGCCCATCCCACCACCTGACGGCAGGTGCGAGCGCCTGCAGCGCCGCGAATGAGCTGTCGCGAATCACGCAGAACAGATTCACATTCGAGAACTCAGGATGAAAATCTCCCGCGACCGCCGATCCGAACAGGATCACGCTCTCCAGGTTCGCTCCAGCCGCCGTTCGCAGCGGGCTGACAAAGTCGCTAATCTTTTTCTCCGGAACCATTTGCGCCCTCGCTGACTACCAACTGCTGCTACCCCCACCGCCACCGGAACTGCCACCGCCGAATCCGCCGAAACCACCTCCGCCGCCAAATCCGCCTCCGCCCCAGCCTCCGCCGCCCCTGCCACCGCCAGACATTCCAGAAAGAAGGATCCAGAACAGGACGCCGCGAAGCGGAGTAAACAGAACGATGAGTGCGATGACAATCAGCAGGATAATTCCGCCGGCCGATATTCCTTTGCCCGGCTGCCCCGCCGGTTCCGATGGAGCCGGCGCCAGTTGCGGAGTGGTCAGTTGAACTCCCGCGTCTTGGGCGATGACTTGCGCAACGCGGGAAGTGACGAGCAGCAGCGCCTGGCTATAGTTCCCATTTCGCATTAACGGGATGGCCTCCCGCTGGAATGACGTAACCTTCCCATCGGTCAGGATCGGCTCCAAACCGTAACCAACCTCAATGCGGGCGCGATGGTCATCGATCGCATAGAGGATTAGTACTCCGGTATCCTTGGACTTGCTTCCGACCCCCCACTGATGGAAGAGATCGACGGCATAGCTTTCGATGTCGGAGCCATCGAGGGAGTGGATGGTCACCACCGCGATCTGGGCATGCGCTTTCTCGTCGATCTGCCGGCAGATCTCGTCTATCTGCGCGATCGTGTTCTGGTCCAGAACATGGGCAAAGTCGTTGACGTAGTCGGTGGCTTTAAGCTTAGAGATGGGCTCGGCCTGTGCCGCCAGAACCAGAAGCAGCGCACCAGCCACCACTAGCCACCATTTTGCGAACGAACTCATCGGAAGCAAAATTGTACAGGACGCTGTCGCAGCGGTGGCGACCGTGAGGAATGGCTGGGATGACTACGTAGCGCTGTTCGAACCGCTGGACGCACAGTATGCAGAATCCTAATCTATGCTGGGTGCACAGGTCACTCGATCCAGGCTGACAAGAACTCTAACCGAATGAGGCCACAGCCACTTGCGGATCTTCAAAGATCTCGAACACGTCCAGTAGGGCGATCATTTTCAAGGTCTGGACAGTGAATTTCGAAGGGTTAAGCAGCTTCATCGCCCCACCCTGCTGCTTGGCGGAAGTGAGGAGCTTGACCAGCAAACCGATCCCGCTGGAATCGATCCAGGGAACTTCGCTCAGGTCTAACAGAATGCGCGTATCGCCGCTGCCTATGAGTTCGTCTAGAGTTTCTCGAAGGCGATCTACCGCGTCGCCTAGATTTCAGCCGGCCGCGCAACTTGACCAGCTTTACCTGGCCCAGACTACGAACTTCGATGTCCACCGTGGCCTCACCTCGAAACCAGCGCAGCCGTGGGATCCGTTGACAGTCCCCCATCCGTCTGCTAAAGTGCACGCTCAACTTAGAGGAAGCTCGGCGAATTTGCAAGTTGGGATTGCTGCCTCCCCCGTACTTAATAAGAAATATCGTAGCTTTCCGCGGCGAGCTTCATGGCAACTCAAAGCCCCAATATAGTTCTAGACATCGCTGCAATCGCGGTTCGTCTTCTGGAGGCGCGGGAGATCGCCCCCCGGGCGCGCGCCATCGGGCGCTCGCTCGCCGATCTATTGCCTGGTTCTGCCGTCAACGTCTATATGGTCTCCGATACCACCGACGGGCCAGTCTGGACCGTGCATGCGACCGTCGGCGACGCCGCGCCGGATGAAACGGTTCCCCTCAATGCCGGCGTTCTTGGCGCTCTTGTCGCCAGCTCTGAACCCCTCCTGTTCGCCGGCAAGACCCTCATCCGCGAGCAGTACGCCCATCTCAATGTCCGCAAAACTCTGCAGTCTCTTGTATACCTTCCCCTCGTAGTCAATGATGCCTTGATCGGCGCCATCGAAATTCTCAGCTTTGAAGAGCCACTGGCCGAAACCCACCTCAATGTCTTGCAAGGTGTGGCCGAGCTTGCCGGTTCTGCGCTATACGCCGCGCGGCAGTATGAAGTCGAGCGCCACAACTCTCTGACCTCGATCAGCCGCCTTACCCACTTCTACGACGTTGAGAAAGTTTTCAGCTCGACTCTTGAGATGGATCAACTTCTCCCCATCATCGCCTCGAAGATCTGCGAGACGATCGAGTGCCGGGCAGTCAACTTGTGGATGGTTCAAGGGGATGGAAGCCTTCTACTGATGCAACAGGCGGGCCGGGATCCGACCACCCGGCAAGGAATGACAGAAAAAGGAGGCGAAGGGATTGCTGGTGATGTCTCCGACAGCGGGGAACCTGTGCTGATTACAGATCCCGAGGACGAACGGCTCGTTCGCCGTAACCTGAACACAGAGGCGGGACGGGTCGAGTCCATCGTGGTCGCCCCTATCCTCGACAAGGAATTTCTGGTCGGCGTGGTGGAAGCTGTTAACCGCCTCGACGGAAGGCCTTTTGATGACGACGACCTCTTCGCGCTGGGCAGTCTGAACGAATCGGCGAGCATCGCCCTCCATAATGCCGGCCTCCTGATGGCCGAGCGCAAAGTGGAGATCCTGGAAATGCTGGTGACCATCAGCAAGGAGATCACCTCCACGCTGAATCTGGAACGTGTTCTGCAGACCATTGTCAACGCGCCGCAGGCAGTCATTCCCTACGACCGTGCCGCCGTCGCCCTGGTACAGGGAGGAAAGTACAAACTCAGCGCCGTCACCGGTATCACGCAGCTCGACTCCAACGCCCCTGATGTTTCCCGCTCAACGACATCCTTCGCTGGGCCATGCTTTCCGAAGAGGTGGTGCATGTTCGGCAGCACGGCGCCGAAATTGACGCTGCACGCGAAGAGACCCGCGCGAAGTTCCGAAGCTACTTCGAAGCATCGGGCAGGCGGGCGTTCTACGCGATTCCGCTCTCTGACGATACCGGTCGAGTCGGCATACTGGGTATCGAGAGCGCGGACCCGGATTTTCTTACCACCGCGCACATAGAAATTCTGCAGGTGCTCGCAGGACAGGCCACAGTTTCTTTACGAAATGCGCAGATGTACAAGGAAGTGCCGTTTATTTCCGTGCTTCAGCCCATGCTCGAGAAGAAACGGAAGTTTATGGCGATGGAAAAACGTCGGCGCGCCCTCATGGTAGTGGCGGCCGCCGCAGTCTTGATCTTCCTTGTGGGATTTCCCTGGCCCTTGCGAGTGGACGGAGACGCGATCGCGGCTCCGGTGCACTCGGCACAGGTACAGCCCGAAGTGGAGGGGGTGGTGAGTAAAGTGTACGTTCACGAGGGCGAGCACGTCGCTCGCGACCAGGTTGTGGCCGACCTGGCAGACTGGGACGCTCGCGCGGCCCTGTCCCAGGCTGAGGCCAAGTACCAAACCGTGCTGCTGCAGATGAACCGCGCCTTGGCGGCCGGCGATGGCAGCGAGGCGGGAATGCAGCGCGTTCAGGCCGACTTCTGGAAGTCCGAGATCACGCGGGGCCGGGAGTTGCTGGACAAGATGCGATTGCGTTCGCCGATTGATGGCACGGTGGCCACACCGCACGTGGAAAATATGGCGGGAAGGCGATTGCAGCACGGGGACACGTTCGCTGAAGTCGTCGATACATCCCGGGCCATCGTGGATGTCGCGATCGACGATGCCGATGCCGCTTTGGTTCGCGCAGGGACACATGCTTCAGTCAAGCTCAACAGTTTTCCCACCGGGTTTTCCGCGGAGACGTGACGATCATCAGCCCAAAGGGAACTGTGGTGGGAGATTCACGCGTGTTCTTCGCTCGCGTCGCGGTCGCTAACCCCGGCGGAGCGATTCGGGCGGGCATGGAAGGACGCGGAAAACTGCGCATAGGGTGGTATCCGGCAGGCTACGTCCTGTTCCGCGGACCTTTGCTATGGCTCTACTCAAAAGTTTGGGCGTGGTTTGGAGTTTAAGAAAATGCAATCCCTGGGACCAAATCGTATCGCTCTTGTCCTGCTGCTGCTCGCTTTGCTGCCAGTGGCGGCTTGTTCCAATAAGAGCCCCGAGAGCGTTGCCGCGGCTCCGTCTCCGTCCTCTTCCGCAACTCCAACGCCCGCGGCTCCGACCACCGATTCAAAGAGTGAGAATGCCTTCACAGTCACTGGTCCCTTAATTGTGGAACACCAGTTGGACGTTCTGGCGCAGCGCGAGGGAGTCGTTGCAAACCTTGAGGCCGAGGTGGGAACTCACGTAAACGCTGGAGACCTGCTGGCGCGGCTGGACGACCGGCAACTGACCGCCAACTTGGAAGCGGCACGGGCCAAGACCCGCAGCACTGAAGCTGACTTGAGGAACTGGGAAGCCGAAGCCAAGGTCATGCAGTCAGACTACGAACGCACCCAGAAAATGTGGGACGCCCATATCATCAGCAACGAGCAACTCGATCACGCCAAGTTCAAGGCGGAATCGGAAACATGGGATGTCCGCCGAGTTCGCGAGTTGCTCACCAATGACACCCAGGTGCAGCGCTCCCTCGAGCTGGAGTTGGATAAGACTCAGATCCGCGCTCCCTTTTCGGGAGTGGTGGCTCGCCGCTACGTGCGCCAGGGACAACAGGTTTCAAGGGGAGACCGGTTGTTCTGGGTCACGGCGAGGGTCCGTTAGGCATGCGGTTCACCTTGCCTGAAAAGTTCATCGGGCGAATCCAAAAGGGTCAAGAGTTGCCGATGACGACTCCGAATTTGCCTGGCCAAAGATACAAGGTCAGAGTACTGGAGGTGAGTCCGGTCGTCGATCCTGCCAGCAGCACGATCGAAGTTACTGTAGAACTCGAAGGAAAACCGGGTCCGCTGCGGCCCGGCATGGACGCGAGCGTGAGCCTCGACAATCTGCGATGAACATCACTCAGGCGCTCAACGTTGCACTCCCCGAGCTGCCCGCGAAGCTCATGAGCCAGCGCGCTCCGCGCGTACACCCGGACGTAGTATTTAAGGAACACATCGAAGAGGGCAGGCCGGTAATCCGGGCTTATGTGCCGGGAGTGGATGCGATGTTTACCTTCCCACCTGAAAGCTGGGGCCTGATCCAGCTTTTCGACGGCCAGCGATCCTACGCCAAGGTGGCCGAAGCCTACTCCAATGAGACTGGTGTTGCTTACTCGGAGGAAACAGTTCGGGAATTCGCTGCATCGGTCGAGGCTCTGAACTTCTGGTACCGGACTCCGCAGGAAAGAAACATCAAGCTAATGCAGAAGACCGCTGACCAGAGGCGGAGACTGCAGAAGAAGAAGAATCGCTGGGGAGACCTCTCCCAAATCACATTTCCCGCAGTTAACCCAGACCCGTTTCTGACCTGGCTGTACCGTCAAATCAGCTTCATGTATGCCCCCTGGTTCGTGGTGCTGACACTGCTGGCGTTTGTTTTCTCGGCGGGGATATTCATAGCTCACTGGAGCGAAGTGGGGCGGGACACGCTGGAGTTCTATAACTTCGCTGACAAGAGCTGGTTTGACGTTGCCGCCTTCTGGATCATCGCTTCAGTGTTGGGGTGCATCCACGAGATCGGTCATGGGCTTACCTGCAAGCACTACGGAGCGCCAGTGCCTTCCATGGGATTCCTGCTCATCTATCTGACCCCAGGCTTCTATACCGATACGACGGCGGGTGAGGTAAAGGCGAATCGTTTTGAGCGATTGATGATCGCGGTTTCCGGGGTCTGGTCTGAACTCATTATTTGCGCCATGGTGACTCCAATCTGGTGGGGGACGGCGCCCAACACGGCGATCCACGATTTTGCTTATACCATCATTCTATTTACCGGGATCGCGGTGGTTCTGATCAACTGGAACCCCCTCATGAAGCTCGATGGCTATTACATCATCTGCGACCTGCTGGGGATTTCAGACCTGAAAGAAGCCTCTACGCTGTACCTCTCGGCATGGGTGAAACGGAACGTCTGGGCTTTGCCCGTGGAAGTGCCCTACGTCCAGGTGCGCCGCCGTCCAGGATTCGTGGTGTACGCAATTCTTTCGGGGCTATACAGTTACTCGGTCCTTTACGTTTTCGCTTCCTTCATCGGCAATATCGCGCGCAACTTCAGCGCCGACTGGGGTTTCCTTTTTGAACTGGGCACGGCTTACCTGATTTTCAAGGGTCAACTTCGCACACTGTGGAACTTTATGAAATTCGTCTATCTGGACAAAAGAGATCGCGTACAGGCATGGTTAACGCCGGCCCGCAAGCTGGCTCTCGCTGCCGCAGAGCCTGATCTTCTCCCTGCTCCCGGTTTGGCATGAATCGGCGATTGGACGATTCGTCCTTGAACCGGCGAACTCGTCGGTGCTACGGGCGCTGGTGCCGGGGATGGTCAGTCGGGTCTATGCCGATGAAGGTCAGCGGGTCGAGGCCGGGGCGCCCGTAGTGCAGCTCCGCAATGTGCCTCTGGACTCCAAGCTGGCGCGCAGTCAGTCGGAGTTCGAAACGGCAACGCACAAAGCGAATTCCAGCCTGCTTCGCTACGCCGACTATGGTTCCGCCGAAAAGGAGCGGGATCGCCTGGGCCAGCAGACCAGCGACTTCACTTCCGAAGTCACCAACCTCGAGGTAAAGACTCCGATTGCGGGGCAGGTCACGACTCCGCGGGTGGGCGACAAGGTGGGAAGCTATGTGGTGGAAGGCACCGAACTGGCCGAGGTCAACGACCTCAGCCGCCTCAGAGCCCGCATCTATATATCCGAATTTGAGATGTACAAGTTTGGTCCCGATTCTGCGGCACGCCTGCAAGTAGACGGACTGTGGGGCAAGCGTGACGCACGAACTTCCGCCATCGAACCGATGTCTTCCGACATTGCCCCGGCATTGATCGATCTGAGTAAGTTCAAGGGGCAACGTCCGCCCAGGTTTTACGTGTTTGAGCTCTTGGTGGAAAATCTGACCGGACCAATGAGGCCCGGAATGACGGGTACTGCGCGCCTATACGGCCGCCGACGCAGTCTCGCTGGTCTGGCGACTCAGTGGGTCAGGGATTTCATTGGACGCAAATTCTGGTAGAAACCGAGAAGGCCGCCCGCAGGCGGCCTCCCAAGCTCTGGCATCCTTATAACCAGACAGATCCGTCGTCCAGTAGTTTCGACCGAAACCAGCAGCGTCTTACAACCCTGTCATCGCATTAAGGCTTTGCCGTGAAGGGCTTTGCTGTGAAGGGCTTTGCTGTAAAGGGCTTTGCCGTAAAGGGCTTTGCCGTAAAGGGCTTTGCCGTAAAGGGTTTTGCCGTGAAAGGCTTTGCCGTGAAAGGCTTCACAGCCCCGGCGGTCGCTGAACCTGCTGCCGACGAGCTGGCTACGGTGGCTTTCTTCGTGGTGCTCAGCGAATTTATCAGGGATTTCTTTCGGATGGTCACGATGCGCTCCTCTTAGGTGCTGAATTTGTGCTACTGAACGGTATCGTCTATAGCACGGGTCATGCCAAACCGAATCGCCTGCGCATTGGAGCGCCAACTCTAACAAATCAAAACCGCTTACCAGTCGCGCTACGGAACCCTGGAATACGTTCCGGACGGTTAAAATTCCGATTTGGTTAATTATTAACCGTGACCTAGTTAATTTCTAACCCAGTTGCCGTTGGAACGACTAAAGCTTCAGCTTCCGGCAGAGATACTTCATCCGTTGCGGTTCGATATTCAGCAAAGCGGCAGCAGCGGATTTCCTGCCCTCAGTCCGGCGGAGTGCGGCATTGAGATAGGCGATCTGGATCTTTTCCATCTCGGCGTCAAAATCCACCCCTTCTTCCGGAATCAGGATGGCCTCATGGCTGGCTGCGCTGGAGCGCAGAAGTTGGTGCGGAAGATGTTGGGGCGTGATCACGGGCACGTCGTTCATCACCACCGTGCGCTGAATCACGTTCTCTAGTTCCCTCACATTCCCCGGCCAGGGATAGTCCTCCAGGATGTGCATCACGTCGGGCTCCAGTTGTTTTATGGGCTTTTTGTTGGCCGTACAGTAGATGCGCAGGAAGTGTTCCACCAGCAACGCCACGTCTCCATCCCGCTCGCGCAGCGGGGGGATCAAGATCGGCACCACGTTGATACGATAGTAAAGATCCTCGCGGAAACGGCCATTCCGCATCATTTCTTCCAAGTCATCATTCGTCGCCGTGATCAGGCGAAAGTCGATCTTGCGTGACGACCGGCCTCCCAGGCGCTGCACCGAGCGGTCTTGCAGGATGCGCAGCAGCTTGCTCTGCAACGGATGGTTTAGAGTGGTAATCTCATCCAGAAACAGCGTGCCGCCATGCGCCATCTCGATCAGCCCGGGTTTGGCGCCCTCCGCTCCGGTGAACGCCCCGCGTTCGTATCCGAACAGCTCCGACTCGATCAGGCTCTCGGGCAGGGCCGAGCAGTTCAGGCAAACGAACGGCTTGCCCTGCCGGTTTCCAGACTGCACGATGGCATTGGCGACCAGTTCCTTGCCAACGCCGCTCTCCCCCCGCAGTAGCACGCTCGCGTTGCTGTCGGCCACTGCCTGGATTGCTCCGTACACTTTCTGCATGGCCTCGCTGCCGCCAATCAGCCCGCAAAAGGCTGATTTACTTTCCACCTGGTCGAGCAGCCAACGCCCTTCGAACTGCAGCGCGCGCTTCTCGATCGCTGCCAGCAGCACGCCGGGCAACTGGCTGAAGTCCATCGTGTCCAGGAAGAACTCGTCCGCCCCCGCCTGGCTCGCTTTCAGCGGTATCTCGCTGTTGGTCGAACCCGGTGAGCGCCACCAGCACAATGTCCTCGCGCAGCCTGCGGATTTCCTGCAGCACTTCAATGCCGTCGGCCGCTCCCTCACCAATGCAGTCGAGGTTAAACACTATCCCGTGCACGCCGAAGTCATGTACTGCGGCTTGGATTTGCTCTTCGGTGCTGGCCAGGACGGTCCTGAAGGTGGGCGCCAGGTAGCGGCCGATCTCAGGGAAGGACGTTCCTTTCTCTGTGACGATCGCTATCGAATACCGCTTGGCGCTGAGTTGGCTCGCCTGCTGACGAAGAGGTGCACCCATAGGTTAGGGCTCAGGTAGCAGATTATAGGTGAATTTCTCACCTATGGGAACGCCAAAAAACGATCTTCCAGCAAGGCAGTACAGTCCTGTTGGGCAGGCGGAGCGCAAGGCGCCGACGGTGCCGCTTCTGATTTGAGTTAACCCCTGCGCCGTAGGTCGTACAGCCATCTCTGACCGTCGCGAGCGCGGTCTCTTCGCTTCTTGGGAACCTGAGTTTACCCCCTCATGACGAATTGTTATGGGTGCTTGGACTCATTAGGATCAGAGCCGAAAGTACGCGATCAAAAGAGAAGAGCGAGCGGAAGGAGAATGTCATGAAAAGCAGGATGAACAGGCTGCTGGTGGCCAGTTCCCTGGCGCTGTGCCTCGGGACGATCTCATGCTCCGAACGAAGGGCACTAACGAGACGACGTCAGCCGCAGCGTCGACCTTAGCCGTAGTTACACAAACTCGCGGGAGATTATAAAATTAGACCTGCCGGGAGAGCATGCAGTAACCAGTTGCGCGAAGCCGGGCGGCGACAAAAGGAGACCACGATGCCCCTTGTTCGAACCTGCACGAACTGCGGACAGAAAAATCGGATTCCGGCAAAGCATCTTGCTGACACTGGCCGTTGTGGAGCGTGTAAGTCTGAGTTACCGCCGGTGAACGAACCTCTGGAAGTCGACCCCGAACAGTTCGACGAAATTACGAAAAACACCCGTGTCCCCGTGCTGGTCGATTTCTGGGCAGCGTGGTGTGGTCCTTGTCGGATATCCGCACCAGAGGTTGCCCGCACTGCAGCGGACATGGCGGGCCGCGCTGTCGTTATAAAGGTGGACACCGAGCGCTATCCACAACTGGCGGCCCGCTTCAACGTTCGGGGCATACCGAACTTTGTCGTATTCTACGCTGGCCGACCCGTGGCGCAACAGGCCGGACTGGTCGACCACACGCAGATGGAAGACTGGCTGCGATCCGCTAGTTCTGTCTCAGCTGCGTAATCCTGTTACAGCACCAGCTGTTGGCTCTTCACACATCGCGCCACGGCCCCGAAGGCAAAGGTGGAATGGGCGCGTCCGCCTCAGAGAACATCGATCCCTAATACATCCCTTCGCAATCGTAGTTCGCGCTCACGATGAATTGTCGCAGACAGTTTCGATTGCTAACATACCTACGCACCGAACAAAGCCCGAAGCCGTAGGGGTCACTCACTCCGATTTGTGGGATTTGGACGACAGCAAAAATTGAATACCAAAATAACCGAGGAAATAGGACTGATTGCTTCGGGTCGCTTCAAGGCTGCGTCCGGCCATAAGAAGAAGGATCATCTGGGGACGAATCTTATAGCGAGCGCCAATGTCGATGGTGGGCCGATTCTCGGAAAGACGCAAAGGACCCTGGTTACAAAACTCAACGTCGCCTTCGAGTTTTGAAGTGAACTCGTGGCCGGCGACGAGGCCGGTAATCCAGCCGTCCAGCCCTTTGTGGACGAACTGATAACCGATTTCGTAATCGACATCGACCGGGCCAAATTTCCTGGAGAATTCGGCGGGGAGCAGAAAGGCTTCGCTCGCCGGAGTAATCCCTCGGCTTACGGCATCGTTGGGGTTGTTCAGGAAAAGTTGGGGGAAAACGGAGATCGAGAGACCGGACTCCTCCGCATCGTAGAAACGCCACTTGACACCAGGATTCGACTGACCCAGGCCATACATGGTCGGCGTCGAAGGATTCCGGACGCGCAACCAGGCGTTTTCATAGGTAAGTTGTATCCGTTCGCCAACTCCGAAATTGATATCAACGTCGGGCGTATGAGAGATGGACTGATCGCTGTAGAGGAGGGGCATATAGCCAAGGTTGATTTCCCAATTAAGATGGCCCGGAGTGCCCGGATCGTTGGTGTAGTAGGGAGGTCCGCCTTGAGCAAATGCGTCAGCAGCAGCGAATAGTAAGGAAAGGACAGCGATTAGGATCCGAAGCCGGATGTTCCGTCGAGCGGCGCCAGCTTCAATGATAATTGCTTCGTGCGATTTCGTGGAACCCATCCTAGCGGCCTGCCTCCAACACCAGCACCACGAAGGAATCCGGCTCCACTTTTCTTTCCGGCTGCGGTCCCACGTACGCCGTGAACAGTTGATGCGTCTTCGTGTTGTCCTCGATTGTAAAAGAGTGGACTCAGTTTTGCGAGATTTTCAATCTCACCTGAGATCGGGCCTACAGTCCTGAAGTCTGATAGCGCAGAACCGACAATGCCAAACGGTATTCATATCCAGCCTGCGCGTTTCCGATCTCGGCCTGGGTCTGCTGTAGCTGGGCCTGGCTCAATTCCACAATCGAACTGAGGCCCAGCTTGTATCGGGTCTGAGCTAGATCAAGCGCCTGGTTTGCCTGGGCCAGCAACTGCTCACTCACGCTCACGCGGTCGAATGCCGTGCTTGCCGCCAGCCAGCTTGTGCGTACATCTCGCGAGATGCGATTTCGAAGATCGTTCAGCCGTTGCCGCGTGGCTTGGGCGCGCAAGTCCGCTTCGTGCGATCTTCGCGGAGTAAAGGAATCCATTGAAGACGGGAATCTCCACATTCACTCCCGCGGCCGCGTAAGGCCCATAGACCCGGTCATCCCGGACCGGAGAATCTCCGAAAGCCCCGAGCGCACTGATCGTCGGGTAAAACTGGTCATGCTCTGCCCGGTGCAGCTTCTCCGCGGATTCCGACTGGAATTCCAGCGCAAGAATCTCGGGACGCTTGGCAAACGCGTCGGCGATCAGGGGATCCACGTCGGCTGGAGGCGGGGCCAGCGGTTCGGTATCGTTCACAAGCTCGAATGTTGCGAGGGTGGGAAACCCCAGAATCGCCGAAAGCGCTGCCGCGGAAGCCTTGTCGTTGTTCAGCGCGTCCAGGTATAGGAGTTTCGCCTGCGCCAGATTCACGTTGGCGAAGCTCAAGTCCAGGTCCGACTTCAATTTGCTCTTCGTCAGAGCGGAAACCTGATCCGATAGCAGTTGTCGCGAGGCTACAGTTTGCTCCGCTACCTGCAGCACGGCGTGCGTCTGCAGAGCGTTGTAAAAGGCCTGGTCCACGGCCAACAAGAACGTCCTGCTTCGTGGCGGCTGCGCTTTGCTCGTCGGCTCTTGCCTGAAAGCGTGCGCTGGCGACCAGATTTGTCGTGTGCCCGAAGTCGGTGATCAGTTGGCTTACCGTAGCGCCACCAGCAGCTCGCTCGTAGACGATTGGATTGTTCAATGCCCCTGCGGTGATGCGGCTGTTGTTTCGGGCATCGACCGCGGTCAGGTTGCCATAGGCTTGTGGCCAGAGATTCGACCGCACTTCCCGCGTCACCTGTTCCGAAGCCAGCGCACTGAGCCGAGCTACGGAAATCGCTGGATTGTTTTTCAGCGCAAGCGCCTCGGCATCTTTCACGCTGAGCCGTAGCACATTCGAAGGCGGCGCTCCCGGCAAGACCGGCCCTAACTGGGCCAAACTTTGGGTTGAAAGCGCGAGCGCTCCGAGCAGAAACGCCAGTTTCCATGTCATGCCGGCTGTTCCTCCTCTTTCTGATTCTTCTTATCGTCTCCGCCGTGGACCATCAGATAGACCGCCGGAACCAGGAAGACGGTGACCACCACCGAAACCGCGAGTCCGCCGATCACGGCGCGCGCCAAAGGAGCGTATTGCTCGCTGCCCGTCTCAATGCCCAGGGCCATTGGAAGCATGCCGAGCAAAGTCGCGAGTGAGGTCATGAGAATAGGACGCAGCCTGATCTTGCAGGCTCGCACCAGGGCTTCCTGCAGTGAGAAGTCCTCCTTTTGCAACTGGCGAGCGAACTCAACGATCAAGATGCTGTTGGAAACGACGATTCCAGTCATCATGATCACGCCCATGAGCGACATGATGTTGAATGTGCTGTGCGTGAGCCAAAGAATCAGCACCACTCCTGCCAATCCCGGAGGAATCGCAACCAGGATGATCAGCGGGTCGATGAAAGACGTGAACTGCGCCATCAGGATCAGGTAGACCAGCACAATAGCCAGCACAAGACCAATGGAAAAGCGCTTGAATGATTCCTGCATGCCGACCACGGATCCGAGCACCTCGACCCTGGTATTTTCCGGCAGCGGCGTGTGCTTGACGATATCGTTGACTTCACGATTGATCCCACCCAGGGCCTCGCCCGAAGGCATCACATAAATGTCGATGACGCGCTGAAGTTGGTAATGATCGACTTCGGTTGGAGTATTGATCGGAGTTATATCGGCCACGGATTGCAGGGTCGTGTAATTCTTGATATTCGGAGCGCGCAACGGAATCTGTTTGAAATCCTCCATGCTCATGTTCTCGATCTGCTTATCGAAGTACTGCACCGTAAGCATGTAGTTGTTGCCGGTCTTGGGATCGATCCAGTAGCTGGGCTCGATCATGCCGTTGGAGGTCAGAGCGGTGATCACGTTGTCTACTACCTGTTTCGGTGTGAGCCCAATCAGGCTGGCGCGCTCGCGATCGATGTTCAGCTCCAGTCCTGGATAAAGAAGATTCTGTGGGATCAGCACGCTACTCACGCCCTTGCGGCTTCTGATCTGTTTGGCGATGTCTGCCGCCACCCGATAAGCGCGGTTGACATCGTTGCCTCTCACCTGTACATCGATGGGCGCGGGCAATCCCAGGTTGATCACCGAATCGACCAGTCCTCCCGCCTGGAAATACGTATCGAGTTCCGGCAAGTCTTCAGATAGTTTGCGGCGAACGCGCCGCATGTATTCATAGCTGCCGACCTTGTGGTCTTCCTTCAGACTCACCTGGACGAAAGCCGTATCCATGGACGAATTGCTGGTGTACATGGCGGAAAGATCCGGGGTAATCCCGATATTGGAAACGATCATGTCCAGGTCGTGCGGGCCGATCACCTCGTGAATCTCGTTCTCGACGCGCGCAATGTATTGATTGGTGACTTCAAGGCGGGAACCGCTAGGCGCTTTGACGTTGATGACGAACTGACCTGGATCGGTGCGGGGAAAATACGCCGTCCCTACGAAGGGGAAAATACCCGCCAGGACCAAGAGGATACCAACGGCAATCCACGCCACAGTTTTCCCAGGCCGGGCCAAGGCGCGAGTCACCCAACGCTCGTAAAGATCCAGGAGCTTCTGAAAGCGCTCATTGAACTCGGCCAAGGAACCTCTTGAAGAGGGATCGCGGAGCGGACTTGTCTTCTGACGCGTGTTCAATCTCCTCCTCCACATCCTCGAGGTGGATGAAGGTCGCGCAATAAAGCGGCACTACCGTCATGGCGAATATGTACGAGGCAAAAATGGACAGGACCACACCCAGAGCGAGATCGATAAACAGATAGCGGCTGACGCCATAGAAAAGCGTTACGGGGAAGAACACGATCGAGGTGGTAGATGTAGCCGCCAGAACCGCCAGCGATACTTCCATCCCTCCTTTTTCCGCCGCGACTCTTGGCGCTTCGCCGATTTCCATGTAACGGAAAATGTTTTCCAGCACCACGACTGAATCGTCAATCAGACGGGAAAAAGCCAGCGCCAAACCGCTGAGCAGCATCACGTTGATCGACCCGCCCATCGCATTCATGAGCAAAAAGCACACCAAGGCGGAGAGGGGAATCGACAGAAGCACGGCAAAAGTGGCTCGCGGGCTGCCCAGAAAAACCAGAATCATGATTCCGGTCAGCAGCAGTCCGATTCCGCCTTCCTTCATCACATTCTTGATGGCGCTTTTTACAAAGATGGATTGATCAAAGACCACAGCCGTCTTCAGCGATTTCGGAATATCCAGCAGACGCGTGATTGCCGCCTTGATTCCATCCACGATCGTGATGGTATTGCTGTCGCCGCCTTGCTTCAGCACAGGGATGTAGACGGATTGCTGTCCGTCGATGCGAACGATGTTGGTTTGAATCGTGCCCGAGTCCTTTGCCTCACCCACGTCGGCAACCATCACCGACGCGTTGCCCACGGTCTTCAGCGGGATGCGGTTGAGCTCTTCCACGTTGGGCAACTGCGCGTTGGCATAAATGTTGTAGTCTCTCGGACCGATGCGGACGTCGCCAGCCGGAAGAATCAGGTTGGAATCGTTCACCGCGTGAACCACGTCCATCAGGCTGAGCTGGTGCGCCTCCAGCTTGACCGGGTCCACGTAAACCATAATCTGGCGATAACGCCCGCCAAAGGGCTGAGGCACGGAGGCGCCGGAGACATTCGCGATCTGATTGCGAACCTGGAATTGCGCCAGATCTTTCAGCCGCGTTTCATCCAGGCCTTCTCCTTTCAGCGTAACGAGACAAACAGGAAGGCTCGAGGCGTCGAACTTGAGCACCACCGGCGGCAAAGTGCCCGGAGGCAGACGGCGAAGATCCGCCATCGCCAGGTTCGCGATGTTGCTGAGAGCAGCGTTGGCGTCGCTCCCCGGCTTAAAGTAAATCTTTATCAGACTAACGCCCGTCAGAGAGCGCGATTCGATGTGGTCGATGTTGCTGCCGAGAGTAAAGAAACGCTCGAACGTATCGGTAATATCGGCCTCGACCTGCTCCGGCGGCATCCCTGCGTAAAAGGTTGCGACCACAACCACCGGAATCTTGATCTGCGGGAACAGATCCACCGGCATCCGCGCCACGGTCGTCACGCCGACCACGGCAATTACAAGACAAAGCATGATGATGAAGAACGGGTTCTTCAGGGCGAATCTCGGCATTACTTTCGCTCCCCCGTCTTATCTTCACTCGCGCCCCCGGACTGCTCTAGCTTGGGCTTCACTACTTCGCCGATCTGGTAGTTGGACTGACCGGCGCTGATCACTCGCTCCTTTTCCTTAAGACCGCGAAGAATCTCCACGGCGGTGGAAGTTTGCTCTCCTAATTCAACGCTCCGCTTCTGCACGCGATCCTGATCGTCTAAAACCAGCACGTAATGCTTGTCGCCTTCCTGGACCACAGCCTGTACGGGAACCGTGAGCGCGTCTTCTTTCCCGTGCAACACAAGCTTTACCTCGGCGTACATGCCTTCCGTCAAAGTGTTTTGCGGATTCTCCACGTCAATCTCTGTGTGCATGGTTCGCGTCTCATCATTGAGCGCATCGGCGAAACGAGCCACCCGGCCCTGAAAGTCTCGATTGAGAGATGCAACATGCACTTGCACCACGCTGCCCAAATGTAGATGCGATACGGCGGATTCGGGGACTGGAATCACCAACCTTAACAGCGACCACTCCGCCAGTTGCACGACGGGCTGTGATTGGGTCTCAGATGAGGTTCCGGCTGAGATCAGGGCTCCGGTATCGACGTACCGTTTGGTGATCACACCCGCGAAGGGAGCCGTGATGTGTGAATAAGCCTGCAAAGCCGACAGACGATCAAGCGTGGCTTGCGCCATCCCGAGTTGATTCTGCGATTCAGCCAGAGCGGCGCGAGTGCTGCTGATCTGTGCGTCGGTCTCTTTATCTTTCGCCATCGCGTCGTCCAGTTCCTGCTCGGCGACCAACCCCGGACGCTCCTCCGACGCCTGCTTGAGCCGCGTATAGGCTGCGTGGTATGCCCGGTGCGTGGACTCCGCCCGCTCGATTTCGCTTTCAGCTCGGCGAATCGCGTCCTGACTGCGTCGAATGTCCGCTTGGGCACCCATGACCTGCGCATTCAGTTCGGGGACCTCCAAAATCGCGAGCTCCTGGCCGGTTTTGACTTTGTCCCCCACATCCACATAGATGTGGCGGATGTAACCGGCGACTTTGGCGTGAACATCGACCAGCTGAAATGGACGGAATTCCCCGGTGAGAGTAATTGAGTTTTCCAGTGGAGCGCGGGCGGCCAGTACGACTGGAGCGACTCGTTGCGCCTGTCCATCGCCCCTCGCGTTTGCGTCGCCGAACGAATGTATGAGCACCGCGATCGCGATCAGCGCGACAAGCCCCACAACCCCTCCAACCACCAGGCGTCTGCGTTGTAGCGTCATTTTTTTCAATTCCAGATCTGCACGACTATGGGCGAAGATCCTCGACCCCCAAAAGCAGGGAACCATAGCGCCGCGAATAAGGCCAGCACACGTTTATCGAAAGTACCGCGGGGGATGCGAGACCATAATACCGCTTCCGCCAGGCTGAACTCTCCCCGAACCCGGCAAGCTTGCCGCCCAATCACGGCAGAGCCGTGCAGCCTCAATCAGTAAACTGAGTTGAAATTTGGTCGAAGCAGGTTTTCCGGACGACCAAGAAAGAGATCAGCAGGAGGGAGGCGGCGATCGTAGAGATTCTCCTCGATAAGGAGAGTCGGAAGAGGAGGACCGCGGCGCCACACGTGGATCGAACGTGGGAGCTTGCGCAACCGTAACCTTAGCTATAGGAGCAGCCCAACGAACCGCATCGCGATCCATGTGCTGCCGCATAACTTGCGGCGAGCTAGACCGAACCATTGTGGAGTGAGACGTTCTATCGTGGAAAGTGCGTGTAGCCAGCGTAAGGGCCAGAGAAAACATGACAACGCCGACGAACGCCCGGCACCACCATGGCACCGAACTGGACGAATGGTCTGTCGCTTTCCCCACGTAAACCTCAATATGAATTATACACACCACATATCCAGAGGCAAGGTTACGGTGGACACTGGAACGGATTTGATTCTAGATCAGTGCACGTACAGGGGTTTCTTGAAACCGGACAGCCCCCACTAAAGCACGACAGGATTACTTAATCTCGTTCCCCTGGTCCTTTATGATGAGTTATGGGTGAGACGCCGTTGTGGGCGACAACGGATCAGCGGGGCCGTCTTTCGGAGCTTACTGCTGAGACCTCGGATGTCGCGAAAGAACTTCCTCTCCGCCGTGACGTTCGTTCGCTCGGCATTCTGCTGGGGCGCGTGCTGGTGGAGCAATCCGGCAATCCACTGCTGGACGTGGTTGAGCGTCTCCGGCACCTTCTGATCCAACATCGGGAGCCCGCCAACCCCGAACAAAAGGAGAGTGAAGATGATCTGATGGCCCAGGCGCGCACCATCATTGGACGCCTTCCCGTCGAAGATGCCTACAAGATCACAAAGGCATTCGCGATTTATTTCGAACTGACAAATCTGGCGGAAACCAACCACCGCAAGCGTCGCCGGCGTGCGGCGCGACTGCATGAGGACCATGTGCCTTTGGCCGGCTCTTTTCGCGGAACGCTGGTTCGACTGAAAGCAGATGGAATCGATGGGCAGCACGCGCTCGAAGCATTACGAAAAATTGAAGTCACGCCCGTTTTTACCGCGCATCCAACGGAGGTTGCACGTCGAACCGTGCTCAGCAAGCGGCGCAACATCACCCGTTTTCTCGAGGATCTCGATCGTCTGCCTCTGTCGAGTTCCGATGCCGAGGAGTTGGAGAAACAAATCGGCGCCGAGATCACCGCTCTCTGGCAGACCGACGAGGTGCGGCTCACCAAGCCCAGCGTGACGGATGAGATTCGCATGAGCCTTGACCCGTACCCGATGACGCTGTTTGACACTTTGCCCAAGATTTATGCCGAGATGATTGACTCCTTCCGTGAGGTCTATGGGTTTGATCTCGAGGAGCGAGGATTGCCTTGCATCCTTTCGTTTGGCTCCTGGGTTGGTGGCGATCGTGATGGTAATCCGTTCGTGACCGCGGAATGCACCCGCGACGCTCTGCAAATGGCCCGCAACGTGATCATCGATTACTATTTGCGTCAGATCTCGAAGGCGGCCGATCTTCTAAGCTCGTCCCTGCGCCGGGTTGGCGCATCGCCGGCTTTACGCCAACGGTTTAACGAGTATGAAGCGCTCCTATTATCGGCGCGCGCAAGAAGAATTTCCGAGGCAGAACTCTATCGCTTATTTTTGGAGCTTGTAGAGATACGTCTGCGGGCCTCAAGAAAACTCTCTTCGATCTTCCCTGCTTACAAAGACTGTACTGGATTCGCCTCGGATATCTCCCTCCTTAGAGATAGCCTCGGTGAAAATCACGGCAGCCGCCTGGCGGAGTTGGTGATCGACCCACTGCTGCGTGCCGTGCAAACCTTTGGATTCAACCTTCACTCACTCGATATCCGGCAGCATTCGCGTGTTCTTTCCGAAGCTTTGACCGAATTGACTGCGGCAGCCATGGGAAGCCCAGGAGGAGATCTTGGACCTGAAGCTGCTCGCGGACTTTCGGAGGGATCGCGTGAAACCATGAATGTCTTCCAGACCCTCGCGCTCTTAAAGAAACAGTATCCTCCGGCCTCGGTCCGTACATTCATCGTGAGCAACACGCAATCAGAGCAGGACATTTTCAACGTGGTTCGCCTGGCTGCGGTTTGCGGACTGCGCGTGGGCAGGAAAGGCGACGACCCTGGCCTGATGCCCGTGCCATTATTCGAGTCGATCGAAGCTCTGCGTTCCTCGGCGGACGTTATGCGCCGACTGTGGAACTCGCCGGAGTATGCCCCTTTGCTCGACTCCTGGGGACGTTCCCAGGAGGTTATGCTGGGATACTCGGATTCCAACAAAGACGGCGGGATGTTCACGAGCACATGGGAACTATACAAAGCTCATAGGGCCTTACATCAGGCGGCTGGCGAATGTGGGGTTAACCTGCGACTGTTCCACGGACGCGGGGGTACCGTGGGACGCGGGGGCGGACCAACGCACGCCGCAATTCTTGCGCAGCCAATTGGAGATTTTTCGGGCCAGATACGGATTACGGAGCAAGGCGAAGTGCTCAACTGGAAGTATTCGGACCCGGTTCTCGCGGAATGGAACCTGGAGTTGATGATCGCTGCATCATTGGAAGCGGTCACCCGTCCGGGTTCCACGCGAGCGCAAGAGATCTCTCGCTGGGATGACGTCATGGAAGCAATGGCACGTACGGCATTCGCTTACTACCGGAAGAACATCGCCGAGAATCCCGATGTGCTCCTATATTTTGAGCAGGCCACGCCGATCAATGAACTGGACAATATGCAGATGGGATCCCGCCCGGCCAGACGCACCCGGAGCCGGTGTCTGGAAGATCTTCGCGCCATCCCATGGGTCTTCGGATGGATGCAAAGCCGGCACGCCGTTCCCGCCTGGTTTGGCGTGGGTTACGCAATCGAGCAGTTCATCGCGGAAGCGCCCGGAAACGCGGGGCGTCTGCGCGAGATGATGGCGCAGGTCCCGCTGTTTTCCGAACTGGTGCGCAATGTCGAACTGGCCATGGCGAAAGCCGACCTCACGATCGCGAAACTCTACGCTGGCCTGGTCGAAGACAGCGGTGTGCGCGACCGGGTCTTCGCCTTGTTTGAGGAAGAATTTCTTCGCACACGACAGGCTGTGCTCTCGATCACAGGTCAAAAAGAATTGCTCGAGGCGAACCCCGTGCTGTTCCGTTCGATTCGTTTGCGTAATCCCTACGTGGACCCGATGAGCCTGGTGCAGGTGGACCTGCTGCGTCGCAAACGGGCGGGTGAGAACACCGACGCGCTCAACTATGCGCTGGGCGGCACCATTAACGGAATCGCTGCCGGGCTGCACAACACGGGCTAGTGCTGTCTTATTCATTTTCACAACGCGGCTTGATTGCAAGGGATCGAGGTCTGGTGAATCGCGCGGCAGTTCTCGGCGAACCCGTTGCGTGCAGACCGTGTCACCAGGAGAATCTCACGTCGCTGGAGGTGCCCCCGGCTGCGGGAACGTAACACTTCAGCGTGTAATCCATCACCATGCGATCGGCATTGAACCGCCAGCCGAGTGTGCGGATGGTTCGCTTCATGCGCTGGATCCAGCCGCGCGGCAGGCCGTCCCGATCACGCTGGTAGAACAGCGGAATCACCTCTTCTCGAAGCGTCCGGTGCAACTCTTCTCCATCGCGCGTGTCATGAACGTTCACGTTGGAGTACGTTCTTCCCCTCCCGATCGCAAAACCATTCATGCCGTCGTACGCCTCCGCCCACCAGCCATCGAGAACAGAAAGGTTCAGTCCGCCATTCAAGACCACCTTCTGGCCGCTTGTACCTGATGCCTCGAACGGACGCCGCGGGTTGTTCAGCCACACATCAACGCCCTGCACGAAATAACGGCCGACGTTGATGTCATAGTCTTCGACAAAAACGAACTTGTCGCCGAACTGCGGATTGCGCATCAATTCGGCGATCTGCTGCAGAACCCGTTTGCCCGGCTCATCGTTAGGATGCGCTTTGCCGGCAAAGACGAACTGCACCGGCCGCTTGGGATCGTTCACCATGGAGGCCAGGCTCTCGATGTCGGACAAAATCAGGTTGGCTCTCTTGTAGGTGGCGAAGCGGCGGGCAAATCCGATGGTCAGTGCGTCTGGACTCAGCACTTTACCGAGTCCATGCAAAACCTCTCGTGATTCGAAGCGGCGTTCGGCTTGTTCCACGGCGCGGCGGCGTACAAACTCGAGAAGCTGCGATTTCAGACTAAGGTGCGTCTCCCAGAGTTCGCCGTCATCCACGTCCACGATGCCTTCCCAGGTGCGGGCTTCGCTGCTGTGCTGGTGCCAGTTTGTGCCCAGGTGACGGTCGTACAGGCGGAACATCTGCGGCGCGAGCCATGACGGAACGTGAACCCCGTTGGTGATGTGTCCGATGGGCACCTCATCTTCCGGCTTGCCCGGACAAAGCCCAGTCCACATCGCACGGGACACTTCTCCGTGCAGAGCGGAAACCGCATTGGCTCGGCGCGAGAGTCTCAGCCCCAGCACGGTCATACAAAATGTCTCCTGCTGGTTGTTTGGACTTTCGCGTCCCAGTCCCATCAGGCTTTCCTGAGAAAGGCCCAGGCGTTCGCGCAGAGGTCCGAGATGCTCTTCAATCAGGTCCGCATCGAAGCGGTCGTGGCCGGCAGGCACAGGAGTATGGGTCGTAAAAACCACTTCCCGCGACACGCGCGGCACCGCGCTGTCGAACCCGATACCCTCCTCCTTCATCCGACTGCGGATTGCCTCCAGAACGGCAAATCCGCTGTGCCCTTCGTTCAGGTGAAGAACGCCGGGCGTGATGCCCATGGCTTTCAGAGCTTTGAAACCTCCGACACCAAGCAGCAACTCCTGCCGGATTCGAGTCCGGGCGTCTCCGCCGTACAGGCGCGAGGTCAACTCCCGGTCATCCGGCAAATTGCCGTCCACATCCGAATCAAGAAGGAATAAGTCGCAGCGCCCAACTTTCACTCGCCAGACTTTGGCATGAATGAAACCGCTGCGGGTCTCGATTTTCACCGTGACCGGCCGGCCGTTCGCGCCGATCGCGACCTCCAAAGGCAATTGAGTGACGTCGGTCTCCAAGTAATCTTCCCGCTGCCAACCCGCGCGATCCAGGCGCTGGCGAAAATATCCCTGGCCGTAAAACAATCCGATGCCGACCAGCGGAATGGCCAGATCGGACGCGCTCTTAATATGGTCGCCAGAAAGGACGCCGAGCCCCCCGGAATAAACCGGAAGCGATTCGTGTATCCCGAATTCCGCGGAGAAATAAGCCACCGGACAAGGCCGCAAGACCCCGGCATGCCTCGTTCCCCAGGTCCGGTCGGCCTGTAGATATTCCTGCAACCGGCGATAGGCGTAGTTAATGCGGCTGTGCAGTACCAGTTCCGCGGCGCGACTTTCCAGTTTCGCCAGCGGAAATTCCGCCAGCAGCGAAACCGGATTCTGGTTTACCTGCTTCCAGCGTACCGGGTCGAGATCGCGAAACAAGCTTATGGCATCGTGGTCCCAACTCCACCACAGGTTGCGAGCCAGCGCCCAGAGACGTTCCTGCGCAGGAGCGATGAAGCGATCCAGGGTCCGCGCTTCGCTCACCACCGGCGCGACCTGCGCTGCCGCTTGGGTCAGCATGTGAATCTCATCTTCGCGGAAAGCCCGAGGCTCTATAGTTTGGACTACGAGGACGCCCTGCAGAACCCCGCGGTCGATGAGCGGAACCCCGAGGAACGACTTGTAGGCATCTTCGCCGGCTTCCCGGAAGTACTTGAAACGAGGGTGACTTTGTGCCAATCCCACAGCGACGGGATGCATTTGTTCCGCTACCAGCCCCGCAAGTCCTTCGTTGATTGCCATTCGCAGATTGCCGATACACTCGCGGCGAAGACCTACGGTTGCGGCGAGCACTAAATTGGCTCGATCGGGTTCGAGCAAATACGCGGAACAAACGTCAGTCTGAAATCGCTTGGCAATCAAGGCGACGACATTCATCAGCGTCTCGGCGGGTTGGCCCTCCTCCGCCGCTAGACTTGCGATGTCGTCCAGAGTAAGGACGTGCGTGATCTCGCGCACCTGACCGGGTGCGTCCAGATCTTGAACTTCGTCGTGATTTTCTTCCAATCCCAGGCTTCCTGGTTCCATTCTATTCGGACTCCGTGGTTCTTGAAGCGGAACTTTTCACACCATTCGATCAGAGCATCTATCTTGTCATCATCCACTTGGCGCCCGATGTTCGATCTGGCGCGGTTACCAGCCAGACGAGGCTTCAACAAGGCGAGCCAGAATCCGAACAAAACACGACTTCCACAAATCGCATCGCGTCGCTTCGCGCACACCTGTTTCCCCTAGAACAACTTTAAAGGCGCACGCCCAATCCGTCCAATCGAAATTACTGATTCTGCTCATACGGCTGGCCGAAAGCAGTCGCGACGGTGCAGATGGAAAGTATCCGGGAACAGGGTATAGAACTGCGAGGAGTACGGGCTTGCAGAGATAGCAATTCACATGCAGTTGATAGCTCTTTGCGATGTCCGTTTCCGACTCGGATGTGGTCAGGATCGCGATAGGAATCGTTTTCAGCTTCTCATCTTGCCTGATTTGAGCCGAAATCTCACGGCCGTCCATTCTAGGCATATTCAGGTCCAGCAAGGTAAGATCCGGGCGAGGGAGCATCGGCGTAAGCCCCCTCACGCCTCAGAAAAGCCATGGCTTCAACGCCATCGTTTGCCACGTGCAAACGGACAGATAAATTCGCAGCGTGAAAGACCTCTTGCGTGAGCCGGACATCTCCGGAACTGTCTTCCACCAAAAGGACTTCTAGGGGCATAATGTCTCCTCCATAGGTGTATCCGCCGCTATGCATCTTTTCTCACTTCCCTCCAGGGCAAAGCGAAAGGTCGCGCCCTGCCCAAGTTGTGACTCGACCGAGATGCTGGTGCCGTGCCGCTCGGCTATCTTCTTGCAGATGGCCAATCCTATGCCGGTGCCGGCGAACTCCTCCCGTTTGTGCAGACGCTGAAACATGCCAAAAATCTTTTCGAAGTATTCCGGATCGATTCCCAGTCCGTTGTCCTTTACCGAAAACATCCATTTCGCCTCGCCATTTCGCGCAGCGGAGATGTGTACGACGGGGACGTTGCCGGCGCTCTGGTATTTGATGGAGTTGCCGATCAGGTTCTGAAATAACTGAGTGAGTTGCATCTCGTCCGCCAGGACGGGAGGCATGGAATCGCGGGTCACCTGCGCACCGCTCTCTTCGACGGCACCACGCAGATTCCGAAGTGCCTGGAGCAACGCTTCCTCACTGGAAGTATCGCGCATATCCTTCCGCTTGGTACCCACCCGCGAGAAGGCCAGCAGGTCCTGGATCAGACGCTGCATGCGGCTAGCCCCATCCACTGCGAAATTAATAAACTCGTCGGCCTCGGCGTCCAGCTTTCCCTTGTACTTCCGCGACAGAAGCTGGGTGTAGCTGGCCACCATGCGCAGCGGTTCCTGCAAGTCGTGCGAGGCAATATAGGCGAACTGCCCTAACTCCTCATTGGAACGGTACAATTCGTCCAGCTTCCGCAGAAGATGGACTTCCGCGCCCTTGCGTGCGCTGATGTCGCGAATCGCCGCCGTCACCAGAATTCCTTCGGGGCTTTCAAGCGGGCTCAGCATAAGTTCGATGGGAACTCGCTGCCATCTTTGCGCCGCCCAGTTAACTCGATCCCGGTACCGATCTGCTGGGCCAGCGCGTCTTCTGCGGATCGAAGGCCGTCGGCGATGATCCGTTCCGCGAAGCCCTCGGGGATAATATTCTTCACCTTCTGCCCCACCAGCTCGTCGCGGCTGTATCCAAACTCTTTTTCTGCCTGAACATTCAGAAGAACGATTTCCCCGCCCACGTTGACTACTACCATCGCATCGGGAGCGGCTTCGAGCAGTCCGCGATACCGGCCTTCCATCTGCGCCAGATGCGTTTCCGCTCCCTTGCGCACGCTGATATCGCGAATCGCCGCTGTCACCAGAATTCCTTCAGGGCTTTCAAGCGGGCTCAGCATAAGCTCGATGGGAAACTCGCCGCCGTCTTTGCGCCGCCCGATGAGCTCGATTCCGGTGCCGATCTGCTGCGCCAGTGCCTCCGCCGCGCTTCGCGTACCGTCAGCGATGATTCGTTCCGCGAAGCCCTCGGGGATAATGTTCTTCACCTTCTGCCCCACCAGCTCATCACGGCTGTATCCGAAGGTTTTCTCCGCCTGAACATTCAGCAAAACGATCTCTCCGCCCACGTTCACCACCACCATGGCATCGGGAGCCGCTTCGAGTAACCCGCGGTACTTCGCCCCCGACTCCTTGCTCTCGCTGATGTCGGTGTTGGTGCCGAACCAGCGCAACACCTTGCCCTTCGCGTCGCGGATGGGAACGGCGCGCGACAGGAACCAGCGGTAGATGCCATCCTGGCCGCGCAGGGGAAACGTGTCTTCCCAGACCTCGCCCGTCTGGAAACAGTGCGTGATCTTCTCGAAAACCCGCTCCACGTGGTCCGGATGATGCACCCTTTTCCAGCCCCATCCGGCCATTTCCTCATGAGTGGTGCCGGTGTAGTCAAACCATCGGTCGTTGTACCAGAAGATGGATCCCTTCTCGTCGGCCATCCACGCCAACTGAGAGATGTTATTCACGAGGGCGCTGAAGCTCTTCTTACCTTCGCGCAGATCTTCTTCCGCGCGATCGCGAGCGGCGGAGTCATGCCGCACGGTCCAACCCGCTCCCGCGGCGATCACCACTCCCAGGAAAGTTCCGAAAAACACAACGATTTTGCTCTGGCGCAGCCGCCGTTGCGCCTCCGCATTGCGCAGCACCAGCAGTCGCAGCTCTTCATCCTGCATCTGGCTCACCCGCTCTTGAAACTTAGCCATAATCTGCTGGCTGGTTCCGTTTCGCGAATGGCATCAGACGCCGCCTCTAAACCCGTCGACCGCCGCAGGCCGATGACCATCTCCGCGAATTGGATCTTTTCCGCCTGCAGCGTTTCGACCTGCGGAAGCTGGTTCTGCTGTCTGGGGTTGTCCACCGTCAGGCTGCGAACCTCTGTCTCGTACTGCTGGGCACTCTCAAGGCTGTCACGGTAGGACCGAATGTAGGATTCCTCGCCCGTTAGTACGAATCCGCGGTAGCTCGATTCGACCCTCTCTGTGGCGGAGATTAAACCTTGAAGGCTCTCAAGGACTTCGTGGGTATGCCGCACCGAGCGATCGCTTTCACCAGACACCTGGATGCCACGATACGACATCGCGCCGACCACGAGGAGGACCACGATGGCGGACCCGAAGGCGAGTTGCACTTTTCGATCCAATCTGGATCCGGTCTTCATTTAACCTGACTTTGTGCCGCGCACTTAGGTGCGGGGTTTGCACTTCGAGCAGGGGCGCTGGTGCTTTGCGTGAAATACCGGGACAGTTGCCTACTGGCGATAATGCCAGTATGCATCGAAAATACTGGTGATCCGACGTGATAAATTCTGAAACTCGAACCGGAAGTTCCACCTCGGGACAACCGCCCAATTTGAAATAGTTGCGAAACAAAGGGAGAGCGCATCTCGCGTGCCGGCCCAACCTGAGGATGAGACGCTTATGCGCTCGCGGCCGTGGCCCGCTTCACGTTTGAGGAAATCGCGACTCTGCTGCTGATGGCTCCCTTCTCCAGAAAACTCTTAAGCCTAAGTACCTGTGCGTCCGGCGACCCGAGGTCAAGCAGGATAATTTCGACGGCATCGGCGGAACGGATGTTCCACTTTTAACAGTGGGTCTACTGCTTAAACCGCTTGGCGTGGATGACTCGGTAATCCGGCGCAGATGAACTGTGACGGAGGCAGCGGACGCTTTCACTGTTGTTGCTGCTGCACCTCGACCAATTGGGATTGTTGGTTTTCGTCAAGAAACTGGGACCACTCTTCGTCGGCGGCAAACTCCTCGTCGGGCGGCAGCACCGCTTGCGACGGCGTGACCCGGACTCGAACCTGCAGTTGCGTATCGGCTTTTCCCTTCATCACGCCCATGGTGGGTGGAACGTCGGCATAATCGCGTCCGATCGCTGTACGAATATGCTGCCCGTCGGCGAGCAGATTTGTCGTCGGATCAAAACCTACCCAGCCAACGCCCGGCAGAAGGGCCTCCACCCAGGCGTGTGTCGCGCCATCCGCCAAGGGATGCGCATTTTCGGCGTTGTGGTAAAAGTATCCGCTGACGTAACGGCAGGGGATTCTGGCGTTTCGAACGAGTGCGATCATGATATGCGCAAAATCCTGACAGACGCCCTGCCGTGACCGAAGCGCGTGCTCAATGGGAGAATTTACCGCGGTGCTTTTCTTGACATAGTTAAAACTGCGATGCACGCCGGAGGTGATATCCATGAGGAATGCCAGAGGACTTCGCCCATCTCTTTCCGTCGCGCCGATCTCCCTTGCCAAATCTTCAAGCTCCGGCGAGGAGCGAGCAAAATGACTGGGCATCAGCATGTCCCAGTAATCGTTTTTCTCGACGAGTTCCTCTAAATCTCCCCAGCTTCCGTACTCCATGGATTCCGGAACCCGTGGCTGGTCTTCAATATTTACCAGAGCGTCAGTGACAATCGTGAGTTGGCTATGGCGGGACGGCAAGTCGAAGTGGTGTACCAGATTGCCGTAGGAATCGGTATAGCCAAAAATGCGGGCGCGCGGATTAACCGATAGTTGAAAAACAAAGCAGCGCTGGGTGCCTTCACTTCTGGGGTGCATGCGAACTTCCATCATGCTCTGCCAGACGAGATGGCTGTACCGATAGCGCGTAAAATGGCGAATGGCGTAGAACATTAGGTTTCGAAAGCGACCTCGATGGGATAGTCGATATACACTTCGTGCACCGCCGCATGTAAAGCGCGACACTGCTCGATAATTTCGGCAAGGTATTTATGCAAATTGCGAATGACTTCCGCGACCTGCACATAGGCCACCATCGATCGCAAACGGCCGATTAACCTTTCGATCTGTTCCGTCCTGCGGCTCAGCGAAAGGTTGCTGATCGAAGTCAGAGCCTCGTGCATCCGGTCCAGCGAATAACGAACTGAATAAGGGAACTCCGGCTTTAGCAGGAGGAAATTCGCGATCCGTTCCGGCCTGAGTTCCGCCGTGCAGGCCTTGCAATAAGCCTCAAAGGCGGCACAACTGCTTAATAGGCCCACCCAATCCAAATCATCCGCATGCTTGTCGGGCACAAAATAAGCGTCCAGCAAGACGCAGAGATTGCACGCCCTCTCGATATACTTGCCGAGCTGGATAAAATGCCAGGCCTCGTCGTGATTCATGGTCGCGGCAGTAACACCGCTAAATCGATAAGACCCTTCGTGAACGAGGCTCACCACCCGCATCGCGCCAGCGTCGTCATTGGGTTGCAACTCGGAGCCGGTCACGTCGTGAAAGAGCCGATTCAGGTGCTCCCACATCTCCGAGCTGATTTCCTCGCGGACCTGGCGGGCGTTTTCGCGCGCCCCGCTTATGCATTTCACAATCGAGAACGCGCCTTCCGGATCCGCCACCAGCGAGAATAACGCCCGCTGCGGATCGACGTTGCTGGACGCCGCCCCCGGAGCCAGCGAACAAACCGCGCGGAACCAGCGCTCTTCCGTGGAAAACTTGGCGGGATTCAAAATCAGACCGTAAGTCGCCTTGAGCACACGCGAGGCATTGTCGGCCCGCTCGAAATAGCGGCTCATCCAGTACAGACTGTCAGCTACGCGTGAAAGCATGGATCCGGCCACCCAATTCTTCAGTCTCAATTCTGCAAGACCCACGTGTCTTTCGAGCCTCCGCCTTGCGACGAATTCACCACCAGGGAGCCCTTTCGCAGCGCCACTCGCGTCAGGCCGCCCGGAATAATCGTGATTTTTTCCCCATAGAGGACATAAGGCCGAAGATCGACGTGACGCGGTTCGATGGTTCCATCCACAAAACAAGGGGCGGTCGAAAGGTTGATCGTGGGTTGCGCGATGTAGTTTCGCGGCTGCGCGTAGATCATTTGTCGAAATTCCGAGCGCTGTTGTTCCGTGCTGTGCGGACCAATCAACATACCGTAACCGCCCGACTCGCCCACGGCTTTCACCACGTATTCGTCCAGCCGCTGGCAAACGTGGTCACGTTGACCCGGATCGGACATCAAGAACGTTTCGACGCCTTCCAGAATTGGGTCCTGGTCGAGATAATAGCGAATGATTTTCGGTACATACGCGTAGATAGCCTTGTCGTCGGCGACTCCCGTTCCCAGCGCGTTGGCAAAGGCTACGTTTCCGGCACGATAGGCATTGAACAAGCCCACAGCACCGAGTGCGGAGCCGTGTTCGAAAACCAGGGGATCGAGATAATCGTCGTCGATTCGCCGGTAAATGACGTCCACGCGCTGCAAGCCGAAGGTGGTTCGCATATAAACCACATTGTCGTGGACCACCAGATCCCGTCCCTCGACGAGTTCGATGCCCATTTGCCGCGCCAGGTACGTATGCTCAAAATAAGCGGAGTTGTAGGAGCCGGGCGTCAGTAAAACAACGGTCGGCTCGGAACGGCCTTCCGGAGCCAGCGACCGCAGGGTCGATAGAAGCACCTGGCTGTACTGCTCAATCGGCCGCACGCGGCATTTTTGAAACAGCCCGGGAAATATTTGCTTCATGACTCTGCGGCTGGTGAGCATGTAAGACACGCCGCTGGGGACGCGGAGATTGTCTTCAAGAACTACAAAGTTGCCTTCCGGATTTCGTATCAGATCCGTACCGACTACCGTGATGTAAACATCGCGGGGCACCTTGATGCCGCGCATTTCCCGGCGGTAGTGCCTGCAGGTGTAGATAATGCTGCCCGGCACCACCCCGTCTGCAATGATTTTGCCTTCGTGGTAAACATCCTTGAGGAAGAGATTCAGCGCCGTGATCCGCTGGGTCAGTCCGCGCTCGATTTTTTCCCATTCCGTCGCCGTAATGATCCGGGGCAGCAGGTCGTGAGGAAAAATCCGCTCCGTGCCTTTGTCATTTCCATAAACCGTGAAAGTAATTCCCTGGTTGAAGAACGACTGATCAGCTTCGTGTTTACTGCGGCGTAACTCGTCCGGTCCCAGGTTCAAAAGCAGGTTATGGAGCGGACGATATTGTCTTCGGGGATGGTCCACGGAACTGTACATCTCATCGTAAGCGCCGTCGAGTTCGTACCGGTGAAGGGCTTCTGCACCGCTACGATCGGTTGTATCCATTTCAATAATCATAACGGCCGCTTTGACGCCCCGCTAGGATAGCGCACTCAACGGGGAATCGATGATCGGGAAAAACGATCCGCGTGATTGAAGAAACAGCGCGGACCGGTCCAACGACTTTACGCTCTTGATCGAGCGATTTCTCTGGCGCTTTCGGCGGGGTTTTCGTTGCCTGAAGACTGGAATTCAATGTCAGGTAACTGCTCGACCGCCCGCCGAAGGGATTGCTGCCAACTCGAGTGGATCAGGTTCAGATCCCTGTCTCCGGCCGAGACCCGCCGGTACCGCGTAATTTTTAAGCTATCTTTCTTGTATAGCAACAGATCGAACGGAGGACCCACGGTCACGTTCGACCGCATGGTCGCATCGAGTGAGAGGAGAGCATATTTCGCCGCTACCTCCAGCGAGGTTGTGGCCTGGATACCTCGGTCGAGGATCGGCCGGCCGTACTTGCACTCACCCAGTTGCAAGTATAACGAGTCTTCGGTGGCTGCGAGAGGATTTCCCTGGGGATAAATCAAATACAGGTTCGGCTCCTGTCCCCGCACCTGCCCTCCCAGCAGCAGATGAACGTTGAAGCTGAAGGAATCGCGCTCCAGCGAAGCGCGGTCAATATCCGAGATTCTGCGGACGCAGTCGCCCACAATGCGGGCCGCGTCGTAGAGAGAGTTGGCTTCGGCAAGTCCTCGACCGGAATCGAAATCATCGCCCAGTAAAGTGATCACCGATTGGCTTATGGAGAGGCTTCCGCTGGTCAGAATTACAAACACCCGTTCCCCGGGCTGAACGAACCGGAACATCTTGCGGCAGGTGTTGACCTGGTCAAAACCCGCATTAGTCCTCGAATCGGAGGCCAGCACCAGCCCCTCCCGCGTCGCAATTCCCAAACAATAGGTCACTTTGTCCCCTAAGATTGAACTTACCGCATCATACACCGATTGCTGCTGCCGAATTTACAATCCAGGCCAGCAAGAAAAAATGTGGAAGAGCGACAGATTACGTGATAGTTTCGGCATCTCACCTGCGCCGCACCGCGCGCATGAGGCAGCTTGCAATGTTGATTCGTCTTGGCTACGACATTCAATTCGAAACCGTTGGGGAAGTACCGATCGTGACCCTGCTGAACGTACATCCATCGCGAGAAAAAGACCTGCGGGAGCCCGACGAATTGCAAACCGATCCACTGGTGACCATCGAGAGCTATGAAGACATGTTCGGCAATCACAGTTGCCGGCTGGTAGCCCCGCCCGGCAAGATTCGATTTCAGAATTCCACGCTGATTGAAGACCCGGGAACGCCCGATGCGGAAAGCCCGGACGCAGCCGAGGTTCCCATCCATCAACTGCCCCTGAACGTTTTGCCCTTCCTTATGAACAGCCGGTATTGCGAAGTGGATCTCTTATCGAACATTGCGGCGGAACTGTTTTGGAACGCTCCCCAAGGGTGGCAGCGGGTTAAGGCAGTGTGTGATTGGGTGCACAGCAAGGTCACCTTTGGATACGAGTTTTCCAGTCCCTTCCGCACTGCGCTGGACGTATATACAGAACGCGTCGGAGTGTGCCGTGACTTTCAGCACCTCGCGATTACCTTCTGCCGGGCCCTCAACATTCCGGCGCGTTACGCCACTGGATACCTAGGCGATATCGGAGTCATCGTTGCCCCGAGCCCGATGGATTTCAGCGCCTGGTTTGAGGTTTATCTGGGAGATCGCTGGTGGACCTTCGACGCCCGGCACAACATTCGACGCATCGGACGCGTGTTGATGGCCACCGGCCGGGATGCAACTGACTGCGCGATGACGACGTCCTTCGGGAGCGCGAGGTTGATTAACTTCCAAGTCGTTAGCGACGAAGTGCGGGAGTCGTGAGCGGAGGGAATCTATCGCGATTATCGATGGGCCAAGTCAAAAGCCACCGCCCCAGCCGAGGAACCGATGTTCACCATGGAGACAACACGCTCCAGTCTGTGATGTCCGGTCTTATGGAAGAAGTAGCTGAGCGCGACCACGCCCGCCGTCTCGCCGGCGAAGTTCACGGCAAGCCCCGCCGTACTGCCGCTCAATAGCCGGGTTGCAGGATTCAGTTCACGGCCACCACTGCGCAGGTTGTCCCGGGTCACGACGAAGTCGGCAGCGTTGAATGCGGCACTTAGGGCAAAAAGAGCGCTATTCTCGCGATCCAAGAAACGATGACGGGTCTCCGGCAGCTTTGCCGGTTGGACCGGCGTGACCAACGAACTCGGCGCCATCGGTTTGGGTTGGGTCTCTGCAGGTTGAATCGCCCCTGTCGCGCCAGGTTGGCTCCCCTCAGGCTGAAGCATCGCTACCGACACTTCCTGTGACAGCGCCGGCAGGCACAAACCAAGGATGCCCAGCAGAATAGCCGTCCTAGGTTGCAGGATCGCGCTAAACCAGTTCTTCCGCGTAACGTTAGTGAATGCCAGCATCGGCCACCTGTACTAGTACTAACGCAAGCGTCGGGCCAGGAGGAATGGCCCCTAGGTGCCATTAAGTTGTTGTGAATGATTACTTTTGGGGTTTATACGGGTTACTGAGGTTACTATCCAGTGCGCAATCGATTGCGCACCAAGGGAGCAACCAGGGCTTCGGCAGCAACAGCCAACTGGTGGACCAATAAGGTTTCTTCCTCCGGCAGCCTGCTCTGGCAGGCAACGCGACTCGACGACTCCGGCGTGACGGTATGCCCGCAATTTCCTGTATCGTCAGTGCTCTCCGATAAATCCCGTCTGGTCGCGGCGATCGCGCCCTTCCGGCATCGCGGCCGTGGCCTTTGAGGACGACCGCACCGGCAACACCGGGATCTACATCCAGAATGTGAATCCGGATTGTTCTCTCGGCCAGCATCAGTAGCGGACCACCGAAGCCGCGGCCGGATTCGTCGCGCCCACTCCGCGACTGATCACGCTATAATTGTGCCCGCCCATGGCACTCACTCCCGGCACGAAACTCGGTCCGTATGAAATTCAATCTCCCTTGGGCGCGGGCGGCATGGGAGAAGTGTATCGAGCCAAAGACACTCGCCTCGACCGCACCGTCGCCGTCAAAATCCTGCCCGGCCATCTTTCCGACAACATCGAAGCCAAACAGCGCTTCGACCGCGAAGCCCGTGCCATCTCTTCTCTGAACCATCCCAACATTTGCACTCTGCACGACATCGGTCATCAGGATGGCATCGACTTCCTGGTCATGGAGTATTTGGAAGGCGAGACTCTCGCCGACCGCTTGCGAAAAGGTCCGCTGCCGACCGAACTGGTGTTGAAATACGGTATCGAAATCTGCGAAGGCCTCGAACGGGCGCACAAAAGCGGCATCGTCCACCGGGACCTGAAGCCGGCCAACGTGATGCTAACCAAGACCGGCGCGAAGCTGATGGATTTCGGCCTTGCCAAAGCTACCCTCTCGGGAGCGTCACCCGCCTCTAGTCTGACCCTGACGATTTCCCACCCATCCGCCGATCAGCCGCTAACCGCGCACGGCACCATCGTCGGCACGTTCCAGTACATGTCCCCGGAGCAGACTGAAGGCAAAGAAGCCGACGCGCGCTCAGACATTTTCGCCTTCGGCGCGATGCTGTACGAGATGGCGACCGGCAAGCGCGCCTTCACCGGAAAAAGCCAGGCCAGTCTCGTCGCGGCAATTCTCGCCTCCGACCCACCGCCAATTTCAATGGTGCAGCCCATGTCCCCGCCCGCGCTGGAGCAGGTTATTAAGTCCTGCCTCGCCAAGGATCCTGACGAGCGCTTCCAGACGGTGCACGATCTGAAGCTGCAATTGAAATGGATCGCGCAAGCCTCTACCAGCCAGTTGGCTGCCCCCGCCCAGATCCGCGCTCGCCGCGTAGTGCAGAAGCGCACGTTGCTGATTGCTGCGGCTGTGGGTTGGATTCTTGCTGCCGCGGCTCTCGCCATTTTCCTATCGTCTCGCTCCCGGCTGGAAGACGCGCGACGGCCCATGACAGCCTCCTGGCTGCCGCCCAGCGACACGGAATTCACCTCCGTTGTGGCCGGTGCGCTGGCACTTTCTCCAGATGGCTCGAAACTCGCCTTCCTCGCCGGTGACCCTTCCGACACAAAGCTGTGGGTCCGCGATGTTGCCACCGGCGGGCTGCACCAGATGGAGGTCGAGCGGCCAACTTTTCCCTTCTGGTCGCCCGATGGCAAAAACATTGGATTCTTTTCCGCGGGAAAGTTGAAGAAAGTAGCGCTCGCCGGTGGACCGGTGCAGGTGCTCTGCGACGCACCCGAAGGCCGAGGCGCATCGTGGAGCCCGCGCGGCGTGATCATCTTCACGCCCAATATTCTCGAGCCCCTGTACAAGGTGCCCGAAGGCGGCGGCATGCCCGAGAAGCTCACCGAAGCCAAACCGGGTTGGACCCATCGCAACCCATACTTTCTGCCCGATGGTGACCACTTCCTCTTTACTTATCGCGAGGCGGTCGGGGCGGCCGGTGGTGGCGGGGGTGCGTTGTACGGCGCGTCGCTCTCCGGCGAGAAGCCGCGCCAGATCCTGGATGCCGCCTCGAACGCTCAGTATTCCGAAGGTTACCTCCTGTACCTCCGCGAAACCGTGCTCGTGGCTCAGCGCTTCGATCCAAAATCGCTCAAGTTCAGCGGCGATCCCGCCCCCGTAGCCGAAAAACTCGATTATTGGAACGCGCGCGACCTCGCCGCCTTCACTGCCGCGCACGGCACGCTCGTCTTCCGTCACGGATCGCTGCAGAAGACTCAGCCCATGTGGGTCGACCGCACCGGCAAAGAGGTCGGACGCTTTGGCGAGCCCGGCCTCTATACGCAGCCCCGCGCTTCCATCGACGGATCCCTGGTCGGGCTGGTCCGTCCCGATCCTGACACCGGCAAAGGAGATGTCTGGGTCGTCGATACCAGCCGCAATACCGTGTCGCGCAGCACATTCGCCGATGCGGCCAGCATTTCCTACGCCTTTTCCCCGGACGCCAAAAGGATCGCGGTCGGCACCATTGCCGGCACGGCCACAGGCGGAATGTGGATCCAGCCCACCAGCGGTTCAGGCAATCAGGAGAAGTTGGATGCGCCCAAGACCTTCGGCAACGTCACCAGCTGGTCTCCCAAGGGCCGCTACCTTTTCTTCATGGTGCAGAACAACGCCACGCGGCAGGATGTCTATTACACCGATCTCAGCGGCGACAAGAAGTTGACTCCTTTCCTCGAATCGCCGGCGAATGAAGCGAACGCCGTTCTGTCGCCGAACGCTAAATGGCTGGCCTACCAGTCCGACGAGTCCGGAAGGTACGAAGTCTATGTGACCGCCTTCCCCGGTCCCGGCGGAAAATTTCAGGTTTCGAATGGCGGCGGCGGTTCCCCTTCGTGGAGCGCGGATGGCAAGCAACTCTACTACATCGTCGGCGATAAACTCATGGTGGTGGCAATTCAGAACGTCGAAACCTTCCAATTCGGAGCCCCGACCGCGCTCCCCATCCACGTGAATGAATTCGCTTCCCTCGGACACGTCGCGCCCGGCGAACGCTTTCCAGCTCTGAAGGCGCTTAGCGGAGGCCAGGCCCACCCTCAGGAAGTCATCCTCAACTGGACCGGCACACTCAAGCAGTAAGGGCCTGCGGTCTTAGTTGACAGCTCTTAGGTATTGGTTCCGATGACCCAAGACCTATAACCCAAGACCTGACACTCACGAGGGCCGAAACATGTTGCCTGTGCACGAAGAACTTCTCCGCGAATTTCGGGCCTTTGCTCTGACCGCTTCCACGGCCCAGTCTCTCATGGAGCACATCGCCCAACGTCTTCATGAGAAGATGACACGATACAACTGGGTAGGCTTTTATCTCGTTGATCCGGCAGACCCCGGTGTCTTGCTGGTCGGACCTTTCGCCGGCAGCTTTACCCCCAACGCTCGCATCCCCCTCGACACAGGACTCTGCGGCGCTGCCGCCACCACCGGGCAGACCGTAGTCGTCGATGACGTGTCCAAAGACCCGCGTTATCTCTCGGGATCTTCCATGGTGAATAGCGAGATTGTCGTCCCCATCCTCGTGAAGGCCGCGCTCGCAGCGGAACTCGATGTCGAGAGCTATTTCGCCGGCACCTTCGATAAACCAGAGCAGGACTTCGTTGAAGCCTGCGCCACCCTGGCGGGGGAGTATTTGGGGAAAGGCTAGTCTGGCAGAGTTCTGGAGTTGATTGTCATCCCGAACAAGCTTTCTTTGCACATTGAAGAGCCCGTATCTTAGCGTTCTAGGCGCAGAATATCGGAGTCTAACCCGCGCACATTCTCTCAACCCTCTTAACTGCCTCCGTTCCTATGGTTAGGCTGTGTTGTACATACTGTCTCATACGCATAGGATTGGATGCACAAAATGTTCCAGTTGGAACATAACGCACGTATGTTCCAGTTGGAACGTTCAGCGCTTTCCGAGGACCACCCCTCCCAGGGCGGTCGAGATTGGCATTTCTTGTGGCTTGCCTGATAGAGTTTTCCCACGCAGCGGCCAGTTCCAGGTGCAATGCATGATTGGGTTTCTCTCCATCCTCGCCGTGGGATTTTTTCTGGGGATGCGCCACGCCACGGATCCGGATCACGTTATTGCCGTCACGACCATCGTCAGCAATCAGCGCAATAATATGCGGGCGGCTTTGATCGGAGCATTTTGGGGCGTTGGCCACACTCTTACCATCTTCGTGGTCGGGGCTGGAATTATTCTTTTCAATCTCGTGATTCCAGTGCGGATCGGGCTGAGCATGGAGTTGTCGGTCGCGGTGATGCTGATTATTCTCGGCGTGTGGAATGTCGCCGGGTTTCTTGGGGCCGTTCCTGCCGGAACTGCGCCCGCCGGATCGATTCAGGATCATGCGGCAGTGAAATTCGTCCACTCTCATCCCCACAGCCATGGAGACTTCGTCCATAACCACGCTCACCAACATGAGAGCTATTCAGATTTACCCGACCACGCGCCCCTCGATTGGATGGACCGCGTATTCGGGAAGGTCAGCGTGTATCAATATCTTCGGCCGCTCATGGTGGGCATCGTTCATGGGCTTGCCGGTTCAGCGGCGGTGGCTTTGCTGGTATTGACTACGATACGAAACGTGCATTGGGCAGTCGCCTACCTGTTGATCTTTGGCGTGGGCACGATTGCGGGCATGATGCTGATCACGATGAGCATTGCTTCGGCATTCACGATGATGGGGAGGGGCCGCCAGAAGTTTTCGCGGCGGCTGGCGTTAGCTGCGGGTCTGCTCAGCCTTGGCTTCGGTCTTTTCGTGGCTTACCAGATTTGTTTTGTGAACGGACTGTTCACGAACCACGCGCAGTGGATCCCGCACTAGAAGGCTCGAGATCGTAATTCTCCTCTAGGGACGAGACTCCCCCAACACGAGTTTGCAAAGACTGTCGACGAAGTTGGGCGTCAACTTGTCGTGGCGGATCAGAAATCGCATGTAGATGGGCCCGTAGAGTGAATCCAGCAACAGGTCCATGTCCACGTCCTTGCGCAGTTCGCCGCGTTGAACTCCGCGTCGAATCGTCGCGTAGGCTTCCTGGCGGCGCGGCCTCATGAAGCGGTCGCGAAAAGCGGCGATGACGTCTCCGTCGCTCTGGCCGGCGGCCAGAATGGCGGAAAGAATACGCCCACGAGGGCTGCGAAAGATTTTGACCACTTGGCGCATCTGCTGGTTCATGTCCGTGAAAACGGAGCCGGTATCGGGGAAGTTGAGCTTTCGGCCCGTGCTGCTGGCGAAGGCGTCCGTGATAAGAGCGGCCTTGTCAGGCCACCAGCGATAAACAGTTGCCTTGCCAACGTTGGCATGGGCTGCAACGGCTTCAATGCTCAGACCGGAAAAGCCATTCTCTGCCAAAAGTTTCAACGTGCTGCGCAGGATAGCCACGCGGGCCTGTTCGCTGCGCGGGCGCCCGGGAGAGCGCTTGCGGCGGCCTCCGCCGCGGTTTCCGTGAGCCGGAGACTTTTGGCGCATAATCTTACCCTACAATATAATGAAAACGGACATGGAATCCAATACGGTCAGTATCGAATCTAAAATCAGGTCCAGCGGTTTTCTTCGCATCCGTATAGTGCAGTCGTCCTAACTCTGGAGTGTGCCTAACCGATGTGGATTGTCGCATTAGCGCTGAGGCGTCCCTATACCTTCGTGGTGATGGCGCTCGTCATCATTATCCTGTTCATAGTTACAGTTTTACGCACTCCGACGGACATCTTTCCCGATATCAACATTCCGGTGGTCTCTGTGGTTTGGTCCTATATCGGCATGTCCCCGCAGGACATGGCGGACCGTATCGTGACCAATTCCGAGCGCGGCATCAACATCACCGTCAACGACATCGAGCACATGGAGTCTCAGTCGGTAAACGGTTTAGGAGTGATCAAGGTTTTTTTCCGTCCGGGCACGAACGTACAAGGCGCCATCGCGGAAATCACCGCGATCGCTCAGACCACGTTGCGCGGCCTTCCCCCCGGCACGGTGCCGCCGCTGGTCATCTCCTATAGCGCCTCCACTACGCCGATCGTTCAGCTCGGGCTGAGCAGCAAGACCCTGCCGGAGCAACAACTGTTCGATCTAGGCCAGAACTTTCTGCGTAACTATCTGGCGACGGTGCCGGGCGCGGCTACGCCTTATCCCTACGGCGGAAAAATTCGCCAGATTCAAGTGGACCTGGACCTGCCGAAACTGCAGGCTTACGGACTGTCGCCAAACGACATTGTCAACGCCGTCAACGCGCAGAATTTGATTCTCCCCAGCGGCACGGTGAAGGTCGGCCCGGTGGAATACAACGTGGAGATGAACGGAACTCCGGCCACGATTGCGGAGTTGAACGACCTGCCCGTCAAGACTTCCAACGGAGCCACGCTCTACATGCGCGATGTCGCTCACATACGCGACGGATTCTCACCGCAGACGAACATCGTGCGCCAGGATGGAAACCGCGGGGCGCTGATGTCGATCTACAAGATTGGCAATGCCTCCACGCTGGAAATTGTCTCTGGGATCAAGAACATTGTGGTGCAAGCGGCGCAGTCGCTGCCTCCGGAGCTGAAAATCAGCGCGCTGTTCGACCAGTCTCTTTTTGTGCGGGCTTCGATTCAGGGCGTGTTGCGCGAGGGATTGATCGCAGCGGCTCTCACGGCCGTCATGATTCTGCTCTTCCTCGGCGATTGGCGGCCCACCATCGTCATTTCCGTTTCCATTCCGCTTTCGATTTTCGTCTCGATCATCATGCTGGGAGCGATCGGCGAAACCATCAACATCATGACCCTGGGAGGATTGGCGCTTGCGGTCGGCATCCTGGTGGATGACGCCACAGTGGAAATCGAAAACATCGAGCGCAACCTTGCCATGGGCAAGGAGATGAAGCAGGCAATTCTTGACGGCGCGCAACAGATTGCGGTGCCTGCGTTTGTCTCGACGCTCAGCATCTGCATCGTGTTTGTACCGATGTTTTTTCTGGCGGGCGTGGCGAAATTCTTGTTCGTGCCGCTGGCGGAGGCTGTGAGCTTCGCCATGCTGGCCAGCTATCTGCTCTCGCGAACCCTCATCCCCACGCTGGTAATGTTCATCATGCGCGGTCACGAGCATCGTGCGGAAGCGCCCAAGTCGTTCCCAGGCCGCTTCCAGCGCGGCTTTGAGCGCAAGTTTGAAGACTTCCGCCGGGGTTACGAGCGGTTGCTGGAAACCACCCTCGAGCATCGCGGCGTCTTCGTGCTCTGCTTTTTGGTTTTTTGCGTGCTCTCGCTGGGGCTGTTCCTTTTCCTGGGGCAAGACTTCTTTCCGCAAGTGGATGCGGGGCAATTGCGGCTGCATGTGCGCGGGCGTCCGGGCTTGCGCGTGGAAGAGACGGCGCGGCTCTGCGATGAGGTCGAGGGCCTCCTGCGGAAGGAGATTCCTAAGGACGAATTGCAGACGATTCTCGACAACATCGGTCTGCCGAACTCCGGCATCAATCAGTCCTACAGTTCGAACGGAACGATTGGCACCAGCGACGCGGAGATACTGATCGCGCTCAATCCTGAACATCACCATCCGACGGCGGGTTACATCCGGCATTTGCGGGAGGTGCTGCCGGAGCGCTTTCCGGGAGTGGAGTTTTTCTTCCAGCCCGCCGATATTGTTTCGCAGATTCTGAATTTTGGCTTGCCCGCGCCCATCGATGTGCAGATAGTGGGCACGGATATGGGAAAGAGTTATCTGATCGCGCAGCAGATCGCGAATAAAATGCGGCACATTCCGGGCGCCGCCGATGTACACGTGCAGCAATTGCTCTCGCTGCCGACGGTGCACATGGATATTGACCGCACGCGGGTCACGCAGGTTGGGCTCACGGCGCGCGATGTGGCGCAGAGCATGCTGGTTTCGCTGAGCGGCAGCTTCCAGACGGCGCCGAATTTCTGGCTCAATCCGCGCAACGGCGTGACTTACCAGATGGCGGTGCAGTCGCCGCAATACCGCATGACGAGCCTGCAAGACCTGATGACGATACCGGTGACATCGCAGCAAGGCACACAGTTGATGGGGAACCTGGTGCAGGTGTATCCGGCGGCGCGTCCGGCTACGGTCAACCATTACAACGTGCAGCCGGTGATCGACGTTTACGCCAGCACGCAGGATCGCGATTTGGGCGCGGTGGCTGCCGACACCGACAAAGTGCTCAAGACGTTCGACGGCCAATTGCCGCGCGGCACGCGGATCGTGGTGCGCGGACAGATAGTTACCATGCGATCTTCGTTCGTGGGATTGGGCGTGGGGCTGGCAGGAGCCATTCTGCTGGTCTATTTGCTGATCGTTATTAACTTCCAGTCGTGGCTTGATCCGTTCATCATCATCGCGGCGTTGCCGGGGGCGCTGGCGGGAATCTGCTGGTTTCTGCTGCTGACCCGAACTACATTGAGCGTGCCGTCGCTTACCGGCGCGGTCATGTGCATGGGGGTGGCGACGGCCAACTCTATTCTGATGGTGAGCTTCGCGCGCGAACAGTTGGACGAAGGGATTCCCGCCGTGCAGGCCGCCGTCGCCGCCGGGTATACGCGCATGCGGCCGGTGCTGATGACGGCGCTGGCCATGATCATTGGCATGGTACCGATGGCGCTGGGCTTGGGAGAAGGCGGCGAGCAGAACGCGCCGCTGGGCCGCGCGGTCATCGGCGGACTGCTGTTTGCCACGGTCGCTACTTTGTTTTTTGTGCCCAGCGTTTTCGCGATATTCCACAGCCGGCGTGAGGCCAAGCGTGCGCGGCAGGGACAAATGTAAATGGGAATGTGCATAGAGAGTTTCCGCGGGAATCGGAGTTGAGCATGAGTGCAGAAGACAAATCCAAACTGACGGGCCAAGCTGAGGAGCACCATGCGCTGAGCGCTCAGGCCCAGCGCGACGAGGAGATTGCAGCGATCCAGCAGCACTCCCGGCACCAGCCTCCGGGAATCGAGAAGCCGCCCGAAGTTCCGCCCGCGCCCCCGCGCCGAGCGCTGATGATCGTCGGCGTGCTATTGCTGGTGCTGCTGATTGCCGGTGGGCTCACGCTGTTCGACCACGTAAGCCACGAACGCGCGCTGGCCAAGGAGACGGAGCGCGAAACCGTGCCGACGGTCGCCGTGGTTTACCCGCAGTCGGAAAAACCTGATGAAGATTTGGTGCTGCCCGGTTCACTGCTGGCCTATGAGGAGTCTCCGATTTACGCGCGCACGAGCGGCTATCTTGTGCGCTGGTACAAAGACATTGGTAGCCGGGTGACTAAAGGCGAGTTGCTGGCCAAGATTGATACTCCCGAGGTGGATCAGGAGTTGAACCAGACTCGAGCCGCGCGCCAGCAAATTGTCGCGCAAATGGATCTAGCCAAGATCAGCGCGGACCGCTGGCAGAACCTGCGCAAGACAGACTCCGTCTCGGCGCAGGAAGCTGATCAGTATGACAGCGGATACAAGCAGAGCCAGGCGAACCTGGCTGCCGCTGACGCCAACGTCCGCCGCCTCGAACAGCTTGAGGGCTTTAAGGACGTCTATGCACCGTTCTCCGGCGTGCTCACTAAGCGCAACGTCGATCCCGGGGCGCTGATCAACGCTGGCGCGGGGGTCGCCGGACGCGAACTGTTTGACCTTGCGCGGGTCGATCCACTGCGGGTTTACACTAGTGTTCCGCAAGCCTATGCGCCGTTTATCAAGGTTGGCGCAAAGACGGCCGTCACTTTGCAGGAGTTCCCCGGCCAGAAGTTTGTCGGCCAGGTCGTGCGCACGGCCGAGGCAATTGATCCAGCCACGCGAACTCTACTGACGGAGGTGGACGTGCCCAATAAGGATGGACGTCTATTGCCGGGTTCATTCGGGGAAGTGCACTTCGCCGTCGGTTCGGGCGTGAACAAGGTCACGATTCCGGTAAACGCGATGCTGTTCCGTGCCGAAGGCGCGCGCGTTGCGGTCATCGGCCCCGGCGGCAAGGTGCAGTTGCGTCCGATCAATATTGGACGCGACTACGGCACTACGTTGGAGATTCTTGGCGGCGTCTCTCCTGCCGACCAGATCGTCATTAACCCCGCGGACTCGCTCGAAGAAGGACAGCAGGTGAACGTCGTGCAACCGCCGGCGAACCAGCCAGCACCCGATCATCCGCCGCAGAGCCAGCAGAAGGGCGGCGGGTCGTGAAGCGAGCCGCCATCCCGGCTGCTCTGGCATTGCTCGCGTTTGCTGCGGGATGCACTGTCGGTCCGCGTTACAGCCGGCCGGCAGCTCCCGCGCCGGCACCGGATACGTGGAAGACGCAGCCGCCATGGGAGCAGGCTGCGCCGAAGGACGCCATTTCCAAAGGGGCGTGGTGGGAGGTCTTTCACGATCCCGCGCTCGACGCCTACGAACAACAATTGCTCCAGGCTAACCAGTCTTTGGCGGCGGCACGCGACCATTTAGAACAGGCGCGGTCGCTGGCGCGAGTTGCAACCGCGGACATGTTTCCCCAGCTTGCGGCGGATCCCAGCGCGGTGCGGGAGCGCGGCTCCGGCAATCGCCCGCTGAACGGCGCGGCACCGAGCGTCCTGGGTAGTACAACTCAGTCCATCCCTCCCTACACGCAGAGCGTCTACACAATTCCGTTTTCGCTGAGCTATGAGGTCGATCTCTTTGGACGAGTACGGCATAACGTAGAAGCCGCTAACGCTTCTCTGCAGTCCACGGCTGCCGATCTTCAAAATGTACAGTTGGTGCTGACCGCCGAACTCGCCGCCGACTACTTCACGCTGCGTGAGTTGGATGCTGAATGGCAGGTAGTGCAGGAATCCGTCGGCTACCAGCGCAAGGGTCTGGATCTGGTGAACAACCGTCACGACGGAGGTGTTGCCAGCGGGCTGGAGGTTGCGCAGCAGTCGGCGCTGCTCGACTCGACCTTGTCGCAACTTGCGTTGGTACAGCAGACGCGCGCGCAATATGAGCACGCCATCGCGGTCCTGGTAGGCCAGGCGGCTTCCAGCTTCAGCGTACCTGTCGCACCGTTGCGGGCGACGCCGCCGCCCGTCCCACTCGGAGTTCCCTCCGATGTGCTAGAGCGCCGGCCCGACATTTCGACTGCCGAACGAGTGATGGCTTACCAGAATGCTCAAGTTGGCCTTGCGCACTCGGCCTTCTATCCGCACATCACTCTAAGCGGTTCCGGCGGATGGCAGAGCCGTGACATCGGGCCGCTGCTCAGTGCACCGAGCCTTTTCTGGTCGCTGGGTGCGGACGCTTTGCAGCCCATATTTGAAGGCGGAAGAAACCGCGCGAATCTGGCCGCCGCGCGCGCCGCCTATGAGCAGTCCGTGGCGAACTACCGGCAGTCCGTGCTCACGGCATTTCAGCAGGTCGAAGACGGCATCAGCAATTTGAGCACGCTCTCGCAAGCTCTCGCGACGCAAGGCGCCGCGGTCGAGGATGCGCGCCGCGCATTGACGATCGCCAACAACCGATACATCGGCGGCGTGACCAGTTACCTCGACGTCATCACGGCGCAGACTACGCTGCTGACCAGCGAACGGCTGGAGACACAGTTGCTCGGCCAGCAGATGGTTAGCTCGGTTTATCTTGTGAAAGCCCTCGGCGGCGGCTGGGATTCCAGCCAAATCAAAGATGAGCAGGTTCATCCGCAAGCTGGCCAGGCTTTGCAGCCATGAACGGAGTGGTCTCGCTTTGCTTGACCGGACAGCCGAACCGGCAGCTGCCCCACATGGCCGTTACAAGTTGACAACAGCGTCGAACGGGCCTAGTATTATAGCTGAGGGAAATATCTCTCCTATTCTTTCGAGCTTTCGGAACCAGGTCAGCCCATCTGAAGTCTTGCATGAAGCGCGTGTCTGCGGAAAAGTGTGTCGTCACGCTGTCAGTCTGTCAGGGATTTTTGTCTCGCTTCCATTTGTTAGCTATCTAGTTATCCTGAACAACGAGGGGAACCCATGAAAAACACCAAGTTTCTTGTGAAAGTAAACCGTGGCGGCGCTCGGGCGGCAGAATACGTATTGCGCGTGGACCGGAGCCCGATTCAGACGACAACCAACCGAAAGCTCGCGCTGGCTATGGGAAGATTTACAGCCGAAGACGCCATTAAATCCATGCAAAATTCCCGCTGCAACCCGGAATTGGTGTCGGTGCAGATTTGATGGGTGGTGGCTCTGCTGGTTCCGATATTCGATATCACTATCTGCTGATGTAAGACCGAAGCAGTTCACTCGATTTCCCATTCATATTCAAATCCAACGACAGGCGCTCTCGCGCCTGTCGTTCTACGTTCGGGCAGGGCGCTCGCTGTTGGGCCTTGAACCGCTCAGAGCGAAGAACAGGATGTAGAGATAGCAGATCACAGGAAGAAAGAAGGCGTGGTGAACCTCCACATTCCGATCCTGTTCGGCAACCGCGCCTTGCGCGAGCGGGATAAGCGCACCGCCAACGATCGCCATGATCATGATTCCGGAACCGTCCCCCGTAAGCGGACCAAGTTCCGCTACTCCCAGAGTGAAGATGCTCGGGAACATGATGGAATTAAACAATCCCACCAGAACGATGCTCCACATGGCGAAGTGTCCGGTGCTGATCATTGAAATTGTCACGAGGGCAGCAGCGCACACGGCGCAGATGCCAAGAAGGTGGCCAGTCTTCATCTTCTGCAATAGCCCGGATCCGATGAATCGCCCGACCATGGCCCCACCCCAGTAAAAGGCAACGAAATCGGCCGGCGATTTTTGCCGTCATGCCACCAATGTCAGGCTGGCTGAAATAGTTCACCAAGAAACTACCTATCGAAACTTCCGCACCCACATAGACAAAGATGGCGATGGCGCCAAAGATCAGATTCGGGTGGTTCCAGATTGAGTCGTTTACTTTTTCGCCGAGCTGGTGCTGAGCGTGGGGAATTTTCGGCAACTTGAAACTGCCGATCGCGATCGCCAACAGGACTAACGCGAGGCCCAGACCCACATAGGGCGCCTTGACGGTGGCTGCTTCGTGCAAGCGATAGGCCTGCAGGGCATCTGGAGTCAGCGCTCGTATCTCTTCCATGGTCTTCGGCGCCGCACTCAGAATCAGGAGACTGCCAAAAAAAGGCGCAAGAAACGTTCCAAGAGAGTTGAACGCCTGTGTCAGATTCAAGCGGCTCGAAGCGGTCTGGGGCTTGCCCAGCACCGTCACGTAAGGATTCGCTGCGACCTGCAAACACGTAATCCCAGCCGCGAGCACGATGAGCGCTATCAGGAACAACGGGTACGAGGGAACGCTGGCCGCTGGCACGAAAAGAAATGCACCCAAGCCCATGGTAAGCAAGCCTGCTACCATCGAGCGCTGATAGCCGATCCAGTCAATGATCTTCGCCGACGGTATGGAGAAAACAAAATATGCTCCAAAGAAGGCAAACTGAATGAGCATGATCTGGGTGTAATTCAGGTCGAAAATCGGCTTCAGGTGCGGGACAAGAATGTCATTCAGGCAGGTGAGAAATCCCCACATAAAAAATAGGGTAGTCACTACTGCAAGGGGCGCCCCGTAAGAAGAAGAATTATCAGGCGCGGTAGCGGCGGTGGAGGTGGAAGTGCCCGGCGTGACGATTGCCATGTTGAATCATCCTTTGCCCGAATTCAGCCAGCCTTACGTGTTGCATGATAGCATCGCCGACCGGGAAACAGGGGGGTCGGCAATTCTTGGGAGATGGGTAAGGATGATCGGTTCGGCCTCGCCTGCGCAAGAAAGCCTACGCTCATAGTCAAGGAGCGGGCGCTAAGGCTTCGAGCTTCACCAGCCAGTTCGCCGGTTCGGGGAGAATCGCGAATGTAGGGAGCTTGCCCCGCACCATGGCGACTTCATCGCATCGGTGAAACCTGGGACAGACGTGGCAATCCTTGTAAATCTTGTCGGGAAGATCCTCTCGCCGCGCCATCTCGAATCCCTGGCGCGCAAAGAATTCAGGAGCGCGCGTGAAGAGGCAGATGCAATCCACCCGATGCCTCTTCGCTTCGGCCATCAAAGCCTTCATCAAGCGAGTGCCGCCTCCGTGACCTTGCGCCCGGGCTCCGACAGTGATCGAGCGAATCTCGGCAAGGTGCGTGCCGTAAAGATGCAGGGCGCCGCATCCGATGATGCGGCCTTCATTTTCGAGAACGACAAAATCTCTTACGTTCTCGCAAATCTCCGCCAGCGTGCGGGGCAGCAATGTGCCGTCGCCCGAATAGGACGAGATCAGATCGTGGATGTGCTTGGCGTCGGGCAAAATGGCTTTACGCGTGCGCATGGAAATTGACCTCCTCGCGCAGAGAGTCGATTCTCTTTCTCGCCCCCAGAAGCCCCTGCCGCACGCGGGCCGGCGCTGTGCCGCCGACAACATCATGGATCGCCAAAACCGATGCCGGTTTCAAGCAGTTATAAAAACTCAGGTCAAACGTAGGATTCAGGGCATGCAACTCATCTAGTGTTAGATCCTGAAGCTCGCAATGTTTTTCCAGGCACAGCTTCACGGCCTTGCCGATCTGCTCGTGCGCGAGTCGCGAAGGAACGCTGCGGTTGACCAGGTAGGTCGCGGCAGCCCACGCGTTCATGAATCCCGACTGCGCCGAATCGCTCATGCGCTGGTGGTCGAACTCGACCGCTCTCATCCATCCGGCGACCAGCGGCACTACTCCGAGCGCTGTGTCGGTGGCGTCGAACAGCGGCTGCTGTGTTTCCTGCAAGTCTTTGTTGTAAGCCAGGGGCAAGCCTTTCAACGCAATCGTCAGTGTGGTTGCGCTTCCGACGATGCGACCGGTCTTGCCCCGTACCAGTTCCAGAAGATCGGGATTTTTCTTCTGCGGCATGGCGCTGCTGCCCGTGGAATACGCCTCAGGCAACTGGACAAAGCCGAACTCCTGCGTGGAGAACATGATCATCTCCTCTGCCCAGCGGCTCAAGTGCAGGCCTAGGAGCGAGAGCGTGTTGACGAACTCAATGACGAAATCGCGGTCGCTGGTGGCGTCGATACTGTTTGCCGTCGGCGCGGCGAAATCGAGCTCATCCGCCATGACGGCGCGATCGAGAGGCAGAGTCGCGCCGGCCACCGCGCCCGATCCAAGCGGACACACGTTCAAACGCTTGCGGCAATCGGCAAGGCGGTCGGCATCCCGCAAGAACATTTCGACGTAAGCCAGCAACCAATGCGCAACCAGCACAGGCTCAGCTCGCTGCAAGTGGGTGTAGGCGGGCATCGCGGCGCTACCGGCCTGTTCGGCGCGGTCAGCAAAAGCGCCACACACGTCGGCTAGTTCGCTTCGCAATTCATCAATCGCCGCCCGCACATAGAGCCGCAGGTCGGTAGCGATCTGCTCGTTGCGGCTGCGCCCGCTGTGCAGTTTGTAGCCCACCTCGCCGATCCGCGACACGAGTTGCTTCTCAACAAAGTGATGGACGTCCTCGGCCTCGTCATCTTGCAAAAGGTCCTTGGAACCCGCGGCCATCTCGCCAATCTGCTGCAGCCCTTGAAGAATGCTGATGAGTTCGTCGGCGGAGAGAACACCGGCGTTCTTCAGGGCGCCAGCATGAACGCCACTCGCCGCCAGTTCGTAACGCAGCAGGCGGCGATCGAAGTCGAATGACCGCTGCCAGCGTTCGAATTGCGGGTCCAGTGGCTGCCGGAACCGGCCCGACCACATCTTCATCGCGTAACCTCCACGCGGCCCGCGCGCGCGTACGCGCGACGGAAGTCCGAGGATGCGAATGAAACCCTCCGCATCTTTCTGGTCGTAACCGTCGCCCATGGTGAACGACGAGAGATCGGTGCGATAGAGCGAGTGCTCGGACTGGCGGCTCACGACCGAAACATTTCCTTTGTAAAGAGAAAGCGTCACACTGCCGGTCATCTCTGTCTGTGTGCTGGCGACAAAGGCATCCAGCGCCTCGCGCAGCGGCGTGAACCACAAGCCAAAGTAGACCAACTCCGCATACTTCAGCCCCACGTGCTGCTTGAAGTGCGCGACCTCACGCTCCAGGCACAGCGCTTCCAGTTCGCGATGCGCCGCAACCAGCAGCGTGCCGCCGGGCGTTTCATAACAGCCGCGCGACTTTATTCCGACAAAACGGTTCTCCACCAGATCAACCCTGCCAATGGCGTTGCGCGCGCCAACTTCGTTCAGCAACTCGACCAGCGACACTGGATCAAGTTTCATGCCGTTTACGTGACCGGAATTCCCTTCTCAAAGCCGATGGACACCTGCTCGTTCTTGTCGGGCGCCTCCTGGGGCGAACGGGTCATCTGCCATGTTGCCGGCAGCGGAGCATTCGCGGCATCCTCCAGTTCCCCGCCTTCGTGGCTGAGGTGCCACAGATTGCGGTCCCGGCTGTGGATTTTCTCGCGGCTCGCCGCCACCGGGATACCGTGCTGTTCGGCGTAATCGAGGCAGTCCTCGCGGGATTTGAGCGACCATTCGCGCCACGGTGCAATGACTTTCAGCTCCGGCGCGAGCGCCTGATACGTTAACTCGAAGCGAACCTGGTCGTTCCCCTTGCCCGTGCAGCCATGCGCTACAGCCGTCGCTCCCTCGCGCAGGGCGACTTCGACTTGATGCTTCGCGATCACCGGACGCGCCAGCGACGTGCCCAGCAGATACTTGTGTTCGTAGACCGCGCCTGCTTGCAACGCCGGAAAAACATATCCAGTCAGAAACTCCTCGCGCAGATCCTCCACGATCACCTTGATTGCGCCCGTGGCGTAGGCCTTCTCGACCACGGCTTCAATGTCATCTCCCTGGCCAACATCGGCGACCATCGCGATGACGTTGTAAGAGTAGTTCTCCTTGAGCCACGGAACAATAATGGAGGTATCGAGTCCTCCAGAGTAGGCGAGTACAACTTTTTCAGGCATGAGCACTCCTCGCGGGCAGACGGTCGCCGCCACCCAGCAGCAAATAAAGAATGGCCTTTTGCGCGTGCAGGCGGTTCTCCGCCTGCTCGAAGACCACTGACTGCTGGGAGTCTATCACCGCGTCCGTCACTTCCAATCCACGATGGGCCGGCAGGCAGTGCATAAACACCGCGTGGGGCGCGGCTTCCGCCATCAGTTCCGAATTGACTTGATAAGGCGGAAAAATCTTCGCTCGTTCGCGTTCTTCCTTTTCCTGCCCCATGCTCGTCCAGGCATCGGTGTAGATTGCGTCGGCTCCAATCACCGCCTCGTGCGGGTCGGTGAGCAAACGAATTTCCGCGCCGGTCTCCTCAGCGATTTCACGAGCGGCTGCGACAATCTGCGAATTCGGCTCGTAGCCTTTCGGAGTCGCGACGCGGATCGTAGAACCCAGACACGCGCACGTCAGCAGCAACGAGTGCGCCACATTGTTGCCGTCGCCTACATACGCCAGGCAGCGGTTCTTTAAATCTCCGAACCGCTCCAGCAGCGTGAGATAGTCAGCCAACGCCTGGCAAGGATGCTCCAGGTCGCTGAGCGCATTAATGACCGGAATCGAGGAGTGCTGCGCCATACCCTCGATGGTCTGCTGCGAAAACGTGCGCAGCACAATCAGATCCACCCAACGTTCAAGGTTGTGCGCCACGTCGCTCAATTTTTCACGGGCATCGAGCCGTTCGTGAGTTTGATCGACAAACATCGCGGTGCCGCCCAGACTCACTATGCCAGCCTCGAATGTCAGCCGAGTCCGCAACGAGGGCTTCTCGAAAAACATGACGATCTGTCTACCCGTGAGCGCCCTCTGAAAATCCGCTGGACGCGATTTCATGATTCCAGCCAGACGCAAAACTGCATCGACGCCGGAAGGGCCGAGATCGCGAGTCGAGACCAGATCGGGGCACCAAAACACTTGCGGCACTCTCTCGGCGAGCAGCCGCCGAAACTCTGCCTTGCACATGACTATTCAACTTTGGCTCCTTGCGCTGGACCTGCGCATTCGCGGGTTGCGATTTATATTGGTACTGCGCAGCAGCTGATTGACTCATGAATAGGTGACCTCCGTACCGCACAAGAGCTTGGTCAGGTAGAACTGCGGCAAGACCTCCGCTTCGGTTGCGGGCAAAATTCTCACGCGCCCCACGCCTTGTTTCAAGGCCTGCCCGCAGGCCTGCAGTTTGGGCAACATGCCACCGCTGATGACCGAACCTGCCGCCAGTTCGGCGGCCTGCTTCGTGCTCAGCCACGGCATCACGCTTCCCGCCGCATCTTTCACTCCCGGCACGTCGGTGAGAAAGATCAACGTGTTGGCATGACAGGCCGCAGCGCACGATGCCGCCATTTCGTCGGCGTTTACGTTGTAGTATTCGCCGTCGGCGCCCAGTGCCAATGAGGCCAGAACCGGTATGCCTCCCTGCTGCCACAGCGCTTCGATCCAGCACGGCTCGGCGAAACAGATCTCGCCAACGAATCCCAGGTCGCGGCCATGGACATACTTCTTCCGGGCGCGGAACGTCATGCCGTCACCACCGCAGAATCCGATGGCTGGCATTCCCGCTGACTGAATGGCCGCCACCAGCTTCTTGTTGATGATTCCAGCCAATACCATCAGCGCCGTATCCCGCGTCTCCGCGTCGGTGACGCGCAGCCCGTCCACAAACTCGCTCTTTTTCCCCAGCCGATCGAGCATGCGGGTCAGCGCCCTGCCGCCGCCATGAACCACTGCTACGCGGTGCCCGTCCTGCGCCAGTTCAGCGATGGACCGCGCGCACTTGCGCAGCGTTGCCGCATCTTCAATCGCCGCTCCGCCAATCTTCACCACGATCGTCACTGCAAACCCTCCCGCTCTTCCCACTGATACATCAGATTCATGTTCTGCACGGCCTGTCCTGCCGCGCCTTTCAGCAAATTGTCGACGCAGGAAACCAGCACCAGCCGCCGGCCGTCCTCCGCCAGGCAAAAACCCAGATCGCAGTAGTTCGTATGCAGCGAAAACTGCAACTGCGGGAGCATCGGCGTCGCAAACACTCGCACCCAATGTTTGCCCGAATAAAAATCGCGCAGACAGGATTCAATCTCCGCCGACTGCATCGCCCGGTTCAGATGGACGTAGATGGTTGATAGAATCCCGCGCGGGATCGGTAGCAGGTGTGGAGTGAAAGTCAGCTCCGCGTCTTCCAATCCCAACTGCTCGACCATCTCTCCCAGATGCCGATGATTGAACACCGAGTAGGCAGAGAGATTGTCAGCCACCGACACGAAATGGGTACGCGACGTAGGCGCCTTGCCCGCTCCAGAAACTCCCGACTTCGAGTCGGAGACAATGCCATGCTTCCGATCGACCAACCCCGCCTGCAACAGCGGAGCCAAAGCCAGAATCACCGCGGTCGCATAGCAACCCGGATTCGCCACCAACTGAGCCGCCGCAATGCGGTCGCCGTTCAACTCCGGCAGTCCATACACCGCCTTGGTTGTCAATTCCGCGGCCGTGACTGCATTCGCGTCCTGGAACGAGTAGATCGCACGATGCTGCGCCTGCTTCAGTCTCCACGCGCCGCTCAGATCGATCACGCGCAAACCCTGCGCGATAGCCTCCGGCATAAGCGACCGCGACGCTTCGTGAGGCGTAGCCAGAAAAAGCAACTGCACACCCTGCCTTTTCAGCTCCGGCCACGAAAGCGGCCGCAGCGGATAGCCTCCATTGCCGGACAACTCGGGAAACACTTCCGCCAAATCCGTAGCACCGTCGCTCCCATTTTCACGACGGAACAGCAGGGGCCTCTCCAGCCGCGGATGGCGTTCGAGAAGGCGCGTCAACTCGAGTCCCGAGTAACCGCTCGCTCCGAGCACCGCGCTTTTGAGCTTCGCTGACATCAGCCGAGCATCTCCTCGATCCGCACTGTGACCTTTTTGGCAGCATCCTTGTCGGGACAAACAATCAGAATCGCGTCGTCACCGGCAATCGTTCCCACTACTTCCTCCCATTCCTGTTCATCGAGCGCCGCCGCCACAGGCTGAGCGCTGCCTACAATCGTTTTCACCACCAGCAGGTTCTGCGCGGGCCGCACGTCCAGCACGAACTCGCGAACCAGTCGCTGCACCGGCGGCAAAGCCAGGGCCGCGGCGCCTTCCCCTTGAAGCAGTGTGTAGCCGGCCGCCGTCTTGCTCAGATTCAGATCGCGAATATCCCGCGACAGCGTCGCCTGTCCCACCTTGAACCCCCGCTTGCGCAACGCCCGCTGCAAATCTTCCTGGCTGGCCACGGGACCCTGCCGCAACGCTTCCAAAACAGCTCTCTGGCGCAGGGCTTTATTCATTGTGAATATTTATTCATCTAAATGAATAAATATTCTCTATCTTACAGGGCTCGCCCTCCCTGTCAAGGAAAAACGCCGCTGCCGTTCCCATTCTTGGTAACCTTCTCTGGAATCACCCGCCGCGCCTGCAGAGAAGCCGACTCATCGAAAACCGAAAGCCGGGGCGCGGACCGAAATCCTTGCTAGACTACTCGCGGCTCGAAAGCCGCGAGCAACAGGAGCACGCCGCATGAACAAGCCCACCCTGGTTGCCGAGTTGATTGCCGAATTCCTGGGAACGTTCGTATTGATTCTCTTTGGCTCGGGGGTGGTCGCGATGGTCGTTCTGTTCCCCTCGAATGCTCCTTCCGGGACCGTTCACGGCGGATATACCAACATCACACTAGGGTGGGGACTCGCGGTGACCATGGGAATCTACATTGCCGGAAAAGTTTCTGGCGGGCATCTCAACCCGGCAGTCACCCTTACGCTTGCGGTATTCCGTCGCTTTTCCTGGCGTAAGGTCGTGCCTTACTCCATCGCGCAGACGGCGGGGGCATTCCTCGCCGCGGCTCTTGTATACCGAAATTATCTACCCGCCTTCCACCGGTTGGACCCCCAACTGGAAAAAACCGCCGGCGTCTTTACGACTTTTCCCGCCTTTCCGGAATGGCCTCAAGCTGGATTCCTCGATCAGGTCATCGGCACCGCTCTGCTACTGCTCCTGGTACTGGCGATCACGGACGAACTCAACGTCCCTCCCGGAGCCAACCTCGCTCCTGCGATGATCGGACTGGTGGTCGTAGCCATTGGTATGAGCTTCGGCGGCATGCATGGATACGCGATTAATCCCGCACGCGATTTTGGCCCGCGCCTTTTCACCGCTGTGGCTGGATTCAAAAACAACGGCCTCACCGATGGCCCTCGGGTGTGGTGGGTGCCAGTGGTTGCGCCGTTGCTGGGAGGATTGGTTGGCGCCGCTGTCTACGATTTCGGGATTCGACGATTCCTGCGCGCGTTCCAGTCGTCATAGCTCGGTGTCCTAAGTAACAAGCGCAGAAACAGGAGGCCGTTTGCCTTACATTCTCTCTCTCGATCAGGGCACAACGAGTTCGCGAGCCCTTTTATTTGACGAGCACGGCGCCGTGCGATCCGTAGCCCAGCGCGAATTCACGCAAATCTTTCCCGAGCCCGGATGGGTCGAGCATGATCCCGAAGAAATCGCCGCGTCGCAGATCGCCGTTGCCCTCGAAGCCCTGGCCAAAGCCAAAGCACAGCCCAGCGAGATAGCCGCCATCGGCATCACCAATCAGCGGGAAACCACCATTGTCTGGGACCGCGCCACCGGCAAGCCCATCTACAACGCGATTGTCTGGCAGGATCGCCGCACCGCCTCTTTTTGCGAGCAACTCAAAGCTCAAGGCCACGAGAATCTGATACAGCAACGCACTGGGTTGCTGATCGACGCCTACTTCTCCGGCAGCAAAATTTCCTGGATTCTGGAACACGTTCCGAACGCCCGCCAACTCGCCGAAGCAGGCCGCCTTGCGTTTGGCACCGTCGATACCTGGCTGCTGTGGAAGTTGACTGGCGGCAGCGTGCACGTTACCGACGCCAGCAACGCCTCCCGCACCATGCTTTTCAATCTTCATTCCGGCTGCTGGGATAGCGATCTTCTCGATCTCTTCCGAATTCCCGCATCGATGTTGCCCGCAGTCCGGCCCTCCAGTGAAGTTTACGGAGAAGTAAGCTCTGTCCCGGGCCTCAACGGCATTCCGATCGCAGGCATTGCAGGCGATCAGCAAGCCGCACTCTTTGGGCAAAGATGCATTAGCCCCGGCCTCACCAAGAATACTTACGGCACGGGCTGCTTCATGTTGCAGAGCACGGGCACCCGCGCTGTCGCATCCAAGCATCGCCTGCTCACAACGGTTGCCTGGAGAATCGGCCATGACACGCATTACGCACTCGAAGGCAGCGTGTTCGTGGGCGGAGCCGTGGTTCAATGGTTGCGCGACGGCTTGGGAATCATTCGCAGCTCATCGGAAGTGGAAGCGCTGGCGAATTCTGTTTCTGATAACGGAGGAGTGTACTTCGTCCCTGCCTTCGTGGGCCTCGGCGCTCCGCACTGGGATTCTTACGCACGTGGCGCAATCTTTGGGCTCACGCGTGGCAGCAACGCAGGCCACATCGCGCGCGCGGCTTTGGAAAGCATCGCATTCCAGGTCGCCGATCTCATGGATGCGGTTCAGACCGACACTGACACTCCTCTGCAGGAGTTGCGCGTGGATGGCGGCGCATCCGCCAATGACAGTCTCATGCAATTTCAGGCAGACATTCTCGGCGTTCCCGTGGTGCGCCCTGCCATGACGGAAACAACCGCGCTCGGCGCCGCATTTCTAGCTGGCCTGGGCGCTGGATTCTGGAAGGAAGTGCAGTCCATTTCTGATTTGCCACGAGAGGAACGCCGCTTTGAACCACACCTACCACTGTCTCAAGTGGTCGCCATGCGACAGCGCTGGAATGAAGCAATCTCCCGCGCCAAATCTTGGGAGCGAGTGTAGCGCCGACGTTCCTTCGCTTTACCACAATCTCGGCGGAGGCGGCTTTGAGGACGCCACCTTCTCCGCGGGCCTGGGCGCGCACACGCAGTTTCTCGGCTGGGGCTGAGGCTTTTTCGACTTCGATAACGACGGCTGGCCCGACATCTTGATCTGCAACGGCCACGTCTATCCCGAAGTCGAGCACCTGAAGACCGTCGCCGGTTATCCCCAGCGCAAACTGCTCTACCGGAACTTGCGCAATGGGCCATTTCGCCGACGTTTCTCTGCAGGCCGGTACAGGCATCTCCGACCCCGTGCCTGCGCGTGGTTGTGCCTTCGGCGACTTCGACAACGACGGCAACATCGACGTGGTCGTCAATACCGTCAACGACTTTCCCCAACTCCTACACTCCAGTTCCAGCACGGGCAACAACTGGATCAAGGTTCGCACCATCGGCACGAAATCCAATCGAAGCAGCATTGGCGCGCGCTTAACCTGCGTGACCCTCCCGCCGGAGAATCCAAGCCTCACCAGCAGATCGATGAAGTTCGCAGCGGAGGCAGCTACATTTCGCAGAACGACTTGCGCATCCATTTCGGATTGGGAAAAGCTGAGAAGGTCGATCTCCTGGAAATCCGCTGGCCCAGCGGCCAGATCGACACGCTCAAGGATGTAACGGCAAACCAGTAGATCTTTGTGAAAGAAGGCGAAGGGATCGTTCGTACCATGCAGTTCCAGGCAAACCCGAAGTCCGTGAAACATTAGTGAAAGTTCGGACAGTGGGCGCTTCTGCCACGCCGACATAAGTATCCGCACCGCCGTAGTAGAACAAATACCGTTCTCCTCGCCGCACCATTCCTTCCACGAACACAACATTCGGGACCTGGCCCACTTTCTCCCATTGCTTCTCCGGAGCGAAAATTCCAGCCTCGGTACGCGAGATCAATACGCGCGGGTCGTTGTGATCGAACATCGCAACACCTGTGCGGTATACCAGTTTGTCGTCGGCGCCGTTGTAGATGAGAACAATCCCCTTCGGCGTGACGATCGGAGCAGGCCCCGGTTCGGCCACGCGAGAATCAAACTTCCCGCCCGCACAGGTAACACTGGAGCATTGGTCTCGTCCGTCCAATGCAACAGGTCCGTCGAAGAGGCCAGCCCCATCTGGTCGTTGTTGTCCGCGGTCGTTCCGAGAAAGTACATCCAATATTTGCCTTGAATCTTTTCCGGCACAATCGCCCCCGACTTCGTCCAGCGAACATTCCAGCGTCCCTTGTAGGCAGGAAGAATTACGCCTTTTCGCTCCCAGTGGATGAGATCTTTCGAAGTCGCCAGACACAGTTGCGCGTCTTTCTTGTTGTAGCCCGTATAAGTCAAGTAATAGGTGTCGCCGAACTGCACCAGTCGCGGATCTTCCACGCCTCCATCTCTTTCATAGTCTTTCTCGGGGAAAGCACAGGCTCGCTCCGGCGCGTGAAGTGGATTCCGTCCGCGCTCTCGGCATAACCCAGGCGCGACGTGCCACCCTTATCCTGGGCCCGGTAAAGCATGACGATTTTCCCGTCGCGAAGAACCACGGCAGGATTAAAGGTGCCCGCCGATTCCCATCCGTCCCCTTGGGGAGAGATCACGGGAGTCTCGGAAACACGCTGCCATGCTCCGAACGGCCAAGTTGCGCTATCCTGTGAGGCCAGCGCCAGAAGCAGCGTGAACAGCTTTATCCAGCTCTTGGTATGAATGGATTGAATCATGGCAATTGTGACCGTCGAGCTTGGCCGATCTTGTGGCGAGACCTGCTCTATGGCTCAATCTCGGCTTTCGGACCTTAAATTCTCTCAACCTGGATTTCCGCCTCCCGATTCTCCGCCAGTCAGGCCGTTCCTGCAACTGCCCGCCGCTTCGTGGAAGGCTCAGCCGTGAGCAAGAGACACATCGTGGTCGGTCTGGGCGAATTGCTTTGGGACTTGTTGCCCGCCGGGAAACAACTGGGCGGAGCACCGGCCAACTTCGCTTACATCACCTCACTACTCGGCGATGAGGGAATCCCAGCCAGCCGACTTGGCCAGGACGCCCTGGGTGAAGAGGCGATTCTTCGCCTCCGCGAACTCGCTCTCCCCACCGCATTCATTCAAGAAGACGCGGACCATCCGACGGGAACTGTTCAGGTCGAAGTAGACGCCGCCGGTCAGCCGCGCTTTGAAATTTCCGAGTCCGTCGCCTGGGATTTTCTCGAGTGGACTCCGCAATGGCGGAGGCTGGCACAACAGGCCGATGCCGTGTGCTTTGGATCTCTGGCGCAACGCTCGGAACGTAGTCGCGCCACCATCCGCAAGTTTGTGCTGGCTGCACGCCAGCGAGACGCCGTGCGGGTCTTCGACGTCAACCTCCGGCAGAGCTTCTTTTCCGCACAAGTCCTCGCGGAATCGATGATGCTCGCAACCCTCGTCAAACTCAATTATGAAGAACTTCCCAGAATCATGCGATTGTTCGAACTGGAACATCACCGCGTGGAAGACTCGGCGCGGCGTTTGCTGTCGGTGCACGGTCTGAAGCTGGTTTGCATTACTCGCGGCAATGGCGGCAGCCTGCTGATATCCGCCGACGAATGCAGCGAACATCCCGGCTTCCAGGTGAAAGTCGCTGATACCGTCGGCGCCGGCGATGCCTTCACCGCGGCACTGGTGCACGGATATCTACGGGGGACACCGCTCGCCCAAATAAACGAAAACGCCAACCGCGTCGGTGCGTGGGTCGCCAGTCAGTCCGGAGCAACGCCAGCCCCGAAGGTGGGCGGCATGGAACAAACCTTGGCCGCGATTGGCTAGATTCGTCAGCCGAACGATCCATCCGCCATCACCGCGGTTTTAGTTTATTCTGTCTAGTTTGCGGTTCGGAGTTTGAGGGGGGCTATTGACCAGATCCAAGCTAGTCCTTCGTCTGTTCGTCTGCGTTTCGCTCTTGCTGTCCGCCGGATCGAGCACCGCACAGCAGGTTCCCGAGAATACCTATCAGGATTTGCATTGGCGCATGATCGGCCCGTTTCGCGGAGGCCGCACCCGCGCCGCCGCCGGCGTCCCGAGCCAGCCAAATGTCTTCTACATGGCCCAGGTCAACGGCGGAGTATGGAAGTCGGACGATTACGGCCGCATCTGGACACCGATCTTCGACCACGAGTCCACGCAGTCGATCGGCGCCATCGCAGTAGCGCCTTCAAATCCCAATATCATTTATGTCGCCAGCGGCGAAGGCCTGCACCGCCCCGATCTCTCGGTCGGCAACGGAATCTACAAATCGACTGACGCTGGAAAGAACTGGACTCATCTAGGATTGCGCGACGGTTTGCAAATTCCTGCGCTCGCCATCGATCCTCGCGACCCCAATCGAGTTTTCGCCGCCGTGCTCGGCCATCCCTACGGCCCAAATGAAGAGCGCGGCCTTTTCCGTTCCACCGATGGCGGCCAGAGCTGGCAGAAGGTCATTTACAAAGACGAGAATACTGGAGCCTCCGACGTAGAGATTGATCTCTCCAATCCCGACGTAATTTATGCTTCGATGTGGGAAGCGCGCGAAGGTCCATGGGAGGACGGCAACGAAGTCAACGGAACCGGCGGCGGACTGTTCAAGTCCGCTGACGGCGGCAACACCTGGCATCCTCTTACCAACGGCCTGCCGAAAGATCTCTCGCAAATCTATGTCGCAATCGCTCCGACTGATCCCGCGGCGGCTCTACGCCACGCTAGGGACAGCCTCCGGCGGACTCGCAGTCTACCGGTCGGACGATGCGGGAGAAAGCTGGGCCAAAATAACGGACGATCCCCGTCCTTCCGGCCGCATCGGTGGCGGCGACCTTCCCATTCCTGAGTCGATTCCAAGAATGAAGACGTCGTTTATAGCGCCAGCACCGTCACTATGAAATCCACCGATGGCGGGAAGACATGGTCAGGATTCCGCGGTGCTCCCGGCGGCGACGACTACCAGAATCTGTGGATTAATCCCAACGACCCCAACATTATTCTTCTCGTCAGCGACCAGGGCGCCCTCGTCACTGTCAATGGCGGGGCCTCCTGGAGTTCGTGGTACAACCAGCCCACGGCGCAGATTTATCACGTCTCAGTAACTCCCACCTTCCCCTATCGTGTCTGCGGAGGCCAGCAGGAGAGCGGTTCGGTCTGCATCTCCAGCCGGGGCAACGACGGCGCTATCACGTTCCGCGAGTGGCATCCCGTTGGCGTGATCGAGTATGGCTACGTCGCTCCCGATCCGCTCGACCCTGACATTATCTATGGCGGCGGCAGAAATGAAGTCTCGAAGTTTCACTGGTCCACTGGCCAGGTGCAGAACATCACACCGATCCCGGTCCGCAACGAGAAATACCGCACCGACCGCAGCGAGCCCACGATGTTCTCGCCTCTCGACCCGCACACACTTTATTTCGCCAGCAATGTGCTCTTCAAGACTATTGATGGCGGAAATTCCTGGCAGGCCATCAGCGACGATCTCACTCGTCAGAATCCCGGAGCCCCGGCCAGCGTGGGCAATCTCATCCCTAAGGGCGCCGAGAAGAAGCGTGGGGTGATCTACGCGCTCGCCCCTTCGTTCAAGAACATCGACACGCTCTGGGCCGGCACCGACGACGGCCTAATCTGGCAAACGCGCGACGGTGGCAAGAAGTGGAACGACATTACTCCGAAGGAACTCACGCCCTGGAGCAAGGTCACGCAGATTAACGCCTCGCATTTCGACGACAACTCCGCCTATGCTTCCGTAAGCCGCTTCCGCATCAACGATGAGCAGCCGTACATTTACCGCACTCACGATGGCGGCAAAACCTGGAAGCTGATCACCACCGGCCTCCCCGCCTTCGGCCCTGTGGATACGGTGCGCGAAGATCCCGAGCGCAAAGGCCTGCTGTTTGCTGGCACGGAGAATTCGGTTTGGGTCTCGTTCGATGACGGAGATCACTGGCAATCCCTTCAGCTGAATCTACCGCACACGTCGATGCGCGATCTTTGGATTCACGACAATGACCTGATCGTAGCCACGCACGGCCGCTCGTTCTGGATTCTGGATGACATTACGCCGCTGCGCGAAGTGGCCGCTTCGTTCTCCGCCGCCGATGCCCATCTTTTCACTCCGGCCCCGGCCTACCGCGTGCAGCGCGACACCAACACGGACACGCCGCTTCCGCCCGACGAGCCTGCTGCCGCCAATCCGCCCAATGGCGTGATCGTTGACTACTATTTGTCGCGCGACGCGTCTGCTCCCATCGCTATCGAGATCCTCGACGCTCACGGCAAGCTCGTTCGCAAATTTTCCAGCGACGATAAGCCCGACGTCTCGGAAGCTGACCTGAAGAAACAACTCATTCCTCTTTATTGGTTGCGTCCTTTTCGCGCTCTGCCGTCCGACGCGGCATGCACCGCTGGGTATGGGATCTGCACTATCCCGCGCCCGCTTCCCCCCGCCACGAGTATCCCATCGCTGCGATTCCGGGAGACACGCCCCGTTACCCACTCGGTCCCACAGCTTTGCCCGGCGCCTACACCGCACGGCTTACCGCTAACGGGAAGAGCTACACCACCCCCTTCACGGTGAAGATGGATCCTCGCGTACAAATCTCGGCAGCCGGCCTCGAGAAGAAATTCCAGCTTGAAATGCGCTTGGCATCGCTTTTGAGCCAAACCTCAAGGGCTGTAATGCAAGCCGGATCGATTCGCGACCCGTTGCAAAAACTCAGCCAGCAAGCCACCGGCACGGCCCGCGATTCCATTCAGGCTTTCCAGGCCAAACTCGCGGCAGTTCTTGGAGGGCCAGCCGGCTCGCTGCACCGCCCGCTGATCAAATCACTCTCGCGCGGGTGAACGGGCAAGTAGCCGTCTTATACGGCCAGGTGTGGCAGGCCGATGCCGAACCCACCGCAGCACAGTCTGAAGCTATCGCGGCCACCGAACACGACGCCTTGGATGTAATGAAGCGTTGGAATGCGCTGAAGGCTTCCGATCTTCCCGCGCTCAATGGCGAACTCCGCGCCGCAAACTTGCCGGAAGTACACATAGAATCAGACCCGCATCAGGACGACGCCGGCATGGACGAAGAATAGGAGATTCGCCCTTCCCGGCCGTAAGACTCCGGCTCTGGGGACGAAAGTTAGTGTCTTGCCGTCCCGCTTCGACCGCGATATGCAAGATATTGCAAACATTCCACGCCTTTCGCATCCCGCGCGAAATTAATTGTCAAATCTTACTCACAACTAGATCAGAATCGCCCCGCGACGCGGTATAATCCGGCGGCTTTGAGATTCGAGACAGAAGCGCAGTCTCGGCAACTTCCCTCCGCGGAGTTGTATTCCCCTGGGTAGGCCTGCCGTCCGATCCTGTCACACTCTGGGCTGGCTTGTGAAGAAAATTCAAAAACGAGGAAACAGAATGAAGTTAGGCTCAATACTTGCAGGCTCTCTGGTCGGTAGTTTAATGCTCTTGTCGGCGGTCATGGCTGCGGGCCAGAATCATCTGCCGCTCTATGCCCCACACAGGCCCGGAACCGAACCTCCTCCCATCGCGGGAGCGAATTCTGCTGTCCCGCAAGTGGTCTCTCCTTCGGCCGCGTTCTGGACGAAAATTAAAACGACTCCCCCCGTCTCCGTCGGCTCAATGCTTCTGCTAACCGACGGTCGAGTCCTGGTGCATTCCGAGCCAAACTGTTCTGGTTGCACGGGGAACTACCAGAGTTGGTACACTCTGACTCCCGACAATACAGGCAGCTATATCAACGGCACGTGGACGAAGTTGCCAAATTTGCCTGGTACCTACGCACCGCTGTTCTTCGGCTCCGCAGTGCTGCCGGATGGCAAAGTCGTCGTCCAAGGCGGCGAATACAATTGCCCCAATTCCGCCTGCTCCGGCATTTGGCAGTCTTTGGGCGCGATCTATGATCCTGTCGCCAACACCTGGACGGCCACAACGCCTCCGGCCAACAGTAACATCGGCGATGCCGAATCTGTAGTGTTGCCCGACGGAACGTGGATGTTGGCGGAATGCTGCGCGATCGTATTCGGGCACAGCTCTTTCCCCGTTTACTACCAGTTCAACGAAAGCACGCTGACCTTCACTGAGTTGGCCAGCTCCACCGATGGAAAGAACGATGAGTTCGACGAAGAAGGCTGGAATCTGCTGGCAAACGGCGAGATTCTGACAGTTGATGCCTACACCAGCAACACCATTTTCACGGGCACGAATTCGGAGACGTACAACTCCACCACCAATACGTGGACCACTGCCGGCAGCACCATCAAACAACTCTGGGATTCGAACTGCGATAAGGGTGGCGGCAGCTACGAGCTGGGGCAGGCGGTGTTGCGTCCAGACGGCACCGTGTTCGCCACTGGCGCCAGCGACTGCGAGGCCGGTCACACAGCGGTCTACGATTCATTGACTGGAGTCTGGACAGCAGGACCGGACTTCCCCAACAAAGATGCAGCGAATGATGCGCCCGCAGCGCTTGAAATTACCGGCAACGTCATTGTAGAAGCCAGCGCCTACAGCGGCACATTCAGTGCGCCCGCCAATTTTTACGAGTGGGACGGCTCTACCTTGGTCGGGATCGCTAACCCACCAAACACCGGCACTGAACCCTCTTTTGTGGGGCACCTGCTGGTTCTGCCAAACGGTGAGATCATGTACACGGACTTCACCACGGATGTTGAGTTTCTCACTTCCGCGGGAACTTTCAATTCCGCTTGGCAGCCAACGATTACGTCCGTGCCCAGCACGCTGTCAGCCGGGACAACGTATTCGATCTCGGGAACACAGTTCAACGGTCTGTCACAGGCGGGTGCCTATGGCGACGACTTCCAGGATGCCACCAACTATCCGCTGGTGCAGATCGTAAACACAGGCACGGGACACGTTTTCTTCGCCAAGACCCACGGGCATAGCACAATGGCTGTGGCTACTGGCAGCGCGATCGTGTCCACGAACTTCGATGTGCCCGCGGGAATTGAAACGGGCGCGAGTTCCTTGTTTGTGATTGCAAACGGCATTCCTTCGGCTGCCGCCAGCATCACCATTTCTGGGGGGACGAGCGGCTTCAGTCTCTCCGCCAACCCCACTTCGGTGTCGGTAGTGCAGGGCAAGTCGGGAACCTCAACCATTACCAGCACAACAACCGGCGGCTTTAATTCACCCGTGACATTGTCCGCCACTGGCCAGCCAACCGGCGTGACCGTGACCTTCAACCCAACCTCGATTACCGGAACAGGAACCTCGACCATGACGATGGCCGTAGCCGGAACCACGGCGACCGGCGTGTATCCCATCACGGTAAAAGGAACCTCCGGCAGCACGACGGAAACCACAACCGTTACGCTGACGGTGACCAGTTCGGGTGGTGGTAGCTTCACCCTCGCCGCAACGCCCAAAAAGGGCAGCGTCGCTCCGGGTGGACACGGCAGCGTCAAAATTACGGCAACACCTTCTGGTGGCTTTACCGGGACGATTGCCCTGACTGCGTCGGGACAGCCAACCGGCGTGAAGGTAGCCTTCAAGCCTACGTCCATCACGGGTGGCTCGGGAACTGCAGCCATGCAAATCAACGTGTCCAGCACCGCCAAAGCTGGAACTTACACAATCACCATCAAGGGTACGAGCGGAAGCACGACCGCAACCACCACATTCACTCTCACCATCACGTAGTCGGTGCGGTGAACTTAAACCTGAAAGGCCCGGATCATGTGATCTGGGCCTTTTGTAGTTCCAACCCTACAAGGCTTCCACGGTGCTCTGAAGGTCTTGCGCGATTTGAGCGGGATCGCTGCCTGCCGCAAACTTCATAGGCAGGCAGATGCGAACCTGAATCTCTCCCGGTCGGGCAAACTTCCTGCCTGCTTGCTTCACTTCAAACAATCCCACAATCCGCATGGGCAACACTGGAATGCCCAGATTGGTCGCCAGAAGTCCGATCCCTGCGCGGAACGGGTTCATCTTGCCATCGACTGTATGCCGTCCTTCCGGAAACACCAGCACACTGTATCCGCGATCGACGGCCTCACCCGCGTAAGCGAAACTCTGCCGGAACCCAGCCTCGCGCGGCAGCGGAAACAGATTTAGCAGCGAAACCCCCATCACCCACTGCGTGTGATCGAAGATTCTTCCGAAGAATCCTCTGCTCGCCGCCGGCGTGTGCAAAGCCTCCAAAGCTTCTCCCCGAGTCGCCGTCGCGATCCTCTTCCGCAGCCGTACCGGCAAAGCCGCCTGCACGAATGCGAAATCAACGTCTGAAACGTGATTGCAGACCACCAGCAGCGGCCCAGCCCATCCCCGCAAATTCTCCCGCCCTTCGATCCGCGGCCAGCCCAGCAGAATCATCGCCAGCCTCATCAACAAGTAGAGCGCCAGCCATCGCAGCCACGTCACCGGCCATCGCAACACCCAGCCCGGATAGTGATATTCTGCGCGCGGACGCGCCCCACCACTCAACATCCTTTCCACATCGCCCACTGTGCGGGCTGCACTCAGACGAGTCTCGCCAAGATCCAATTGATATCGATCCTCCAGCGCGCTGATCAGTTCCACCCGGTCCAGCGAGCTGAGTCCCAGATCAGAATCGAGCGTCGCGTCGGCGTTCATCCCAGCCACACTGCGCCCCGCAATGCGGCTGATCAACTCCATCACCGGACTTTCACCCGCACTCGCAACATCCTTCGCTCCGGTTTCCAGAATCTGTCTTGCCGCGAACTCGGCAATCACGTTCCGCCGCGGCTTCTGCGTGTTCGCGCGCGGAAAGTCTTTCAGCGGCCACTGCACCCACATCCGCATGCGCTGGAATTCCGCCAGCGACCGGTTCGCCCTCTCCACCACCGCCGCCACAGTGGCTTCGTCCCGCAAAATCACCACCGCGCAGGGTTCGGCATTCCCTCCGCGCTCGATCCCAACCACCACACAATCTTTCACCTCCCGCTGGAGCCGCAACGCGGCCTCCAAATCTTCCGGATAAATATTCAGCCCCCCCGGCGTCACGATCACTTCTTTCTTGCGTCCCTTGAAATAAAGATTTCCGCCTTCATCGAGCGCGCCCACGTCTCCCGTGCGGTACCACCCGTCTTTATCCGTAACCCCATCCACAACTCCCTGTCGTCGCCCTCCATCCCAATACCCCGCCGCCACTCCGCCTCCGCGGATCGAAATCTCGCCATCCTCGGCCAGCTTTACTTCCCGCCCGGGCAACACTTTCCCAATCGACCCTTTCCCCAACTTGAACGGATGATTCACGCTGATCAGCGACGTAGTCTCCGTCAGCCCGTATCCCTGGATCGCGGCGTACCCCAGCCGCGCCCAGAATTCTTCCGTCTCCGCATCCAGCGCTGCGCCTCCGCAAATAAATGCCCAGAACTTCCAACCAAACTGCCGCCGAATCTCGCGAAAAATCCACCACCGATGCAGGAAGTGTTTTTCGTTGGATTCGCGGAACCGCCGCCGAAAGTCCTCGATCTTCCCGCTATCTTCCAGATCGCGCTCAACCTTCTGTTTCAGCGACTGCAAAACCCTCGGCACACAAACCAATACCGACACCCTCTCCCGCTGGATCGTCCTTACAATCTCTGACGGCTTCAACTCCTCCTGAAATATCACCGTCCCACCCAGCAGCGGAGGCAAGAACATCCCCAGGAATTGCCCAAACACATGGCTAAGCGGCAGCAAACTCAAAAACCGCACCGGATGCACCCAGCGCTCATACTTCACATACCGCCGCATCTCCAGTTCCAGCGGAGCGATGTTAGCCAAAACATTCCCATGCGTAATCACCACGCCCTTCGGCTCAGCAGTAGTCCCTGAAGTAAACACGATCTGCAGCGTGTCATCGCGACCAAGCGCCGCCGAAGATTGGGTGCCCCGTCCTTCTCCCTGCGCGTTTTGCAGGGAGAGGGCGGGGATTTTGATCTCCTCAAGGACGATTACTGGAATTGAGCCAGCAATATCCTCTGCGGCATGCTTCCGTGAACAAACCCAAAGCCTCGCCTCAACCTGCCCCGAAACCCGCGCCGCAAAATCCGCGGAAGCCCCATCATCCATCGGAACAACCACAACCCCGCGTAAGGCACATCCCAAAAACGCCGCAACCCACTGCCCGCAGTTCTCCCCCCACAGCATCACCCGGTCACCCTTGCAAATCCCACGCGCCTCCAAATCACCGGCGAACCGAACCGCCATCTCCAAAACCTGCCCATAAGTGAACCACTCCATCCGATACCCACACCGCTGCCCATAAGCGCGCTCATCGCGGTGCGCCCGAAAGTTCGCCAGGAAAAATTGTGCTAAAGAGTCAGTCATGGACCGAAGAGTAGAGAAGGCAGAGGAATGGCTCGGGAGCATTACCTCTTAGGCAAGTCTAGTAGCAGACGGGCATAATCGCACCTGCGCTGGGATTGTCAGGAACTCACTCCCGCCCCACCCCCAGCGCATCCGCCACCCGATTAATGTAATTAAACCAGGAAGCAATCAAAGTAATCTGCAATATCCCGCGATCATCAAACCCAGCAGCGCGTAGCCTCCCAATATCGCTCTTCGAACAGCGTGTAGCGTCCTTGGTCAGCTTGACCACATAATCCACCATCACCCGCTCCTGCGGCGTGATGTGCGCGGTCGCATAATCTTTTTCCAGCGCCTCCACCAAGTCCCGGTCCAGCGTCACTCTGCGCAGAAACTCTGCGTGCGACTCGATTCAATACACGCACCGGTTGGTCACCGACACCATGGTCGCAATCATTTCCTGCTGCCGCCAGGCTCAGCGGCAACTCCGGCGACATCAGCGCCCCAAACGCGGCGAACGAGTGATAAAGCGCCTCCGGAATCAGCGTGTGCGATCCAACAATCGACGATCCTCCCGACTCATCCGGATGCACCGGATCGCCATATTCCTTGGGATACAGTCCCCGCTGCCCCTCAATCGCCTGGCGCAGCTTCTCATCCGCCTCCGACATCGGTATGGTTCGAATCCAGGTCATAAACGCAGTTGTCCTTCGTCCAGAGTTCCCTACAATTTCGCAGGGGAAGGCTACACCGTTGCGCGCCGCCGCCACATAGCAGATTTGTACTAGGAAAAACTGCCAACCATGCTCATGGCGTCACACGGCCCATAAGCATACCCTGTTCGCCGACTCGAGAACTCCAGTAAACTTCTGACAATAGCTTCTCTCGATGGGCGGTGCGTGTGGATCTTCTGAGTGACGTGGAAGTTCGAGTGCTGGGGGCATTGATCGAAAAGGACATCACCACTCCCGATTACTATCCCTTGTCGCTCAACGCTCTAGTAAACGCATGCAACCAGAAGAACAACCGCGATCCAGTGATGACACTTGACGAGGTCGCGGTGCGCGCCGCGCTGGATTCGCTGCAAGCGCAGCGGATGGCAGGTCCCGCGAGCGGAGCCGACAGCCGGGTCACAAAATACGAGCACCGCTTGCAGGAAGTATTTAATTTCGACCGCCGTGAGATCGCGATTCTCTGCGTGCTGCTCCTGCGCGGTGCGCAGACTCCGGGAGAACTCCGAGGCCGGGCTGAACGGATGTATCGATTCGAGGAGTTGGAAGATGTCCACGCGACGCTCGACCGGCTCAGCCAGCGCGAGCCTCCGCTGGTTGCGGTGCTGCCGCGTCAGCCGGGCACGAAGGAATCGCGCTACATGCATCTGCTTTCTGGCAATGCGGCTCCCGCAGAAGCTGCGCCGGCTCTGGCACCAGCCAGTCCTTCGGCGGATGACGACCGCATCGCCAGCCTCGAAAGCGAAGTGACGGAACTGAGAAAAGAAGTGGCGGAAATGCGACAACAGCTGGCAGAGTTTCGAAGGCAGTTCGAATAACCGCGGATACGCGTATCATGGAACAATTCCGGCTCGCAGGAGACTTTATGCATCGCCGCGAATTCCTCATTCGCTCTGCATCGGGCCTGGGAGCTGCCTGGCTCAACTCCAAAGACTTGCTGGCTGCTCTTGCAACCCAGCCTTCGTTATCGAAGTTTTCCGCCTCCGACACTGTCACCCTCGGCAGTACGGGCATTAGAACCAGCCGGCTGGCCATGGGCACCGGAACCGTCGGCTCGGGGCATCACTCGAATCAGACCGCGCTCGGCGTCAAAGGACTCTCTGATCTTCTGCTCAATGGCTACGATCACGGTTTGCGTTTCTTCGATGCCGCCGATTCCTACGGAAGTCATCCTCACGTCGCGGAAGCGTTGAAGCACGTACCGCGTGACAAAGTCACGGTACTCACTAAGACATGGGCGCGCGATCCCGCGACTGCCCGTGCCGATCTCGACCGCTTCCGCCGCGAGCTGGGCGTCGACTATCTCGATATTTGCCTGATCCATTGCGTCACTGAAGCGGATTGGACCGGGCGCTTTAACGGCGTGATGGACGTGCTCTCCGAAGCCAAGCAGAAGGGCGTTATTCGGGCCCACGGCTGTTCCTGCCACAGCATCGAGGCGCTGCGAACCGCGGCGAAGTCGCCGTGGGTGGAGGTCGATCTCGCCCGCATCAATCCCATCGGCTCGCACATGGACGCCGACCCTCAAACCGTGGTCAGCGTTCTGCGCGAAATGAAAGCCTCCGGCAAGGCAGTGATCGGCATGAAGATTCTTGGTCAGGGCGATCTCCGCGACCGGCAGTCAGAAGCTTTGCGGTATGCGTTGTCGTTGGGCGTCCTCGATGCCTTTACCATCGGGGCTGAGAGTAAAGCCGAGCAGGAAGACGTTATTCGGCGCGTGGCTGCTGCGTAGGGCCGCCGAAGTGATTAGCGTGCGGCTGTGGCCGGCGTCGGGGCTCCGACCGTAATCTTCAATGAATCCGGCTGCGTCCACACCGCCTTCCCGCTGTCCAACTCCACCCGGTTCATCGTAACCTTCAACTGCTGATGGTCGACTTCGACTAGAAGGTAGTGGTAGTTGATTTCCTTGCTCTGAAAAGGGTCGTCAGAGGCACGCTCGATGGGATAGGCGTGCGCCCCACCCCCGCCGGAAACGAAGTAGGTGACGCCGCCATGTTCGTGGCGCTCGTAGTTGTGCACATGTCCGGAGAAGACCACGAAACGCACCCGGGCGTGGGCCTGGCGTTCCTCCAGCATCTTTGCCAGGTGTTGCTCCGTGGCACGCGCCGAGTGCCCCCCACCGTACATTTTCCCGTCGGCGGAACTGGTATAAGGCGGGTGGTGAAACATGAAGAAGACGAAATCCACATCCGACGGGATGTTATCCAGTTTGTTCGAAAGCCATTGGCCTTCCGGGCCAGAAGTTTCGTCCAAGGCGCTGTCGAGCACGAGCAAGAGAGCGTTTCCAGCTCGTACCGAGTAATAGCGGCTATTCTTCAGGTCGGGGAAGCGCTGGAAGTAATTGTTCAAGGCAATCTTCTCTTCCCCGTGCAGATCGTGGTTGCCGAGCGCAGGGTAAATCGGGATGTTCTTGTCCCGCCAGATGCTGGTTTCGGTGTCCCAGACTTTCCAATCGTTCGCGTCATCGCCGTTGTAGACGATATCCCCGGTGAAGCACACGAACGCCGGGCTGGCTTTCGCGATGGCCTGCACCAGAGCGACCCGCGCGGCAGGGTTGGCGGCTTTCGTATCCCCAGGATCATGGAAACGAGTGTCCCCGTAGGCCACGAAGCGAAACGGAACGTTCACCTGCTGTTGCAGGTCAACCGAAGTTTGCGCAGTCGACTTCTTAGTGCAGCCAGTTAACCCGAGTACCGCCGCCGTAATGCACAGCAGCAACAACGTGTGCGCGATAGATCTGGATCGTGAAAGCATAATGGAAGCTTGGACCCTGAACTCAGGAACAGACTACTTTCCCACGACCAGCACTTCGAACTGCCCCGACTCTACGGTGGCGAGGAAAAGCCGGTGCGTTTTCGGGTCGAGGGCCATGGTCTTGGCTCGAGGCAAGGTTTTCACGGTCTCGACTACGGAGTATTTGTCCGGGCTGTCCTGCCGGATAACGGTAATGGTCCCTTCGCCGTTGGAGTTGAAGATCAGCTTCGCCGCTTCATCGAAAGCGGTCGCATCCACGTGATCGCCGATCGGCAATGTGGTAATGACCTGGCCCGTGTCGGCGTTCATGACCGCCATCACTTTGCTACGGCAACCCAGGAACAGACGGCGGTTGGCTCGGTCCATCGCCATGCTGGAGGGCGAGGCGCAGGGAGCCGTGGGCCAGCGCTTTTCGACGGTCAGCTTGCGAGAATCGATCTTGAGCACCAGACTTTCATCTTCCAGGTTGTCATAGACCAGGCCGCTGCCGTCTGCGGCGGCGAATTCAGGACCGCCGCCGAGATCAACCGTGCCTGCGACTTTACCCGTGGCAGCGTCGATGGCCGTCGCGCTATTGCTGCCGCCGTTAAAGGCGAAGACTCGCGAGGTGGCGGGATCGAGAATGATCGCGTCAGGCTTCTTGCCGGTGGGAACCTCCGCAATGGGCTTAAGCGTCTTAAGATCGAAAATCGTAACCGTCGAAGACTGGCCGTTGCTCACGAATCCGCGGCCAAGTTCAGGGGCGATCGCAATTCCGTGCACGCCAGGTGTGTTCGGAATATTGCCAACGATGGCAAGTGAATCCACATCAACTACTTCTACCTGCGTGCCGTGGGAAACATAGAGACGACGCGCGCCTTCGTCTACGCTGAGATAGTCCCAACTGCCCTGCCCGGGGATCGCGATCTTCTTAACAATGCTGTAGCCCTCTGAAGGCGGAGCGGCCCCCGCCGGAAGCGCGAACAACATCAGTGCCAAACCTGCAGCCTTCAAGTATTTTCGCATCGATAGAAACGATTCATTTCTCATTTGCTTTCTCAATTCCCCTGGACAGAAAGTTTAGTAACGGCACCCGCCTGAATGAATTCTATCCCGTCAACCGGAAAAGAACCTGAATCCGCACGATCATTCGTGTTTTCAGCGCATACGATTCTCAATCTAGAACTTGAAGCGAACCATGAATTGAATCTGCCGCGGCAAACCCGTACCTGTGTTCGGAGAAGCGGCGTTGTCGTTGTTGTTGTTGAAATTAACCGTGGTGTCGATGATCCCGAACCCGTTCTGAGGTGTAAGGTAGCCAGTGGTTGAAGCGGTGGGGTCGAAAACCATATTTAGAGCGTTGGGATCGCCGAATTGCACATGGTTAAAGATATTGAACGCCTGCACGGCAAACGCGAGCGTAACGCGCTCTGTGAGCTTCGTTTCCTTGGTAAGCGCGAGATCGATCTGCCAGTAAGGCAGGGCACGAATCACTCCATTCGGCTCGTTGCCAAATCGGATGAAATTTCCATTCGCATCTCTGGGCGGGGCCTGAAATGCGGCGGCGTTGATGTAAGGCATGCCTGGAATATTCCCCGCAGCAGGATGTTGGTTTGGCAACGTCAATGGCACTCCCGGAATGATGTCGGGACGTTGGTTGGTCTGATCATTGCCGTCGGGAAGAATGTAAGTATAGGGAAATCCGGCGAACGGAGAATTCGTGTACGGGGCAACGGTATTGTCGATCGAGTTGCTGAGATCCATGAATACGGTTAACGGATGGCCCGTGTGCCAAAGGCCAATGCTGCTCAATTCCCAGCCTCCGAATACCTTGCCAATTACCCCGTGAGAGTTGACGTATGGCTTCCCAGGCCCAAAGGGAAGCTCGTACACGGCATTGACCGCGACGTTGTTGCGAACGTCAAAAACGCTTGGCCCTCTGTCGCACGCCAGACAGTTCACATTCTCCGGACCGTTGGACTCACCGCCTCCCACGGAACCGTCATTGATCGAATGAGACCATGTGTAACGCGCTTGAAATTCCAGCCCCTGGCTGAACCGGCGCTCCAGGGAGAGTCCGAGTCCGTTATAGCTGCTCGACCCGATGTCACTTTTGTAGTCGACGGAACCAAAGGGATTGCCGCCTGGATAGTACTGGTCCAGCGTGCGGACGCAATCTCCGTCGACCGAATTGAAGGTGACCGGTTCGGTGCACAGGTTTACAGCGCCGCGCGAGAATAACCGCACACCCTGGCTGCCGAGATACTGAGCCGAAGCCAGAAAATTGGCGGGCAGTGCATGTTCCAGGCTCAAAGTCCATGTCTCCACGTAGAGATCCCGACGCCCTTCCCGCTGGAGAGCCCGTGGATGGTTGGCCTGCTTGCCAATACCGCTGAGTCCGATAAAAGTGGGATCCTGTTGCTGAAATTGAGACTGCAAGTTGGGGCAGGGATTTGAGCAAGTTGGGGGTGGGTTGAAGTTATTGACCAAAACGCGGAACGTATCGCTCTCCAGTCCTGCGTTCAAATCGTCATTCTGCGCGGCCCCATGATAGATGCCGAAACCGGTGCGGATCACCGTCTTTTCATGCAGCGCGGCGGGAGCCCAAGCCAAAGCCAATCGCGGATCAAAGTTCACGTAATTCGCGTTGTACAAGGCCGGGTTCGCGGGGCAAGGAGCCGTATTGATAGGACCGGGGCTCGGGGCTACATTGAACGATCCTGTTCCCAGGCACACGCCGTGAAACTGATTTAAATCAAAAACAGTCGTGCGATTGGTCGCCTCGTGCGCCACCCCGTAATAATCCCAGCGCAGCCCCGCCGTCAGGGTCAGGCTAGGAGTAGCTTTCCATTCATCCTGGAAATAGGGCATGAAGAAGTTGCGGCGCAGCCCATGACAGCACCAGGGAGCAATGTAGTTAACGTTGGAAAGCGAAGCTTGGGACAACGAATAGTCGTCGCCGAACGTTAATACATTATTGGAGGTTTGCCCCTGATTAAGCCGCACGCGGCGGTACTCCATCCCCATTTTGAACGTGTGGCGGCCGCGCGACCAAGTCAGGTTATCGATCAAGCCATAGGTGCTTCCAATCTCGATGTCGGCGCTGTTGTTGTTCAGGCCTACGAAATCATCGGTGCTCACCGCATAGGGAAGCGCGCTGGCCTGTGGATTATGGAAGGGCGCGCGATTGATGTAAAACTTCACTTCATTGAAAAGAGTCGGACGGAAGGTGTGCTGAAGCGCCAGCATATAGTTCGCTGGATGATTGATGGTCTGTAGTTTATCCGATTGAAGACTGCTGCTGCCGTTCGGAGCATCGACCAAGCTGATGTCACGTTGCGCGCGACCGTAGAGCAGAGTGTTCTCGCTGATTTTGTGGTCAATCCGTATTAACCAAGTGTCCTCATGCACCGTGGTAGGAGCGGCGAACGTAACCAGGTCCTGGTTGCCCCCTTGGTATTGGAAGGCGCTATCGGGGAAAACAAATCGCGGCGTGCAGCCGTCAATTGACCCCACCGAGGTTCGCCAAGCGAACGCTTGCATGACTTGGCACATCTGCGGCCCGTAACCCAGGCTCGTCGCCTGATCCATGACGTACTGTTGGTAAGGGACGGTGATATTTTGCGGCTCGCCCAAGGGAAAGGATGCGCAACATATCCCCGCTGGTACAGTGACTTGCTCCGTGGTCGACTGAAGCTGGCGCAGACCCTCATAGTTGATGAAGAAAAACGTCTTGTTTTTCTTGATGGGGCCACCAACCGACAAACCGTACTGCCCTAGCCGAAAGGGCGGAATCTGAGGATTGCCCGCCAGGTTGTAATCATTATAGTTTCGGGCGTCGAAGACGGAATTTCGGATATAGCCGAATGCCATGCCGTGCCATTCATTGGTGCCCGACTTGGTGACGACGTCGATCTGGCCGCCGGCTTGGGTTCCGTATTCTGCGTCGTACAGAGCGCTGTTGACCCGATACTCCTCGATCGCGTCCTGAGATATCTGCAGGCGCGTTTGTGACTTCTGGGCCTGCTCCTGAATGCCACCGGCGTCGACGCCGTCAAAGCTGAAGTTATTGTCGTCGCGCGCCCGGCCGGCAAAGCGAATCGTCCGCTGGTCGCCGCCTCCGTCATCCTGAGCGAAAGGAGCGAGCAGCGTGAAACTGGCCCAGTCGCGTCCGTTGCTGGGTAGATTCGCGATCTGATCGGTGTCGATGACCGTTGATGCTTCGGCGGAAGTCCGCTCTGCGGGAGCATTCCCTGCATTGACCTCCACTCTTTCCGAGACCTGGCCAACCTCCAGCGTTACATCCAGCGTTCTGGTCTGGCCCACTTGGAGTACCACTCCTTCGATGGTTTTAGTTTTGAAGCCGGAGTGACCGAAGGTGACGGTGTAAACGCCAGCGGCGAGACCCGGAAAACGATAGTAGCCATTGGCGTTCGCAGCGCGGTCATAGGACAAACCGGTCTCCACGGCGATCACCTGCACTTTGCCATCGGCGATGAGGGCGCCGCTTTGATCTTTCACCGTCCCTTCGAGTTCCGCCCGATCCACTTGGGCGAGCACCGTTGTCCCCAGGAATAGAGCCACGGCTAGTCCTGTAGCGCACTTCAAACAGCGGAGCAAAGTTGAGTTGAAACGAGTTCGATTCATGCGATAGCTCCTCAAACGGGGAATGACCAAACGTCCGTTGCCCATCGGCTGTCGCGGAGAAAGAGCAACTCAGCGGCGACTCCTCCGCGACTCGGTAAGACTTCTTAGTCAGGATGACTGTGGATTCTAGGAAGGCTTTGTTACTGGGTGATGAAAAGAAAAGTTAATATTCATTTACATCGAATTGTATTAAGCTCACGAGCAACACCCGAATCCGCCAAATCAGCCGGAAAATGCGCGCTGGGTGCTCGGCGTGTCTTGCGCCCCACATCGTGTCCGGGTCGCCACGATCGCGCGCATCTTGCATCACTCTAACCCATGTAAAATCAACGCCTCACCCGTTGGCCTTCTCCGTGCACTCTCACCTGCGCTGCTCAGCAGCAGGAGGTGACCAACCATGACCCGTATCAACCTGTTTCGCACCGCGACAGTTCGCAGCACCCCGGCAATGCATGATTCCGTTGCGTGGGGCAAGATTAACCTTGATAAGAACACCAGCACGCTGGTATTCGCCGCGCTCTTGATTGTTTGTTCATTGGCCGTCGGATGCTCCAGCGAGAAACCCAAAACCGAAAGCTCCACCAACCAGCCAGCCATGACTCAGCCGACGCAGCCGATTGCAACCAGTCCGGCTGCCGTGCCGGCAACGCCTGCGCTGCAAGTTGCAGCCAAGCCGGTGCACAAGAAAGTTGTCCGCAAAGTTCCGGCGACCGTGACGTATGCCGACAAGACTTCCGGCATCTCGTTCCAATATCCGCGCAGGTACTCACTCAAGACCGGCGAGGCCGCGAATGAGTTAGTCTCGTCCGATCCCGTCCCCATGAACTTCGTACAGCCAGGCGGAGTCGCGCTGGCAGCGGTTGCAGTTCCCGAGTCCGCGTATCCCAACAGCGATCTGGCTTCGGCCTTCTTCAACGTCAGCGTGAACAAAGCGCTTACGGCGGAGCAATGCGGCGAATTTTCCGTCCCCCAGGCCAACCCTGCGACGCCGGGGGATACTGCAACCTCGACGCCGGCGCAGACATCGAAGCTGATGATCGGCGACATGGAATTGTGGTCCTCGGAAACTCTTGCCAGTCAGGGGAACCGCGAGGAAGTGTCGAAGTACTATCACGTCTTCGAAAACGGGGCTTGCTACGAGTTCGCGCTAAAGGTTGCGACCACTGGGGTCAAGACCGATGACGCCAAGCACGTGGACCGTGAGCAAGTCTTCCAGCGGCTGGAGAAGATCCTGGCCACGGCGAAGATCGCGCCCGCGGCTGAAGTGACAGCCAGTGCACCGGCTACTCCGGGCTCCGAAACACCGGCGCAGTAGTGGACGCAGGTGTGGGCGATGACAAAGGCCGCGCCGCTTTGCGGCGCGGCTTCTGTTTCCAGATAACGATCAGCTGCGCAACTCGCGGACGATTGTGCCTATATCGTTTTCCTGGAAAAGGCGGATCGCGGCGATGCCGGCTGCCCCAGCTTGCAGGCAGGACTCGGCGTTCTGCAGAGTCACGCCTCCCAGCGCGAGCACCGGGATCGTCGTGCGGCAGGCTTGCCGAAGAGCTTCGAAGCCGGTGGGGCGGGTTCCGGGCACACCTTGTTTTTCGAAGACGGGAGCGAAGACGGCAAAAGTGGCTTGCTTGGCAGTGGCTTGAACGACTTCTTCAGGGGAGTGACAAGAGACGGCTATCAGCGGATCTTGTGGTGAGATTTCGCGGGCAGAGCCTGCCCTGAGCTTGTCGAAGGGAGTGCCCGCGCCACATTGCCTTGCTTCAGACTTCCACGCGACTCGAACTTCTTCCGGGGCAATGTCGTTAGCCGGCAGGTGAACGCCTGCGGCGCCACTGGCCAGAGCGATGTCGGTGCGGGAATTAATGAGCAGAGCGGTTGCCGGACTCCGGATGCCGGATGCCGGTTTCGTTTTATCGCGGATGATGCGCATTGCTTCGCGGGCCAGCGACACCAACTCACGAGCCGGCATGTCTTTTTCGCGGAGCTGGATGTAGTCGATGCCGTAGCTTGCAGCTTCCGCGATTTTGTCGAGGAGACGAAGGCGGCGCATGCGCTCGTCGCCAGGAAAGGCCGCTCGGTCGGTGATGTAGTAGAGGAGAGCGCGTTCAGTCATCAGCTTTCCGCTATCAGTTTAGAGCACAAGAAGGCTGATGCGCCCAGCCCTTCACGGTCTGGTCTTAGCAATCTCCGGGAGAACTTCCTGCTCCTTTTCTTTCTTTGGCGGGCCACCCAGATGGTATTCGGTCAGTCCGTCGCGGAGGAATGCAAAAGCGTCTTCGGGAGTGTCGACGAACTTGAACAGGTTTAGGTCTTCGGGAGCGACGGTGCCGGCGTCGACAAAGGCCTGGAAGTTCATGATGCGGTGCCAATATTCGCTGCCGTAAATGACGACGAGAATCTTCTTGGCGAGTTTGTCGGTCTGCGCTAGGGTAAGGATTTCGAAAAGCTCGTCGATGGTGCCGAATCCGCCGGGAAAAATCACCAGTGCCTTGGCCAGGTAAGCAAACCAGAACTTGCGCATGAAGAAGTAGTGAAACTCGAAGTTGAGCGAGGGCGTGATGTGGGGATTGGGATACTGCTCGAAAGGCAGATTGATGTTAAGGCCGATGGTTTTGCCTCCGGCTTCCTGGGCGCCCAGATTGGCGGCTTCCATGATGCCGGGACCGCCGCCGGTGGTGACGACAAAACGGCGGCGGCGCGCGGGAATCTGAATCGACCATTCGGTCAGAAGAAAAGCCAGACGCCGCGCGTCTTCGTAGTAACGGGCCATTTCGACGGCGGCGAGCGCTTTCTTCAGGTTTTTTTCCTGTTGCTGGCGCGGGCACTTTCGCGTCGTTTCTTTCCGCGGCGACCAGATTCTTCCGGGCGGCGGCGGCTCCCTGGAAGCGGGCCGAGCCGAAGAAGACGACCGTGTCCTGAATCTGCTCCCGGCGAAAACGCGACAGCGGTTCCTGATACTCAGCCAGGATGCGGAGAATGCGTCCGTCGGGACTGTTGAGAAAGGGTTCGTTCTGGTAGGCAAGAGGGGCGGGTTGGAGTTTGTTGGTCATGTCGAACTCACGATGTGGAATCGAGTGTTAAGAAATTCGCGTGATGAATCCTGTCTTGCAAAATTCGCCGCATTGCTTCGGCGCTACTGGTGTTCGTGGTAGTGGAGAGCTTCCCAGAAGCCGATCCAGATGTCGAGCAATCCCAAACCGCTGCACAGGCCGCGGAAGAAGCCGGTGGAGACCAGGGTACGAAGCCAGGGAAACGAGAGCAGAAGATAGTTGTCGGTCCACTCGGGGGTCCAGGGCAGGATCACAAGCAGCACGCCGGCAACCGCGCTGATCAAGACGAAAAGAAAGACAGACGCGCGGTGCAGCCAGAGTTGCAAGCCGTTGTTACCGGGAGTGACCGAAACCGGCCTTCGGGTCGAGAATCCCGTCGATGGATTCGCCCGGTCCGGGCGCGGGCTGGCCGGGCGCGGCTGGGCTGGTTTCGACAGGCAACTTGGGATCGGTCACCGGGCGCTCCGCTGCAGCGGGGCCGGAATGAGGCGCAGATCGACCGACAATCCACCGTGTGCCGGAAAGAAAGACTGAGAAACAAAATCCATCGGGATATTCTACGACTTCAGAGGCTTGATGCGCTCGGCCACGTCGCGATAATCGATGTTGCGGCCGTAAACCTCCATGAAGTGCTTGAGGGCGGAGGGTTTGTCACCGGCAGTCTCATAGGCGGCGGCGATTTCGTAGTGGAGAGCCGTCCGCGTCTCTTCGTCAATGCCCGGGGCGTGAAGAGCCTTGTCATACCAGCGAATCGCGGCGTCCGGTAAGCCCTTGTCGAGGAAGCATTGGGCCAGCCAGGTATAGGTCTGCATAACCTGCGGGAAAGGATGTCCGCGGTCGACAGCCTGACAGGTCTTCTGCAACTCGCCAATGGCTTCATCGAGCAATCCCATTTCGCGGAAGGCGATGCCGAGGTTGTAGTGGGTTTCAGGATCTTCTTCGGTAGTCGAAGAGCCGGCTTCGAGGTCGTGCTTGAGCTCGCCGAACATTTCCGCAAGATCCACGCCGGCATCCTCGCCGAATGGAGAAGACTTGGCAGCCGCCGAGGCGCTGGGAATCCCTGGAGAAATGTGTGGCATGGGCACAGCGGGCGCGGGCGGGTGCGCGACTGGGGCCGCAACTTCCGATGAAAGTGCCGGAGCGCCAGAAGAAGAAGATGCTGCCGCTGCTGCGGCGCTGGCGGCGATCGGAGCGCTGGCCGGAGGAGCGGCGGCCCAGCTGTGGGCGCGGGCCAATGCTGCGCTGGTGCTGCGGCGACAGGCAGTCTCAATCTGCTGCGGACCATGGCCGAGCCTGCGGCGCCGGCTCGGATTCGGCAACTGGCGCGCCCTTCAGGAAGTCGTCACCCAGAGAAGCTTCGAGATCGGCGACAAATTCGCCGATGACTTCGGTTTGGGGCACGCCGAAAGATGTAGGCGCCGAATTCCCGACCGGCTCAAGCTCGGGCTGGGCTTCGTGTTCCGGTTCGGATGCTTTCTTCGCGGCATGCTCGACCGCGGGTTCCGCCTCATGCGAGATCGTTCCTGGAAGAAAGGTCTCGCCCAGGGAAGACTCAAGATCGGAGACGAACTCCTGCAGAACTCCAGGCGCCGCCGCGACGGCGGGCTCGCTGACTGGAGGCTGTATCCCGGCATTCTCATCGTGAAGCGCAGGCGGCGCGTGCGTTTCCGCCACGGGGGCCTTCGGTTCGGAAAAAGTCTGTTCGACGGCCGCCGCGGATTCCGGTGCAGTGGCTGAAATTTCATCGACGGTGAATTCGGCCTGAGGCTCGTCGGTGGCGAATTCAGAGACGGCTTCGACTGTAGCTACTTCATCCACCGGCTCGGCGTGCTGCGCAGCGGCCTGGATTTCGGCTTCAAGAACCGACAAGATGGCTTCGTCACTGGTAAGAGCTTGAAGTTTTTCAAAGGCTACCGAAGCCTGCTCAGGCATACCGTGCTCGAGGTAGAAACGGATCTCCTCGGCGGCTTCGTTTGCCTTCTGCGGGTCGAGGCTTGCCCGTCAGATATCTCCTGACCGGCGGCAGCATCGGTGACTTCGATCTCCGCAGCTTCACCCGCTGGCGTGTCGGGTTCGACAGTGAGGGCGTCGTCCCACTCGGAGGACAGATCGATCTCGGCCGGAACCGCCGGAGATTCAGCGGCGGGCGAGGCCTGCTGGCCGTGCTGAATGTGGTCTTGATCGTCGTCAGGATCGCTGACGATGGCGAATTCGGCTTCGTCGGCAGGCTCGGGCGCAGTCGCCGGCCAGGGAGTCGAGACCTGCAGCCACGACTGAAATCTCTGCCAGAGATGCTGGGGAAGCGGCGCGCTCCACGATCGAATCGGCGGGTGTGGATGCTGCCGAGCGCTCTTCGTAGCGGCCCGCAAGTTCACCGTAACGCGTAGCTTCTTCGGGATAGCCCGCTTCGGAATAAATGTTCTGCAGAGTGCGGCAACAGACACCGGCCTCGGCGAAACGCGCGGCCCGCGTGTGCAGAGCCGCCAGGCGCTGGTTCAAACGAAGATCATTCGGCGCCTGCGGCAGCGCTGCCATCAGCGGCCCCAGAGCCTTGGCGGGCATGTTGTAGGAAATGAAAAGTTCCGCGTCAGTAAGCGCGGAACGAACCGCGAGGGCGACCTCATCGGAATAATGCTGGTGGATCGAAGGAGCGGTAGCTTCCAACTCATCGACGATCACGGCCGCTTCTTCCGCCGAAATCAGCTTAGCACCGGAATCTCCGCCGATCTGGCTGACCACCTGCTGGTAATTGTTCATGTGCAGGGGATTTCCAGGCTCCATGGTAGCCAGCTTCTGATACAGATCGCGGGCCCGCGGCAGATCGCCGGACTGCACCGAGGCGTGCGCCAGCAACTCGACGACTTCAGTGATGTGAGTGCTATCTCCCGCCTTCTGGAAGAGGTCGAGAAGTTTTTCCAGCAAAGCGGGATTGTCGCGCACGTACCCGATAATGGAATGCAGATTCTTTAGAACCTTGTCGGAGTCTTCCGCCAGCAGGCGGTCGGCGTGCTGGTCATACACCTGAAGCGCGTTCTCGTACTGGCCGGCCTGCATCAGCGCGTCGGTAAAGGTAGATATGGCGGGCAGGTCGTTGTGGACAGTCAGAAGCTTGCTGGCCAGAGTCCCCGCATCCGAGAGGCGGCCAGTCTTAAGATAAGCCTTGAGCAGATCGCGCAGGCCGTCGGGATTGGAGTCGAGATCGGAAACTTTCTGCAATGATTCGATCGCGGCCGCGGCGTCCCCGGCCTCCAGCAGATTGCGCCCCTGCATAAGCAGCGCGTAGCTGTTGCCCGGATCGAGGGTGAGCATGCGCTGCAGAACTTCTTCCGCTGCGCTCAGCGACCCCTTGGCGCGCAAAGTCTCGGCGGCGGCGGAGAATATTTGCCAGGCGTCATTCTTCTTTCCCAGGCGGATGTAGACTTCCGCCAGGCGGACGCGCATGGTGGTGTTTTCCGGATCCATTTCCAGAATCTTCTGGAAGATGCGGACCGCGTCCTCCAATGCGCCCGATTTCAGGAATTCTTCGGCCACCTGCAGATACTGGGCGCGCGCGTCATTAAAAAGTCCCTGCTGCGTATAAAGTTCGGCCAGCTTCAGCACGCTCTCGAGCGATGGCTTGAGCTTGCTGATCTTCTTGTACATGGCGATCGCCTTGACCGTGAAACCCTGGTTGGCATAGGCATCGCCCACAGCTTTGAAGCATTCGGTGGCTTTGTCGGCTTCACCCAACCGGGAGTAAAGGTCCCCGACGGTATTGGTAACCGTAAGATCCTTGGGATCGGCCTTGAGGACCTTTTCATACTCAGCAATGGCGTTTTGCATCTTGCCCTGCTGGACATACTTCTCCGCAGCGCTGAGAACCTTCTGTTTGTTGAACCCGAAACCGAACGCCATATGAGTACGAACTCCAGCCCCTGGTCTATACTGAAAACTTCTATACCGAAAACTTCTACACCGAAAACTTCTGTACCGACAACCTCATAAACCGACAAAACTTCTAAACCCAAGAAACTTCTAAAGCGAAAAACTGATGGCGGCTCCAGAGAGTGTTCCACCGCGGAACCCACCTGGCCAAACTCCTGTTCCGGAGATGGCCGGTCGGACTAGGGCAATTGTACGTCTGGAAAGCGGAACCGCATGGTTACCAAGGGTTACCAAAAGGGAGTGTACGAACGAGTTACCACGGGAACCAGGGGTA
>CAVYVQ010000042.1:0-47672 GCA_963771895.1 uncultured Acidobacteriaceae bacterium | reverse complement strand
GCTCTCACCCGACGATGACTTCTTCAAGACCCTGGGGATTAACAGCTTGCAGACGCTTGACCTGTTGACCAAGCTGGAGAATCATTTTCGGGTGGAGCTTCCGGATTATGAGTTGCAGGGAGTCTCCGACTTTCGCACGCTAGCAGGTAAGATCCAGGCGCGACTCTAGCACACCAATTGTTGATTGTGGACGTTTGATGGATGTCGATTGATGATTGAAACCGTGTAACTCGGGTTGTTAATCAGCAATCACCAATCTACAATCAGCAATTCTCCTATGCTCGATCTCCAGAAATATAGCTGTCTGGGCGCGGCGCTGCGCGACGCGCTGGATCGCTTTTCGGGTGAACCCGCTCGATTGAGGCTGACCGCGATCGCGAAAAGGTGCGCCTGACCTACTCCGACTTCAAGGAGATCAGTCTATCTTTGGCGCGAGCGCTTGAGGATGCGGATTTCGATGCGGGCGATCGCGCGGCCATCCTCATGACGAATCAGTCGAAGTGGCTGATTTCGGCGTATGCGATTTTTCATACCGGAGGCGTGCTGGTTCCTCTGGATTTCAAACTAACGGCAGCCGAGCAGTTGCAATTGCTGGAGCACTCGAAGGCTAAGGTGCTGGTCGTCGAGTATTACCTGTGGCAGGCAATTACACAATCGGCTGAATTTCACAACATCAAAGCAAAGCTGGTTCTGGTGACGGAGGCGGCGCCGGGCGCGGATCTGGCGGGAGGGTTTCGTTGGGAGGATTTCAAGCGCAAAGGCGCGCCCGATTTTGTCATGCGTCGGCGGGAGGATGTGGCTTGCATCGTGTATTCGTCGGGCACGGGCGGGCATCCCAAAGGTTGCGTGCTGACGCACGAGAACTATCTGGAGCAGTGCCGGGCATTGACGGCATGGTATCCATTCTGGCCCGGGTGCGGTATTTGAGCATTCTGCCGACGAACCACGCGATTGATTTCATGGTGGGATTTATTGGGCCGTTTGTGTGCGGAGCGTGCGTGGTGCATTTGCGCACGCTCCGTCCGGAGTTTGTGCGCGATGCGTTCGTGCGCTACCGGATCACTTATGTGTCTCTGGTCCCGATGATCGTGAAGAACCTGGAACGCGGGTTGCGGGCGAAGTTCGATGAGTTGCCAGCGTGGAAGCGCACGATGTTGAATCGAATGATTGGTCTCAACAGATTGTTGACGCGGCGTAAACCGCTGGTGAAAGTGAGCCGCGCCCTGCTGCCGCAGGTGCATCGGGCATTTGGCGGAGAACTGCTGGCGCTGATCACAGGCGGCGCTTTCATGGAACCTTCGACGATGCAGTTCTTTTATGATTTGGGAATTCCGGTGGTGAACGGTTACGGGCTGACGGAAGCGGGGACGGCGCTCACCTTGAACGATCTGAAGCCGTTTCGAGCGGACACGGTGGGCAAACCGCTGCCGGGAGTGGAACTGCGGGTGCTGAGTCCGAATGAGGAAGGAATTGGGGAAATTGCCGCGCGGAGCAAGACGGTGATGTCGCACTATCTGGACGACGCTGAGCTGACGGTAGAAACGATTGTCGATGGATGGCTGCTGACGGGCGATTTGGGACGGTTTGACAGCAGCGGGCATCTGCAACTTTTCGGACGGAAAAAGAACATGATCGTCACCGAGGGCGGGAAGAATATTTATCCCGAGGACATTGAGACAATGTTCGACGGACTGCCGGTGAGGGAATATTGCGTGTTCGCGGCGAATTATGTGTGGCCGCAAAAGGAATTGGGACGGGAAATGCTGGTGATGGCGCTCCGGCTGGAGCAGAATCAGCGCTTCGACAGCGCGCTACAGGGTGAGGTCCTAAACCGTAATCGGCGGTTGCCAGATTTCAAACGCGTGAATGGATATGTGATTTGGGAGAAAGATTTTCCGCGGACGGCTTCGATGAAGATCAAGCGGCAGGCGCTGGCGGAGGAGATGGGAAAGACGCTTGAGCGGGGAGCGGTGGTGGGGTTGTGAATGTGCGGTCGTCCTATCTGGCCATCGTGAATCCCGCGGCGGGAGGCGGGCGAAGCCGAAAGATGCTGGGTGCGGCGCTCGAGCGGTTGCGATCGGGCGGGGTTGAGGTTGACGTAGTGGAGACGCGTGGCGCCGGGGACGCAACGCGGCTGGCGCGGGAGGCTTTCGGGCGCGGACGGCGGCGTTTCATTGCGGTGGGCGGGGATGGAACTTCTTATGAGGTCGTGAACGGTCTTTTTCCGGAGGCTGGCGCGGCCGGGCGTCCGACGCTGGGGTTCTTGCCGCTGGGGACAGGAAATTCTTTTCTGCGCGATTTCAGCGACCGTGGGGTGGAGCACGCGATCGAAGCGCTGATTGCGGGACGAACGCAGACCTGCGATGTGCTGCGGCTGCGGCACCGCGGCGGAGTAATCCACTACATTAATTTATTGAGTATAGGTTTCGCAGCGGACGTGGCCACACTGCGGGCGCGGCGGTTCAGCAGCCACGGCCAGTCGGGATACTTCATTTCGATTTTTCTGGGACTGGCGCGGTTGGAGAGGAGGCCGTTTCCGGTGCGGGTGGACGGGGAAACGGAATTCGACCGGCGGCGATGTTTGTTTCTCAGTTTCAACAACAGCAAGTTTACTGGCGGGACGATGATGATCGCTCCCAAGGCCGAGGTAAACAGCGGACTGATTGAATATGTCCGGTGGGGTGCGATCGGGCGGCTGGGGCTGATCCGGAACTTGCCGAAACTCTATGACGGAACGCATATTGAGCATCCTTTGGCCGAGCGAAAAGCCGTCGCGCGGGTCGAGTTTGATCTGGACGCTCCCGTAGATTTGATGGTGGATGGGGAAGTGCTGACGCTGCATTGCGAGGAATTGGATGTTTTGCCGGGAGCGTTGGACGTTGTCGCATAGATGCGAGTGTACGGCTCGATAGCATATTTGCATGGGTATGATTTCGAAAAACTCGCACGCTGGGCGCCGAGGTTGACGCAGGCGACCGGCATTCTGCTGATCTTGCTAGGAATCATTCATCTGATAGCAACGCCATTCTTAATCGGCTGGTCGAGCCGGCAATTGCGTTCCGATCACGCTTCACTGGTAATCGCAGCCATGCGGCTTAACCATATCCTGGTGGGGATTTTGCTGCTGCCTTTGGGAGTATCGACATTTTGGGCGGGGCGGGCCCTAGGACAATCGTGGGCTCTGCGCCAGGCAGGGCTGAATGCGGTTACGCTTCTTTGCCTTCCTGTGCTACTTGTTGCGACGATGCCGCTTGAATCGCTGGATGCGCCACTGTTTCGGCTGGCAATCCTCATGGTGATTGCGGCCTGCCTTATCCAGACGATGGCTCTTGCCGGAGTCTGGAAGTACGGAAGGAAAGAATCGTGAATCATGCGTGCGCGAAGGCCATGGTATAAAAAGAATCATGTCTGAAGCGAGGCGAAAGCGGCAGCAGGAGCGGGTGGGGACGCCGGAGTCGACTCCGCAGTCGCGGAAAAAATCGATCTGGGCCGGAATTGTGGTGTTGTTCGTGGTGGCTTGGGCCGCTGGTTGGGAATACAAAAATCACCGCTACGATGGGTTTGCGAAGTGTCTGGCGACAAAACAGGCGAAGATGTACGGGCTGTACTGGTGTCCACACTGCGCTGATCAGAAAGCAATGTTTGGAAAAGCGTTTCAGTACGTGCCTTATGTGGAATGTGCGATCAAAGGCTCCCATGAATTGGCACCGGCATGCAAGGCGGCTGGGGTGAAGTTGTTTCCGAGTTGGCAGTTTGGTGCAGGCCCGCCGATCGAAGGCGTCTTTCCCATGCAGGAGTTGAGCGATAAGACTGGGTGCAGTTTGCCGTGAGTGCAACCGGAAATCTGCCTGAGGCGAACGCAACTTCCGTCAGGAACAATCGGGCCCTGTATCTGGCTATCGCGGTTTTGTCTGTGGCGGGAGTGGTGGTTTCGGCGGTGTCGCTGCAGCGGCATTATGCGAAGTCGGCGTCGGCGTTCTGCGATCTCGGGGAGAGATTCAATTGCGACATCGTGAACCGGAGTGAGTATTCGAGCCTGATGGGAATTCCGGTGGCGGGGATTGGCGTTGTCGGCTACGGGGTGCTTTTGGCGCTGGCGACGTTATCGATCGCGGGCAGAGACGCCGTGCGGTTGCTGGCGGCGGCATTGGCGGGATTGGGGTTCGCACTGTATCTGACATATGTCGAGGGGTTTGTGCTGGATACCTGGTGCATTCTGTGTTTGAGTTCTCTGGGGCTGATTGCGGGATCACGGGGTTGGCGGGAGTGGTGAAGGCGCGGGCTTAGGCTGATCGATCACCTCGGGGCTAATGCTGTCATCACTCTTGGCTTCGCTCGCAGCTCTGAAGCGCTGCGCCAGTTCAAAACAGGCGTCACGCAAAAGCAGTTGCTGTTTTGAGCTGCTGAATTTGCGCCCTTTCGAAGTGGCTTTGAGACTCTTCTACTCGAGCTGCGACGAAAATACTCTTCTGATGGGAAAAATCCAACAAATCCAGAATGGGGCTGGGACGGTTGCTGAGGTCGTGCGCGCGACGGGAGCGGCCGGCGATCTGCGGCTGCATGAATTTCGCAGCCGGATCTTCCGGAACACGCGTTTCTTGCGAGTGTGGCTGCCTCCGGGATATGACGACGCGGAGAACGCAGGCCGGCATTATCCGGTGCTTTATTTGAATGACGGGCAGAATCTGTTTGAGGCAGCGACGGCATTCGCGGGAATCGAGTGGCAGGTGGATGAGACGGCGGAGCGGTTGATCCGCGAAGGCGCGGTGCCGCCTATGATTTTTGTGGGCATGGATAATACGGGCAAGGAACGGATTCGCGAATACATGCCATACCGGTCGATGCATCCGAGATTGCTGCGGGTGCAGGGGCGGTATTATCCGGATTTTCTGATGAAGGAAGTGATGCCGTTTGTGGGGAGCAATTACCGGGTTGCGATCGGGCCGGAGAATACCGGATTGGGGGGATCGTCGTTGGGAGGGCTGATTGCGCTGTATACGGTGATGGCGCGGCCGGGAGTGATTGGGCGGCTGCTGTTGGAGAGTCCGTCGCTGTGGGCGTCGGGCCGGCAGCTTATCCGGGAGAGCCGGTCGGTGAGAATTTGGCCGGAGAGAATATTTCTGGCAGCGGGAACTGCCGAGGCAGGAAGCGCGGAGCGGAGCCGGACCGTAGTGGATGATGTGCGGGAACTGGCGGCCATCATGCGTCGAGCCGTGCTCAGTGAAAGACGGTTGCGGCTGGTGATCAAGGATGGAGCTGGGCACAACGAGGCGGCGTGGGCGGAGCGGTTCCCTGAGGCGCTGCGGTTCTTGTTCGGGCAGTAGATTTCGATCAGAGAAAATTCGGAGCCAGAACAGATTTCCTACTCAGGTTCCAGATCCCATACAAGAGAGCGGCCATCACGGGGACGGAAAGCTGGAAGTGTGTCCAGCGCGCGAGTGGGCCGAGCAGCGGAAGTATGAACGCCAGATAGAGGAGAAGTTTGAAGGGGCGAATGTCATAGTGGTCGGGTTGAGAGACGATCCAATCGGAGAGTAGCAGGAATGCGGGCGCGAGGATCACGAGGTCATAGACGGTGAGGTGCGGAGCGAGAAGAACGGTCGCCAGCAACAGCGCCGAATAGCGCAACGACAAAGATAGGCGGCTTCGCCAGCAAGCTACAGTCAAGGCCGATATCAGGAGCGCAGTCGCGAGGTAGAGCGCGAGAGAAGGCGCGGGCCAAGGGACGAGCATGATCCAGAAAGTGCGCAGGGAGTGAGTTTGGTAGAGCCGGGGCTCAAGCAGAGGAAGGATGCTGGGCAAGTTGAAGAGTGTGCATATCCATGCGTGAAGCGGGCCGAGGCCGTAGTAAAGCCAGGCTGCGGTCAACTGGGCGGCGGCTGAAAGAAGCGCGCCGGCGATCACCCGCCAGTTGAGTGTGACAACAAAGACGAGCGCCGAGGCCAGGGCTAGTTGGGGCTTGAAGATGAGGCATCCGAGGGCCAGGCCCGCGAGAAATTCGCGCTGGGCACGTAGAGCTAAGAATGCGACGGTGAAGCAGGCGAGAGCCAGAGCGGAAGTCTGTCCCCAGGCGATGAGGTGCCAGAAGGCAGGGTAGGCCAGGGCGAGAATCACGACGGTCATTTCTTGTTTTCGCAGGTCTGGGGCAGGCGCGCCAGAGGGCATAGCAGCACACGCCGTAAATGAGCGAACTGAGAGTAAGCCAGAGGATCAGCGCACAAGAGTAGGACAGGCGGGCAAAGGGCGCGAAGAAGAACGAAACCTGCGGCGGATAAAGCGGCAAGTAGCGGATGCCGGCGGCGGTGGGGATCCGGCGCGCGGCGAGTTGAGATTGCGCTTCCAGGTTGTACAGGTCGCTCCCGCGGTGATTCAGGGCCAGTGATCCGAGCGTGTAGAGATGCAGGAAGTCTGTGCCCTTGAGGTTGCCGGCGCGATCAAGCAGGCCAGGCGTGGCCATGTTCCACACGTATACGGACCAAAGGCAGAGCGCGAGGATCAACCCGTGGGCGCGCAGGCGTTTGGCAGTGAGCCAAGTGGCGGCATTCAACGGTGTCATGTCCTATGCCTGCTTAGCAACAGGAGGGGCAAAATGAAGGGCAGAATGAGAGTGCCGACCGCGGGCAACAACGGCATTAGGCCGGAGGGATAGGAGCTAAGGGGAAACAAGAGCAATAGCGTAACTGACGTGATTGAAGACCAGGCCAGGATCGCAATGAAAGCGTAACGAGCGGGGGGGCGCAGACTAGCCCAATCGTGAAGAATAATAATTACCGGTAGAACCAGCAACAACTGATTGAATAGCGGATAGAGCGGCATCGTGAGCAGACTGGCGATGAGGAACGCCGCCAGGACCATGGTGAACCGTGGTGAATCTCCGGCTTCTTTTCGATTTTTCCAGGCAAATGCCAGAATGCCTACGATCACCGCTCCTGAGAGTATTTCTCCGAGTGTGTTGCCAAGCGCCAGTTCGAGCAGAGGCGGCCTGTAGGCATATTGTCGATAAGCCCGTAAACCTTCGAAAAAGTAATGCAGCCATCCAGGCAGAATCACTTCTCCGGCTCCAATCAGCGCAGCCAGTGTCGCCGCAAAGCCCGCTAACAGCCGCCATCGCTTTTGCCAGTCACCTATCACCCAGCACACGAACCACACCATGGGGAGGGCGACCATCTGCGGTTTGATAGTCGAGACAGCGAGCAGTACGCCCGCAGTTGCCAGCCGATTCTTCGATACGCACCATGTGGCCAAGGCGAGAAGGAAGCCCACGATCAGCCCGAGTTGACGAAGGCGCAATCCTTGTACGATCGGCGGCGTACTGAGAACGAATAACACTGCAGCCGCAAGGGTTGGCCACGATGGACGCCAGCGCACGGTGTCGAACCAGAGGAGCACGCCTATAACGGTCAATAGTGCGAGAACGAGCGGCGCCCAAGACTCGACCTCGACGAAAGTCAAGTTCACCGTGGGAGCCATGAGGAATACGACGTATACGGGATAAGCGAATCGTTGCTCGTCCACTGCGTCTTGGGCGGAGACTTCAGGCGCTTGCGTAACAACGCGCCCGTAAAACGCGATCTGAATCTCGTGGCTGACGGCCGCCGAATATGGGTTGCGCGCGTAAAGAAGAACATCGCGCGCGCCAACCCATGGGGAATATAAGTCACCGAGTTCGGCTTTCATTGTGCCGATTTCAACATTCACATGGTGTTCCCATGGGATCAGAACGCGATGGAGATAGAGCCATGTAGTCGCACTGACGAACAAGCTCAACAGAAGCCAGAGGAAAGCCCTCATGTGCCTTGCTCACTCCAGAGACAAAAAAAAGCGCGCGGGTGCGGCGACTAACTGCAGCCGGCGTGGCGGAACCGCCGCGCTGCAGCTTTCACGATATACTCGATGCCCGAGCACGTCCGTAGTGAAATCAAATTGACCATTAACAGATCCGGCACCGCCCTGATTCTCCGGCATCCCGCGCAGATTCCCTCTTCTGTCTACCTGGTGCTGGTTCTGGTCCCAAGTCCAGAAGAAAGCCGGCGTCTCCTGAGATGGACCCTGGTCGGAGCCGGCATCGTCGCATTCGTTCTGGCTTCTCTGGTGGCGCTGAACCTCACGGTGAGTGGGCGCGCGCGAGTGCTGGATTCTTATCTCTATGTGTTTGACACTAGAGAGAGGATTAAACGATATGAACTATCTATACTTCTTCTCAAACCAAAGATAGATGATTAGAACAATGCCCATTACTAACAACGGCACATTAACATGTAGCGACACATGCAACTCCTTCTTGGATGGCAGATCGTAAAGTTCAATTCTCCTGTACCAAGGATATTCTTCATAATCTGTGGTTGCTGAATCCTGCATACTTCTGGTGCTTTCTCGCACGCCTATTCCGATCGTCTAGTATGATCCATATCAATAAGTCTATACCGACTTCGCAACGAACCACATCCGATCACGCTGCCGATCCCAGCGCCGCGCAATGCGATGCCGTCTTTGCATATGGCGTGGGGGATGCGTGATTGCATCGACTGCTATCTCGCTGGCACTGGAGCGTTTTCTGTACTCTTCGCCACGGTCTCGCCCAACTGCAATGAACGTAAGCAGACCTCGGTGAGGCCCGAGCCGCACGGATAGACAACGTATATGGGGAGATCGCGAGACTGCACAATGTAAGTGCCGCCGCCGACGGCATCTACATCAGCGAGGTCGTCCAACACGATTCCGTTGTCGGGCCCGGCGCGAATGCGAAACTGCCGCGAAGACGCCTCATAATTCGCATAACTCAAGCAACGGCCAATGCAGGCGCGATCGAGGTCATGGTGGAAGCAGAGCGAATGCAGCGACTGGTCGGGGAGGATGCCGACAACACGTTGTCCTTGAGGCAATGCGCTCAGTGCAGCGTCGAGACGGTCTTCCATCGAGTTGAGCTTCCGCTCGTCAGAGTAGAGAAGTCCGAAGAAGGATACGGCGACCACGACCAGCGCAACTCTCGTCGAACGATTGGTGGGAGTTGCCGCGAGAAGCGCGCACATCGAGAGACCAGCCGCCAAAGACAGTCGTTCGGCGATAAAGCCAAAGGGATGGCCGAACTGCGGAAACATTACACGGTCGGGAATCAGCAGTACGGCGGCGGCGTTCAACAGCCAAAGTTGGAACGGGATCGTCACGATCAGACGTGCCGTGCCCACATCCTTAACCAGCTTCCGGAGCAACAGCAACCATACCGCCAGAAGGGCGGCGAATGGGAGCAAGTACTTCAGGCCGAAAAGGGCGACTTGATTGGCGCCAGTGATCAAGATTGCCTGATCGAGAGACCAGGAGTGGGCGTATCGATGGGTGAGAATGTAACGAAAAGTCACAAGAGCTGCTAGTCCGAGCATCAGCAACCAGGGCCGGCGGCCTGGTTGAACCCGAGTTGCAACCGCGACGTATGCTGCTGTGCTGACAGCCCACAAGACTGGAAGGGGATGGGCGATCCAGGCCGCGATCAGAAGCGGTGTAGCTATAGCGTGAACTCGCCAACCTTTTCCCCAGGAGATCGCGAGATACCAAAGGCACAAACCCGTTGCCAGATAAAAGTTGAAGAGTCCCATGTGGAAGATGAAGCCGTACGCAAGCATCGCGATACAGGGCGCGGCAAACCACCAATTCCTGCCGGCCACGCGAAAGATGAAGAGGATGGCGCCCCATCCAAACACCAAGACTGAAATTGACACGGCAAGGCGTTGCGCGAGGTCTGAACCCACGCGCGGTAATAGCCACTCCAACGTCAGATCGAACAGGACGTTGGTCGATTGGAAAGAAATCCAGAGGCCCGGCGCTTTGCTTTGATGGATCTGGCGCGCCAGCCAGGCGTTGTAGATGTGGCTCGACAGATCGGCCGACTGAATTCGCGATTGCCAAAAGCAGGGAATCAATAACACGATGGAGAACAACGGAACTGCCATCCACTTGAGGGCCTTGTGCCGATAGAGATTTGGTCGCCCACTGTGCATCCCGGGAGCATTCTATCTTCCCCTGCATCGAGATCGGTCGGCTTTCTGCAAGAATTCGTTTACAACCCGGATCATGTCGTAGTCCCGAGCGCGGGAATATTGTTCATTAACTGCGATCCAATTCTTCTTTGGGAATCGTCGTTGCTGATCAAGAAATCTGTCACAATTAGATCAGCAACCGACCAGACATCTGCGAACTGACAGGGTGGAAAACGTGAAAGCAAAGAAGGGTGTAATCGGAATTCTGACTGGTGGCGGGGACGTGCCTGGCCTGAACCCCGCCATCCGCGCCGTAACCATCCGCGCGATGCGCGAAGGCTGCCAGGTGATCGGCATCCGCCGGGGTTGGGCAGGGCTCGTAGACCTGGTCCGCGAAAAAGATTACGACAACAGCGAGAACTTTCAGACGCTGTCCGAGGATCTGGTCAATCGCACCGGCCGCACCGGCGGGACGTTCCTGCATACTTCACGCACGAACCCCAGCCGGGTGGAGAAGTCCCGCGTCCCGGCTCACCTGAAGGCTACTTATAGCGCCGAGAAGAACGACCTGACCGGGGAAGTTCTGAAGAATCTGGATTGGCTCGGCATCGACTACCTCATCCCCATCGGCGGGGATGACACGCTGAGCTATGGCGTGCGCCTCTATCAGGAAGGCGTGAAGGTGGTCGCCATTCCCAAGACCATGGACAATGATGTGCCCGGTACCGATTACTGTATCGGCTTCAGCACCTGCGTGACGCGAACCATTTCCATGACGAACAGCCTGCGCACCAGCGCCGGCTCCCACGAACGCTTCATGGTGCTCGAGGTCTTCGGCCGTTATGCCGGATTCACTGCGATGTTGCCCACCATGGCCGGAGCCGCGCACCGCTGCGTGATCCCGGAGCACCAGTTCGACATCGAGCGCCTCACTGAATTATTGGTGCATGACCGCCAGAAGAACCCCAGCCACTACTCCGTCGTCCTGGTCTCCGAAGGAGCGATGTTCAAAGGCGGAGAGATGGTCTTCGAAAAGGAAACTACTGACGCATTCGGCCACAAGAAACTCGGGGGCATTGGCGAGCTGGTGTCGGAGAAACTAAAGGAGCTTTCACCCAAATACAACAAGGGCAAGACCATTAACACCCTCACTCAGAAACTGGGCTACCTGGTCCGCTGCGGTGATCCCGATGCCATTGATTCCATCGTTCCGATGGCTTATGGCAACCTCGCCTTGGACCTGCTCTTGGGAAGGATCCACGGACGGCTTGTGGTGCTGAGGAATGGCCGTTACGACAACATGCCCATCGATACCGTGACCGCCTCGAAGAAAGTTGTCAACGTGAAGGAACACTACAATGTCGACCGCCTCCGGCCGCACTACAAGAGCTTCGAGATGAAGCCGCTTTTCATTATGACCAGCGAAGCGGGCTAGCCTTCGTTCAGTCGCCTGCTGCTGCACGCGGCACACCGATCACTGGATTGGCGAGAATGAATAGAACTCTTGCGATTTTGGGCTGGGGAACAGTCGCATTTCTGGGCGCTTTGGCGGTTGGCGCTGTAGCTCTGCATCGCGGCGAGCCCATCAACGCACTTTGGCTGGTGGCGGCGGCGACCTGCTGCTACGCGCTCGGTTACCGGTTCTACAGCAAGTTCATCGCAATGAAGATTCTTGCGCTGGACGGCCTGCGCGCGACTCCGGCGGAGCGGCTGGAGAACGGCCGCGATTTTCTTGTCACCAATAAATGGGTGGTCTTTGGACACCACTTCGCGGCGATTGCAGGGCCCGGGCCACTGGTGGGGCCGGTGCTGGCGGCGCAATTCGGGTATCTTCCGGGGACGATGTGGGTGCTGGCGGGCGCCGTGTTTGCGGGCTGCGTACAGGATTTCGTCATTCTTCTTTTCTCGGTGCGGCGCGACGGCAAATCGCTGACCGCGATGGCCAAGGACGAGATCGGGCCCGTCGGGGGATTCGTCGCTTACGTGGCGGTGATTGCGATTCTGATTATCCTGCTGGGCGTCGCGGCGCTGATCGTCGTGAACGCGCTGAAGTCGAGCCCTTGGGGCACGTTCACGATTGCAATGACCATGCCGATTGCGCTGCTCATGGGCGTGTATTTGCGGCGGATTCGTCCAGGGAAAGTGCTGGAGGTGTCGGCTCTGGGGTTCGTTCTGGTGCTGGCGGCGATCTGGGGCGGACAGTATGTGTCGCGGAATGCTGCGCTCGCGCAGGTGTTTACTCTTAGCGCGCCTACGCTGGCGATTCTGATTATGGTTTACGGCTTTGCCGCTTCTGCCGTGCCGGTTTGGCTGCTGCTTGCGCCGCGCGACTATCTCAGCACCTTCGTGAAGCTGGGAACGATCGCGCTATTAGGTGTGGGGATCGTCGCGCTGCATCCCACGCTGCATATGCCCGCGCTGACGCGGTTTGTCGACGGCACGGGTCCAGTGTTTGCTGGGAGAATATTTCCTTTTGCCTTCATCACGATTGCCTGCGGAGCGATCAGCGGATTTCATGCTCTTATCTCAAGTGGAACGACCCCGAAGCTGATTGCGCGCGAGACCGAGACGCGGATGGTGGGCTATGGCGCGATGATGTGCGAGTCGGCGGTGGCGGTGATGGCGATCATCGCGGCTTGCGTGATGCAGCCGGGAGTTTATTTTGCAATCAACAGTCCGGCCGGGGTGGTCGGCCAGTTGCCTGCTGCCGCGGCGGCGACCATTTCGGGTTGGGGCTTCCCGGTAACCGCGGCAGATATGCAGGCGCTGGCGCACGCGGTTGGCGAATTGACGCTTTACAACCGAACCGGTGGAGCGCCCGCGTTTGCCGTGGGCATGGCAAGCATTTTCTCTCACAGCCTGGGCGGCGAGACCTTGATGGCGCTGTGGTATCACTTTGCTCTCATGTTCGAGGCTCTTTTTATATTGACTGTGCTCGATGCAGGAACGCGAGTCGCGCGGTTCATGGTGCAGGATGCGCTGGGGCATGTGTACAAGCCGTTGGGGCGAACAAGTTGGTATCCGTCGATTCTGGTGACCAGCGCCCTGATCGTTGGGGCCTGGGGATATTTCTTGTGGCAGGGTGTGAAGGATCCGCTGGGCGGGATCAATTCCTTGTGGCCGCTGTTTGGCATTTCGAATCAACTGCTGGCGACGGTGGCGTTGTGCGTGGCTACGACGATCATCATCAAGATGCATCGAGCGAAATACGTGGCCGTCACGCTGGTACCACTGGTGTGGCTGGTCGCGGTTACGTTTACGGCCTCGTGGCACAAGATGTTCGATTCCAATCCGCGCGTGGGATTTCTTGCGCAGGCTCAGGCGTTGGCGGCGGGACCGCCCACGAGCGCGACAGCGCGGCTGATCTTCAACAACCGGCTGGATGCGGCGGTGACGGGAGTCCTGGTGGTGATGGTGACGCTGGTGCTGGTGGAATCGCTGCGACAGTGGATGGGAATTCTGAGTGGGGCGCGAGAAGCGCGGGTGAAGGAGTCGCCGTTTGTGAGGACTCGGCTGGTGGAGGAGCAGGGATGAAAGGGATCGTTTCCGGCTGGCGAATTCTCGTGGCGACGCTGCGGGAGATTTTTGATGAGGGTGCGTACGCGCGGTTTTTGCGTCGGGCCGGGATCGTATCATCGCGCGAGGCCTATGCTGCTTTCCGCCGGGAGTTCGAAGAGGCTAGGGCGCGGCGGCCGAAATGCTGCTGAAGGCGCGCCCGCTGCGCTTGTCTGGACTGTTCGGCTCAGCTCAGGGCAGGCAGCCGAGGTGGCTGACCCCAGATGTTGCGGCTTGGAGGGCGTATCTCCGACAGCTTTCATGACACCAGTTCGGCTCTAGGAACTGTGCCGTTTCCGCGATAGACTGCACTCACATGCGAGTTCTGGGGATTGATTGCGGCGGGGAGTACACCGGGTATGGCGTGGTGGAGATGCATTCCGGGGGCCGGCTGGTGTGCCTGACTTGCGGGGCGATCAAGCTTTCGGTGAGAGAGCCCCTGGCGCTGCGGCTGTCGCGCATTTATAACGAACTCGGAGGGCTTATTTCGGAGCACCGCCCGGACGAAGTGGCGATTGAAGGGATTTTTTACGCGCTGAATGTGAAGTCGGCGTTGAAGCTGGGGCAGGTGCGGGGAGTGGCGATGCTGGCGGCGGCCGCGGCGGGGCTAGAGGTCGCCGAGTATTCGCCGCTGACGATCAAGTCGTCGGTGGTGGGATACGGGCGGGCCGAAAAGCAGCAGGTGCAGCACATGGTAACGCGCTTGCTGGGATTGGCCGAGGCTCCGGAGCCGATGGACGCATCGGACGCGCTGGCCATCGCGATTTGCCATTTGCATACCACCGACACCCTGGAAAGGCAGAGGGCTGCGGCGCGGTGATGACTCAGGCGTTTCTGCTCCGAACTTCTCTGATTCTGGTTTTCTTGATTAGACCTTTTCTGCTTCCGGATATGCGACGCTGGCGGGCAGTTGGGCTGGCAGTGCTGGCCATGAGCGCGACGTCCGCGCTGCTGATATCCCAGCAGGCAACAGGCGGCAGCGCGGTTTCGACTCCTGTGGTCACGTTTGCGCTGGACTTTCCCCAATCGACCCCTGAGCACTACTCGATGGCCGTGGACGCGACCGGACATGCGCGCTATGAGTGCGCTGGGAAAGTGGCGGAGGACGCCGAAGAGCAGGTGTACCGGGCAGAGTTCGAGGTTTCGGGGGGGAATCGCGAGCGGATTTTCGAGTGGGCAAAACAAGCTCGGTATTTCGCGGGTAAGATCGACGCCGATAATCATAGGGTGGCATTTACAGGCACGAAAATCCTGGGCTATCAGGATGGCCACCGTTCCTTTTCGGCGAGATATAACTATTCTAGTTTGGCGGCAGTGCAGCAGTTGACGGCACTTTTCCAGAATATGGCCGCGACGCTCGAATATGGGCGGAGGCTCGCTTACTACCATCGCTACCAGAAGCTGGCGCTGGACGAAGAGTTGAAGCGGATGGAAGCGCAGGCGAAGGACGGCGAACTGACCGAGATCCAGGGAGTGGCGCCGGTGCTGCGGGAGATAGTCGAGGACACGTCGGTGATCAATGTAGTGCGCGCCCGGGCTAAGGAATTGATCGAGATGGGGAACCGCGTCCGGGCCGGGCATTGATCGGAGAGCCTGATCGGAGAGCCTGATCGGAGGGCCTGATCGGAGGGCCCTTGACTCGCGATTACTACCAAACTGCTATGCCGGCATAGCCCACGACCAGATCACGGTCGCCCGAGACGTCGCCGGAGGTTGCATATTTGATCAGCTCCGCCGAAGTCCCGCCGAGCTTCTTCACTGCGGTCAATGTAGCGACGGCCGGACCGAAGCCACACATGCTGATCTGCTGCTGGGTGACTACGTCATAGAGGGCGCGGGCGTCGAGACGAAGAATCGATTCGATCGCGCTGTGGTCTTTCACGCGCGTAATGGCGTCGGATTCGTAATGATTCATATCGCTCGATGCAACGATCAGGATGGGGCTGTTGTACGCCGCAATTGCGTCCGCGATCGTGCTCCCCAGTTGTTCGAGGGTCTCAAAGTTCCCCGTGCCCACAGCAATGGGAACAAACCTGAGCTGGGGCTGGCGCATTTGTAGAAAAGGCAGCTCAACTTCAGCAGCATGTTCACTGCGGTGAGCGGTTGAATCTTCCTGCAAAAGCGGACAGCGCTGCTTGAGAGCAGCCGCGAATGTGCTGTCGATGGGCACGTCGCCCAGCGGCGTCTCCCATGCGCCTTCGCTAATCACCGCCAGGGCACGTCCCACACCCGTATGGTTGGGACACATCACGAGGCAGAGCTGGGGAATCTCCAGGGCAGCAAACACGGCGCCAGCCACGTGACCGGAATAGATGTAGCCTGCGTGAGGAACAATGCAGGCCAGAGCGCGAATAGGAGAATGTTTGGGCGTCTGGGAGAGAAAGATATCGAGCTCCTCGCGGAGGACCGTTGGATCCCGCGGATAAAATCGTCCGGCGACCGCTGGATGGCGAACGGGGGGCGCGGTCATAGATGCTCCTGTCGTAGCACAATGCTACGAGCGGTCGTGGATGTCGCGCAAGGCACGGAAAAGCGCGGCGCTCTCTTCCAGACTCAACGTCTCAGCGCGGGCGGCGGGCTTTACCCGGGCCTGAGCCAGGGCGGCGCGCAGCCGAGGCTCCGGATAGTTCGACTTGAGATTGTTCCACAGCGTCTTGCGCTTCTGGCCGAAGGAAAGTTTCAGGAAGTCGATGAAGCCTGCTTCGGCTCCGTTATTCCCGTCGAGGCGCAGTTCTTTCTGTCGCGGCGCGATGGTGAGTCGCAGAGCGGTGGAATGCACTTTGGGCGGCGGCGCAAACGCTCCCGGCGGCAGGGTAAAAAGTTTCTCCGCGCGAGCGTAGAGCTGCGCGGTGGCGGAGAGCAAGCCATAGTCGCGGCTGCCCGGTTCGGCGGCAATTCGGTCGGCCACTTCGCGCTGAACCAGAATGACGATGGTCTCAAAGTATTTGGAGTAGTTAAAAAGGCGCAGCAGGATGTCGGACGTGATGTAGTAAGGAAGGTTGCCGATGACCTTTACCGGCTCGGGCCGGAATTCGATGCCGGGACGGCGCAAACCGGGTTTGGGACCGAACAGGGAATCGAAATCGATGGAGAGAATGTCGGCCTCGATGACTTCGACATTCGAGAACATTCCGAAGCGCAGGCGAAGCTGGGCGGCCAGCACGCGGTCGAGTTCCACGGCAATCAAGCGGCGGACGCTCTTGGCCAGCAGGGAAGTAAGGATGCCGCGTCCGGGGCCGATTTCGAGCACGGTGTTTTGCGAAACCTCGCCGAGAGCGTCAACGATCTGCAGGGCAAAACTGTCGCTGGCAAGGAAATGCTGGCCCAGCCTGGGCTTATGTTGAGGACGGCGAGTAGACACGACCTTCGGCACGTTGACCCTCATTTCCTCGGGCCTGTAGACTGGCTATTCGGCCCGCGTGTGCTGCGCGCGGGAGGTTCGGTCCCGCAACAGCTATCCATCATAACGTGCGCACGCGAAAAGCGGGCCTTGCCCGGGAGGAGTTCATGCATATCGCATTCGCAGCATCGGAAGGAGTGCCGTTTTCAAAGACCGGCGGATTGGCGGACGTGGTGGGCGCATTGCCGCGCGCGCTCGCCTTGCTGGGGCATCAGGTGAGCGTGTACTTGCCTCGGTACCGGCAGACCAAGCTCACTGATCCGGCGACCGTGGTGCGCAGCATCACCATCCCTTTCGATGACAAGTATCGTTTTGCCTCGGTGGTGACCGGCGGAAGCCAGTCCGGAGTGCGCTTTTATTTTATCGATTGCCCGGAATATTTCGATCGCGACGCACTCTACGGCGCGCCCGCAGGAGATTATCCCGATAACGCAGAGCGCTTCGCGCTCTTTTCGCGGGCCGTGCTGGAAGCGACCAAGATTCTGGGCGTGCCGAACGTGTTCCACTGTCACGACTGGCAGTCGGCGCTGGTGCCTGTGCTGCTGCGCACCGTGTATGCGGAAGATCCGGCGTTCCGCGACGTGGGCACGGTATTTACCATCCATAATATGGGCTATCAGGGACTGTTCCCGCCTGAGACTCTGCCGCTGCTCATGCTGCCCTGGGACTTGTTCACCATGTCGAAGATGGAATTCTTTGGGCAGGTGAACTTTCTGAAAGGTGCGCTTACCTATTCCGACTACGTCACAACCGTGAGCCGGAAGTACAGTCAGGAGATTCAGACCGCCGAGTATGGATTTGGTCTCGAGGGTGTGCTGCGCGACCGCGCCGCGACCGTCACCGGCATTTTGAACGGTGTGGACTACGACGAGTGGAGCCCGCAGCTGGATAAGTTCATCGTGGCGAAATATTCGCCGCAGGATCTTTCCGGAAAAGCCCTGTGCAAGCAGGATCTGCTGGCGGCGTTTGGCGTGAAGAACGCCGATCCGAAGCTGCCGGTGATCGGAATCGTCTCCCGTTTCGCCGCCCAGAAAGGATTCGACCTGATCGCGCAGATCATGGACCGGCTGGCGCGCGAAGAGATGATCATGGTCGTCCTCGGCTCCGGCGACAAGCAGTATGAAGAAATGTTTGCCCGCCTCAATAAGCAGTTCCCCCACAAGATTGCATTGAAGGTGGCTTACGACAACGCCATTGCGCACAAGATTGAGGCTGGCTCTGACATGTTCTTAATGCCTTCAAAATATGAACCTTGCGGGCTAAATCAGATCTATAGCTTGAAGTATGGAACGGTGCCGATCGTACGCGCCACGGGAGGTCTCGACGATACGATCGAGCCCTGGGACGCGCGCTCCGGCAAAGGCACGGGCTTCAAGTTCACGGAGTACAACGGCGAGTCTTTGCTGCTGACCATTAAACAAGCCGTGCAGGCATTTCGCGATCAGACTTCCTGGCAGGTACTCATGCGCAACGGCATGAACAAAGACTTTTCCTGGAACGCGTCTGCGCGGGAGTATGGGAAGATTTACGAGCGGGTGAAGTTGGCGCGGGGCGCGGCACAAACGATGCCCGAAAAAGTCTTGGTATAGATTTCTTGACAGCAATGGGAAACGCCCAAAGGTCAGGGAGTGCTCTGGCGACATTACGCCCACTACTCGGGATGAGTGAACTTCTTCGGATCCCGCCCCTCGACGAACGCGCCGAGTACAGCTAAGATTAGAGACCCTTCCACGACAAAAACGATAGGGAACCAAGCCATCCGCCATGCGGGATACCTCTGAAGCACGGCAGCGAATGCTGCCAGATGGATCGCCAGGAGCGCCAAAAGGGTGATCCAAAACTTCCCGCTTCGCAGATGATCCTTGTATTGTCGCAAAATTACCCACAGCAAACCAGCGGTCCAAAAAAACAAACCGCACCATCGAGCAGGAATGACGATTCCGGTCTTGATCGATATGAAAAAGATGATACCGAAGACTATTAAAGAGCCGATAGCGATACCGATCAGCTTTGAGGCTTCTAAGAACCATCTAAAGAGCCGATGCGACAACGTGACACGCCGCGATGGAGACGGTGTATTCATCGAAACCTGGCACCACTACTATAGCGACGACAGTCTGTCGTCGTAAACAGTAATACACCGGTTGACCCCCCAATTGGTTCCAGCGTGGTAAAATTGCCCTCAGCGCAAAGGGCGCATCCGGTCCGCGGAAAGGACAGAAGTCCACCTGCTAGTACAATTCCAACTTCACGAACTTACTTTCTGCCCGTAAATGCGGACCTCGGGCGCTTGAAAGGAAGTTCGCCATGCCGGTACGACGCCTCCCATCCAACCCCAACCTCGATCACCTCAAGTACCAAGCCAAAGACTTGCTGAAAGAACATGCCGCGCGCGACGCGGGTGCAGCGCAGCGAGTCCGGGAATTTCATCCGCGCTTCCATCGGGCCACCGACGCTGAAATTTTCGCGGCGCATCTAAAGCTCAATGACGCGCAGCTCACCATCGCTCGTGAGTCTGGATTTCCAAGCTGGGCAAGATTGAAAAGGCATATTGAAAAACCGACGCTGACCGATCAACTGAATTTGCCACACCACGAGCGAATCGAAGACCCTGTTTTTCGCCGCGCTGTGGACCTTATTGACGCAGGGGACGTGGCAGGATTGCGTGGTTATTTGAAGCTGCATCTGAAGCTGGTGCGTCAGCACGTCGCATTCGAAGGTTGGAACTACTTTCATAACCCCACGCTGCTGGAGTTCGTCGCCGAAAATCCGGTTCGCCACGGCAAGCTGCCGAACAATATAGTCGAGGTGGCCAAGGTTATTCTCGATGCGGGCGCGGAGCAATCCGCCCTTGACGAGACGCTCATGCTCGCCGCTACCGGGAGCGTGCCGCGTGAATGCCGCATGCAGCTTCAATTAATCGATCTGCTTTGCGATCACGGAGCAGACCCTAACAGCCCGATCCACGCAGCGGCGTTGCACGGCGAGTTGGAGGCGGTACACGCTTTGCTCAGGCGCGGCGCTCGTATCGATCTGCCGGTCGCGGCCGCTCTGGGGCGCGTCGACGACTTCCGCCGGCTCCTTCGAGACGCCGGTGGAGACGACCGCCATCTGGCGCTCGCCCTGGCATCGCAGTTTGGACATGTCGAGATCGTTCGCATGTTGCTGGATGCGGGAGAAGATCCAAACCGATACAACCCTCGTGGTGGGCACTCGCACAGTACGCCGCTGCACCAGGCTGCCGCTGCGGGCAACGAGGAAATGGTCAGACTTCTCGTCGAGCGCGGCGCAAGATTAGACATGAAGGATATCCTCTGGCACGGCACGCCCGCGGGCTGGGCACGGCACGAGGGCAAGTCGGAGATTGAGCAATATCTTCGAGCGCAGCAAGCAAAGCGTACGCAACCGGAGTAAAGCCATTTCTTGTTGAGCCATGTTGCGTATACGACGCGGCTGCTAGAATTCGGTCATCCATGGCCGCGGCGTCACACATCCCCGCTTTCGCCCGAACCATCTTCCACGTCGATATGGACGCCTTCTTCGTCTCCGTGGAGGAGTTATACGATCCTTCGCTCAAAGGCAAGGCTGTGGTGGTAGGCGGCCAGCGCGACGAACGCGGGGTGGTTTCGGCTGCATCCTACGAAGCTCGGAAATTCGGAGTGCATTCGGCGCTGCCGCTGCGAACTGCGGCGAAGCTTTGTCCCCACGCGATCTTTGTCGATGGCCACCCCGAGCGTTACCGCGAGTGCTCGGAAAAAGTCTACAAGGTGCTGATGGCATTCTCGCCGCAGGTGGAGATGGCTTCCATCGACGAAGCGTATCTCGACATGACGGGGACGGCGCGGTTGCACGGCCCTCCGTTGAAGGCCGCGCACAAATTGCATCAGCGGATGAAGGAGGAGACGCGGCTGAATTGCTCAATCGGCATTGGGTCATCGCGCCTGATTGCCAAGGTGTCGTCGGCGCAAGCCAAGCCCAATGGCGTGCTGTGGATCGTGCCGGGCGCAGAGTCGAAGTTCCTCGCGCCCCTGGATGTACGGGCGATTCCCGGCGTCGGCAAGGTGATGGAGACTCATCTTCATGAGTTGGGCATCAAGAAAGTGGGAGACCTGGCGCGGCTGGAAGAATCCGAACTGCAAGAGCGATTCGGCAAGTGGGGACTGGCGCTCGCGGGCAAAGCGCGCGGAGAAGATGCCGGCGGCTGGTTCGACACCGAAGTCGGCGCCGACACCGAAGCCAAATCGATCAGCCACGAACATACCTACAACGAAGACACGGCCGACGCGAATCAGCTTGAGGCCACGCTGATGCGGCTCTCGGAGATGGTGGCGCGGCGCTTGCGCGAAGCGAAGCTGCACGCGCGCACCATCCAACTCAAGCTGCGCTACAAAGACTTCACCACCATCACGCGGGCCCACACGCTACCGGCTCCCACCCAACTGGACGGCGAAATCTTTGAGCAGGTGCGCGTGCTGTTTCGCAAGAACTGGAAGCAGGGCATGCAGGTGCGGCTGCTGGGAGTGCAGGCGTCGTCATTCGAGGCGCAGGCTGAGCAAATTAATTTCATCGAAGGCGGCCGGCAGCAGCGCTGGAAAGCTGCGCTGGCCGCTGCCGACCGCCTGCGGGACAAGTTCGGAGAATCGAGCGTGAACCTCGCCACCGGGCTGCGGGGAGGCTTCCGCGAACGCACGCATGAAAACCCGGCAGGGCTGCCGGGAAAGGCCAAGACTAAGGCCAAGTAGTCCGTGAAAGTTGACCACACGACCGCTCGCACACTAAGATTTCCCGTCACTCCTCAGTTGTCAGCCGTTGTCAGGAGCCAATATGCGCCAACGTCTTCGGGAAATGTTCGCTCTGGCCATCGTGTTTTTCGCGCTGATCTCGCTTTTCTTACCTGCCGCCTCTGCTCAAAGCGATCCCCCACTGTTCCTGCGTTTTCCCACTGTGAGCAAGACGCAGATTGTTTTCAACTACGGCGGCGACCTCTGGATCGTCAGCCGCGAAGGTGGCGATGCGCGCCGGCTTACTTCCGGAGCCGGAGTTGAAATCCTGCCCAGCTTTTCTCCCGACGGAACGATGATTGCCTTTACCGGCGAATATGACGGGAACCGCGATGTATACGTGATTCCGGTCACTGGAGGCGTGCCGCGGCGGCTGACCTTCCATCCCGCCGATGAATACGTACTGGGTTGGACGCCCGACGGCAAAAAGATTTTGTTTGCGTCGTGGGGCAACAGCTTCCGGCACTTTGAGGACCAGCTCTACACCGTGCCGGTCGAGGGCGGATTTCCCACGAAATTGCCGATCCCCATTGGTGAAGAAGCCCAATTCTCGCCCGACGGAACGCATCTGGTGTATGTGCCGCATCTGCAATGGCAGTCGGCCTGGAAGCGCTACCATGGCGGGCAGACCACGCCCATTTGGATTGCCGATCTGAAAGACTCCAGCGTGGTAAAGATTCCCCGCGACAATTCGAATGAGCACTATCCGATGTGGGTGGGCGACACGATCTATTTTCTTTCCGACCGTGACGGCCCGGTGAGTTTGTTCGCGTATGACACCAAGAGCAAGGCAGTGTCGGAGGTTCTCCACAGCGATGGCTTCGACTTCAAAACCGCTTCGGCCGGGCCGGACGCCATCGTCATCGAGCAATTCGGCGCCATCAAGCTCTATGACTTGAACACGCATCAGGCGAAGAACGTTTCTATTCACGTCAGCGGCGATCTGGACGCGGTGAGGCCGCACTTCGCCAAGGTCGAAGCGAAGGGCATTCAGAATTTCGGCATTTCGCCCACCGGTGCGCGCGCGGTGTTTGAAGCCTGGGGTGAAATCTTCACTGTGCCCACCGATAAAGGAGATATTCGCAATCTGACGCGTAGTCCGGCGGTGGCGGACCGCGACCCCGCCTGGTCTCCGGACGGAAAGTCGATCGCCTATTTTTCCGACGAGTCGGGCGAATATGAACTGTGCATACGCGGGCAGAACGGCCTGGGCGAGGTTCGGCATATCAATCTGGGAACGCAGCCGTCGTTTTTCTACACTCCCGCGTGGTCGCCCGACAGCAAGAAGATTGCCTACTCCGACAAGCGTTTGAACTTGTGGTATGTCGAACTCGATAACGCCAAGCCAAAGCTGGTGGACACCGACTATTTCGGAGGGTTCGCCGCCACGCAGTTCAACCAGACTTGGGCTCCCGACAACAAGTGGATCGCGTATACCAGACAGTTGCCCAGCGGCTTGCATGCAGTATTCGTGTACTCGCTCGATCAGGGCAAGGCATTCCAGATTACGGACGGCATGAGCGACGCACTGTATCCCGCTTTTGATCAGAACGGAAAGTATCTCTACTTCACGGCGTCGACCGATGTGGCGCTCTCCACCGCAGGACTCGACATGTCGAGCGACGAGCACCGCGTGTCGCGCAGTGCGTATGTGGCAGTGCTGAGCAAAGATGCGCCGTCACCGCTGGCGCCGGAAAGCGACGAAGAGAAACCCGGCACGGGCGACAAGGACAAGTCTTCCGATAAAGATAAGGACAAAGACAAAAACAAGGGGACGATAAGTCCGCCGGTAAAGATGCGCACAAAGACAGCAAAGACGACAAGGACAAGGACAAAGATAAGGACAAGGATAAAGATAAGGACAAGAAGGAAGAGCCCGTCGTCGTCAAGATTGATGTCGAAGGCATCGGCCAGCGCATTCTGGCGTTGCCCATTCCAGCAAAGAATTACAACAGCATGTTGGCTGGAAAGTCGGGCATTTTGTTCCTGCAGGAAATCGCCGGCGCGTTGAGCGAGGACGATTATCGAAATCTGACGGGAACGATCCAGAAGTTTGATCTGAGCAAGCGCAAGCTGGACAAGTGGATCGAAGAAGTGAATGACTACGCGGTTTCGTTCGACGGCAGCAAGATCCTTTACCGCAAAGGCGAAGCGTGGACAACGGCGTCGGCCGATGACGCGCCCGCCCCTGGAGGTCCGCCTAAGCCGGGCATAGGCCCGCTCAAGCTGGAGGGCTGGGAAGTTTATGTGGAACCCCGGGCGATGTGGAAGCAGATTTACAACGAGACCTGGCGCATCGAGCGGGATTTTTTCTACGATCCGCACTACCACGGTCTCGATCTCGACAAAGCGAAGAAAAAATATGAGCCGTATCTGGAAGGAATCGCATCCCGTGGCGAACTCACCTATCTCTTCGAGGAGTGCCTCGGCGAAATGACGGTGGGCCACATGTTCGTCGGCGGAGGGGAAACGCCGGAGACGAAAAAACTGAAAGGCGGACTGCTGGGCGCTGACTACAGCATAGAGAACGGCCGCTATCGCATCGCGAAAGTGTATGACGGAGAAAACTGGAATCCGGGCCTGCAGGCTCCGCTGACGCAGCCGGGTGTCAACGCCAAAGCCGGCGACTACATTCTTGCGGTCAACGGGCGCGAACTGCACTCGCACGACAACATTTACAGCTTCTTCGAGGAGACAGCCGGAAAGCAGGTGGTTCTGAAGATCGGCGCGAACGCTGACGGCAAGGATGCCCGCGAGGTTACGGTGGTGCCGGTCGACAGCGAGGAGAATCTGCGTCATCGGGCGTGGATTGAAGGCAATCGCCGCACGGTGGACCAGGCAACCGGAGGCCGCGTGGCCTATGTCTACGTGCCCAACACCGCAGGCGGCGGCTATACGAGTTTTAATCGCTACTTCTTCTCACAGGTCGGCAAAGAAGCGGTGATCATCGACGAACGCTTTAACGAAGGCGGCCAGCTCGCCGACTACATCATCGACTACTTGCGGCGACCCATCCTGAGCAAAGTGGTGACTCGCGAAGGCCACGACTGGTCGAGCCCGTCGGAGGCTATCTACGGGCCGAAAGTGATGATCATCAACGAAATGTCAGGCTCGGGCGGAGACGCGTTGCCGTGGTATTTCCGGAAAGCCGGGCTGGGTCCCCTGGTCGGCAAGAAAACCTGGGGAGGCCTGGTGGGCATTGGCGGCTACCCGCAACTGATCGACGGCGGTTACGTCACGGCGCCGCGCGCCGCGATCTACGGTCTCAAGGGCGAGTGGGAAGTGGAGAACGTCGGCGTAGCTCCGGACTATGAAGTCGAACTCGACCCCGCCGCCTATCGCAACGGGCGCGACGCCCAACTCGACAAGGCGATCGAGGTGGTGATGCAGCAGTTGAAGGAGCATCCGGTGCCACAGTTCCAGCGGCCGGCGTATCCGAATTATCACGAGAAGGATGGGCTCGGAGCGAAGTAGAGCCAGTTGCGAGTACCGAGTACTCGAAAAGAAACGAAGGCCGGGTATCCCGGAAGGTGATTCCGGATCCCGGCCCTCGTCTTATTGCAACTTGGACTAGAACTTTGGCTAGTTGCCTGTGTTGGCCGCGGCGGTGGCTGGCGCGGCGCTCGGCGTAATCGAGGCGCCGAAGCGTGCCAACCGCGGATAGAATGGCGTGACTTCAAACGGCATCTTGTCGCGCGCCGAGGTGATGGCGACCGGAGCCGTCTTCACCATTTCTGCCTTGTCGTCCCAGGGGTTGACCTTGACGCGTCCGCCCAGGGGGAGAGCCGCAACCTGATCCAGTTTGCTGTTGTCGAGCGCCGGACCCTTGCTGGCCAGAGCAGCAAGGCGGTCGATTCTCCCATTCGATGCCAGCGAATTCCCCAGGTGCGTGGTCAAGAGGGCATTGAGCTGAGGAGCGCGGGCTTGCAGCGCCTTCAGGAACAAGCCGACGTTGTCGAGTTTCTGCGCGTAAGGCGAGTTGTTGAGCAAATCCACAGCCTTCTTGTCGGCCGCCGCTTCCTCTTCTGGAATGTGCCTGAAGCCCAGGTTATTGTAGGTGGAGTCGTCGGAGAACAGCATGCGGTCGTTGAAAGCATACTTGCTTCCGAGATTGTGGCCGAGCACGATGTGCGCGAGTTCATGCGCGAGCACGGCCGCCAGGCTGGCCTCGTCGGGGAGAACATCGATCAATCCCCGGCTGATCACGATGGTGTTGCCCACGCTGAAGGTTTCGAGAGGCGCCGTGAGCAGCACGCGAGTGCGCACCGGACGCGGCAAGTCGATGTTGTTGGTAACCTCCAGGTTGTTGACCACGGTCTGGAGAATGTGATCGACGTCGCCTTCGGGCGCGACCAATCCGGCGCGGGTGAGGCGCTCAATGACGTTGTCTTCCGCCTGCTGCTGCCATTGCCGCTCGGCCTGCAGCGGAGACGCATCCTGCTGCGCAGGAGTCTCATCCTTCACGCTGTCCACGCGAATCTGCGTGAGTTCGTCGTCCTTGTCGCCTTTCTTCAGGTCGTAGCCCCAGATGCGGGTCTGCGCTTTGAAGGCCATCTTGTTCTTCACACCGGCGCTGAAGTCGCCTTCTTCGCTGTAGATGTAGGCAGGCACCCAGTAGCCCGGAATCAGGTTCAGGCGCCAGCTATCCATGTGGAAGAAAAACGAATTCTTCGGAGCGGGAGCGTAGGTTCCGTTCAGGCGGACAATGTTGTAATCCTGATCTTCCGCCCAGACGCGTCCCTGGAAGCGGCCCTTCCCGGCGTTCTTTTTGGGCGTGACGTCAAATACCAGGCAGCGGACGTCGCCCAGAAATTCGCGGCGGATGTAGTGGAACTCATAGTGCGAGCGGTCAAAGTCAGTGCGGTCGGCGTAAACCATCCAGGAAAATCCCAGAGGCTGGTACTGCACCTTAAAGAGCTTGTGGAAGCCGCCCATCAGGCGGGTCTCCATGCCTTTGTCCTGCTCTTTCAGATAGTCTTTGCGGTCGACCGACTCGCCCATATCCATGCGGCCCAAAAAGTAGTGGTCGGCGCTGGGCACGGGGCCAAGTTGCGGGTCCGCGGTTAGGTTCTGCAGGTAAGTCTCGACCACCGGGGTGCGGGTCGCGAGCGCCTTCATGAGCGCGTGTTCGCGCTCGATGAAGCGATCGACCACTTGATCCATGGTGGTGGGCTGAGGCAGAGCCGACGCGGTTGGCGCCGGAGCGGTTGAGGCCTGGGTCTGCGACTCAGGCGCTGCCGCCGCCGGCGTGGAAGCCGCAGCGTCAGGCTGCGTCGAAGGTTGTGACTCCGCAGGCTGCTGCGCGGCAGCGCTCACCGAGACCAGCAGTGCGGCTGTAAACATCCATTTCCAAGTACGCATGACTCTTCTCTCCAAGGTTGAAGCGATGTTTCTTTAAGAACGTTTATTTCTGTGAGCCTAATTGCCTCAATCCGCCTCGCACATTCAGTTCCACGAGGCGAATCGTCGGATTAAAGCTTCCTTAAGCTCTCAAACTGTTAATACGCCATCTGAAACGTCACGTGCACGATCGCGGTCGAATCCACCGGCTGCCCCATACGCAACGCCGGCTTGAATCGCATCTTGTTGGCGGCCGCGGTGGCGGCTTCGTCCAGGCCGTGACCGAGGCCCCGCACCACGCGATTCACATGCAGTGTCCCGTTGGCGCCGAACATCACTTCCAACAGAACTTCGCCTTCCAGCTTCAGGCCGCGGGCTTCTTCGGTATAAACCGGCTGCGGCTTGAACGTGATCTCCACCGGAGTGGTAGCCGGTCCCGATCCCGCCTGCGCGATCTTCGGTCCGCCATGAACCACCTGCTCCGAGGCGAATCCCCCGGTTGCGACACCGGCCCCGCTGCTGCGGCCGTCGCCTTTGCCTCCAGTCGCGATGCCATTGCCGAAATCTGCGCTGGCCACCGTTCCCTTGATGCCTTTTGCCCCGCCCGATCCGTTGCCTTGTCCCGGACCTGCCGGCATGTCAAACGAACCAGCCTGCGCCGCATACAGCTTGGCGCCTTGCTTGCCCGTCCCTTTCAAACCGTTGGGATCGCCGAAGCCTCCGGTCTGCACCTTTTCCACCGGCGCGTTGACCGTGGGAGCTACCGAGCTGCCCGAAAAATCTCCGACGTGCAAAAGCTGGGGACGCGCTCCCCCCGCGGTCATCTTCAACTGCGGAGCGGTGAACTTGTTCATCATCACGACTTTCGGCGCTTCCACCGGCTCGGGAGCGGGTGCGCGACGGACTTCGTGCGGCACAATTAATTTCGGCTTTTCGAAAACCGGGGCCGGAGACAGCAGCTTCGGCCTAACCACCGGCTTCACCACCTTGATCGGCGCGTGCTCCGGCTTCAGTGCGGGAAGCGGAATTATTGAAGTGACGCGATACTGCCTGAAACTCATTCTGTCCGGAAACAAAATCCCCAGGTTCACCAGCAGGAAAGCGAGCAGCACCATCAAGGCGTAGCTGGCCCCCAGCGCGCGTCGGTCAATCTTGCGCTCCGGGAGAATGCCGAGCTGAAAATTATGTTGATACGTAGCCATGTATTCACTCCAAGGGGATCCTGGCCGAGGGAGCGGACCGGGACTGGAGTGTTCACAGTACGGGAGAACGGACAGGGGGTAAACGTGTCCACGGCTCTTGACCTAAGGTAACCGGGGAAGATCCGTTACTGGATTTCGCCCAAAATCGGCCAGAGGCGCGGCCCAGCAAGGGCTAGGATTCCATATGCGCCCGACGCCACCTGCGAAACCAGGCGAAAACCGGGACGCAACCGGGAAGGGCACGAGTTCCACTCGTGCCGACTAGCGATCTCTGAAGACCCCCGGCTTCAGCCGCTGAGGTTGCCTTCGAGCATAAAAAAAAATAGAAGGATGGACGGATAGCCCATTCAAGCCTGGTTTTGGCTCGAGTGGGGTAGTTCTACGGCTCGATAGAATTTCTCTTACGTCCTTAATGCGGCGTCAGGCGATTCTCTGAACCCATTGGCTTCGCCAGGCCGGAGCCTCGAAGGGGTCCGCGAAGTACTGTGTCTCGTGCAAAACCTTACCGTTGCGGAACTCCATAATGCTCACGGAGTATGCCCGCCGCCCTTGGTAGGTGATTGTGTATTCCGTGATCCAGAGATTTCCGTTTCCGAGAATTCGCCTAACGTTGAAGCCGGACGGCTTGCCGGGATGATGACTCCGCAAGGCCTGCAAATTGCTGCGCCCAAGGATTCTCTCGCCTGACTGCGGATAGTCACAAATGGCGTCGTCATCGTAAATATCGTGTTCCGCGTTCGCGTCGCCGATTGCCGACGCGTGCCAGTGCGCATTCAGGGCTTCACGTATTTGTTCGTCTCCCATGGGCATGACTGCTCCAGTTGTTGTTTGGCTCCCATATTCATCTACATTCATCCACCTTGTGCGATGGACGAAACTCGGTGATAGACGGGACTGTACCTAATTCTTCGTCCAGAAAAATTGGGAAGCGTCCTGTCTGTCCCCGAATTCCTAATTCGGTACGCGGTCGATAGCCGCGGGACCCCAATTTGCAGCTATCCAGTTCTAATATCCGTGGAGGGTAACACACATGTACAAATGTTCTGAGTGCAACGAAGCTCTTGAGGTCAAACGCGGCAGCCCGGTCCCTTTGTCGGTTGGTCTGTCGGTGGGTTCCCCGGTTTCCTTCGTCACCCATGCCCGATGCACCAATTCGGCTGCCGATTGTGCTGTCTCGCGTACGTGGCTGGTAGTGAACGAAGTGGACGGTAGGCTTGTGCTGGCGTTGGATGGAAAGACGGTAGTCGGTCATTAATGAGACCGGGTAGGCGGGTGCCGCACTTCTCGCCGTTTTTGCGAGAAGTGGGCTGATTGGTCAGTAGCGCGGCGAAAAAGAACGCCTGTCGGAAGGCTCACACTTTCCGCATCGGCTTCCCTCAACCTACGGTATTGTTGCTAAGGACGACGGAAGCGCATGCGGTCCGGCGATCGTCCCGGTCTTCAAAGCCGGCGGGCGGCAAGGTTTCCCTGTCGCCGGTGGGTTCGACCCCCGCTTGCTTCCGCCATTTCAACTAGGAGGGCGAAACATGGCAAACCGCTTCTTATCGGTTTTGCTTTTTTCTTCGCTCGTTTCTACTTCTCAGACGAAGCCGCTCCCCGTGCCTGCTCCTCCGAACACCCTCCTTGTCACCCGTACTTGTGCCGTGGCTTGGGTCAGTGGTCCCAAACGTGCCCAACATTTTCTTACTAACGGGATACGTGACATTTGGGGAACTGGTCAAGCCTGCAACGGCAGTTTCAACGAACGGGAACTACTTGTCGCAGGAGAGTACACGCTATTCATGCACCTAATAGGCGCCCATGAAGAATATGACGTTAGTTGTCTCGGTCATCTGAAGTGGGACGCGGGCAGGTCCTTTCCTTCGTCATCTGAGCATTTCTACTTCGACGGCTGCGTTGTCCCACATGGAAAGCACGGTTGTTGGCTCAACCTCGGCTGGGGGTGCAAGGAGGGAGAATGTGCGGCTCCTGCTCTTCCAGAAGTCGGGTTACTACATCCCCGCAAACTGGAACGGAGACAACATCGTTTTGAACTTCGGAAAGGACTATCACGATAGTGAAGGCGTCAACGTCAGCTTCACGAAACTGCACAGCATGAAGTCGTCCGCGAGAGTGGTAAACCCGAATGAACTTGTCCTAGCCCGCCCTTCCTGCGCGAACGGAAGCATCACTCTAGGGGACAGGGAGTATTGCAGACCTGAATGACCTCTTGCCGAAGATTCCGGCAGGCCAAACGTCACAGCCACGAGGTTTTCCGGAAAATCAAGTTTCCCCTCCAGTTCTAATATCCACGGAAAGGGAGGGCATCATGAACCAAGTAATAGTTCCGTGCAAGACTGAGGGTTGTCCCTATCGCTGGACGCTCGGCGGTAGCGAAGGATGGGTCAGCGGGACGTACGTCTTTCCCGTCGTTGTCGTGGCATGGAAAGAGAAACGGCGATGTCCGATATGTGGCGAAGAGCACTGGTACTCCCACAACGATGCACGGGACGCTTACGGGCGACCAGTGTAGTTTAGTGACTCGCCGTGATACCCCCAAGAAATTTCCGACAAATCGAGTTTCCCCGCCAGTTCTAATATGCTAGGAGGAAATTGCCGTGGTGACTAGAGTTTGGAAGGGGAGCGGGCGATTTCGAGGCACCCGCCTCCATGGCTATGACGCTGCCCAGATATGTGTTCAGGGCCATGTCATCAACATGTTCGCTGAGTCAGACCAAGGAAGGAATCAGGAGCATTGCTCCAGCTGCGGTTCCCTAACCATCATGGGGTGTCCAAGGTGTCAGGAACCGATACATGGATACCATCACGATGCGTACTCTACCGCCGTAGAATCTGTGCCGACTGAGGCACCTTCGTTTTGCCACAAATGCGGTAAGCCGTACCCGTGGATGGAAGATCGTCTCCAGACCGCCAAGGACCTGCTCTACCACGACGACAAACTGTCACTCGAAGAACGTGAGAAATTGTGGGGCTTGTTGCAGCATGTGATGTCTGACCCTAAGTCTAACCTGGCTCCTGCGAAGAAGAAACTGTTCGAGATTGGCATCGGCAACGCACTGCCTGCGACACGGGAACTCCTGTTGGATTTCATGGCGAAGTTAGGAGCTCAGATGATGAAGCCGTGAGCGGTCGCTCCTCACGTTCCCCATCTTGTGAATCGAAGGGCTAGACCTCTTCCCACTTCGCCCTCCCGTGCGGCTTGCGCGGCCTACGCCAGCAACGCCGACTCTCAGGCGAACCCGCGCCCACGCTGATACCGAAATACACAAACGGCCGCCAGGGGGCTGGGTGTGATCCCTCAAGAGGTTGTACCGTTCGTGGGAGAGCGGCTGATGGGTGGAGCGTATCCGAGGCTACCATGCGGGCGGGCAAAGTTGTAGTAGTGGAGCCAAGGGGGAAGTTGCTGATCCCGTTCTTCGGAGTTGGTGTAGTGGCGGACATAGGCCCACTCGCGCAGAGCGGTTTGAATGAAACGTTCGGCTTTGCCGTTGGTGCGGGGAGTGTAAGGGCGGGTGAAGCGATGGCGGATGCCGAGTTCTTCGCAGGCGGCGCGAAAGCGATGGGAGCGATAGCAAGATCCGTTGTCGGTGAGCAGGCGGCGAATGGAAATGCCGTGCTCGGCATAGAAGGCGAGGGCGGCACGTAAGAAGGCCAGGGCGGAGTCAACGGTCTGGTTGGGCAGCAGGCGGGAGAAGGCGAGGCGGGAGTGATCGTCGATGGCAATGTGTAGGGCCTGCCAGCCGGCGAACTGAGGGCGACCGCGACGGCGGCCGTCGCCGCGGATGGAGACGCTCTGATAGCGGGTCATGGCTTTGATATCAAGATGGAGCAGGTCTCCGGGAGCGGCGTGTTCATAACGCACCACCGGCGGCGCAGGATGGAGATGACGCCAGCGGTTGAGATGAGCGCGCTGCAGGATGCGGCTGACGGTGGCGGCACTGAGCTGGGTGGCCTGGGCGACGCGATAAGCGGGATGCAGTTGACGGCGCAGGGCGATCACTTCTTCGGTCAGCGCGAAGGAAGTCCGGCGCGGGCTGCGCCGGGGGCGGGAAGAACGATCCCACAGACCGAGCGGCCCCTCCCGGCGAAAACGGTGCACCCACTTGGCGACGGTTTTGGGAGTGACGCTGAAGTTGGCCGCGGCCAACTTCAGCGTCACTCCCCGGGCTACATACTCAACTAAATCCTCTCGACGGCGCAGGCTAAGTCGGGCATTCTTGTGAATGTCCATTCGATCTCTCCTCAGAGGTGATTGCTCGCTACAATCAGCTTCTCTGGTTCCGGTCGAATGGACAACCTATTGAAAGATCACAGCTGGCCCGGACCAACCAAGCGGGTGCCCCGTCCAATCTTCGCTTGGGCGGGGCTTTCGACCTTCACACGATGGGAACAGTCTATTCAAAACCCGACCGCTCCCCAAGAAGTTTTCCACAGCCCACTTGTGACATCTGACCTCGGGAGTAGGTAGCTATTGAAAATGCCTACGATAATCCGAGTGTCTGACCTTGCGGCTGGATTAGCGCGAGGTCTTGGGCGGCTTCTTGAGGAGCGTGTCTATGGCGATCTGCGGATCGCCTTTAATGATCAGCCTTTCCTCTTGGGGTCCGGGTTTACCCTTTCGACGCTTCGGTTTTGGTTTCTTCGGCATTTCGTACTATTATCACATTGGCTTATTCCGTCTGAGGAAAAAGTGGTGCCTCGGATGGGGTTCGGACCCATAAGCCACAAAATGGCACGCGGGTGCAAGCCGCGTCTGTATGCCAATTCCAGCACCGAGGCACGATCAAAGGCGCTGAATGCAGGGGCGGTGACGCCCGTCACGGTTTCTCCCGTCCCTGCTTTGTTCAGGCCGTTCAGCGCGGCCCTAAATCCCTCCTCATTGGTTCTCCTCCCCCTTTCCGCTTTTTCCTTTAGCGAACGTGCGAAGAACATTCACGACCGCTCCGAACAAATCAACCTGTTCGAGGGTGAGGTCCAACGGAAACTGAATAAAGGCATTCGGCAACCCTGGTACGGGCATTCGATCAAAACCCTTGGGAGTCATGACCTCTCTTGGCGCATACTGTGCGCTTCCCGGCTGGCGGGTTTTATCTGCCTTATTGGTTGCCGCTCGCGGCACTCTCGGCTTTGCCTTCAAGAGGTATGGGGATACAGTAACCCCGCACTCCGCGAGTACCTTGAGGTAGAAACGTATTGTCTTAGTCACCATCTGGCCAGATGGGACACCGTAGCCCTTGAAGGCTTTCTCCAGATCGGTAATCGTTCCAGTGGCGATGTCGATTTTTCCGATTACCGGGGAATATTTGTCCGAAATGACCTCAAGGAGCCGCCCCTTGAACGCGGCAGGGTCGTTCCAAGCTTCCACGAGTTGCCGATAAACATTAGTAGCTCGGCGCTCATCATCGACGAAACCAAGGAATTTAAGGCCAGACATCAGGGCACCATGATCAGCTCCCGACATTCCGTCGAGAACGCGACGATCAAGCGGACCGCTGGGCACGGTGGCCTTGGCGAGTATCTGTATCGTCGATTTGAAGACGCCATAGGACATGTAGGGGGGTTGGGGTTTGGATGGTTCTGTGGCCATATTTACGCTCCAGTTTGTGGTGCTGTGAATTTACGCTTTGGAGGATGACAATGCAACAAAATAATATTGCGGCGAACAAACCACTCGTAATGGTTCGAGCTTGGGGTGACGAGCCTGTAAGCTTGTTACTGTATCGCATTGATAATACTACATGTTATGTGGGGTCAGAGAACGCCGATAGACCCATCGGGCTTCCGGGGGACCAAGTGTTTGGCTTTGACGTAGACAGATTTTAAATTCTATCCACAGCTTTTAAACAGGGAGATAAAAGTAAGCTTGGCGAACTTTGGGCGAAGATACCCGTGGACGATTTAGCTTGCAATAGGTATCAAGATATGTTAAGGTCGAAGCATGATCAAGAAAACATCGCCGATCCTGAGTGCGCTACGAGTGGCCACGAACAATGAAATTGCTGCCGTCGAGTTCTTTGAAAAAGAACGATGGGGCGATGCGCCAGCATGTCCGCGCTGCTGGAGTCTGTCGGTGTATCAGATGAAGAGACGTGACGGACAACGCAACAAAGATTATCGCTGGCGATGCCGCGACTGTCAGAAATTTTTCACGGTGCGTACTGAAACGATCTTTGAGGAAACACGACTCCCCATGCGGGTTTGGGCATACGCGATCTGGAAAGCATGTTCCTCGAAGAAAGGAATTTCGGCGCTACAACTGTCACGCGAGATGGAGATTACGCACAAGAGCGCGTTGTTCATTCTTCGCCGCATCCGTCACGGTCTGGGCGAAGCATATCAGCCGAAGCTAACGGGAACGGTCGAAGCCGACGAAGTTTACATCGGCGGGAAGCCGCGCTTTAAGAACACTACGAAGCCCGGACGCGGCACTTGGAAAACGCCAGTAGTGGGAATCGTACAGCGTGGCGGAGACGTTCGCTTTCAGATGATGGAGCGCGTTACCGCTGAGAACATCGGGAAGTTTGTTGCAGAGAATGCTGATCTATCCTGTCGCATCATTACCGATGAACTAGGCGTGTATCACCGGGCAGGGAAAGCATTCAAAGGCGGTCACGAAGTAGTGACGCACAGCGCGGGAGAATACGTCCGACGCGGAACCGATGTTCACTCCAACACAATCGAGGGCGTGTTCTCTCTGATTCGGCGCGGAGTCATGGGAACATTTCACAGTGTAAGCCGCAAGCATCTGCCGAATTACCTGAATGAGTTTCAGTTCCGATGGAACACGCGGAAGATGAACGATGGTCAGCGTGTAGCGGCTGCAATCAAACAGATCGACGGGAAGCGTCTGGAGTATCGAGAGTCTGTTGAGAATCCGCCATATCTGCCGAAACCGATGGAGCAGAAGCAGGCGGAAGCGGAGCAGATGGACGCACCGTTCTAGTCGGGAGCAGGGGCGATTTTCTCTTCTCCTTCCAGTCCCATAAGCGGGAAGAAATAGTGAAGGATAATAACATTAAGGCGACGGCCACGTTGAAGGTCGAGGCGATGACCGCTAGGATTGTCAGACGAGTGATCGGTTTTGTTTCGCGCATTATGCCCAAAAGACCAATAGTTGTAATCACCAGCCAACCAGCGGCAGCGATAATCAGAAGATTGTTCTTGCTAAATATCGTCTTAGCTTTCTGCCTCGCTGTCTGTGTTTCTGCGTTACTCCTAACCCATGCGACTAGCCAACTGATGACTTCTTTGGCTATCACGCTCGTAACCGCCGTAATAGCAATCGTGACTAGCTGCTTTCTGTCCATCGGAAAGAAGCTAGTCTCAAAGCGTCAATATTTCAACAAGTACATATTCCCGTCTGACCTTGCACACAGTCCGCACTCCGTTTCAGAATTGTCCCAGCACGGGGAATCCCCGGCGCGGGCCAGTTCATTGAAAACCAAATATCGTGCGACTAACTCCTTTCCGCACAAGATTTTGGCTCGCAGATCCGGTTGTTTTCAGTCTCGACAGAAATCGTCGCGCTGATTCTAGAGGACTTACGCGACACCGATGCAGCTAACTCCTTTGTTCGCAATATTTTACTGGCAAGTTGTTTAGAATCAATATTTTATCCAGATTGGCCGCAGATCCGTTCATTGTAAGTCATTGATTATAGAGATTTAAGCGGATTCGATCCGCGATTTTTTTGACCGGAACCACCCGAACACCGGGACGCCGAGCAGAATGACCAGCAGTCCATAGAGAGAATTCGGCCAGTCTTCGCGGAAGGTGTAGTAGAGAAGAACGGCGGCCGCGGCGATGAACAGCGCAGGGACGAACGGGTAACCAATCATGCGATAAGGCCGGGGAGCATCGGGATCGCGCCAGCGGAAGACAAAGACGGTGCTGCCGGCAATCATGTAGAAGAGCCACTCCGCAAAGATGGCCAGCGAAAAGAGCTGCCGGAAATTCCCTCCCAGCAACAGCAGAATGATCGACAGCACGGCTTGCAGCACGATGGCAACTGACGGCGTATGAAATCGCGGATGAACTTCGGCGAGAGCCGAGAAAAAATATCCATCGCGGGCCACAGCGAAAGGCACGCGAGCCCCGCTCATGATCGTGCCGTTCAACGTGACCAGCATGGAGATCGCCATGCCCGCCGACACGATGCTCGCGCCCAAGCGTCCCATCACCAGGGCGACCGCGTCGGAGGCAGGCCGCGGCGAGGCCGCGATCACATTCGCCGGCAGCACATACTGTACTCCGGCATTGACCAGCACATACAGCACTCCCACGGTGGCCACGCCCGCAATCAACGCAATCGGAATATTCCGCTCCGGCCGCTTCACTTCGCCGGCAACCATGTTCAGGTCGTTCCATCCGTCGTATGCCCACAGCGCCGCGACCAGCGCCGCCATGAAGCCGGCGATTCCGCCCTTCGCTCCGGTGAAGGTGGTGGCGAAGTTGCTCCAGCCGCGTCCGGGCGCGCTTCCGGCCCCGCTGAAGCAGACCACCACAATGCCAAGAATGATTGCCACCTTCAGCACCGTGAACACCAACTGGAATTCACCTGCCTTCTTGACGCCAAGGTAGTTCAAAACGGAAATAAGAATCGCCGCGGCGATGGCCACAAGCTGACCCCAGGTGATTGCGAAAGGAACGGAGATGGCGTTGGCAGGGAAAAAAGAAAAGATTGGGAATGTGCCCAGAATGCGAACCAGTCCGGTGGCGATTGTGGCGACAGACGCGGGTTTAGCGATGACGAACCAAGTCCAGGCGTAGAGAAACCCTCCAAGCGGACCGTAGGCGTCACGGACATAAACATATTCGCCACCGGCTTGCGGTTTCATGGCGCCGAGTTCGGCATAGGTGAGCGCGCCAAAAAAAGACAACAACCCGCCCACCAGCCACGCCAGATACACCAGCCTGGCCGAGCCCACGGCCTGCATCATCTCGGCTGGAACCAAAAAGATTCCGCTGCCAATGATCGTTCCAACGACTACCGCGGAAGCATGGCTGACGCCCAGATCGCGGGCCAGTTCGGGACGAGTACTTGTCAACTTAGGCATGGTTGGAGTGTGACAGTATACGGCAGAGGTGGCGGTCTTTTTCGACCGCTACTCGCGAAGGAGCAAGCTCGCGCCGTATCCGACCGCGAACGTCACGATCGTCCCGATCATCACCCACCACGTCCATGGGACATGCGTTCCCCACAAATACAATTCCATGCTGAACCCAAACAGCATTCCGATCATCGCGCCACGCTGATTGGCCCGCTTCGTCAACACGCCGAGCAGAAACACTCCGAGCAGAGCGCCATAAGCTACGGATGCAATCTGCAATCCCACCTCGATGACGCGCCCGACCTTATGCAGCGAGAGCACCGCCAGGGCAAACAGAAGCAGCGCCCACACAAATGTTGAAAGCCGTGACAGCCGCATCTTCTTTCGCTCGTCGGCCTGCGGACGGAAGCGCACATAAAAATCCATGATGGAACTCGACGACAGCGCGTTCAGCGCCGCGCTCAAGTTTGACATGGCCGCAGCCAGAATCGCGGCAATCAGCAGTCCGGAGATTCCATGCGGCATCCGGGTCACGATGAATGTGGGATAGATCCGGTCCGGCTTCCCGAAACTTGCCGAGGGCACGTGGTAGTAGGCCCACAGCATCACTCCCACCATCAGGAACAACGCAAACTGAAACAGGATGGCCACGCCGCTCGAAAGAAGCGCCGTCACCGACTGCTTCTGGCTTCTCGCCGCCAGCAACCGCTGCACAATAAGTTGATCGGTGCCATGACTGGCCGTGGTAAGAAACGCGCCGCCGATCACGCCCGCCCAGAAGGAGTAGGGAATCCAAAAGCTGAGAGTGAAGTCGAACACTTGCAGTTTGCCCGCGCTGGCGGCCGCGGCATGAATCGCACTCCATCCTCCGGGAACAAGATGCAGAATCGTCCACAGTCCCACGATCGTTCCGCCGATGTAAATCACGGTCTGCACCACGTCGGTCCAGATCACCGCCGCCAGGCCTCCCTCGAACGTATAGATGAGCGTCAATACAGTGATGATGGCGATCGAGGCCACCTCGCCCGTTCCCAGCGCGATGGCCACCACGATCGACACGGCATACACGCGCACGCCCTCGGCCGCCGTCCGCGTCAACAGGAACAGACCGGCGGTCACCGACCGCAAGCCGTGCCCAAAGCGCCGTTCAATCAATTCGTAGGCAGTGTAAAGATCGCCGCGAAAGTAATGCGGCAGCAGCACAAAGCTGATCACCACGCGCCCCACTACGTATCCCATCACTACCTGCAGAAAGGTGAGGTTCGTGTCATAAGAAAGCCCGGGAATGCTGATGATGGTGAGCGTGCTGGTCTGGCCGCAACAATGGAAAGCGCGATCGCCCACCAGGGAATATCGCGTCCCGCAAGAAAATAGTCGCGCAGCGAGCGCTGCCGCTTGCGGAAGCGAAGGCCGAACAGGGTGATCCCCACCAGATATAGCGCGATGATCGCGAGATCAAGTCTGTCGAGTCCCATATCACGGTCCCTGGTGATGTTCTTCGCGTTCTTAGCGGCCCTTCTTAGCGCTCTTCGCGGTTAAAAAGCTTTCATGCGTCCAGAGAAAAGCCTCTAACCGCAAAGAACGCGAAGAAAGTCCACGAAGGTCGCTAGGAAAAGCCAACCATCTACACCACCTTCCGCGCCACAGTTTCCGTGGGATCGTAGGGCTCGGACGATGAGGCGACAAGCCAGAGCAGCGTTGAGCCGTCGTTGCGCACGGCGTGCGAACTACCCGGGGAAATCAGCACCAGCACCGCACCGCTGCCATCGAATTTGCGGTGCTGCGCCGCCATGCCCTCGCCCTCATCCCAGTGGAATGACCAGGCTGTGCCCGGCAACATGACAATGGCCTCGCGCCTGCGCAAGTGATAGTGATTGCCGCGCACGGTTCCCGGCGCAGTAGATGCCATGTGCACGTCCGCAATGCGCCCCAGGAAGGTGAGCGCCTCGGGAGGCGTTGTAAAACTGAAGCCGCGCGCGTCGCCGTTATTGCCTAGTTCCGATATTTGAATCTTCGTCTTCATTCGGTTTTAATTATGGCGGCAATCCACACTCGGCGCGAGTGAGTCTTTATGGACGTTATCCCTAACAAATCAGAGAATCGAGCCCAAGACTTAAACTGTGCTGGTGAGGGATGGCGGAACCGTCGCAGTGCTCCCGATGAAAATCGTTTTCACAGTGTCGCGAAAAGCGAGACGGGTGTACTATGGTGCCGTTTTCGAGGTCAAAAGGAAATCCCGATGAAAAGGAGGCTCTGTGGAACGGCTCTTTCCCAGGCTAATGGTTCTCTCGACTCTGGTTGCCACGTGCTTGCTGATACTCTCTGCGCAACCTGCTTCGGCACAGTACGCGGTCTCCTATCTAGTCTCCAACGACAACGCTTTCACCCCCGTGAACATCGATCCAAATCTCGTCAACGGCTGGGGACTTGCATCGTTTCCGAATAGTCCCTGTGGGTGGCGAACCAAAACAGCAGTAGCAGCACCCTCTATTCGAGCGACGGCTCGATCGTTCCATTAGTCGTCCAGATTCCTTGTGTGGTAAGCGGGACGGTCACAGTTCCGTGCCCTTATCCTGGAGAAGGACTTCTATTTGAACCGAACAATGGGATGTTCAATTTCTTTGGGCCTACCGGCGTGGTGGCAAACCCCTATACTTCGGCATTCATCATCCCGGGCACGGGCACACCCGCGGCGTTTATCTTCGTCACACTCGACGGGCTGATTGTGGGTTGGAACTCGGCCAACCCGACTCAGGGGGTCAAGGTTTCCAACCGCAGCGCTTTGGGGGCATCGTACAGCGGGCTTGCGATTGCGGGTCCGGCTAATGACCCCCACCTCTACGCGACCAACACAGTGCCGGGCGGCGAGGTTGATGTTTTTGACCGGAACTTCAACTACGTGGGCTCCTTTGCGGCTGATTCGGAACCCTCCTGCAAACTTCGCACCGTATGGCATTGACACTGATGGGAACAAGTTGTACGTGACCTATTTCAGCCTGGTGAGCTGGCAGGCATCCTGGATGTCTGCGTCTTGCCAACCAACCCCACGCAGCCGAGGTGCCGCCGACTGTTTGCCGACTTTTCACCTTCGCCGATTCTCGCCTCCCCCTTTGGCATCGTTCGCGCGCCGCACAACTTCGGCGTGTTCAGCAACAAACTGCTGGTTGGCAACCTGGACGACGGGCTGATTCACGCTTTCAACCCGGATACTGGACACCTGGTCGGAACTCTGCTGCTCAGTAATGGCGCGCCGTTTTCGGTTCCAGGGCTGTGGGACCTCGGTTTCGGTAGCGGCATGGCTGGGAACGGAGCAACCAACCAGCTTTTCTTCAGCGCGGGTCCTTGTCCTCCAGCCTGGGGGACATGCCCAGTGCAACTCTATGGCGACGGGTTGTTCGGGGTCATCGCGCCGGAGGGCGGGCGCTAGTTGCTTGCGGCACGTTAGGCGACGCCGGAACTTACCCGGGGAGTAGCCAAGCCAGGGGCTCTGCACATTCACGATTTTCAAATGAGTGGGATTTTTGCTCTGCGTGACGAAGGTTCGGGCTGGACCATTGGCCCCGGGTGCGCCCACCCAAGCTGCTTCTGCTTGTCTGGGCGGTTTCGTCTCACATCCGTGCTTGGTGTTTTCGCCATCAAGACCTCGAAGACTACACTCCTCGCCAGCAACAAGGTGCGGCCCGTGGAGCGACCCGATTGGGGGAAATGGCAGTTAAAACCTTAAGAGCTAAGACCCCAAGGTTCCGCCTTGAGAACTGCCTGTGATAGAACTAAACGCGTGGCTTACTATCTCGGCATTGACGGCGGCGGCAGCAAGACGATTTGCGCCGTGGGGGATGAAGTCGCACTCCTTGCCAAAGTCACCGCCGGACCCAGCAACGTCACCCGCGTAGGGGAAACTCGCGCCCGCGAGACTCTCCAGAAGGTCATCCGCGAGGCGTGTGCTGCTGCGCGTATCTCGCCGCAACACGTGCAGCGCGCCTGCATCGGGGCAGCGGGCGCCGGCCGTGAGGAAATTGCCGCCGCTGTGCACAACTTTGTTGCAGAGATAATCCCCGGCGAAATCGGCGTCGTGGGCGACATGCAGGTCGCCCGGGCCGCGGCCTTTGGCGATGGGCCGGGCGTAATCGTCATCGCCGGGACCGGATCGATTGCCTATGGCCGCGACGCTGAGGGCCGGATCGCCCGCGCCGGAGGCTGGGGCTTTGCCATTTCTGACGAAGGCTCCGCCCACTGGATCGGCGCTGCCGCGGTCAGTGCGCTGCTGCGCGTGATCGATCAGAGTGCGGACCCTCAAGCTACCGCGGAGACCTCGCCGCTGTTCGGCGAAATGAAAGCGGCCTGGGGCCTGCGATCGCTCGACGAGTTCGTGCGCGCCGCCAACGCCAATTCCCATTTCGCGAGGTTGTTTTCGGCGATCCTGGCTGCTGCCGATGCCGGCGACGACTTGGCCCAGCGCGTGCTCGCGCAGGCCGGTCGTGAACTCGCCCAACTCGCCGCGATCGTGGTTCGCCAGCTTTTCGCGGAGCGCAACGGGAATTTGCCCGGCGCGTTGCTGGCCATGGCGGGCGGCGTCTTCAGGTACTCGGCAACTGTGCGCGAGGTTTTCCGCCACGAGGTTCGCCAATTCGATCCACGCCTTGAGGTCGATCCGCGGATCGCCGAGCCGTTCGCGGGAGCCTTGCAAATGGCGCGCGCCGGTCAAGATGAGCTGAAGTAAGAATCGATCAGCGCCCGCCGCCAATCTCCAAAATGGCGCCGGTGGTGTAAGAGGCAGCGGGAGAGAGCAGCCACAGCACTCCTTCGGCCACTTCGAGCGCCGTGCCCGGCCTTTGCATCGGAATGGTCGGCGCCAGTCGATCCAGCCGGTCGGGCACGCCGTTAGCGGCATGCAGGCCGGTCGCGATCAGTCCCGGAGCAACCGCATTGACGCGGATTCCCTCGGTCGCAACCTCACGCGCCAGTCCGATCGTGAAGCTATCAATCGCGCCCTTGGACGCTGCGTAGTGCACCCACTCTCCAGCAGAACCCGTCTTCGCGGCACGGGAGGAAATATTCACGATCACGCCGCCGGTTCCGCCGTGACGCGTCGACATGCGGCGCACCGCCTCGCGAGCACACAAAATCGCTCCCGTAACGTTCACCGCCATCACTTGCGCGAGAGTTCTTGCGCTCACGGATTCCACGCGGGCAAAGCCGCCGGTAATGGCGGCATTATTCACCAGAGCTTTGACCGGCCCCAGTTCGCGCTCCGCAGTCTCAAACAGCCGGACAACATCTTCTTCGCGGGCAACATCGGCTTGAATCGCACAGGCGCGACCGCCAACGGAAATAATCTGTTCAATGACCGCAGCGGCTTCGGCGGCGCCAGTGCCAAAATTGACCGCCGCGGAAAATCCGCGCTCACCCGCAAGCCTCGCGATTGCTGCGCCAATCCCGCGGCTTGCACCCGTAACGATGAGTGTGCCATTGCTCGCCTGCGCTGTCATTCAATCGAACCCTTCCTGAAACAATGTAGCAAAAGCGCCACCCCCGCCGGTTCAGCCCAGCTCTTAACCTTCGTAACCTGCCCCAACCATCCCCTTATCCTAAGATGTCTGGAGAGAAGCCGTTTATCAAGCCATGCGCGAATTCCTGCAGTCACTTCTGGATGAACTCGGATTCGACGAGCCGTGGAAGCCAGTCTCGCGGCAGGCGCTGGGCGCCTGGCTCGTCTTTTATATCGCATTCCTCTCCTACGCCTTCTCCGTGCACGAAGGATTTCTTTTCATCGACACCGCCAACCTCGTCGTCCACGAAGGCGGCCACAATCTGTTTGGATGGTTCGGTCCCACAATCGGCCTCTGGGGAGGTACGCTGCTGCAGTGGCTGGTCCCGTTTCTTCTGGCCGTGTACTTCTTCACGCAACGCGAGACCGCCGGCTTCGTCTTCTGCCTGTTTTTCTTCTTCGAGAACTGGCTCTACACCGCAACCTACATGGCCGACGCGCGCGCCATGGCGCTGCCCCTGGTCACCACCGGCGATCCCGATTTTGTCGAGCACGACTTTAACGCCATCTTCTCGAGTCTCGGCGTTCTTGCCTATGACACCAGGATCGCGGCAGTAGTGCGGCTTCTGGGCTGGTGCGGAATGCTGGGCGTGCTGGGATGGTTTATAGTCAGCGCGCTGAAGAGCCGGCAGCAAAAGTCACAGGTCTCGGGCTGGAAGTCCGCGGTCTGATTCGTAGTCTCCCGATTCAATCCGATGCGTGACGAGCGCGGAAGGCTCGTTTTGATTGACACAATCAGTCTAAAAGCGTAGGGTGGTGCGCGTTTGCAACCATCCTAAAGTACGCAAGGAGAACAAGAATGCGAGTGCGACTGGTGCTGCACGCGGTTGTGCTGTGCTTGCTTTTGGTTCCTGTCCTGTCGGCGCAAGACGCGGTCAAAGTCGATCCAAAGCATTACACGGTAATTAGCGAGAACGCCGAGGTGCGAATCCTGAAGATCCACTATGGGCCGCACGAGAAGTCGATTATGCATAGCCATCCCGACTCGGTTGCCGTTGCTCTCAACGACTCCACCGTGCTGTTCACCCTTCCCGGCGGAAAGACAGAAAACTCGAGCTTCAAGGCAGGACAGGCGGTGTTTACCCCGGCTGGCACGCACTTGCCCGAAAACACCGGCGACAAAGGGATGGACATAATCCTGGTCGAACTGAAAGGCAAGTCGGCCATGGCGAACTCGGATATGAAGTGATCCGCTGGAAGCGCGTGGTCAGTGCTCGACTGCACTGACCACTCTTCTCGCCGCGGAAAAGCTCTTAACCGCGAAGTTCGCGAAGAAAGCAGCGAAAGCCGCGAAGAAGACGAAACCCGCCCCGAAATCAACAATCAGCAATTTCCTACGGCACCCAATCGGCAATGAAGATATTGGTCTCGTGCGGTGCCTTGGCGTTGCGGTTCGAGGCCCAGACGAGCTTCTTTCCATCGGGGCTGAACATGGGGAAGCCGTCAAAGCCGTCGCTGTAAGTGATGCGCTCGAGGTTGCTGCCATCAGAGTTGATGAGCCACAGCTCGAAGTTGCCCATGCCACCGGTTGAATGTGTCACGGGATCGTAGTTCGAGGAAAAAACAATGCGCTTGCCGTCCGCCAGAAAGGACGGTCCAAAGCTGGCTGCGCCAAGATGGGTGATCTGCCGCTTGCCGCTGCCGTCGGCCTTCATGATCCACAGTTCGAGCGACGTGGGCCGGATCAGGTTTTGCTTCAGCAGTTCTTTGTAGTCGCCGATTTCTTTCTCGGTCTTGGGATGGTATGCCCGGTAGACGATCCATTTCCGGTCGGGCGAGTAGAACGGGCCGCCATCGTAGCCCAGTTCATGCGTGAGTTGTTTGACGTGGGTGCCGTCGGCGTCCATCGAATAAATGTCGAGGTCGCCGTGGCGCAGGGAAGTGAAGACGATCTTTTTGCCGTCAATCGAAATCGTTGCCTCCGCGTCGTAACCGGGAGTGTTGGTGAGTTGCTTCAGGTCTGAGCCGTCCGGGTTCGCGGTGAAGATGTCGTATCCCGCATAGACCCCCCACACATAGCCTTTGGAAAAATCAGGCCGGGGCGGGCAATCCGGGCTGGCAAGGTGCGTGGACGAAAACAGAATCTTTTTGCCGTCGGGATAGAAGTAGCTGCACGTGGTGCGCCCCTTGCCGGTCGAGACCATGTGCTCATCGCTGCCGTCGACGTTCATGGTGAAAATCTGGTCACACTTCACGTCGCCATGGGACGATTGAAAGATCAGCTTGGCGCCGTCAGCGGAAAAATAGGCTTCGGCATTCTGTCCACCGAAGGTGAGTTGACGCAGATTGCGCAGGTGTTTTTCCTGCGGCGTGGCCAGATCGGGCGGGTTGGAAGTTTGGGCAGAAGCAAGCGACCTAAGAGCCGCAAGGGTCAAAAGGACTGCAAAGATCGGCTTCATGGGATGCCCGCTAGTGTAGCAAAAAGGTGTATGAGGGATTCAGGCCTGCATTAAACCAACGGGCGTTTTGGCGCCGGGAAATTACGCTTGCACTTGTTGCCTACAATGCCTACAATCAATGCATGCAATACACCATCCGCAAGGTACCCAATAGTTTGGACGAAGCCCTCCGCAGGGTCGCCCGTGAGCGGGGCAAGAGCCTGAATGAGGTAGCGATTGAAGCCCTGGCCCGAGGCGCTGGCGTTAGCGGAGAGCGCGACCGGCAGCGCGATCTCGCCGACATCGCAGGCACCTGGCGCAAAGATCCTGCTTTCGACACCGCGTTGGCCGCGCAGGACACAATTGATGAAGAGATGTGGCGGTGAGGCTGGCGCTCGACACGAACCGCTATACGGACCTTTGCCGGGGCGATGTGTCGGTTGTCGAAACGGTCGAACTCGCCGATGAAGTCTGGCTGCCCTTCATCGTGCTGGGAGAATTGCGCGCCGGATTCGCTGTGGGTAGTCAAGGACCGCGCAACGAAGCTGTCCTGCGCCGTTTTCTGCTGAAGTCCGGCGTCGGCGTGCTCTATGCCGATGAACAGACTGCGCATCATTACGGCGCTGTTTTCCGGCAACTGCGAAAGCAGGGCACTCCCATCCCAACCAACGATATGTGGATCGCGGCCCTCGTGCTGCAGCATTCGCTTGTTCTGTGTGCCCGCGACACGCATTTTGACGCTGTTTCCCAGCTCCCGCGCGTGTAGGCAGTCCATCGAAGTTGCCTCCGCCCATCGAAAGGCCTGCGAAAGGTGTGGCAGCCGAGGTCTCCTCCCGACCGCGCTCCAAAAAAACTAATAGCCGAGATTTCGTACAAGCCAGAGGCCCATATCGATCAGCCGAATCGGCGTTTCTTGGAAGCCGGTCAGATGCCGCGTATGTCGGTCAACTAACGCCCAAGCGTGCGGGATGTACCGGCCCAGAACTCTGATGTCTTGGTTTGCCGCTGTGTACCATGAGCCGACTGCCTTGAGCACCATCTGGTCAAAAATTGGTACGACATCTGGATAGAGGACATGTAGCAACGTCGTTCTTACGGGCAAGGAAGTGCTTGTTTTCATTCCGGGAAGTTGATAGCGGCCGATTAGTTCGACCAGCGCGAGAATGCCACCCACATCGCGTGACAGAGTAGATGGTATCGCCCCAAGAAGAGTGTGGAGCGAACCGGGTGCGAACGACCGCATCCATCCATTTATGTTGGAGACTGCGGCTGGTTGAGAGTAGAGCTTCCAGTACAGCAACGCTTCGTACCAGTCCGTACCGAGTTGAGCGCGATGTCTTTGGCTCGCGGCAGCCACAAGCTTGTAGTAAAGAGCGCGATCACTCGACGTACCGGCGTATGGCCCTCTGAGTTGGGGCGCAAGGGAACTAAAGCCACGGCACGCTGCATCATACAGAGCGCATACCTTGTTCCAATCGAACCCCGATAGGGGATCGGACATGCGAGGCTGCGAGAATGCCGAATCCACAATTGACCGCTGAGTGCTCGCCCTCGTGTTTCCTGTCGGTGTGTAAACGGACGAAATCCCACCCCAACCGCTGGCACCCATGTCCACAATGCCGTCTCGGTTCACGGCAAATCCGCCGATCTTCGTGCACTCGTTGCACGTGCAGCCCGCCTTTTTGCCCGGCGTATTGAAACAGTCCGCTGCGTTTACGCTCGACGGGTTAGCACCACGAAACGTATTGAGGAATTCAGCTTTAAGTTGCGCTGGCGTAAATCGCTCGCCACGGTGCTCTTCGAGAATTCTGTGCCGCTTTTGAAAGATATCATCGACTCGCTCCTTTATGGGTGCACCCGTATGGGTGCACCCATTCTCAGAACTTAGCCCTATAACAGCCGGTCTCGCGAGCGACAGTCGGCTGCCCCGCCCGTCTGCATCCTGATCGTGGCGATCTATAATGGTATCACCGCGAGCAGAATGGCCCCAAGGAGACTCATCTCAATCGAGAAAAAAGCTCTGGAAGTAATTTCGCCTTGCTTGAAGAAGATTTATCGGACGGTATCCAAGGGCAAAAGCAAAACGTTCGATCTTTCGGTCGATGGTGATGATGCAGAGGTAAAGGGGAAAGGAAAGCCATTCTCCAAAATGGATTTCATCGTTTTCACCAAAAACCAATACAACGCACTTAAGAATGGGCCTACTTTCTACACTTTTCTTGTTTGCGGTTTGAATACAGGAACCCCGGAGATATACCGCATTTCTTCCGACAAGCTTAAGCGCCTGGAGCCGAGGACCGTAACGTCGTATGAGTTTGACCGGAATGAGCTTAAAAAGCTGGGGGAAGACCTAGAAAAAATGGAATGAGAGTTCCCGGCTGCCGGGCGGGACTCCACGAACCTTCGCTCAGCGCCTCTGTGGCGAGCGGCCGCTTTGTCGGCGGGCT
>CAVYVQ010000041.1:0-187504 GCA_963771895.1 uncultured Acidobacteriaceae bacterium | reverse complement strand
GGCACGCGCTGGCCCTGCTGGCGACGGTTCTTTTGGGAGGATTGCTTTGCGCCACCTTAATGCGGCTTGCGCCGGGCTTCGATGCGGATGAGCAAGAGCTGGATCGCACTTGAACGCGCAGAGCGTCCAGGCGCTGCGCGAGGCCCGGCGTCAAGACCACAACGTCTTCCGCTTTTATTTGCTCTACATGAAGCGAGCGGCGAACGGCGACCTGGGAACTTCGCTCGCGCTGGGAAAACCCGTGCGCACGCTGCTCCGCGATCGGGCGCCGCTCACACTGAGCTTGCTGACAATCGGCCTTGCACTCGCGTGGCTGCCGACTTTAACGCTGGGGCTGAGTGCGGCATCGCTTCGGCTTTCTATTTACGACACGTTGACCACGATTGTGAGCGGAACGTTGCTCTGCCTTCCCGCCGCTGTGTTAGCGTTGCTTTCGGTGCTGTGGAATGTGCCCGGGTCATCGGCCATCGCGCTGATCGTGTTCCCGCGCACTTTTCGGTATACGCGCAATCTGCTGGTGAAGGCTTATTCCCGGCCTCACATCATCACCGCGAGAGCAAAAGGGTTAGGCGAAGCTCGCGTCCTCTTCTGGCATGTGGTGCCCGTGGTGACTCCGCAGTTGCTGGCAGTCGCCGGAGTGTCGGTAAGCATGGCGGTAGGAGCGGCGATTCCGGTCGAAGCTTTGTGCGGCCTGGCCGGAATCGGAAACTGGCGTGGCAGGCGGCTCTGGCGCGTGATCTGCCGCTGCTGGTGAACATCACGGTTCTGGTGACGCTCGTAACCTTGCTGGCCAATTCGGGGGCAGATGTAATCGGTCATGTGGTCCGGGGACAAGAACCATGAGCCTCGGACGAAAACTGGCGTGCGTGGTCTTAGTGCTCGTCCTGGGCGCGTCGATGGCAGCGAACTGGCTGGCGCCTGCGGGATATGCGAAGCAATACCGCAAGGCAACGGATGCGCCACCATCGCGGGCGCACTGGCTGGGAACGGACGAAATGGGGCGCGACCGTTTTGCCCGCGTGCTCTATGGAACCCGTATTTCTTGTTGCTGGCTCCCGCCGCGGCATCGCTCTCGACACTAATGGCGGCGTTGATCGGAGGACTGGCGGGATATTTGGGCGGCGTCTGGGCTCGAATGGCGATGGCGGTGACCGATGTGTTTTTGTCGCTGCCCTGGTTGTTCCTGCTGATCACGGCGCGGGCGTTGATGCCGCTGAATGTGTCTCCATTGGTGTCAGTGCTGGTGACTTTCATGCTGCTGGGGCTTCTGGGTTGGACGACCGCGGCAAGAGTCTTATGCGCGACCGCAGGATCTTTGCGTGGGTCGGATTTCGTGCGGCAGGCGCGAGCCGCGGGACTTCCCGGACAAAGGCTGTTCTGGGTGCACGTGGTTCCGAACTTGAAGCCCGTGTCTAGCGCAGTTTTGGATTTCGGTTCCGGTCTTCATCTTGAGTGAGGCCAACCTGGGCATTCTCGGGCTGGGGGTGGCCGAGCCCATGCCCTCGTGGGGAAGTTTGCTGAAAGAGCTTGAAGGACTGGTTTCCATCGGCGAAGAACCGTGGAAGTTCGTGCCGCTAGCTTTGCTGGTCGTGGTAGTGACGTCGTTTCAGTTTTTGCTTTCCAGGCAGGAGGAGATGGCTGCATGAAACGCTTCAGGAATAAATTGGGAAAGATGGCAAATCCGTGCGGGAAGGCAATCGCAGTGGCGATTTTGTGCGTGGGGTTTCTGCTGGGCCACGCGATGGCTCAAGGCGGCGGCGAACTTAGGTTTTGCCTGCGTGCCGAGCCGAAGACTTTCGATCCACTCAAAGTAGAAGACGACTCCTCCGCTGTAATCCGTTATTTGACGGGAGGAGTCCTGGTGCGGCTGAATCGCCAGACTCAGGAGTTGGAGCCTGGCTTGGCGTTTTCCTGGAAGGTTTCCAAAGACGGACGGCAGATTTCATTCCGTTTGCGTAGCGGCGTTTCCTTCTCCGATGGCACACCTTTTTCCGCCGGGGACGTGGCTTACACCGTCCAGCAATTGATGGACCCGGCGCTGCATTCGGCCACGGGCGACGCTTTCCGTTCAGCCGCGGGGAATGTGGAAACCAAAATGATTTCCCCAACTCAAATTGCGATCACGTTTCCTGCGCAAGTAGCGGGGCTCGATCGCCTCTTCGATCAGGTCGCAATTCTTTCCGAGCACTCGCCGAAAAAAGAAATGGCGGCGCTGGGACCATTCATGGTCGCCGACTACAAGCCCGGGGCATCGGTTCTGTTGAAGCGCAATCCCAACTATTGGAAGACGGACGAACAGGGACGCAAACTTCCGTATCTGGATTCGATACGGCTGGATATCCAGCCCAACCGTGATGTGGAGTTGCTGCGCTTCAAGCGCGGAGAGTTGGACCTGATCAACTCTCTCGACAGTGAATACTTCGACAAGCTGGCTGCAACTTCGCCGCAACTGGTGCACGATGCGGGTGCGTCACTCGATAGCGAACAACTCTGGTTCAACCAGGTCGCGAAGTCGCCAATTCCAGCCTACAAAAAGAACTGGTTCCGCTCGGTCAGTTTCCGGCGAGCGATTTCGGAGGCGATTAACCGCGACGACCTAAGCCGCGTGGTCTTCCACGGGCATGCGCAACCGGCCGTGGGACCGTTTTCGCCGGCGAATAAGTTATGGTTCAACAGCAAGCTGAAGCCCCAGACCTACAGCTCCAACGCAGCCTTGAAGGCGCTGCAGGACGACGGTTTTCGCATGGAAAATGGAACGCTCAAGGACAAAGACGGCAACGAGGTTGTGTTTTCCATTATCACAAACTCCGGCAACAAATACCGGGAACGCATGGCGGTGCTGATCCAGGATGACCTGCAAAAGATCGGCATCCACGTCAATGTGGTTATGCTCGATTTCCCTTCCCTGATCGAGCGCATGACACAGTCGTTCGACTATGAGGCGATCCTCCTAGGCCTGACCAATGTGGATCTGGATCCAAATGGCGAAATGAATGTGTGGCTGAGTTCTGCGGAGAATCACCAGTGGAATCCGCAGCAAAAGGCTCCAGAAACCGCATGGGAAGCGGAGATTGACGGTCTCATGCGAGCGCAAGCGTCGTCGAGCGATCCAAGAAAGCGGAAAGTAGCGTTCGACCGCGTGCAGGAAGTCGTGGTCGAGCAGGAACCATTTATCTTCCTGATTAACAAAAATGCTCTCTCCGCGGTTTCAACCGCGGTGCACGGCGCCGCTCCGGTGATTCTGTCGCCGCAAACATTCTGGAATGCGGAGCGGCTCACCGTGGTTGCGAAATAAAGGTCAAGGCCAGCATGTCGTCGGCTCCGCAAAACCAGACTTTGCTGTGGGCGCGTTTTTCCGTGCGGTATGCGGGTAAGCCGCCGGTTCTGCGTGACGTGCAGTTGGAGATCCAGCGCGGCGAAGTGCTGGGCCTGGTTGGACAGAGCGGCTCAGGCAAGAGCACGCTGGCCATGGCGATTCTCGGGCTTCTCGACAGGAAGCGCTCGCCAGCCGAAGGCACAATCAGATTTCAGGACACCGATCTTCTGCAACTCTCGGAACGCGATCTGCGCGCGCTGCGCGGGCGTTCAGTCGCTCTGGTGTTGCAAAGTCCACTTTCTTCTCTGAATCCGGCGCTCAAGATTCGAACCCAGCTCAAGGAAGCCTGGCGGGCGCATGCTTCGGGCACGACCACAGATTGCGCGAACGCAATCCGAAGTTCTTTACAGAGCGTTTCCCTGCTGGCTGACGATGAATTCTTATGCAAGTATCCTTCGCAGATGAGCGTCGGGCAGGCGCAGCGGGTGCTGATTGCCATGGCAGTCATGCATCGTCCCGCGCTGCTCATCGCCGACGAAGCGACCAGCGCTCTCGACGTGATTACGCAATCCGAAATTCTGGCGCTGTTTCGGGACCTGAACCGCTCCACCGGGATGGCAATTCTCTATATTTCGCACGATCTCGCTTCGGTGGCGGGGATTTGCGACCGCATCGCGATTCTTCACCACGGCGAGATCGTCGAGTGTGGCCCGACGGAACAGATCTTCGCGAACCCACAGCACGAATACACGCAGAAGTTGATGGCGGCGCTCCCACGATTGCTGCCCGCAAGCGCGCAACTGCAAACAAAAACGGCAGCAGCTCGATAAACCTTTCAGTTATCCAGGTTCTGAGCAAGACTCTCCGCGGCGCCGTCCAGCGGATCGATGCCGTCCCTCTTCTGTCTTCGATCATTCGACGGTAACCAATACCGGCGAAACCGAAGTAAGCGCCGCCGGCGCGCGCTACGGGACAATCTGTCCCACGCCCCGCGTTAGAGGACAGACTGGCCCAAAATCCGTGTCGCCACAACCGTGATCTTCAATGATTGCAATCACTTAAGGGCTGGCAATTGGTGTTGGCCGTGCACAAGCTAAGCCGAGTCTTAGCACAATCTTTGTGCCAAAGAAGGGTGAGATTATGTCTCAAAGACTGAAACCAAAGAGCCCGAATCGAGGCCAGCGCCACAGCGCCGCTTGGGGAAAGCGCTTGAGCATGCTGTTGCTCCTCGTCATTGCGGAGACTGCCTTCGCCCAAACTTGGGGAGGTGACGGGAGGCCGGTCGGCAAATTCGCCCCGGACCTCGCGCCCACACTTGCGCGAGCCCATCAAGGCGTGGGGGCGAACGAGACCGTCGAGGTAATCGTGCAGTACAAGCAGGTTCCGCAAGCGGCGCAAGAGGGAAGAATGCAAGTCCTGGGCGCGCGCCTGAACCACAGGCTGCACCTGGTCAAGGGTATCGCCCTGACGATTCCGGTAAAAGCCCTGCCCGCTTTGGAAGCCGACCCCGAGGTTCTTTCCGTAAGTGTCGACCATCCCATGAAGGGACTGGATGACATCAGCGATGTAGCCACGGGCGTCCCAGCAGCTTGGACCGCCGGCTACAACGGAGCAGGCATTGGCGTGGCAGTGATTGACAGCGGCATCAACGACAGTCATAAGGATCTTCTGGATTCCACCGAGTCTCATTCGCGCGTGGTCTATCGCCAGGATTTCACGGGCACGGCAACATCGAACTCGAGCGGGGCACAGTACGACCTGTACGGTCACGGTACTCACGTCGCCGGAATCATCGGCGGCAATGGTTATCTCTCGGGCGGGAACTACAGCGGAGTGGCGCCGGGCGTGAATCTCGTCGACTTGCGCGCTCTGGATCTCAACGGTGCTGGCACCGACAGCACCGTGATCGCGGCCATCCAGGAAGCCATTACTCTAAAGAGCACTTACAACATTCGCGTGATCAACCTCTCGCTCGGGCGCGGCGTTTTCGTCAGCTACACCAAAGACCCCCTCTGCCAGGCGGTGGAATCAGCTTGGAAAGCCGGAATTGTGGTGGTAGTTGCCGCGGGTAACTACGGACGCCTGAGCGTGAACGGCAGCAACGGATTTGGCACCATCACTGCACCCGGCAACGATCCTTTCGTGCTCACTGTGGGCGCAATGAAAAGCAATGGATCCTCTTCGCCCGCAGCCGAGACCAAGGCGAGTTACAGCTCCAAGGGCCCCACCACTTACGATCACGTGGTAAAGCCCGACCTTATGGCTCCCGGTAACGACATTGTCTCGTTGGCGGCGCCTGGCTCTACTTTGGAAGCAACTTATCATCAGGAACTGGTCACGGGCAGCGATGGCAACAACGACTATATGACGCTGAGCGGTACCAGTATGGCAACTCCAGTTGTGGCCGGAGCCGTCGCATTGCTCTTGCAGCAGAACAGCGCGCTGACTCCGGACCAGGTGAAAGCGCGCCTGATGAAGTCTACGTACAAAGCACTTCCGGTTTCGACCAATGCCTATGTTCCGCATCTTCTGCAAACCTTCACCGACTTCTACGATCTGTTCTCGGTCGGTTCGGGCTTGCTCGATATGCAAAATGCGATTTCGAACACAGACCTCGCTCCCGCCACGGTAGGCGCAGCGTTGTCCCCGTCGGTAGTCTACAACCAGCCCTCTGGGCCCCCCGGAACACCCGCACCCCTCGGACCTCCGGGAACCGTTTCCCTAGTCTACGGAAACGGCAGCGTCGCCGCAGGCTCGGTAGTTTGGGGAACTTCCGTAGTGTGGGGTACGTCAGTGGTTTGGGGCACAAACGTAACCGGGAGCTCCGTGGTTTGGGGCACCTCATTGCCCTGGAATAGCAGTTTGCTGGGCGCTTTCAGCGTGGTCTGGGGCTCGAGCACGGGCACGGGCACGCAAGCCACAAGCGTGGTTTGGGGCGCGACGGCATCGAATGCCGACGCCGCGTTCTCCGATGCTGGAGACGATGAACAGTAGCCGTGAGCAATAAAACCAAAGAGAGGAGAAGATCATGAAACGTAGTACACGGCTAACTCAAACATTCATCGGATTGATGGTCCTGGCGGCGATTGCCAGCACTCTGTACGCCGGTTTGGCCAGCCACACGCTGCACGCTTCTTATGCCCTGGCTGTACTCGCACTGGCGGCGGCGGCCTCGCGCATGAGGATCAAACTGCCGGGCATTGACGGCAATATGTCAGTCAACCTGCCCTTCCTGCTGATGGCAGTGGTGAATCTCAGCGCGCTGGAAGCTATCTTGATCGCATGCATATCCACGGTCGTGCAGTGCTGGCCGAAATCTGGCAACAAGTTCAAACCGGAGCAGATGCTGTTCAACGTCAGCATGATGGCATTCGCCACCAGCGTGGCCAACCTGATCTGGAATGCAGGCTGGCTGGGCAGGGCAGCGTGGGCCTCGGAGCCGCTGATGCTGGCTTCGGCAACCGGCGCTTTCTTCCTGGGACAGACGGCTCCGGTCGCAGGCATCATCAAATTGGCCGAGGGCGCGGCCATGCGCCGGGTCTGGCTCAGCATCGTTCAACTGTCGTTTCCCTACTATGTTGTAAGCGCGGGGATGACCTCAATGACGAATCTGGTAAGCCATCATTTAGGCTGGCAGGCAACGCTGGTGGTCTTTCCTGTCATGTATGGAATCCACCGCTCCTACCGGTTGTACTTCGGTCATGCGGCGGAGGTTCTGCGCGCCACACCGGTGGCAAGAGCGGCTAGCGCCGGAGCGTAAGTAATGCAAGAGCAACTACACGAAGGCCGCCCGCGAAGGCGGCCTTTGCATTTGGTCTTGGCTCGAATAAATCAGTTGGGCATGACTATGCTGTCGATCACGTGGATTACGCCATTCGATTGAAACACGTTCGGAATAGTCAACAGTGCCGTTCCACCCTTCTCGTCTTTCAGCATAATGTGCGTCCCGTCGTGCAGTCACGCCCACAGCTTGCCACACTCCACGGTCGTGAATTCCGCCGTCCCGTTCCCCGCCTTGATCTGCTTCTTCAAGTCAGCAGCGCTCCACCCTCCCGAAACCACGTGATAGGTGAGCACCTTAGGTCAGCGTCGTTTTGTTCTCTGGCAAAAGCGTGTCCACGGTGCCGGCGGGGAGCTTCGCGAATGCTTCATTCGTGGATGCGAATACGGTGAACGGCCGGGACCTTCCAGCGTCTCGACCAATCCGGCGGCCTTCACCGCGTTCTCTATGATGTTCTTGGTGAGATACATCTCCTGCCCACCCACGATCGGGTTCTTCATGCCGGTCACCGCGGATGTTACCGCGATCGCAACGATTGCCAACACGACTGCAAATTTCCTGTTCATTGTCCTTATCCTTAATCTTTTGAGAATTGGGTTTCTTGACCCGCACCTCCAGTACGGACGGACTATGAGTTTGGATTTAATCTTGGATTGAAACAGGAGTGAAGCAGGCCTAACTGGCCTGCGTCAAAAAGCCCGCTGAGAATCAGCGGGCTTCAGCCTAGACAGCCCTTTCTCTTACGAACTAATTTGCTGCCCAGAACTTGACGCTGTTGACGTACATATAGCGCGTGACGCCAACGGTTGCCAGGCCGCCCCACTTAGTGTCATTCGTCCCATAGAAGTTGATATCTATGACCGCCGCTACAGTTGGGATGCCCGAAGTGCAGGTTGATTTGAGGACGCCGTCGATGTAAAACTTGATGCTGGTCGCTGACCACACGAACTTGTAGCGGTGAAACGCGTCCTCAGGGTTCAACAACACGTTGTACTCCGGGGTTGGATCGGTTGCAGTGCTGTTCTTCCACACCGTCCACTCAATATCGTCATTCCTAGCGGACAATCCCTCAATCTCTGGGGCGTCAACCTCCGTGATGGAAGCGTAGGTCGGCGGCGGGTTGTGGATGATGAATGTGGAACTAATTTGTCCGCTCTCGGTCCTACCCGTCCCGCTGGATGTTGGCGAGGTGGATCCCGCCCGCATCGAAAACTCGTAGGTGCCGTAACCGAAGCTAAGCTTTGTCGTGATTTCAGCGCCAGTGGAGGTGGCGGCGGTTGGTTGCGTCAACTCCATGCGCAGGCTCCCGCCACTCAAATCTATGTTCTTGGGCGAGAACGTAACATTGCTGCCGCCTCCGGCGTAGTTATTGTTCTCGTAGTTCGACACCACCCACTTCGATGTGTTCAATACACCTTCACTGAAGTTATCCTGAAAGGTTGGCGTCATCGTCAGCTCTTCTTCAGGTTCAGTCGAAGTTGGCGTCGGCGTGGAAACAGCATCTGTGATTATGAACGAGGCGCGCCGTGTAACACCGTAGGTGCCCAAGATTGTCACATTAAGATTCGACGCGACGGAGTTGGTTTGTATTGCGAAGTTCGCCGAGGTGGCACCCGTCGGAACCAGTACGCCGACGGGTATTACGCATGAATCGCTTGGATCTTCGAGCGCCAGGGTCACCAACGCGCCCTCCAATGGCGCTGGTGCGGTCAGGTGAACCGTTCCAATCAGAGGATCTCCTCCGACTACGCTAGAGGCACTAAAACTAATGGAGGACAAGGAATCTGGAATCCTCCTCTTAGGCGCCCTTAGCATTTGTGCCTGCAACAGTGTCGTGCTGCTCAGAACGAGCAGCAGGAAAGTGACTAGCTTCTTCATTTTTTCTCCCACCTTTTATCGAATTTGTATCCCCGATAGAATGGTGAACGATCTCTTTGGGATCCTTCGACCGTGCTGATTTCTTACTCGACCCGCCTCATCGGCGCGGCAAACTCGACCACAGCCGCGGCAACAAAATACCCAGCGATTCGGCTCAAGCTGCGGGCCGATGAGAAAAACCGGTATCCTGCCTGCCCCGAACAGAACAGCACTGGCGGAGGCGGAATCGCACCCGGGAGTTTTTTCGCTCAAATGAGGAAATACGGATCGAGGTGCACTTTACGCTGGATGGGAAAGCTCGTCAAACTCGGAAGTACATCTGCGTCTTTCTGAGGAAAATAGAGGATGCCGACGCTAACGGTGCGAGCGCAACCAGAGCAGGCTATAGCAGTCCGACGCAAATAGAAAAGCCCCGGTTTCCACCGGGGCTGATGTGACACGCTCAAGCGCACATTAGGGCGAAAGGTGCGCCTTGCTTACTGCTCTGAGGGACGCTTCCAGGGCAACTTGCCCTGGAAGCCACTGGTCTCCGCCAGTTTTAGTGGATGTGCATTTCCTTGCGCAGCATTAACGGTGACTCGGTAACCTGCTTGCGTTGGAATATGTACGCCGGTGTGGGCACGCGCTCGGGATGCAACTCAACGTTGGCGATCGGAGCGGCCGGACCGGAAACCTGCACCCATGAGGCGAGTGAGGGTGTGCCGGCCTGGTTTACCAGGAAGAGCATGTAATAGCCGGGGGGCGCGATGTTCGAGTTGGAGGGCGCGGCCACGCTAAGGCTCCCGGCCTGCCCCATCGTGAACGACAGACCAACGTATCGTTGGTCCATGTCAAAAGAGTGCGTCACAGAGCCGGCCTTCATTAGCACCACGGACGAAATCGTCGAGGCATCCGGGGTGGACAAAGTGAATGACTGGCCATAGGTGATCGCACTCGGTGCGTTGGTCGCAGCCTGTGGCCTGGTTGCGGGACTCCCGTCGGCGTTGAAGAGGTAGGCCGGCTGATAAATTTCGATATGGTTCTCGAAGACACCCTGGGCAGGATTGCCTCCAGCGAGAAGAACGGTCCCGTTTGGCAACAGCAACTGGATATTGTGATAAAGCCTGGCGAAAGCATTGCTGCCGGCCGAAGAGAATGAGTTGGAAACCGGATCGTAAATCTCCGCCTGCAAGCTCGCCGTCGCCACGTTCTCATCCTGGGCAGAGCCCGCATCCACCAGCATTTTGCCATTCGGCAGCAGCGTGGCTTCCATCTCGACGCGGCTTTGGGACATGGCCGGGCCTTCCACCCAACACGGAGCATAAGTCGGGCAGGCCGCGGAGATCTGCGCTCCCGCGGCACTTAAGTCAATCAGCTCGGTAGTGTTGGTCGCGGGATTGTCGCCGCCCATGATCATCACCTTGGGGCTATAGTTGTTCTGCGGCGTCAACGGTAGCAACACCGATGCACCGTAGGTTCGCTCACCGTTTGGATCGTTCAGGCCGGGGTAGTTCGTCCAGGACACCAGTGTCCAAGCCTGGCTGGTGGGGTTGAAATCGAGAGTCGCGGATGACGGTGCAGAATAGAAAATGTGTCCGGTAGGAAGCAGGTGCATTCTGGGATAGAGGGGAAATTGGAAGCCAGGAAAATTTGCGATGTTCGGATTCCCCGGAATCTCTGCGCTCCATTGCTGCCCGTTCCAGATCTCAGTGGTATTGTTGGCACTACCGTTGGTGTCGTTCAAGCCAGAAGTGGTCATGATGGTGCCGTCGTTAAGTTCGGTAAGAGTGGGGTACCAACGCCCATGCGCCGTGGGAGCTATGTCGATGAAGGACTCGCTGGAAGGGTCGAAAATGGATGCATTGGGCAGGCCGGTGAACGGAATATCGCCCTGAACGCCCACCACGGCCAGCGCTCCGTAACCCTTGGTGCCGCCATTGATCAGGACGCGGCCATCTTGCATGATCGACATACCATTGCAGAACATATCCCAAGTGGTGGGCATGGTGGTGATATTGTTATTAGACAAGTCAAGAAGCGCTGCGCCCTGTGTATACTGAGGCCCTTGCGGACAACCAGCCTGCTGCGGCGGGCAGTTGCCGGAACCCGACGTTATAAGAATCTTTCCGCTGTGGAGCAGCGCCGCGTGAATCGGATTAATAGGCATGGTTTGAGGAAGCGTTGACCACAGGCCGTTGGGACGAGGGGTGTAGGTTGAAGGGGGCGTCGTTGTCCCTCCACCGGAGCCAGCCGCTCCCCCACCGCATTGGATGAGTGGAAGCGAAATGAGCGCAACGAACACCAGGGCCACTAACTTCTTCATTGGATTTTCCCTTCGATAGTCATTCTTACTTTCACAGCAGACGCCGGTGCTAGGAACAGTTATCGACGTCTTACTACTTTCTAGCCGCCTGTCGTTTGCCGAACTTACAACGTTGAACTTCTTCACATTGCACCTTTAATAGTCATCTCTCCAGAATCAAAGGAGACAAGATAGAAGCCACCCCTCTTGGGACGTAGTTCACGGTTGCCCTGGTACACATGGATCTGCGCTCCGCCTGCAATCACAATTTTGAGCATTACGCCGGTCGGAAACGGATCTGGTGCTTTCCAGACAAATCTTTCATCGCCATTCTCAATTCGCATCTGCGCCGCTTCCACAATCTTCTGCGCGCGCAAGTAGGCGGCTACGGTTCCAAATGGAGCTACCCAAAGCCCTCTCGACTCTTCGGCCTTGAGATTGTCCAACAACGAAAGAAACGTGTCGGTGGGGATGGGTTCAAATCCAGTCGAGGGGTCGCCGATTCCATGAATCTGAACTGTGGTCCACGCATGCATTGCGAAAGCTTTGTCGATCCAGGATCTGTAAACCGCAGCATCGTATTTGGTATAGGCCGGCTGGCTGGGCAGGTTATACCAGTCAGGTTCGGGGTCCGAAGTGACGTAAGGGGATGCGTTGTCTCCCCGCCAGCCTCGCGCCGCAAAGTTATACGTTTTCACCCAGTACACTAACCCCGGGGATAACTCGCTATATGGATACGCGAAAATGCCTACGTCCAACTTAAAGTTGCTGTCCAGGAACTTCTTGGCGTCTTCGACCTGGAGTTCTTCGCTCTCCCGCGTTAACTCAGCGGAATGCACGTGACTCACGGAATGATTGCCAAGCTCCTGACCCTCGGCTTGTGCCTTTCTCCAGTCATCCAGGCGGGTAAGCTTGGAGACAATGAGGAAGAAGGTTGCGTGTAGATGGCGCTTGTTCAACTCCGGGACCGCGACATCGAGATGCACGGTCCTGGCATCGTCAAAAGTGAGCGACACGGCTGCGGGATGGTCGTTCCAGGGCAGCACGCGAAGCTTCGGCGCTTGGGCAAAGCCCATCCCCATCAACAAACTATTCATTAACACTAACACCGCATATAAGGGCCTTGCCATAGCTTGTGGGTGGAGTTGCACAACAGGATAGTGCAATTACCGTGCCACCGAATTCTGGCCGCGAGCCTCGGTGGTGCGGCGGGTCGGCGCGGAGCTTAATGTAGCTTGGAACTCATACTAAGAACAGAACTTATGCCTGGATGAGTTGTTGGAGTGCGAGAGTTGCGGCAGACTATCTCTGTCACGTAAGTTATCTTTGGTGTTACGACGGTAACCGGGATTTTGGTTGGCCGTGAGAAGACTTCTTCCACAGAGAGGAAACCCCGTTCCATAAACTCGAATGCTCTACCCATCCCACAACGCACAATGTGTTCGGCAGCTTACAGCGGAGTCATATGCTGGCTCCAGGGCTCTCCAGGGACCATCGTCCGGGACCTCTTTAGCTCACGAGTAGAGCGGGATCGGCACACCAGAGCCGGGAAGATATATTCCCTCGAATGACAAGAACTTTGCACCTTTGGGTTACCGTAGTAACGCCTCGACGAAAAGAAGTTGACGGAAACGCGCTTCTGCGGAGGTTCACGCATCAGCCTAAGTGATGTCGCTAGCAGAAGTTGCGAGTTGCGCCACCTCGGAACGAAACAATGCCGCTGGCGGGCGGACGTCGCAATCTGCGTTGGTATGGCGCTTGCACCTTACTAGGCAACTCCCCCCTCATTGCTCGCAGGGCTGTTCATCTGGATGCACCGGTACCTCCCCCTCATTGCTGGCAAGGCTGTTCATCTGGACGCAGTGGTAACTCTAGGGGTGTCAAGTGAAGTTCTGTGTCATCGTAGCTGCGAAAGACGAAAAGCTGGGCATTGGTAAAACCGTGCGCAGCATTGTTGCAGCAGGTGTCAACCAGGCTGACGTCTACGTGGTGGATGACGGCTCCAGTGACGGAACCGGCGGCATCGCCGGCTCCTACGGAGTCAATGTCCTCCGCAACGAGAAAAACATTGGCAAGGCCAGGAGCATTTTACGGGCTACCGACCACTGGCGCCTGACCAGCACCTACGACATTGTCTGCTTGATGGACGCCGACACCGAAGTTAATGTGGATTACTTCCGCGTATGCATTGCGGACTTCCGCAACCCCGAAGTCGCAGCCGTATGCGGGCGGGCGTTGAGCGTTCCGCACAATTGGCTCACCGCTTACCGTTCTCTGGCGTACTGGATTTCCCACTCCATCTACAAGGGCGGCCAAAGCAATATGGGCGTGGTCACCGTCGTTCCTGGCTGCGCCGCGAGCTTTCGCGCCAATGTCTTTGCGCAACTGGAATGGAACAGCGACACCATCGTTGAGGACATGGACTGCACCATTCAGGTGCACCGCAAGAAGATGGGCAAAATCATTTACCAGCCCGAGGCGCTTGTCTTCACGCAAGATCCAAACAATCTTCCTGGCTATGTCAAGCAAATGTACCGGTGGGATGTGGGTGCATGGCAGGTCGGCAAAAAGTACGGCATGATCGGCGGACTAAGCAAAATCGATCTCGAGTACAAGCTGCTGATGGGCGAAGGGGTCTTCTTCGCGACGATAATCCTCCTTAGTCCGCTGTGGCTCATCATCACTCCCGTCTGGGCAGGCAGAATTGTGGCCGGGGAGTTTGCTTTCCAGGTGTTACTGGCCACCATCTGCGCGATTTGTGATCGCCGTGTAGACGTGCTGACAAGTTGTCTGGTCTTTCCTCTAGTTCGGTTTATTGACTGCAGCGTGTTCCTGGCCGCTTTTTGGGCCGTAATAGTTCGCCAACGAAAGATTCACACGTGGTTTGCCGTCAAGCGCTACTAGAAGGCAAGGGAGTGCATTTGAAGCGATATCTAAACATCGAGCTTGGGCGAACCGCCACAGTCGTGGCCCTACTACTGTTTGTTTGCCTTGCGCCGCACGCTCAAGCACAGGGTGTTCCGCCGCACGCCGAACAAGGCAGCATCTTTGATGCGATTGGGCTTCCCGGGCAGATGTGGATGGCCACTGGCACATACAGCCCCGTGGAAAAGAACAACGTGATTTCCCAGTGGGACTTCCAGCAATCAGCGGTGGTCTTCTCCGGGTGGCGTAACTCTGTCACTGTTACCCCTTATCTCGAGTTTAACGGGGTGCTTGACAGTCAAGGTTTTACCTACGACAACCAGATTCAGCCAAGCACAGGCATTAAAGTTAACAAGCTCTTCCGCATCGGCATTATCAGTGCAGGCACAGCTTACTCGTACCAGGACAGATTTGACTCCACCACCGCAGGCGGCCGGACGAATTTCATTTCAGACTGGTTCGGCTGGCAATCAATTGCCAATCCGAAGAACCGTTTCCCCGGCTCCAGTTGGGCCAGCGTGGGACACACTTCCCCAGTGGAGCACGGCAACTTAATCGAACAAGGATACGCAACACAAGGCTACGTGCTTCACCGTTTCAAGCGCGGAGCCCTCATCTCCTATAGCGAGATTACGCTGGGTCATGATAGCCAGGGGTATGACTGGGAGAACAGATACATCGCTGGCGGTGGGCTAAAGGCTGGCGTTTTGATCGGAAACATGTACACAGACTTCGGCGCCGGCTTGATGCATGAAAGCCGATTCAACTCCGGTATTAGCGCCAACGGGCTCAAGCTATTCTTTAACACCTCCTACTCATGGCACCTCTTCGGAAGAAAGGGGAACGATTAGTTATGGTCATGCTTGCTGCTCCCGGTCTCGGCAGCGTTTCAGGCGTTGTCCATCTGGCTGTACGAAGGCCATACATCGTCGCGGTAGCCGCAGTCGCGCTTGCGGCGTTCGCGTTTACGAACTCAGCTTCTCATTCGGTTCCGGCTCTCGGCCCGCCGCCGGTCCCTGCGGCTCCGGTTGTGCAGCATACTCCGCGGCCGCCGGTAACTCTGCACGAACACAGTACCCAACATGCACTTGGCCATCGGGAGAATCCCGTTGGCAAACAACAGTTAGCCGTAAAGCAACGGCCGGTGGTGTAGCAGTTATGTCAATCGCCAACTTATCCCCAATGAAGCAAACGCCAATGGGCGAAGCCATGACCATGGGATTGTTACCCCAGGCAAAACTCAACTACCAGACCTTGTTCATGGCATTCGCGTTAGACGTTATTCTGATCATGGGCCTGGTCCATATCGGCGTCATGAAGGCAAACAGCGTCGTAGTCGTAGCAAAGAGGCTGATTTACACGCCTCTGGTCACGACAGAGACGTTGCCGGCTAAGCGGCAACCGGCAATCAAGGCATACGAGCCGGCTGCGGTTGCGAAGCTTGTCATTCCAAAGTCAGCCGTTGTAATTCGCCCTGCTCTTGTAGAACCACCCAAAGTCGAAATCAAGCCTGTGGCTCCGGTTTTGGCAGATGTATCCGTCTCCCTTCCCAAGCTTGCACCCCAGGTACAAGTGGGCACATTCGCTCCGACCAAGGAGACGCCGACATTGTCAAAATCCCTGCCATCGGAGCGGGTACAGACAGGCGGATTCGGCGATCCCAATGGCGTCAAGGGTCATGGAGACGGGAAAGGCCAGGTAACGATTTCATCGCTTGGATCTTTCGATATGCCCAGCGGTTCCGGATACGGAAACGGTACACGCAATGCTCGCGGCAAAACCGGCATTGTCGCTACATCGGGCTTCGATTCACAACCAGACGCACCGGACTCCACCGCAACAGTTCATACTCCCATTCACGACACCGGCAAACCAGTAGAGATTCTTGCCCACGACAGACCTGACTACACCGAGGAAGGCCGCAAGCTCGGCATTCAGGGCGAAGTCTTACTGCGGGTCCGATTCACCGCTTCCGGTCAAGTCAGTGTGCTCAACGTGGTTCAAGGTTTAGGCCACGGACTCGATGAGCAGGCCGAACGTGTTGCCGAAAAGATCAGGTTTAAGCCGGCGGAAAGTAACGGACAACGAGTGGATTCAGTAGCGATAGTCCACGTCATTTTTGAACTAGCATCCTAAAGGGGATATCTTCCATGAAAACGTCATTCAAATTTCTTCGGAGCCTGTCAGTGTCGTTGATGCTATTGGCGGGGCTGGCCATTTCGGCCCACACTCAGACGATCGACACCCTGGGCTCCATAAGCCTTACGGCTCCTAGCGCCGCAAGCGGGAGCTCTGTCGAGGGACGCGTTACCCTCTCCAGGCCCACCACGGAAGATGTCGAAGTCTCCCTTGCAGCTGATCCGGCAAACGCGGTTAAGGTCCCGTCCAGCGTGACTATCAAGGCCGGCGAGATCAGTGCCACGTTCACCGTGACCACCGTGCTGAGCCACGCCGCAATCGGCGGGGACGACACGGTGGTGAGTATCTACGCGAACTACGGTATGACCAAACATGCGGATCTTACCGTTTTCGCGCCGGTTTCCTTCGACCGGATGATCGACAAAGTCGTCGCCCGAGAACATTCGTTCATCGATAATGTGAAGCAGTACCACCCCTTGGCCGAAACTTACATCCAGAACATGCAGGAAGACAAAGAGCATAACGTCAGGCCCATTGCGGATACTTACTTCCTGGGACGGCTGGATTTGAGGGAGAGCACAAACGAAGAAGTGTTCCAGAAGGACAAACCGGGCAAGATGCACCGCTTCCTTTCACCTTTCGAAATGCTCGGGAAGAATACCTTCGTGCGCCATTACGTACCGCAAGGCTTTGCCAACATGGCGATCGTCGACCGAGACTTCCAAAAGAATAACTACTACTTTACGTTTGTGAAACAGGAGTTCCTCGGGGAAGTGCGGTGCGTCGTCGTTGATGTGCAACCCAGGGAAAGCGCGCACCAGGGAGCCTTCGTCGGACGCATTTGGGTGGAGGATCACGATTTCAACATCGTTCGGTTCAATGGCACATACTCTAACAAGTCGAACTACGACTCATATTTCCATTTCGACAGTTGGCGCATGAACACGCAGTCAGGCATTTGGCTGCCCTCCTATGTCTACAGCGAGGAAACTTCACGTAAACATGACCTTCCTCCGTTTATCCAGCCACGCTTCAAAGCACAGACCAGGTTTTGGGATTACGACGAGGTACACATTAAGCACGATTCCGAGTTCACAGACGTCCGGATCGACATGGCGCAGGACCACACCGACGCAATCCGTGCACAGGCTACCCCCCTGGAAGCGCAGCGTAACTGGGAAAGGCTCGCCGAGGATAATGCGGTCGACCATTTACAGAAGATAGGTCTTATCGCTCCCCCGGGACCCGTGGATAAAGTGCTTCAGACCGTAGCGAACAACCTGACCATCACCAACAACCTGGACATTATCCCCGATGTACGTTGCCGGGTGCTTCTAACGACGCCGCTCGAATCGTTTACCATCGGTCACACCATTGTCGTCAGCCGGGGTCTAATCGACGTCCTTCCCGACGAAGCTGCGTTGGCAATGGTTCTGTCCCATGAATTGGCGCACATCGCCCTGAATCACAGGGTTGATACCAAGTTTGCATTCAACGACCGGTTGTTCTTCTCGGAGCCGGCTACGTTCCAGCGCATGGACTTCGAACGTAGCGCGCTCGACGAGCAAGCGGCGGATACGAGAGCAATCGAATTGCTGAATAACTCGCCCTACAAAGACAAGTTAGCCTCTGCAGGACTTTTCTTACGGCAGATACAAGACCGCGCGCAAGTGCTTCCCAACTTAATTCGCCCGCATTTGGGCAACCCGTTGGGCAGCAAGAACACTACACGGCTGGCGACCGTTGCCACCGCAGCACCACAACTGGAAAACAAGATTGATCAGCTGGCGGCCCTGTCGCTAGGTAGTCGAGTCAACCTGAATCCATGGAGCAATCAGATTGAAATGATGAATACCAAACGCGTGACACTGTTGAGTCCGGCAGACAAGATGCCGCTCGAAGTCACGCCATTCTTACCTTATTTGACCAGGCTGTCCGTGAAACCGGCCGACTTGTCAGAGTCAGCCAAGGTCTCAGACGGAACCAAGTAAATAATACGCGAGGCGGCTCAAGCGATCAGCGCCCGGTGGGGAGAGCCCTCTTTCAAGATGAAGGCCTTTCGCGCGGAACGGCCGGAATTAAGCGGTGCCGGGAGGGAGAATTGAACCCCCACAGTCCTTTCGGGCCTGCGGATCTAAGTCCCGTGCGGTAGATGTGAGTGTTATATAAGCAGTAGAAATGTACATCTGTTAACGTGTGTAAGTTTTATTTGTAATTTTCGAAGGTTTGCACAACGCTGAAGATCTCCGCGTGGCCCCGGCTCTTCGCTGCATGCCCCCAAGTAAATACCCGGCTTCCCACATGCCGACTTCTGGCTCAGAATAACGGGGGTGGAATCTTGAGCCAGACCTTTGGGTTTATGAGCCCACAACTATTGTAGTGTCTACAAATTACAAGACGCTATGAACGCACCTACCAAACTCACACAGATGAACGCACCTACGAAACCCCGCACAGATTCGCGTGGCCCGGCGGTCGCCCGCCTATTGGCGTGTCACGATCGATAACCCGCCGATCAACGTGATGGGCCCGGAAACGGTCCAAGCGGTTCCAGGAAGTCATCAACGCTCTCGAAGTGCTCTTGAGTTCGGAAGACATCAGAGCGGACCAGGCTGAGGCCTACGGCTACATCAATCGCGCCCTGCCCGACGCCGATCTAGATACGTTCGTAGAGGAGCTCGCGACCCGGATCGTCAAGTTCGACAAATGGGCGATCGCCCAGACCAACCGTCTCGTCAATACGAGCCTGCCGCCGGACGTCGACTCGGCGCCGGGTAGATGCGTGCATTGCGTCGCTCGGGCGACCTGCCGCCCAGGAGGGGATCAAGGCGCTGATCGCGCGCGGCTTCCACAAGCCGGGGGACTTTGAAAATCGGCTCGGATACTATCTCGGCCAAATCGCCGGCTAAGCCGGCGCGCGATGCGATTCTCAATTCCGGGACGTTGACGATGGAGGCGTTCGAAGCCTATCTTGGCGGACATGTCTGGAAAGTCTGTGCCTATCCGCCAGGCGCCGTGATCATTCTCCCTGGCAACACGACCCATTTCCACTGGGCGAGATCCGGCGAGTACGTCACGCAAATAACCGCGATGGGGCCGCTTGGACTGGAATACCTCAGCGCGAAAGACGATCCGCGAAACAGCAACTCGTAGGAGGAGTCTGAGAAGAAATTGCGCGACTTGACGAGTCGTGCACTCTGCTCCACTAAAGCATTTAGCTTCTCGTCAAATTGAGGACTCAAGATGAACGATCAGCAAACGCAGGAGCAGTATCCTGGAGTGCGAGATCAAGAGATCCGTGCGGCACTGGATCAGTATTGGGCGGCGTCCGATGCCAACGATTGTGAAACGGAGCACCTCATCTATCACGAGGACGCGGTGCTGGAATACCCGCAGTCAGGCGAGCGAACCCGCGGTCGACGCAACATACAGAACCAACGCGCTAGTCAGCCGAGCAAAAAGCGGTTTGCTGTCCGACGAATCACTGGCGGCGGTGATCTTTGGATCACCGAATTCATCCTTACATATGACGGCAAGCCGTCCTACACCGTGAGCATCATGGAATTCATGGGCGACAAGGTTGCACGGGAAACACAGTACTTTCCGGATCCATTCGTGGCTCCCGCATGGCGCGCTCAATGGGTCGAACGGATGGACACATAATCTCGAGGCGCGAGAAATTCCCCAACGACACCGCAGTGGAGGGATAAGAGATGGATTGGAAACGGTTGGTCCAGTTTGCGCTGCAGGGTAGCGGTGATTTGGAACAATATGCCATCCTGCTGGTACGCGTTTCGCTCGGGCTGTTCTTCGCCATCTCCGGGGCAAACAAATTGTTTGTCGCTGGCGGCACGAAACCCGTTTATGAGACGCTCGTTAAGGCCAAAGTCCTGTTTCCCCACCAGTTGGCTCATTTCGTGGCGGGTGTCGAGTTCGTTTGCGGGTCCTTGTTGACCATGGGGTTTCTTTCGAGCGCGGCCTGCGTGGCTTTATTGATAGATATGACTGTCGCCACCCTGACCAGCGCGGTCTCCACCCTGCCTAAAGAACTTTCGCCACTTAACTGGCTCGACGATTTCCTTTACCTTCCGGAAGTCCTGTACGTGCTCTTCTTTATCTGGCTGATCTGTTCTGGTCCGGGAAAGTTGAGTGTCGATTACTGGCTCGGTGGCAAGTTACTGAGGTGATCGATCAATCGACGAAGCAGCTTGTCGCTAAGAGAGCAGTGGGAATAGATTCGCCTTTAAGCTCCGTGTCCCAAGGTTGTGGTGGCTTGTGTGTATCAGTGGTGTTCCTGGCGAACGCCACTGGATTTCTGCAGTGGCGTTCATGGTTGCGGTGGGCGGATTTGAAACGCCGACCTTTGGGTTATGCGATCTGACTCACCTTTTGGTGAGAGTCGGACTGTAGCTTCATCCACGAGGGTTGCTCGCCATCTAGTCTCTACGCCTTCCCCCACCATTCCAAGGGCTTGGTTCGGTATTGCCGTATCGCTCGCGCGGATTTAGGTTCCACCGCCTTTGACGAGTGATCTTCCGATGCATTACCAAAAGGAAGCTCTAGTGTTGCCACCCTTCAGCTATTGAGAGGCGCCGAAAAGAACTGGATTCACCATGGTTTCAATCCTGGCTGCCATCTCCTCGGCGGAGATACGGTTGGGGGTCTGAAACCAGCGGCGCGCGGCCCCAAAACGACCCAGGCCGCGGTGATCGCCAGCAGTGCCGCATCGACACCGGGTGCCAGCCCATGATGGGCAAGGCCTTCCTTGAACATATCCTCGACGACCGGGATGATGGAGCCTTCGAGCGGTATCCGAGCCAACTGACTGGGATAGCCTGTAGTCACAGCGAAATAGTCGCTTTGGGTTACGTGGCCAGACCGATACACGCAATCTGGGATACCTTGCGATCCCGCAAGCCTGGTTCTCTACGGGCAATGCCAAGCCAGTTCGAGACCTCATGCGCGACCTGGAAAGGGTGAATCGCGGCGAACCCTGAGCGAACGACGAGCGAACCGTTTTCTCCATTCGAATCGAAACTTATGTATAATCCGCCGATGCAAGGCATACCGTGGAGCACAATTGCACTCGGCTCGCTGTTGCTCATCTCGGCCTACTCAAAAGGAGGACAGGAAGTGCAATCTCCGCAACCTGAAAAGTCGAAGCCGCCCGTCAAAACGGAGCAGGGCGGGCGCATCCTTGGAATCGGCGGTATCTTCTTCAAATCCGCCAATCGTGATCAGATGCGCGAATGGTATTCGAAGCATCTTGGACTCGCTGACAAAGGCCAAGGCGCGATGCTTCCGTGGCGCGAACACGACGACCCGCAAAAGGAACACGTTACAGTTTGGACTGTTTTTCCCGCCTCCACTAAGTATTTCGATCCCAGCCCCGCACCGTTCATGATCAACTACATCGTGGACGATATGGATGCTTTGCTCGACCGCTTAAAACAAGAGGGAGTAAAGATTGACGCCAAACGAATGGATGAATCCTACGGTCGCTTTGCCTGGATCTATGACTCGGATGGGAATAAGATTGAGCTCTGGCAACCGCTGCCCGCAAAGCCCTAGGGGCCTTCCACTGCACTTAGTCAATCGGTTTCTGTAGCTACGGTCCCGTAGTCGTAGAATGGCCGGAAATGCTTTGCGCCTGGTTATCTCAATATCCGCATCGGCCGATTCCGCCCGATCAGTCGCGCGGTGTGGGTGAGTTGGGTCATACGCAGAGCGGTTTTTCTGACGTTCGCGGTAGAGCCTTTCCGACTGAAAGTGAGACAGGAGGAGTCCATCATCTATGTGTAGAACATTCGACTTGCCCGTGCTCCACTAATTCCGCGATGCCACTCTGCTATGGAAGAAATTCAACCTGATGGTAGCGTCCATTCGCATACTGTCGGCACAAGCGTGAAGATTATCGGTATCGAAGAGCACTTTCTTTCTCCCCGCTGTCCGAGCGTGGGCAACTTCGGGCCGGCACCGGGGAAAGCGGCTTGGATTAGAGCAAAACATTGGTGCGGGCGGAGGGACTTGAACCCTCATGGGCCGTTTAAGCCCTGCGGATTTTCATACCGTCTACGGCTTTCGCCGTCCGGACGTGGCGCTTTTAGAAAGCTCACGCCAGGTTTGCGGTCTGGACTATCCCTTCACCGTTCTCCGAAGGATGCTGGAGCTTAGGTGCTGCCCGTCTAGTCTCTACACCTTCCCGGTTGGTGCCTCTCCGGGCTTGGCTCGGGATTGCCATTTAAGGTTTCCCCGAATTTGAGCAGTTCTGCATCGCTGGTTTCCCAGACGAGCACTCAAGTTTTCCTTAAGTCCGCTGCGTATGCCATTCCGCCACGCCCGCGCGCGGCTGTCTTACTCATGATAGGGCACGTTGCCCGATTTTACACATCCGTTTCCTCATCGAAAGGTTGCAGTTAAGCCTGAGCGTCCTGAATCGCTTTCTTGCCTTTCTTGTTTTTCCTGGGCCGCATGACATCAATCGCAGCAGCGCCCGGTGCCGCAGAAGACCAGCCCGCAGTAATACTCCTTTGGCCTTGGCCGGCATCCGCACGAAGCAAGCAGTCAGGAGGCACGTAGTGATCCCTGCTGGATGCGATCCAGCCAGACCCTTGCCGCGCCGATAAGGTTGGAATCTTCTCCGAGTGACGCCATGGCAAGTTCGGCCTTCTCGAATGGAACAAAGCGGCAGCCGCGGGAAATCACATTGCGGATGCCGTCCAGCAGCAGGAACGCGCTCTTCATCACGCTGCCACTCAAGACGATCACGTCCGGAGTGAACAGATTGATGAGGTTCGCCAGACCCAGACCCAGATAGTAGGCCTCCCGTTCGACCGCCTGTCGAGCTAGAGTGTCGTCCTCTTGCGCGAGTTCGCAGATGCGTTTGGCGGTGAGACCATCGCTGTGTGGATACTCCGCTGGCGCATTGGCATTAAGCCATGCAACTATCGCGGGCCCCGCCGCAAGCGACTCCCAGCACCCATGGAAGCCGCAAGAACAGAGCGGTCCCGCAGGGTCGATCACTTGGTGGCCAAGTTCGGGATGAGATCCATCGACGCCACGGTAAAGCCGCCCGTCGAAGACAATGCCGCCGCCGATTCCGGTTCCGACGGTGACATAGATAAGGCGGGACTTGTTCTTTCCGGCGCCCCAACCCGCTTCCGCCATGGCAGCGGCATCGGCGTCGTTTTCCAGAGCAACTTGCACCTTGAAAATGCGAGCCAGATCTTCCACTGGATTCTGCCCGCGCCATCCCGGGAGAAAATCAACTTCACCAAACCTGCCCGTGGCTGGGTCCACGGGGCCGGTGGAACCAATCCCGATGCCAGTAATTTCAGCGCCGGCATCCTGCGCCGTCTCTCGCAGCATGCCAGAAATCATGGACAGGCCGTTGGCATAGCTCGCGGCATCGGTGGGCGATTCCCGGCGGGACATCACCTGTCCGCGTTCGTTCACCATTCCAACTGCTATCTTTGTCCCGCCGATGTCAACGGCCCCGATCATGCGGCCTTCCTTTGTAGTTCCCTTTCGAACACAAATCAAATCTATGGATGAAACACTCAGAGCCGAATCCCATGTGCTGCCGGTCAGCTCTCGCCTTCGATGCTTGAGGAAATAGTACCAGTTCACAATCGCCATGCGTCGGCGGGCGGATCTGTTCTTTCGGTCTCCGTATCTCTGTTTGACTCTCGCTAGAGCATCTGATTAACTGCATGCGTTGAAGTCACCAAATTTCTCTGAATGCCTGCTCGCCGTCAAGAATTCCTCGGTGTGTCTTTATGTGAGCAGTCCGTTAAGGAGGTCGTACTCATGAAAAACAATCGGTTCTCGCGTCGCGAATTCCTGCAAACAACCGCCGGAGCGGCCGGGGCGACTTTCGCTGCCAACACCGTTCTCCTGAAATTCGAACCCTGGTTGGGATCGCCTGCACTCACCGCCGCAAGCGATCGCGTTCGTTTTGGAATTGTAGGCGTGGGGATGGAAGGCAGCAACTTGCTCTCGACAGCGATTCAACTGCCGGGTGTGGAGTGCGCGGCCGCTTGCGACCTTTACGATGGACGCCACGAACTGGCGCGGGAAATTGTAGGCAAGCCTGTCCCGACCACGCGCCGCTACAAGGAACTGCTCGAAAACAAAGAGATTGACGCGATCATTGTGGCGGTGCCCGACCACTGGCACAAGCAGGTCGTGCTCGACGCCGTGATGGCTGGCAAGGACGTGTATTGCGAGAAGCCGTTTTCGCATACTCCCGCGGACGGCCTGGCGATGGTCGATGCCGCGAAGAAATCAAACCGAATCGTTATGGTGGGCGCACAGCGGACGAGTTCCGTCTTGTGCGCCAAGGCTAAAGAACTTTATGACCAGGGTGCGATCGGCGAGTTGAGCCTGGTGGAAGCAACCCTGGGACGAAACGATCCCACAGGAGCCTGGGAATATCCGCCGCCCCCAGACCTGTCCCCCAAAAACCTTGACTGGGATACGTGGCTGGGGACCGCGCCGAAAATAGCTTTCGACCCGCTTGCTTTCGCGCGCTGGCGTTGCTGGAAGGAATATGGAACCGGAGTTGCCGGCGATTTGCTCGTGCACCTGATTAGCGGAATGCAGCGCGTGCTCGGCATCAACGAGATTCCCCAACGCGTGTCTGCGTTTGGAGGCATTTATCGCTGGAAAGATGGCCGCAATATGCCCGACGTCCATGCGGTTCTTTTCGAATACGCCAAGGTTCCGGTTTACATGCGCCTGACTTTGGGCACGGAATCCGCCGAGGTGACTCGTTTTATGGGCTCTAAAGGGATCATCGAACTCACGGAGTTTGGACTCAGCTTCTCACCGCAACCGGGTGTGGACCTCTCTCCGAGCTATTACTCCGGCTCGTTCCCAAGTCGTCTGCGCACGCCTTATCTTGCCCAGTGGCACGAGGAACACGATCCGAAACCGGGTAAGGAACCCGCGCCCGAGAGCTTATCGTTTAAGGGGAACGACTATGACGATCTACGTCCTCACCTTTGGAATTTCTTCGAAGCCGTCCGGTCGCGCAAGCCGGTGCTGCAAGACGCAGTGTTCGGCCACAACGCGGCCCTCGGCTGTCACATGGCCAATGAATCCTACTTCAGGAAGATGCCCGTGTATTGGGATCCAGCTTCGCAAACGATCAAGTCGTAAGCGCTAACCGCTTGCAGTCGGCAATCCTTGGCGATGAACCAAATTCCTTCAATAAGGAGCGCAGTGACATGAATCATCGGCGGGCAGCAATCGCGCTGACATCCTTGATCATTCTGTTTTCCATGCAATCCTATTCCGACGAGAAAAAGTCGGCGGAGACACCTTTTCTGGGGCGTTGGGATCTGACCCTGAAGACCTCGCTGCACGAATATCCCTCGTGGCTGGAAATCACACGCGAAGAAGGTCAGCTCAAAGCGCGGATGACCGGCCGCTGGGGAAACGCGCGCCCGCTGCCGAAAGTCGAGACCTTGAACGATCACATCATGTTCGTCTCCCCCAAGGGAGAAGAAGCTGCCAAAGAAGACATGGCGTTTAAGGGCAAGCTTTCTGGAAACACGCTGGCAGGCACAGTGAATGGACCTGATGGCGCCCTGTGGCAATGGAGGGCGGAGCGAGCCCCGTCGTTGCATAGGAAGCGTGATCCCCAATGGGGCAAACCGATTCAGTTGTTCAACGGCAAAGACTTGACGGGATGGAGGGCCAGCGATCCCAGCTCAACGGCGACGTGGAAAGTCGAAAACGGAACGCTGGTGAGTCCCGGCCATGGCCCCGAACTTATCACCGCCGCCAAGTTTGAAGATTTCAAACTGCACATTGAATTCAATTGCGCGAAGGCCTCGAATAGCGGTGTCTATCTGCGCGGCAGGTACGAAGTCCAAATCGAAGACGACCCGGTACCGGAAGGGCCGAGTATGCGAACCGGAGGCGTTTATGGCTTCCTGACACCCTCGCCGGAACAGCCGCGCCGGCCCGGAGAATGGCAGAGCTACGACATCATGCTCATTGGACGAACCGTAACCGTTGTGCAGAATGGTCACACCATTATCGACAAACAGGAGATCCCGGGCATCACCGGCGGCGCTTTGGATAGTCACGAAGCACTCCCCGGTCCGATCTATCTGCAAGGCAGTGAAGCCGGACACGTCTCCTTCCGCAATATCACGATTACGCCGGCAACGTGATCTGCTAAGACAAGTCCCACCCTTCGGCTCTGCTTCTCCTGATCGTGCGGTAGCCGAATGTCGTGCCGCAAAAATAGAGTTTTCGAAAGGGCGCGGCTTTCAGCCACGCCGTAAAGCACACCATTAAATCAACAGGCTTCAGCGCCTGAGGAGAGAGTCGCGAGAGTCGCCTCCCTTAAGGTTGTCATTCCGAACCGGGCCCCAGGCCCGGTGAGAGCCTGCCCTGAGCTTGCCGAAGGGAACCCGCTTTGTCTTGCTCCTCGAATCTCTGCGAACTTGCGAATTGATTTGTCATCCTGAGGAAGCGGAGTCGTACGCGAAGCGAGCGACTCCCGACGAAGACCTATGCACTCGTGTGGGACGCACACTCCTGTCCGTCGCCTTTGACTTTGGTCTTGACGTTGATCGTGTGGAGCGGGCACCCTTGCCCGCTTGCCCTTGACCTTCATCTTGACTTCGATGGGGAAGGGCACGGCCTTAAGCCGAAGCGCCGCCAAAAGTATTCCGGCTTCGGCCGCTGAGGTAAGCCGTCTTCCGCTACGTCGATCCTTGCCTGCGCATGTGGTAGATCAGATATATAACGATCGCAACATTGAGCCCCAACACGCCAACTTTGACAAAACTGAAGTGCCGGTAGATTTCATAAACTTCAACCGGCACCAAAGAGCTGGTGATGATTACGGTGAGCCACTCCCCCCAGCGCTTGCGCAACCACAGTCCCGTGCCCTCAGCCAGGAACAGCCCAGCATAGAGAAAGCTCCCTAACCCAAGTTTCTTGACTTGCACCGGACTAACATGGGCCGCCTTCTCCAGAGCCAAATTGACGAAATGACTTCCCGGGTCTAGCCTCAACGCTTTACTCCAGTGCTCGAGTACATCCCCGATGTCTTTGTGAAGAAGCCGAAACAGCCCCACGCCCAGCGCGATAAGCAATCCGGCCTTAAGAAATTTGAATACCGCGATCAGCCGTAGCAGCCCGTCCCCTGACGATTTCATGCAGAGCCATTATGCCTGAAGGAATGCGTGCAGTTACGTGGAAGAGCGGCGCCTTCAGCGCCTCGTAAATGCTCACACAACACAACCGGGCTTCAGCCCCAGCATCGCCGTGTGCCCCATTTCTCGCGCCTTTTGCGAGAAGTGGGGATTTTAGTCGTGTGGAGCGGACACTCCAGTCGCCTTTGACCTTAGTCTTGACATTGATCGTGTGGAGCGGGCACCCTTGCCCGCTGGCCTTTGACCTTGATTTTGATTTTGATTCTGATTTTGACCGGGAAGGGCACGGCTTTCAGCCGTGCCCCAAGACACACGTTTTGAAAGGGCGCGGCTTCAGCCGCCGAGACAGCCCGCCCTAACTATGAGGATGTCATTCAGAACCGGGCGCTAAGCCCGGTGAGGAACCTGCTTGTCCTGAGCCGCGAATCCGACCGGAGTTAAGATGGTACCGACAACAGGGCGAGAGGGACGGTGGGCCGGCGGACACCGGCGCGAACGATATGGCGAATGACTCGCTGGCAGCAAATCGCTTCTGCATCCCGATTAACGACTGCAAGGATGTCAAGGACAAGAAGAACCTGGGCCGATACCGGCAACTATGGCCGAAGTGGATATCATGGCACCAACATTCACCAGATGAACCGCACAGCATTGAATCTCAGATCAACAGAATGATATTCGACGACCTCACCTATCGCGCGACCGTCAGCGTTCGGGGGCAGGCTGCCAGCGAGACTGCGATCTCGGCTCGCAGCCCAACGCTCGCTTATCTGATCGACCAAGGATACGTCCTCGCGCAAATCCTAGCCATTCAGAGGCTGCTGGATAATGGGTCCGGCGTTATTTCGGTCCGCCGCCTTTTGAAAGACGTAGAAAAGCATCGTGACGTGATCACGAGGGAAGTCTACGTTTCCGGCGACGGCCATCCCTACGATTACAACTCCTGGGCGGCGGCTCTGCCCGAAGGCGATCCGGGATTTCAGATTTTCGGCTTTGGCCACCCGAGGCTCGTAGCATACGCCGTCTCGAAACAGCTTCACGAGACATTCGACCTTCTTTCAGGCAAAGAAGCAGGACGTCGTTCACGAGGGGACACAATCCGACCGTCTATATTCAAGACCCTGAACGGATGGATCGACATTCCCAGCGCCAATGAAATCGAGCGCATCCGCAACAATTTCATCGCCCACTCCGCCGACGCCTTCAGGCGCGGGGCAGACCATTTCGCAGGCGTGAAGTTCTCGCAGATCGATGAGCTTCAGCGCGCTATAATCCGAGTCGAGCGCGTCCTAGCAGATTACATCCTCTCGATCCGGATTGTCCGGAACGTAGCCCCCATCAAACAGCTGGGGATCTTTAGCGGCCTAGACTTGCCCTACGCGCCGCCCGGGGCCCAGAATCTAATGCACAAGCGGTGGGACGAGCTGGAGGACGAGCGTAATGCTTGGACGCTTGGAGTCTTAGAAGATTTGACCCGATCTAGATCGAAATAAACACGATAAAAAAGACCACGACGCTAGTCGTGGCCTCTGGTTTACCCGCGAAAATCCGCGTCAAAATTCCTAGTGTCGTCCCCCGCCAGGCCCGCCGCGTCCACGATCACGCCCGCCACCACCAGGCCGTCCGCCACGCCCGCCGCGTCCACGATCGCGCCCGCCGCCGCCCGGACGTCCACCGCGCCCGCCACGATCTCCTCCATGGGGACGATCGCCGTGCGGACGATCACCGGCGCCGACGTGCGCCACGCCGTCGCGATTGAAATTCGGTTCTCCTTCGGCTTCTTCCGGGAAGTCGCCGCCGCCTTCAATCACCATCGTGCCGGTTAGAGCCGGAACAGGTTCGCTTTCCGCCACCGCTGCTGCGGGTGCGCCTTCCGGCCCACCTCCCCCGCCCATCTTCGCGCGCTGCTCTTTCAGAATCGCTTTGCGCGACAGCCGGATGCGGTTGCCCTCGACCGCCAGCACCTTCACCAGCACCTGGTCGCCTTCTTTCAACTCGTCGCGGATGTCGCCAATGCGATGCTCCGCCACTTCGCTGATGTGCAGCAACCCGTCAGTCCCGGGAATAATCTCGACGAATGCTCCGAAATCCGCCAGCCGCGTCACCTTGCCCAAATATGTTTTTCCAACTTCCGCGGTCGCCGTCAGATCGCCGATGATCTGCAGCGCCTTCGCCGCCGAAGCCTGATCGCTCGACGCAACCTTCACCAACCCGGAATCTTCCACATCAATCTTGACTCCGGTTTGTTCCACGATGCTGCGAATCATCTTGCCGCCCGGCCCAATCAGGTCGCGAATCTTGTCGACCGGGATCTGCACCGTATAGAAGCGTGGAGCAAAGTCAGAAATCTTCTCGCGTCCCGTGGTAATAACTTCTTCCATCTTCCCCAGGATGTGCAGCCGCCCGCGCTTCGCCTGCGCCAACGCCTCGCGCATGATCTGCGAAGTGATGCCGGCAACTTTAATATCCATCTGGAGCGCAGTGATGCCATCTTTCGTGCCGGCGACTTTGAAATCCATGTCGCCGTAATGATCTTCCGCGCCCGCAATATCGGTGAGGATCGCATACTGCTCGCCTTCCTTCACCAATCCCATGGCGACGCCGGCGACAGCAGCCTTCAGCGGAACCCCGGCATCCATCAGCGAAAGTGAAGCGCCGCAAACCGTAGCCATCGACGACGATCCATTCGACTCGAGTATGTCGGCAACCACGCGCATCGCATAAGGCCACGCTTCTTCCGAGGGCAGCACTCCCGAGATCGCACGCTCCGCCAGTGCCCCGTGCCCAATCTCTCGCCGCCCCGCTCCCCGCATAAACCCAACCTCCCCCACCGAGAAAGGAGGAAAGTTGTAGTGCAGAAAAAATCTTTTCTTGGCTTCGCCTTCGAAGCCCTCGAGGCGCTGCATGTCGTCGCTGGTGCCGAGGGTGGTGGTTACCAGGGCCTGGGTTTCGCCGCGGGTGAAGATGGCGCTGCCGTGGGTTCTGGGCAAGACGCCGGCTTCGATCCAGATTTCGCGGACTTCGTCGAAGGCACGGGCATCGGGACGGCGCTTCTTCTCTAAGACCTCCTCGCGGAAGATGCGTTCGCGGAGGACTTCGAAATACTGTTTCAGCTTGGCCTGGGCTGCTTCATCATCTTCAGGGATTTCGGCTTGCAGCTTTTTCTTGAGCTCTCTGACCAGGGTGTAGCTTTCCGCTTTGGGATGTTTCTTGGTGTCGAGCCGGTCGGACAAATCCGCGCTGATTTTCTTTTGGAGCGCGTCGTAATACTTCTGATCGAATTCCGGCGGAGTGACTTCCCTCTTCTTCTTGCCGGCTTTGGCGCGCAGGTCGTTGAGGGCGGCGCAGATCTTCTTGACTTCGGTGTGGCCGAATTCGATGGCGTCCACTACTACTTCTTCGCTGACTTCTTTCGCGCCGGATTCGATCATGACGATGCCATCCGACGTGCCGACGACCATGATGTTCAGCAGGCTCTCACGCATCTCGTCGTAGGTGGGATTGATGATGAACTGGCTTCCGATCTGGCCTACGCGCACTGCGCCGATGGGGCCGAGGAACGGGATGTCGGAAAGCGTGAGCGCGGCGGATGCGCCGTTGATGCCGAGCACGTCGGGATCATTGTTCGTGTCTGCGGAGAGCACGAAGGCGATGACCTGGGTCTCGCATTTGAATCCCTCGGCGAACATGGGGCGGACGGGGCGGTCGATCTGGCGGCTGGTGAGCACTTCGCGCTCGCTCATGCGGCCTTCGCGCTTGATGAAGCCGCCGGGAAAGCGTCCACCGGCGTAGGTGTACTCGCGGTAATCGACGGTGAGGGGAAAGAAATCGATGCCCTCGCGCGGGTCGGCGTTGGCGGTGGCGGTGGCGAGCACGACGTTATCGCCCAGGCGGACGACGGCCGCGCCGCCGGCTTGCTTGGCTAATTTTCCGGTTTCGAATGAGAGTTGTTTACCGCCGGCGAGGTCGACTGTAACGCTGCTAACTTCTGGTTTCATGTTTCATCCTTCTTGTGTGATCAGGAGGGCAGGCGCGCTTTCCAGATGTCGTTGCAACGAGGATGGAAAAACGCGTTCAGCCATGGTTAATGAATACGAAAGGTGGCCGCCATGAGAGGTGGGTTCCGAGATACGGTCGGAATACGTCTTCGATAATACGCACGGTGTGAATTGGCTCAATGCTCGGCCGGCTTCGAGAGGAAGGCGGCGTTCTCAGATACGTTGATGGGAATTGTCTTCTTCAGAAGACCCTAAGGTGGATGCCTCATCGCCTCCCACCTTTGCGCGAAAAGCTCGCAAAGATGGGCCACCCAGTTTTCCCAGAGATTACTTGCGGATGCCGAGCTTCCCAATGACCGTCTTATAGCGCTCGGAATCGTATCGTTTGAGGTAGTCCAGTAAACGACGCCGTTTACTGACTAGCATGAGCAGGCCGCGGCGCGAGCCGTGGTCTTTCTGGTGCGTCTTGAAGTGGTCCGTCAACTGGCCAATGCGTTCACTGATGATGGCGATCTGAACCTCGGGACTCCCCGTGTCAGTCGCGTGCGTCTGATACTGGTCAATAACGGATTTCTTTTGCTCTCTGGCTAACACTAACCTGGTGCACTCCTGTTCTCAGTTTCGATTTATCTTGGTGACAGTAGTGAGGATAACAGGCGGGGGGTGGGGGTGTAAAGGCGGGCCGTGGTGGATGGATGAAAGTTAACGCGGGGCTTTTTATTCGGATCGTTCTGCGGCAAGGCGATCTTGCTGGAGTCCCCAATCCCGCTTAAAGGTAAGGGATGCGATCCGGTCCCTAATCTCCAGTAATTCACAGTACTCATCACCCGCTTGATTAGGATGAAGCATGATGTACTTCTCTAGCGCCTGCCTGCGTTCGTTTGCCGCCTTAAGTTCTCTTGCGGCCTCTTCCCATTCCATAGGCAATTACCTCACCACTCATCAGTCCTATCCAGACGGGCTGCGACCACGTCAACTCGACATTCCTCGCAGAGTTCGCGGAGGATGGATTGCGTGTCATGAATCTCTTTCTGGCAACGTGAGCAATAAACTTTCTCCACAGCAAGTTTGATGCGCCAAAGCGCCGAATAGTTTCGATCAGATACGGCGACTACCGGGGCGGGCTTGGCGGGGGTAGAATCCGGGGCATGATTGCGCTGTACTGCGAAACTACAAATGATAACGGGCGAGGACAAAATGGCAGCCGATGATTTGGAGCTGGTGAAAACAGGGATTGAAGCCGTAACGTCAGAGGCCATCAAACCTGTTAGCGATCTGATTCGCTCTCTTTTCGGTCCCGCCGCAGAGGAAGCTGGACTCATGCTTAAGGATCACGTGAGGGTCTTTCGGGCTAAGCGGCAGCTACGGCTTTACCTGCGCACTGCCGAGATATTCGAAAAAACTGGCCTGACGCCGCAGCACGTCCCTCTGAAGCTCCTCTTCCCGATCGTCGAGAACGCATCGGTTGAGGAGTCCGATGACCTTCAGGACCGCTGGGCGAACCTGCTTGCGCACGCGGCCGATCTGGCCGAAGCGCATACGGTAAGTATTTCGTTCCCGACGATTCTCCGCGAGCTCACCCCGAGGCAGGCGAAATTTCTAGACGCGATATACCACGAAGCGGTCAAGCGTTCAGATCGATGGCAAAAGCACGGGGTCGAAAATGTGGGCTTCTCGTACCTGGACTTTATTTCCTTATTTACCGATGCAGAGCTCGCCCGCTATCCGTCGCACCGGCACTACTCCGTGGCAGAGTGGGAAAGGCATGACGTAAAGGATGACGAAGATGAGCGTCGGGTAGCCGTGGACATGTTCAAGCGGCACGGGATGATGGAGGACACCTACGAGATTCCTCCAAATCGGACGAACTCGCAGAACTGGGAACCTGAACTCGATTCGACAATACAGTTTACGCTCCTTGGAGCGCAGTTTGTGGCGGCTTGCCAGGAACCGAAGGCAAAATCGGGAATTGGCACAGGCTAGCCCGAGTCTCCGCTCTCGATGGTGCCCTTGTCCAAGCTTCGCCTGGGCGGGGATTTTGACTTTAGGCCGTCCCGCAACTTGGCGGCACTGTCTTAACCTTGATGCTGCCTAGTCCGTCGCGGTTTTCGGCGGGCTCTGGCGGTGGGACTCGAACATTAAGGTTCATCCGCAGCGCCCGGTAGGTTCGGGTAGACTTGGAGCGATGGCTGATGCGGCCCCAAGGAACACGTCCCCTCCTATTCCGCCTTGGCGCGTCCACCTGACTGGGGCGGAGCAAGACCTACAGGAACTCGCCGCTGAGCACTCCACGGGGCGGACCCGAGTCGTTCATCTTCACGGCGAATATTTCTTCGAAGCCGATGCTCTGAACGAACTGTCCAATTGCGATCGGGTTGCTGAGAAAGCACGATGGATTCTCGGCATCATCTGCGGCCTCGCAAAGGTTCGAAGATTCTCAGCCTTGCCCGTCGCGGTGGCCTCCGTTGTGTGGACTGACGGAGATGGCAACTGGGTGGGCCGGATGCCGCTGCCTTCTGTGCGCTACCGGGTTGTGCCCGGAACTGGATATCTAGAGGGAGCAAATATTTCAGAACAGATTCTTGCACTCGCAGAAACCAGCGAAGTGGTGCGAACGAGTTTGATTGATTTTGTTGGAGAATGGGACTTTTCTCGCCTAAGAAGAGTCGTCGATTCGATCTTAATAGACTTGGGGGGCGACAAAAAGAAAGGGGCTGCCGAGGTATTGCGCCGCGGCTGGGCAACCCAGCCGGAGTGTGCGCGATTCGATGACAGTGTGAACTTCGGCAACAAATACTGTCTCGGCGCACATTCGCCGCTCGATCTCACTCCTGGCCAGAATCAGAATCCCCTGAGCCTCGTGATGGCCAGCGAGTTCGTCCGGACGTTGCTTGCACGTTGGATCGCCTCGAAAATCGCAATAACAAAATTGCCTGCGGAGGGACCTGAAGGCGGCGGGGCGGGAGCGGGGCAGACTACCTCTTAACCGCGTCAACCGCGTCCGTCGTGGTTTTCGGCGGGCGGGTGACGCTGAGCTCGATTCGGTAAGGTTCATCTGAGCATTATTGCTCAGACCGTTTTAATCTTGATTTGGTAGGGTCGGTGTGATTGGTGTGGCCGAATCTCTACCCGGACTTGTGCGCAATGCACAGCACGAAGCAGGGAGAGGCGGCGCAGAGATAACAGAAAAGAGGTTATTCCATGAAAAAAGTAATGTTCGTATTTGCTATGTTGGGTCTCGGCACGCTGTGCTGGGCAGGGTCGGCGAAGCAGGATGCCACCGACCGCCTGGACAATGCCACCACAGTGCTGCACGAAATTATGGGAATGCCTGACAAGGGAATCCCGGAAGAAGTGTTGGAGCATGCAAAGTGCGTGGCCGTCATACCGCACATGGTCAAAGGTGGCTTTGTCTTCGGAGCTGAAGGAGGCAAAGGCGTAGCCACCTGCCGCACGGCGCGTGGCTGGAGCGCGCCGGCATTCATCACGATTTCGGGCGGAAGCTGGGGGCTGCAGATCGGGGTGGAAGCCGTGGACGTGGTAATGATCTTTCAGAATGACAAAGCGATGCAAAGGCTGCTTGAGAGTAATTTTCAAGTTGGAGGAGACGCTTCCGCGGCAGCGGGTCCAGTTGGACGGCATGCCACGGCCGGTACGGATTGGAAGATGGATACAGAGATCCTGACCTACTCCCGTGCCAAAGGAGCGTTCGCCGGGCTCACGCTGACAGGTGCATCGCTTCGCCAAGACGATGATTCACGGCGTGCGATCTATGGAGACAAGGTTACAACTCGGGCTTTGCTGTTGGGCAAAGTGCCAGTTCCAGCCGCAGCTCGGCCGTTCCTTGCGGAAGTGCGCGGAGCGAAGGCTGAAGCCAGATCCGACAAGAAATAGGACTTCCGGACTCGGCGGGCTCGAAATGACCTCGGGGACTCGGGGCTGTCCCAGCTTTCCCGGCTCGATTGCCGGCGCTATCTTATCTTGAGGCTGCCTTGTCCGGCGCGGTTTTTGGGCGGGCGGGCTGCGCTGAGCTCATTCTGGTTCGTTCGCAGAGAACAGCGGGTTCCTTTCGGCAGGCTCAGGGCAGGGTCTCACCGGCTTTCAGCCCGGTTCGGAATGTCATGCCTTAGCTGGCTGCGGTTTGCTTCGGCGGCTGAAGCCGGTTGATTTCTTGGGGCGTCCTACGCGGCGCTCGAAGCGCCGCTCTTCCGCGTCACTGCACGCTTCTGTGGTCTGACCAACAATTTTCTTCGTCTACGCGAACTCTATGCCGTCTGGTTGGCGGAGCAGGTGCCAGGCTTCGCGGTAGGGGTTGTTGGGGTGGGGTTTGCGGCGGTTCTTGGGGCTTAGCAGGAGGCTGGTAAGGCCCAAGATGTGGGGGAGGGAAAGATGAACCAGGAATCTTCGGGGATTACGTAGGCGGCGATGAAATCGATTTCGGAGAGTTTGTAGGGGACGGCGCGTCCGTGAATGCGGCGGTGGGCGTTTACGTGGTAGAGGCCGTTCAGGAGTTGCGCAGTCGCCTTGACCTGGACGCGGATTAGACGCGGGCGGAAGCGGTCGGCGAGGAAAGTGGCGTTGGGCGCTGCTTGAAAGAGATGGTCGCGGTGGCAGTCTAGGATTACGTCGTAACGCTCGCTGTCGCCGTAGGGGTGGGAGACTCCGAAGCGGAGGCGGGCGGCTTTGAGAGCGAAGGCTAGTTGAGTGATCTCTCCGCAACGCTTGGTGGCGTCTTCACGCCCGAAGGGGGTTTTGGAGGGGTACGAGGGGCGAGTGGGCAGGGCTTGGGCCGGACGCTGGTTGCGTCCGGGGGTACGGCCCTTGCGTTTGGACAAAAGTCAGTTCTCAGTTTCTCGGTTCTCAGTTAAATGCCCGAAAAAAACAAAAGGCGCCAGCCGTTGGGCCTGCGCCTTTTTTCACTCTACATATAGAGAATAGCAGGTTTGGAGGGGTGATTGGGTCATAGTTCGCCGGTTTATTTCTCTAATGAAGGGAATGGGTTACGGGGAAATGGGACAAGTTTTGCCTCTTGACAAGATTTCGGCGCTCACGGCTTTCGACGGGCCAGTATCGACGGGGCTCAGACTATAATGCATCACTTCAAGGACCTTCGTTATGGCTGCGCCCAAGAGCAAGCGACCGACGGTCGCGCCGCACGCGGTTGATTCTTACATCGCTGACCCCAGGGTGCACATTGGACATGTCCACCTAAAGGTTGCAGACCTCGAACGGGCGCTGCGGTTTTACGCCGGCGTGCTGGGGCTGGAGGTGACTCAGCGCTACGGGGACGGAGCGGTTTTCCTGTCGGCCGGCGGTTACCATCATCACATCGCGCTTAATACGTGGGAGAGCCTGGGAGGTTCGCCGCCGCCTCCGGGCACAACCGGGCTTTATCACACGGCGATCGTTTATCCCACGCGCGCGGCGCTGGCTGCGGCGTTGCGCCGGGTGCTGGCTGCAAAGATTCAGTTGCAGGGCGCGGCGGACCATGGAGTGAGCGAGTCGATCTACCTGAATGATCCCGACGAAAATGGAGTCGAGTTGTATTGCGACAAGCCCAAAGAGAAATGGCCGCGCGCTCCGGACGGACAATTGCAGATGTACACGCGGCCGCTTGACTTGCACGAATTACTGAACGAAGCTCCGCCGGGAGAAGAGATAGATAGCGGTCCCCGGGATTTGTAGGATGCAATCAAAAGCCCGGCTCGATTGGAACCGGGCTGGTTTATTCGGCTGCCAAGAAATGCTAGGCGATCGCCGACCTCTTGGTGCGACTCTCCGTCGTGACGGGTTGAGCGACCTTGCGCACGAGGAAGGGTTGCAGATTCGTTTCAGACGCGGCGGACTCCAGACTGACAATGGAGTGTCCGGGCTGGCACACAACAAAATAGCGCTCACCGTTGGGGCTGGTAACTTCAAACTTGCCGGTCTCGCCCTGTAGAGCCTCGGCAACGTCGTAGGTCGAGATACTGTCGTTGAGTTTCATGGGAGTTCCTCTAGTTTGTTACAGGTTTGGTTGTATCTCTACGTCTGGGAGGATCCTCATCCCCATGGTAGGACAGAGGGCGATGGATTCAAGGCTTGGGCGCTAAATTTTTCCCGGTCGAGTTCGTATTTGGGAAATTGGCTGAGGAGCGGCTGTGCGGGTAGGTTCGCGTGTCGGAGAAGCAGGTTCCCTTCGGCTTCGCTCAGGGCAGGCTCTCACCGGGCTTTCGGCCCGGTTCGGAATGACATCCCCTTGGCTTTCAGCTCGATTCGAAATGACATCCCTTGGAGGACATCGTTTAGAGCACTTGGAGCAGCCCACCTGCAAGTCCACCCAATTCTTCGTGCCTATGAATTATCGCCGAGTGGCCAAAATGGGACAGATTGGACGAGATGGTTGTGCCACACTTGCAGCCATGACAACTCAAACGATTCCGGAATATCTTGAGGAAGAGCGGCAGAAAGCTGCGGACACTCAGCTGCGAACGGAAGAAGAAGCAGCGCGCATCCTGCCGCTGCAGCATGGCCACCATCGTGCGGCGAAACCGTCCAAGCTGGAATTGCTAGTTCCAGCCAAAGCCGCGATCAAAAAGAGGAAAAAGAAAAAGACCGTTGCGGTCGCTCGCAAGAAGCCGCCCGCCGCCGGAAAGAAGACAACGAAAATCCGCAAGAGGGCGTGACTTGGATGTAGTTGCCGCAACGATACAAATACAGAGGAGGAACTCATGAATAAGGATCAAGTGGCTGGCAAGATCGATCAGGCAGTGGGCAAAGTGGAGCAGAGCGTCGGAGAAAGCGTTGGCAGCAAGAAGCTGGCCAACAAAGGCATTGTCAATCAAACCAAAGGCGCAGTGACGGAAACCTGGGGCAATGCGAAGGATGCCGCGAAGCAGATCCATGAATCGCATAAGGAAGCCGCTTCCGAGGAGGCCGCCGAGAAGCGCGAGAAGATCAGCCAGTCCGTGGATGATACGAAAGAGAAGGCCAAGGTCAAGATAGAGGAATTCAAAGAGCGCTACTCCGCGGTGCGCCCATGACAGCCCTCACTCCAGTTCTGAATGTCCTCATTGTCGTTCGCAACGTCATGGGCGTCGCAGGAATGCTTCGGCGCGTTCCTCGCCCCTGTGGGCGCTGCCTGAGTTGCCGCGCTACATCCGAATAAGAATGATGTGACAGCACGGCGGCAGGCTGGCACACGGATGGTGGTGAATTGGCAGTCGCCTTCGAGATCGCGCGGCGGATGGCGCTGGCGTTGGATCGTGCAGAAGAAGTGTCGTCCTATGGCACGCCGGGGTTCAAGGTGGGCGGAGTTTTGTTCGCGCGTCTGCATCAGAATCTCGAAGCACTTGTGGTGCGGATAGATTTTGAGCAGTGCGCCGCGCTGATGGAGGCGGATCCTGAAACCTACTTCATCACGGATCACTATTTGAATTACGAGTGGATTCTGGTGCGGCTGGATTGCGTGGATCCCGATGCTTTGCGGGATCTGCTGCAGGGGCCTGGCGAGCGGCTGGGGCGGACAAGAAGAAACAGAAGCGAACTGCGTTGCGACGGCCTGCGGGGCGGTGAGAAGGAGTTGACCCTCAGGGGCTAAAACCCGCATTTAGAATGAGCCAGTTATCGCAGCACTGAAGTGCTGCGCCACCCAAATCCTTACCCCTGGCCGTCGAGGAAGCGGACGCGATCCTGATCGCGGGGCAGGGCGCAAACTTCGGAGCGGCCAAAAATGCGGTAACGGTGTCGGGCTACGATTCCGTAGCCAGCGTCGCGGAAGAATCTGGGTACGAGTTGCAGAAGGAATGAGGCGGCGCTCCAGAGACTGGGGAGTTGTTTCAAGACGAAGAGGACGGCGTCGAAGCGGGAGAGTAAATACTCATTGGCGAGTTCATGGTTAACGACGACATAAACCGTGTCGAGGTCGCTGGGGTTGGCGCCGTGGCGGGCGAGGATCGTGGCGGCAAGAGCGCTTTGCAATGATGCGAAACGGAAGACTGCATTGCGATCGCGGGGAAGAATGAATTGGACCAGTCGGCTGCACAGTCCGCAGACGCCGTCGTAGAGGAGGATGGGGTGCGACATGGGCACGGGGATGGCTACTTCGTTCCCGAGGCTGCTGGTTGTGTACCCGCGTAATAGCCGCTCTTGGTGCGGACGACGAGTTTGCCGCGGCCTTTTTTAGCCTCGACGCGAATTGTCCGGAAGCCACCGCTGACTCGGGGATTCGTCGGCCTGTAACCGATGGTGTACTGATTGCGGATATCGTGCGCCACTTGACGGCTGATTTCATCGACTTGGTCGAGGGTTGAAGGGAAGAATGCCAAGCCGCCGGTTCGTTGCGCGATAATTTCCAGCGCGCGCCGGGCTCGCTTGGGATGTTCTTCACCGCCCAGTATCCCGATCGCATACACTGACGGACCGTTTTCCGCCTGCAACTGCTTCACCGCGTCTTCCAGACTATCGCGGCTGGCGTTGTCGTCTCCGTCGGTCACCACGAACAACACTCTGCGTTCCAGTCTGGCGTCTCTCTTGAGGTGCTCGGCTGAGGCTACCAGCGCGTCGCGAAGCGCGGTTCCGCCGCGAGCGTCAATCTTTTCCAGCGCTTCTTTCAACTTCAGCAGATCGTTGGTGAAATCCTGATCGAGATAGTATTCGTCGTTGAAATTGACCACGAACACTTCGTCCTGGGGATTGCTCGACCTCACCAGGTTCAGCGCCGCCTGGTTCACTTTAGCCCGCTTTTCCCGCATCGAACCGGAGTTGTCGATCACGATTCCCATCGACACGGGAATGTCTTCGTTGTGGAACGAAATTATGTTCTGCGGCTTGCCGTCCTCGAAGATGGTGAACGCAGTCCGGTCGAGGTTGGTGACAATGTGCTGTTTGTCGTCCACCACCGTGGCGTGCAGCAGGACTTCATCCACGTCCTTTCGAATGACGTAAGTTCCGTTCTGGTCAGCAGGCTGTTGCTGGCTCGAACCGGGGGGAGACGCAGGCGCCGCACCGGATTGGGATTGAGGAGCTGGTGACGCGGAAGCCTGGGACTCGGGCGACCCTTCGGCTTCGCTCAGGGAAAGCCAAGAACGAGCGGTCCCAGATTGAAGCTGCGAAGGTTTCCACTCCGCATGGCCGGCGGAAGGCTGAGCCAGAAACGCGACCGCTGCCGCGACCCAGATCGCGGACCTCAGAAAAAGGAAGCTCGCAGCCCGCTCATTCTTGGGGTCATTCTTCGGGAGCGTAATATCCGGTCCTGGCATACACTCGGAGTGGTGGCAGTCCTTTCGGTGGCAGTAACTTCACTTTAATCTTACGCCACTTGCCATCCCGTACTCCTTTGGTGGGACGATACCCGAGCACGTACTGGTTGCGCAGCTCGATGCCGATCTTGGCCGCTACGTCGGCCAGGTCGTTCGGGTTCTCCACCGTAAAGGCGCGCCCACCCGTGAGTTCCGAGATCTCGCCCAGCAGCGCCGGGCCCAGCCGCTCTTCCTCGCTTTGAAAATAGCGGTCGTAAATGCCGATGGCATATACCATCACGTCCGCTTCCTTCACCAAAGACTTGATCTCGTTCTCGGTGTAGCGGCTGTGATTGTCGCCCCCATCGGAGATGATGAGCAGGGCCTTCTTCGGATATCTGGCCTGCCGCATCTTACTGACGCCCATGTAGATCGCATCCAGCAGCGCGGTACGCTTTCGGGGTACGGTGTAGAGGAGCTTGTCTTGCACCTCTTCCACCGAACTGGTGAAATCAGTGACCATCTCGGGCTCGTCCGAGAAAGTAACCATGAAGAACTCATCTTGCGGATTGGCGGTCTTGAAGAACTCGATCACCGCGTCCTTGGCCCGCTCCATTTTGCTGCTCATGCTTCCGCTGGAATCGAAGATCACGCCCAGCGATACGGGCGCGTCCTCACTCGAGAAGGACTTGATGTCTTCCTTCGAGCTGCCTTCGAAAAGCTGGAAGTTCTCCTTATCCAAACCGGTGACCAGCCGGTTCATGGGATCGGTGATGGTCACCGGCACCAGCACCAAATCCACGGCGACCTTGAGCGGTCGTACGCGGGTGTTCAGGGAAGCAGGGACGACGGTCTCCTTCGCGATTTCCTCCGTCTTGGGTTTTTCCGCATCGTGCGGCGTGGCTTCGCGGGGCATGACATGGACGTCGTTCACGTCGGTCTGCCCCGCTGCGGGCAGCGGCAACGTGTATGTTGCTCCGAGCGCGAACAGCGCCATCCAGATCAAAGGCCGAAATGAGATCTTCCGCAGGCAGACAAAATTTGGGTTCCAGGGTCGAACCAGATGGGACTTCCGAACTGGGGTCCGAAACAGGGTCTTAGGGCAGAGGGCCATAAGCACCTCAATTGGCAGCGATAGTATCACGGCTTTGCTCCGGCGGTTGCGTTTTTTTTTGTCAAATCTTTGTGACAATCCGGAAACGGGCTGATGGGCGGACCATTCCGGGCGATTCATCCCGATTCGGCGTACCCGCAAGATCAAAAAGTCCACCGCAACCTTGTTACAATCAAAGGTTTCCATGGCTGACATTCGTCCCTTTCGCGCGTTTCGCTATGATCCGCGGCAGGTCGTGCCTGCTGAGGTGGTGACCCAGCCGTACGACAAAATCACTCCCGCCTTGCAGGATCGCTACTACGAAGCCAGCCCGCACAACCTGGTGCGGGTTATTCTTGGCCGGCGGAAAGAAAATGACAATCCGGCAAACAATGTATATTCGCGTGCTGCGGGGCATTTTCGCGATTGGAGGCGGCAAGGCATTCTGCACCAGGATTCTCTGCCCTCCATCTACGCTTACTCGCAGCGTTTTACTCTGCCCGGCTCGACCCAGACAGGATCAACCCAGGAGTTGGAGCGCCGCGGATTCATTGCGTTGGGCCGCATCGAGGACTATGCCTCCGGCATCGTCTTCCGCCACGAGCAAACCCTGGCCAAGCCCAAGGCCGACCGGCTCGACCTGCTGCGCGCTACCCGTGCCCACTTCGGCCAGATTTTCATGCTCTATGAGGACTCCGGCGAGGTTGAAGGTCTGCTCGCCGCTCATGCCGACCCAGACAGTGCGGCTCCCGATGTTGAGGTCAAAGACGAATATGGCGTGCTTCATCGCGTGTGGCAGATTACCGACGCCGAACTGATCCGGTCGGTTCAGGCCGCGATGAAAAACAAGAAACTCATCATCGCCGACGGGCACCACCGTTACGAAACCGCTATCAACTACCGCAATGAACGCCGCGCCGCCGATTCTTCGGCGGAGCCGGCCTCCGGTACGGAAGCCCCGTACGAATTTGTCATGATGACGTTGGTCAACATGAACGGCCCCGGCCTCGTCATCCTGCCCACGCATCGCCTCGTGCACAGCCTGGATTCCTTCTCAGAAGCAAACTTTCGGAAAACAGCGCGGGAGTTCTTCGAGGTTGACGAGGTCGACGCATCTCTCGACGCGCCCCGCGCCACCGCGATCCTCCGCGAGTCGGGCCGGTGTGGAACGACCATCCTCGCCGTCACCGCCGACCGCGCCTTCCTGCTGCACCATCCCAATCCCAACGTCCCGGAAGTTTTCGCAGACCTGTCCATTAGTCAGCAGGCGCTCGACGTGGTGCAACTGCATGAATGTTTGCTGGAGAAAGTGCTGAAGCTTTCTGAGGAATCGATCCGCAACCAGCAGAATATCTCCTACGTTCGCGACGCTGCCGAGGCTTTGTCGCACGTGCGCGGCGCAAGCGGCTTTCGCGCCAATATCGCTTTCCTGATGAATCCCTGCCGCATGGCGCAAGTCCGCGATATCGCTTTCGCTGGCGAGGTGATGCCGCAGAAATCCACCGACTTCTACCCCAAGCTGCTCAGCGGATTGGCGATCTATGCGCTCGAATAGCGGCAGGGATGGAGAGAGTAGCGCCGCCGCCCCGGCGGCTATTGCGTGGGCGTCCTCGCCCACACTGACGAAAGCGCTACTCGCCGCCGGTATCCTCGTACTCTCCGCCCTCCTCCTGCCCGCCGCAGCGCCTGAGAAGCATCTCTCCATTTACTCTTCGGCTGCCAACTATTCCCTGCCTATCATGCAGCGGCAAGGCCATGAATATGTCGGATTGCTCGAACTACTGGATCCCCTCGGCACGGTGAGCGCAAAATCCGAACCACCCCGGTGGCGGCTGCACTATAACAATATTCTCGGAGACTTTAGCGCGGGCAAGAGCCATGCCCTTATCCAGGGGCGCGACATCGACCTCTGCGGAAAATTCCTCCTGGAACGTGGACGCGGCCTCGTTCCGCTGGCCTGCCTCAGTTCCGTTCTGCCCCGGTTTCTGGGAGGCCCCGCGACGCTGCACGAAGAGGCGGGACGTCTGTTCATTGGCAGCATCGCCACTCACTTCACCGCCACGGTTTCGCCGGACGACGCTTCGCGGCTCGTTTTTCGTTTCACTGCGTCTGTGAATCCGTCGGTCGCAACCGAACCTGGCAAACTGCACATGACCTTCAGCCGAGAGCCAGTCACTGCGCCCGCGTCTCCCACGCTAACCTTCGGGAGCAAGACCATTTCATCGGCAACTTATTCCGAAAGCAATGGGGCGGCAGAAATCACCGTGACCACGACCGTGCCCCTGCTGGCGAGCTTCAGCACGGATGGCCGAACCATCACTCTGGCTCCCGCGAAATCTCAAACCGCGACAACCCCGGCAGGAACACCCGCTCCCGGACCACCTACCACTAGTGCGCCCGCCGCAGCTCCAGTGGAAAACGCCACGGTACCGCAGTCGCCGCCAGTGAGTCAGCCAACGTCCGCCCCGCGCCGTTATTTTGCGATTGTCGACGCCAGCCACGGAGGCAATGACCGCGGCGAAGCCCTGAGCACGACGCTCGCCGAGAAGGACGTGACCGTAGCCTTCGCTCGACGCCTGCGCCAGGAACTGGAGAATCGTGGAATCCCTACGCTTGTCCTGCGCGATTCCGACGCCAACCTCTCGCTCGATGAGCGCGCTTTTTTCGCCAACACTACGCACGCCGCCGTTTATGTCGCGCTGCATGCCGCCTCGAACGGCCACGGCGTTCGCCTTTACACCGCATTGCTTCCTTACGGAAGCGAGGATGACCGCGGCCCTTTCCGTTCCTGGACCGCCGCGCAACGGTCCTCCATCGCTCTGAGTCAGGCCACCGCTGCAAGTGTGGCGGCGGAATTGAGAAAACAACAGGTCGCAGTCCGTTCTCTCACCGCACCGCTCCGTCCTCTCAATAACATTGTTACTGCTGCCATTGCGGTTGAAGTTGCGCCACCTGCGTCCGATCTTTCACAACTCACTTCGCCGAACTATCAGCAGCTCATCGCCAGCGGTGTCGCGAACGGGATCGCCGCTATTCGAAACGAGCTCGGAGCCGCGCCATGAAATTGCGCAATTTTGCGATCGCGTCATTGGGTGATTTCAATACCCCGGTTTTCTTGAAGTTCTTAAATCACAAAATGACCCGATGGCGAAATCACTCAATGACGCCATTATGATGCCACGCCAGTTTCTTATCGGGGTTTCGGTACTGGTGCTCGCCGTGCTGGGCATGAGTGTCTATGCCTGGCGCATGCGTGGACGCGCTGCCGCCGCTCCCATCGCCTCAAGCGACACTCGTCCCGTGGTGCCACCAGCGGCCGGGCCGACCGAACGAGTCACTTTATTTGTTGCTTATGACGATGTGGGCGTGCTGCACGCGCAGGCCGCTCAGATCCCGATGCCGTCAGTCCGCCAGCAACGCGCGGAAGAGTTGCTGCGCGCTCTGCTAGCGGTATATCTGGACAAGTCTTCGCCCCACCCGCTGCCCGAGGGCTCCGACATTCGCAGCGTCTACCTGGTCGACCCCGGACTGGCCGTGATCGACATCAACGCCGCCTTCGCCGACGGCCACCGCTCCGGCGTTCTCTCCGAAGAACTCACCGTGGCGTCGCTGATCCAGACGCTCTCTGCGAACATTCCCGGCATTTTTAAAGTGAAGATACTGGTGGAAGGTAGAGAGCGGGAAACCCTGGCCGGGCACGCCGATCTCTCCGCGCTCTTCGACGTCTCCGCGGTCAATCAACTGACGTCGCAATTGCAATCAACCCAGTAGCCGTCGCTTTTTTTGAAGAGGCACAGTGATCAGTGCGGTCTGAAGCGTCAAGCTCGTCACGGTCCAGCTTTCGTTGAAGCCTCCGAGTAGCCAGCCGGTATTTCGAACAGAGATTCGTCCAGAGGCTTTTCGGAGATGTCCAGTAACTTGGTCTTGTGAATGGCCGCGTTTCCATTCTCGATTGTTGTGATGGTCTCTTCGATGGCGAACCCCCGAGGCGCCGTGCCGATCTGCTTAAACACTATTCGATCGCGGCGACCCGGCCATGCTGTGGACCAGCCCATTCTGCGCCTACTGTTGTCTTGACAGTACAAACCCGGCAGGTCGAGGTACCACCCATCAATTTCGGTCGCACTTTTGTGACTGACAGCCTCCGGTCCCGGCTCAACCGTGATCGTGGTCTTGATATGGCGAGCCTGGTAGCTGCCGACCTGCCGTCGTTCTCCCGAATCGACTGAATCGGTGGTAACGGTGACCTCGCCCCCGCTTAGCGGGATTTCTGGAGCTGGATGCACCGTCTCACGAAGCTGCGTGGGATCGGCGGGAAACGAACTGTAGGTTTTCGAGCTTTCGTTGAGGAGGATTCTCGTTCCCTGATCGCACTGGTAGATGTTGGCATGTGCAACCCAGTTCGCAGATTCGGGATCCTGCATCTCGGAGCGCATGCGCGCACCCTTGAAGTACCACGTCGTTTCGAGGTTGTGGTGACTGTCCATGGTCGTGTGAGTTTTTATGGTGAGATCGCGGAAGTCTGGAACTTCAGCGGGGCTGGCAGGAGCTGTGGCAAGAACAGCGAACAAGACGAGCAGAGAACCTGTAAGCATCGATCCTCCTCGTGGGACCGGCCCGAGTACATCACCACGGATTCCAAGAAGCGCGAGCGAGTCGCCCGTGCCCACACAATGAATCAATCCTTACGCGCGCGCCAGCACAGGCTCGACTCCGTAAATCGAGTGCCACGAAGTTGCCGCCTTCAGTTTGCCGTTCACGTTATTGATGTTCTTCACGCCTTCGGTCTCGAGCCACGCGCGGAACGCCGCAGCGCCTTGCTTGGCATAGATGGGGATGCCGTCTTTCCAGGTTGCGCGTCCGCACAGCACGCCGTTGAACTTCACTCCGGACTCCCCTGCCAGCTCCAGAGTCTCGCTGAATTCCGCGTTGCTCACGCCCGCCGAAAGATAAATGAACGGCTTGGTCGCAACATTCGCAGCTTGGTGGAAGAAGTCAATCGCTTCCTTCTTCGTATAAGCCTTCTGCCCGCCGAAACACTTCACGCCTTCGACGAACTTCATATTCACAGGCACTTCCACCTTCAGCACGTCCACACCGTAGCGCTCTTTGCTGAACTCGCGCATGCTCTCGGTGACGATCTGCGGCTTCTTCTTGGCGTATTCCAGTCCCTTCTCATCCGCGCCTTCTTCGTAGCCAACAAATTCCAGAAAGAATGGGATGTCATTGGCGCGGCATTCGTCGCCAATGCGCTCCACCCAGGCATGCTTCTTGTCGTTGACATCCTTGGGGTCGGACGGCGTGTAGTAGAGCAGGATCTTTACGCAATCCGCACCGGCTTCTTTTAATCGCCGCGCCGACCAGTGATCAAGCAAATCTCCTAATCTTCCCGGACCCGTCTTGTCGTATCCCGTCTTCTCATAGGCCAGCAGCAGGCCGGCATTCTTGGCGCGGCGCTTGGATGCCGGCAGTCCCCACTCCGGGTCGAGCAATATGGCGCTGGCATGCGGCGTCAACACTTCGGTGACCAGCGACTTGAATTCCTCCATCATGGCATCGCTGACTTCGCCGCCTTTCTCTTTGCCCAGCGACTTTTGAAGCGAGCCGCGCTGATCCATCGCAGCCGCAGCGATTACACCGCGTTCGTTCGAGACTTTCTTGAGACCCGCAAGCTTGCCAGCGGTGAGCTTCATGATTCCTCCAAGATGCACGAGAAGATGAGTGCCAGAAAACATCCAATTGTAAACCAAACGCCTTGACTGTCCCGGAGGCGTTTGCAAGGAGGGGTTACCCGGTACTCGCGACCAGGCAATCGGTACTCGGTACCTGTTCTATTTCACCGCTACGCCCGAGGGATAATCCAGGGTATTTATCGGCCCTACCGGATTCAAAACTCCAGTCGAGAATGTGAGGGCATATTGCGAGACGGTCGTGGAATTGGTGTTGGCCACAAACATCCAACTATCGTCGCTGCGAATCGCAACCGAGTTCGCCCCAACGCCGGCGGCAACGGGCGCTCCGATGAATGCCGTCAAAGCGCCGGTAGTTGGGCTGATCCCGAAGCCCGATATGTTGCTGGACCCGGTATTCACTACATATAAGTACCTGCCGTATGCATCCACCGTCATAGGCCCCGGAACGTCGCCGGTGGAAGGGAGCGAACCTGGAACCGGATTCAGGCTAAAGTCCGCGTTAGGGCAGGGCGGGGTGGAGAGGAGATCAATAGCACTGCAGATCGTGTAGGCGCTGACGGTATTTTGGTTGCTGCCTGGACCCGCGTTCGCCACATAAACGAACCGGTTGCAGGGATCGACAGCCACTCCGGAGGGTACGCTGCCCGTAGGAATTCCCGGCAAAGAACTCGAATAAGGCATCAGTGTCAGCGTGCCCGCCGAGGGATCCACGGAGTAGTTCAACAGGAGGTAATTGACCGAATCCGTCACGTAGAGGTTCTCCGTGGTGGGAGCGGTGTGACCGGAGCAATACGAAAACTGCACGGGGTAAATCGTCGGGGTCACGGCCAGCGCCGAGGCGCTCGGACTGCTGCCGCCCGGTTCGACCGGCAACAGATAGGGGGAAGTAGGCAGTTCTGTCAAGCCGCCATTACTGCCAACGGCGAGCACCGAGACCGACCCCGGCGCTCCGCTAGTCCCACTGTTGGCCACGAAGAGGAACTTGCCTGCAGAGTCCATAGCCAGAGCCACCGGCACAACGCTGTCGTTGAGAGTCGTCGTCGTACCTGCCCCCAGCTTGCCATCGGATTCAATCGGAAACACCCCAATGCCCGTGACACTGGGAACCAGCGCCGCACTCTGGTGCATAATCACGTACGCGAACGCACCCGACGGATCAAGAATTACCGCGGTTGGCAGTCCCGGCGTCGGGGGACCATTCACGTTATTAATCTGCGAAGCCTCCCCGTTGGCCAGATTGACGCTGAAGCTCTGCATCACCGCCGACCCCTGGCTGGGGACGACCACCAAAGCGTTGGTGGAAGAGGAACGCGAATACTTCGTGCTGCATGCCATCAAAAATCCGATCGCAACCAGAGCCAGAATCGCCACAATGCAAGTGAGCCTTGTCCACATTCTTCGCTTTATCTCCATAGGAACGTGCTTATGCATTCCCCGGCGGTCGCTCACCGGGCGTATACCTATTCAAAAAGGCGTGAATTGCGATCCTTATTATGTATCAGGAATGCGCGGGAAGAGCAAACCTACACCGCTTGTTGGAACCCCAGAGAGGACGGGGAGTTGCCTGAAGGCAGTGGTCAGTGATCAGTGAGCGGTGATCAGTGGAGTTTCCCTCGACGGCAGCGGTTCAGTAATCAACGGTCAGTGGTCAGGGGAATCTCACTGGACACGGGCCACTGACCACTAGCCACTGAGGTCAGGCTCGCCGGCATCAGCGGCAGGTGAATCTCGACCATAAGTCCGCCTTCAGCCCGGTTCACGGCTGCAACGCGTCCGCCATGGAAGCGCACCGCGCGTTCGGTAATGGCCAGGCCCAGACCAACCCCGCCAGTCTGCCGGCCGCGAGCGTCATCCAGGCGGTAAAACGGTTGGAATAACTTTTCCAGCGCATCGGCGGGAACGCCAGAACCGCAATCGGTGACTCGAACCACCGCTTCGGCACCACCGGTGGCGGTCTCCGTCTTCTCCAAATGGATTTCAACCGCTGTGCCTTCGCGGGTGTAACGGATGGCGTTGCGGACCACATTCTCGATGGCACTGTGCAGCAGGGACGCATCCCCGCGTACTTCCCAGCTTCCCGCGGGAATCTCGCTGCGCACGTGGCAGTGCCGCGCCTGCGCTTCGAACTCGGCGTCTTCGGCCACGTTGAGCACAATTTCGTCCAGCAAAACCGGCGAGGCGGCGACCCGCTGCTCACCATCTTCCAGGCGGGCCAGAGTGAGCAGGCGGCCAATGAGTTCATTGAGGCGGCCGGCTTCGAGTTCGATGCGCTCGAGCATAGACTCGGTCTCCGGTCCGGAACGCTGCCGCGCCAGCCCAAGCGCTACATTCAAGCGCGCCAGGGGCGATCGCAATTCGTGAGAAATATCATTCAGCAGACGTGACTGCGCTTTGACCAGGGTCTCCAGACGGGCGGCCATCGCGTCAAAATCGCGAACCAGGCCGGCAATCTCGTCACGCCTCTTGCTGTTGGGATTGCCGGCGCGCGCGGTGAGGTCGCCTGCGGCAAGCCGCTGGGTTGCGGCGCGTAGCCCAGCCACCGGCTTGGTCAAATACCAGGCCAGGAAGTAGCAAACCAATCCCGAAGACAGCACGGCGATGATCAAGCTGGGGAAGGGCATGCCGCGCGGTCCGAGAAAGACACGCGGTCCGGGCGGCAACTGCATCGCGATGGTGTAGAGATGATGCCCATCGCTCGAGGCCCTCGACTCGGTCAAGATCTGCGGGCGCGGAAAGAGCACCCCAGGATATGGCGGGAGCGGACGGCCCGCGCCAACATGCTCCGCCCAGCCCGGACTCGAACGCCCTGAAATCTCTTTTCCCTGATCATCGAACACATAGACGCGGACATGCTGCGTCGTCTGCAGGTTTTCCAGGTATTGATGGGCCTGCTGCGTTCCGCCGTTCTCATAGGCGTCGATGGCCTCGGTGAGCGCGGTCGAGCGCAGCGTCTCCCATGTGGCATTTGTTTGCGGCCGAAAGGCCAGCATGACAAGCAGAGCCAGCACGAGAAACAACGCCTGCGCCACCCAGAAAGAAAGAAAAATCTTGAGGAACAAGCTTTTCATGACGAGGCCTTCACCTTTTCCCCAGCTTTTTCCCGCGGGCGGGCAAAGATGTAGCCGACGCCCCGGATCGTTTTTATGTGCTCGTCGGCGTCAGTATCGCCGAGTTTCTTGCGGACTTTACTGACGTGCATGTCGATGCTGCGGTCAAAGGGCGAGAACTTGCGGCTGAGTACGGCATTCACTAAACGCTCGCGCGGAACCACGCGCAGGCCTCGCGCAAGAGCACTTCCAGAAGATTGAATTCGACTGACGTCAGATCGACGGGTTGGCCGTCGCGGCGCACGGTGCGTGTGGCGGGGTCGAGTTCAATTTCTCCTACGCGGACGATGTCTGGTGTGGACGGCACCGATTTCTCACTGTGGGTACGGCGCAGGATGGCTCGAATGCGCGCCACCAGTTCCCGAGGATTAAAAGGTTTGGGCAAGTAGTCGTCGGCGCCGATCTCGAGACCGACAATGCGGTCCACATCTTCTCCGCGGGCCGTGAGCAAGAGCACCGGGAGCCGGGACGTTGCCCGGATCCGGCGCAACACCTCGAAACCATTGATGCCGGGCAACATCACATCGAGGACCACCAGCAGATAGCCGCCGCCGGTGGCGCGCTGCAGCCCGCTTTCGCCGTCGTGCACAGACTCTACCGTGAACCCCTCAGCTTGCAGGTATTCGCCGACCAGGGTGCAGAGTTCGACATCATCGTCGATGACCAGAATGCGTTCCATCATTGCCTTTGCAGCTTTCATTGTGCACCAGGCAGCAGGCTGAAACGGTAAAGAATTGTCACCACATCGGTAAACGCCATCTTCACAAAATTGATTTCCTCTTTGACAAAACTTTACTCGGATTGACTGACTTTTTACCACATTTCCGAAGAAACCGTGTTCTTATTAAGCGTATGCAAACAGCCTAGGTTCCGGGAAGGAACCCGTCCTCAGGAGTCAAGAGTTTATGAAATCGATTCGTTTTCGCCTCTTTGTAGCGGCGCTGGCAGTAATGTTGGGCGGCGCGATTGCCAAGTCGCAGACCGCGGATGCAAGTGCGCCTCCACCCACCCACCAACATGGATGGGGCATGCGTGGCCACACGATGGGCTTCCCTTTCAAACAGCTGGATGTGACCGACGCGCAGCGTGCTCAGATAAAGGCGGTCATGCAGAAAGAGCACTCCACCATGCAGCCACTGATGCAGCAGGTTCACACGATGCAGCAGCAGCTTAAGCAATATTCGGAAGGCACCTACGATGAAGCCAAAGTGCAGGCTCTGGTCGCGCAGCAATCGCAGACGCTGGTGCAACTGAAGGTGGAAGAGACCCGAATTCATAACGAAATCTACCAGTTGCTGACGACGGACCAGCAGGCCAAGATGAAAGAGATCGAGGCCAATCGCGAAGCGCGCATGCAGCAGCACATGCACGGCGCCGCAGCAGCGCCGCAGCAGTAACGCGGGAGACTTTCGCTTCTTCGTATGGTGTTGTGGGGTCGAAGCAGCGCGGGGTTGGGTCGCTCCCTGACTCCGCGCCATTTCTATCGGCATTCCCCGAGGAACCGTGCCATGGATATGGTTCAGGTGTTCATCTTCGACGCAGGATGGATCTTCTTCGCCGCGTGGGGAATGGTTCTGGCGGCGGTCAGTGTAATCGCCTTCGGCCGGGATATTCGAGCCGAAGCGGAGCGGCCTGTGGGCGAAAGAAAACGCCCATAGGCTGACAAAGGTAGCGCCGCCGTCCCGGCGGTTGCCGTGAGAACCTGCCTTGAGGTTGTAGAAGGGGCGTCCCGCCTTCACTCACCGATAGCCGCCAAAGCCTGCTCTGAGCCTGCCGAAGGGGCATCCCGTTTCGGCACCTCGAACGAGAGCTCTTATCCAGATAGCCGCCAGGATTGCGGCGCTACTTCTGCACCCCGGCCTGCTAGAATTTCATCTACACACCTGCATGATTCCCAAAAGTATGCGGCCGCTGGTGCCTTACCTCAAGCGCTACCGCTGGGGCTTCGTGGCAGGCCTTTTCTGCATTCTTCTGAGCAACGGCGCATGGGTGCTTCTGCCGCAGGTTATCCGGCATGCGGTGGATGATCTCAACACTGGAGTCACATCCGCGAAGTTGCTGCACTTCGCTTTGCAGATGCTGGAGGTCGCCGCTGTCCGCGGCGTGTTCCTGTTTCTGACGCGCTGGATAGTGATCGGCATCTCGCGCGATATAGAGTTCGATCTGCGCAACGATCTTTTTGCCCACCTGGAGACGCTCTCCTACTCTTACTACCAGCGGATGCGCACCGGCGATATCATGGCCCGCGTGACCAACGACTTGAACGCGGTGCGCATGTTGCTGGGCCCGGCGATCATGTATTCGGCGAACACGTTTGTGTTCACTGCGGCAGCCCTGTCGTTCATGTGGCGCATCAGCCCCAAGCTGACGTTCTACGCATTTCTACCGCTGCCCGTCGTTAGCATCGTCATCCAATACTTCGGGCGGCGCATTCACGAGCGCTTCGAGAGAATCCAGGCGATGTTCTCTGACATCTCCGCGCGCGCACAGGAAAATTTCTCCGGCGCCCGTGTGATTCGCGCCTATGTGCAGGAAGAAGCCGAGATCGCGTCTTTCGAAAGCGCCAATCAGGAATACATTGGGCGGAGCCTGAAACTGGTGCGGCTCATGGGCATGCTCTGGCCAACGCTGGAGCTTATGCTCGGACTGGCGGTCGTAATCGTATTGTGGGTCGGCGGACGCGAGGTGTTGGCGGGACGCATGGAGATTGGCGGCTTCGCCGCCTTCAACATCTACATGCTGCAATTGACGTTCCCCGTGATCGCGCTGGGCTGGGTGGTCAATATTTTCCAGCGGGGCACGGCATCGTTGATTCGCCTGAATGAAATTCTGCAGGAGCAACCCGAGATCAAGGATGAGGCCGTGGCGTCCGACCGGAGGGTGGAAGGCGAAGTCGAATTCCGCGGGCTGAATTTTGCATACGACGGCAAGTCCGTGCTACACGATCTGAACCTGCGAATCCCCGCGGGCAGCAGCATGGCGATCGTGGGTCCGACGGGCTCGGGGAAGACTACGCTGGTCAATCTGATTCCGCGCATTTACGACGCCGCGCCTGGGATGGTTCTGTTGGATGGCCGCCGATCCGGGAGTTTTCACTGGCATCGCTGCGCAAGAGCGTCGGGTTTGTGCCACAGGAAACATTTCTGTTCAGCGACCGCATCCGCGAAAACATTGCCTTGGGCGTTGAATCGGCTACCGATCAGGAGATTCACGAGGCAGCCGAAGCCGCGAACATCGCTCAGGATATCGAGAGCTTTCCCGAGCAATATCGAACCATGGTGGGCGAGCGCGGCATCACGCTTTCTGGGGGCCAGAAGCAGCGCACGGCGATTGCGCGCGCGTTAATTCGCAACCCGCGCATTCTTATTCTTGACGACGCTCTCTCTAGCGTCGACACCCACACCGAAGACAAAATCCTAAATCACCTGCGCGAAGTGATGCAGGGCCGCACCACCATCTTCATCTCCCACCGCGTTTCTACAGTGCGCAACGCCGACCGCATCGCCGTGCTGCACGAGGGACGCATCGTCGAATCGGGTACGCACGATGAACTGCTCGCCTTGAATGGCTACTACAGCGACCTGTATAACAAGCAATTGCTGGAAGAAGAGCTGGCCGAAGTTTGAAGCCTACGGACACAGCGCAACCCAGCAACTCCTCGCATGCACCGAGTCGACGCACCTGAGATTCTCGATTCCGACGCCTGCTCTCCCGCCGACGTCGAGGCTACGCTGCGGGATCTCGGCCGGGTGAACCGCTGGTTCGGCGGCGTTGCCACCTCACGAAAAATGGTGGAGCGAGTTGCGCAGGTTTCCGGTGCGAAACATTTTTCTCTCTTGGAAGTCGCGGCAGGCTCAGGAGAAGTCCCGGAAAATGTCCGATTAAGACTAGCGCGTCGCGGAATCACGCTGGAGGTGACGCTGCTGGACCGGGCGCGCGCTCACCTGCCCAACGGAAATCGTATTCCACAAAATCATGGCATCGTGGCCGACGCTCTTGCACTTCCCTTTACGAACGGAGCTTTTGATCTGGTGAGCTGTAGCCTCTTCGCCCATCATCTGAATGCGCAGCAACTGGCACAATTCGTGCGAGAAGGCTTGCGCGTGAGCCGGCGGGCGCTGCTGATCAACGACCTGATTCGGCATCCTCTGCACCTCGCTTTGGTTTATGCCGGTTTCCCCGTCATCCATTGCCGGGTCGCATGGCTGGACGGCCTGACCTCAGTGCGGCGAGCATACGTTCCGAACGAAATTCGGAGCATGCTCGCGTCTGCTTTGTCTCCCGAAGCAGCGGCGCAGGTCGAGATCTCGCGCCACTATCTTTTCCGCATGGGAGTGATTGTGTGGAAGGCACGGGCTGAACTCCGCAGCACCTGAAAGGCGCGACTCTCTCTCCGGCTCTCTCGGCATGCCTGAAGGCATGCCCTGATATGAATCCCCGGTTATCTGCGACCCGCTAACGAACCACCAGCACTTCCCTGATATTGTCGCGGGCAAGAAAAAATTTGATGGAAGCGAAGTCGTGGAAGAGGTTTTCGATGTGGCGGTTATTGAACACGCGCTGCAACTGGAAACCATCCGATGTGGAAGCAGCGCCGTGGCCCGCTCCGGCAGAGGCGCGACGGGCTTCCTTGCGCAGCACAATTCTTGTCATCTCCAGGGTGTCAGCGCCGATGACGTGGAAGCGGTGACAGGGCGAGTCCGGACCGGCGTCGCGGGTATGGAAGAACGCGAGCAGCATGCCCCCCGGTTTCAGCACCGACCACAACCGGCCGACCACAGGCTTCACCAAGCTCTCGTCGAGGTAATCCGGCAGATTCCAGCACAGTACGACGTCGAAGTGCGCCGCCGGGTAGACCAGGTTTTCGGCGAGAAATTTGCGGGAATCGAGGCAAGCATTTCCCCGCTCATCTTTCGTGAGAAGTTCAGGATCGGTGGAGGCGGTGAGCAGGTCTTCGCTGTAGATTCTGTGGCCGCGTTCGGTGAAGTGGCGGATGTTGATCGCCGAGGTCGATCCCAGGTCCAGAACGCAGAGGCCCTCCGCAGACTCCCAGGTGCGAGACAGTTCTCCCAGGCCGCTGGAGCGGCGAGTAAGCTTCTGCGAGCCCTGTTCCGGGATGGTCCCCGGTCCGGATGAACCACGAAAAAGTTTCATGAAATTCTGTGAGACTGACGACATCCTGAGTTCGTGACTCCTGACGCCGCTTACTTCACATCGGCCCGGTTAATATCGACCTTGCCCTTCAAATAGGCGCCTTCTTCAACGGAGATGCGCTGGGTGGTGATATCCCCGGTGACGACTGCGGACTTGCGTAATTCGACGCGATCGCTGGCCTGAATGTTGCCCTCTAGCTTGCCCTGCACTACAACGGCTTTGGCTTCGACGCCGCCTTTGACCTGGCCGTTCGGACCAACTGTCAAGCTGTTGCCCTTGAGAGTGATACTGCCTTCGACCTGGCCATCCAGATATAAATCTTCGCTGCCGGAAAGTTCGCCCTTGATGTAGACCGACTTGCCGATTTGTGCAAACCCACTTTGCAACCCACTGGCGGGTGCGCTCATTGGACGCTCTCCTAGTACTGCGAACTCTGGTACTGCGAACTCTGGTTGTGCGAAATCCGTTGCTGCAAAATCCTGGCGGTTCGCTGCCCAATCAGAAAATCATGAGGCAACGACGGAAGGCCGCTCACTGCAACGACTATACGCAAGCCACGGAGGGCGCGGCAAGTTCCTCCGCAGGCAACTTTGGAAGGTCAATTGCTACACTAGGAGTGTGCCGGACAGACTAGCGCGGACCAAGTTCACTCATATCGCGACCGCTGCTTTGCTGGGGTCCCTGCTTGCGGGCCTGCTTACGGGAACGAGCGCGAGTTCTCTGGCTGCGGTTTCCCCGTCGAGTTCTTCTCAGGATTCGCCCGCTTCCATCGAGCTAGTGCGGGCTGCCGTTGCGAACGAGGTTGTGGCCGCCAACGACAATTCGACGAAGCACATGTTCCGCTCCCGCAAGCAGACTCCGCAGGGCTCTCAGACCAGGCTGTATGTGGAGACGCGAGAGGCTATGGCCGGCATCACGATTGCTTACAACGACAAGCCGCTCACGCCAGAACAAACGAAGGGTGAGCAAACCCGTCTGGCGGGACTTGTGGGTAATCCGGAGCAACTTAGCCGCAAACATACTCAGGAACAGGAGAGCGCGGAGCGCACACTTCGCATCGTGAAAGCCTTGCCCGACGCTTTTCTTTTCGACTACGACGGCGAGGAGCGAGGCACGGCGGATCTGGGCAAGGATGGGGCGCGGCTGGTGCGTTTGAAATTCCGTCCGAATCCCGCATACCGTCCACCTTCTCATGTGGAAGACGTGCTCACAGGCATGCAGGGATTTGTTCTGATTGATTCGGAGGCGCGGAGGATCGCGAGAATCGACGGAACTCTGTTCAAGGAAGTCAGCTTCGGCTGGGGAATCCTGGGGCACCTCAACAAGGGCGGACATTTTCTGGTCGAGCAGCGCGACGTTGGCGATGGCTCATGGGACATCTCGCACATGTCGCTGGGCTTTACCGGCAAGATTCTTCTATTCAAGAGTCTCGCGATCAAATCTGACGAGGTCTTCAGTGACTTCCGGCGCGTGCCCGCCGACACCACGTTTGCCCAGGGAGTGGAATTGCTGAACGCGGAAGAGGCCAAGCTGGCGCAGGCAAGCGCTGAGTCAGCAAAGACGGAGAGTAAAACGCACTAAGGCTCTTCTTTGCGTTTCGCGAACCCTTGGCGCCCTTCGCGGTTAAATGCTTCTTCTATCCCGCACTATGCCCCCGCGCGAATCGTTTCCTTGCGCACCGTCAGCGTCTCGATAAGGTCTTCTCTGATTCGATAACCGGTTCCCGGCTGGTCGCTAATCGCAATCATTCCCTGTGGCGACACTCGCACTTCCGGGTCGATGATGTCTTCTTTCCAGTAGCGTTTGGAAGCAGAGACGTCTCCGGGCAGGCTGAAATTCTCGAGTGTGGAAAGCGCGATGTTGTGAGCACGTCCAACACCGGATTCAAGCATGCCGCCGCACCAGACAGGAATCTTTTGGGCGTGGCAGATATCATGAATCTTCCTTGCTTCCGTAAATCCTCCGACGCGGCCGACTTTGATGTTGATGATACGGCAGGCAGCGGTCTCGACGGCAATCGCCGCGGTGCGAGCGCTGACGATCGACTCGTCGAGGCAAATCGCGGTGCGCAGTTCCTTTTGCAGGCGGGCGTGGTAGAAGATGTCGTCGTCCCAAAGCGGCTGCTCGATCATCAGCAGGTTGAACTGATCGAAAGTCCGCAGGTGTTCGACTTGGTCAAGCGTATACGCGGAGTTGGCGTCGCAGCTCAACGTGATGTTGGCCCAGCGCGAGCGGATTTTTTCCAACACATTTACATCCCAGCCCGGTTTTACTTTCACTTTGATGCGGCGGTAGCCCGCGGCCAATTCGATTTGAATCTGATCCAGTAACTGCTCGACCGAATCCTGAATGCCGATCGAGACTCCGCAAGCGATTTCAGGCCGCATGCCGCCCAGCAGCTTCCACAGGGGCTTGCTCTTTTGGTTTGCCTCAGCATCCCACAGCGCGTTTTCAAGCGCCCCCTTGGCCATGCGGTGTCCGCGCACTCGCGAAAAAAGAGGCGCACAGTCGCGTGCCGAATCGAGTTTGCGTCCGACCAAGGCCGGAGCGACGTAGCTAGCGACGGCAAGCCAGGCACCGTCGATCCACTCGCTGCTGTAGAACGGATCTTCGCCGGCCACGCATTCTCCCCAGCCGTTGACTCCCTCGCAATGCACCGTGAGCAGCAGAATGCGGCGGCTGGAGGTACGCCCGAAACTCGTCTCAAAGAAATGGACGAGCGGCATGTGAATCTCGCGGAGCGTGATGGCTTCAATCTTCATGGAGAACAACATCTAGTATCGAGTACCTAGTACTTAGTACCTAGTATCCGGCAACGCACTGAACGCAATTTCGCTTCGTCTTCCCTTTGTCGTATTTTCTCAGCATTCGGTACTAGGTGCAGGTACTAGGTACTGGTCGACGCATACGACCACTCCTCATCCCAACTGCCCAGCAGAAACTTACCGTTGTCTGCCGAGTCGCGGTGGTAACCTAACACGGCGAGCCCCCCGTCGAATGCCCGAAGAAATTGCGCGCGGTTGCGTTCCTGCACCTGCTGCGCTTTGCTTCGCGTTTCCGCCGCTGCCTTCCACTCATAAATCTGCGCTGGAACTTCAATCACAGTCGGTTGGTTGAGCGCCGGGTTCTTTCCCGTTGCCAACAAAGTTTCTACACGCTTCGACTTCAGCCACCATTCGGCGATGAGCCGGTCGCTGGGAAGGCCGCCCTGCAGCGGCGAGGACGTGATTCCATATTGATTGATATTGTAGCGGCGGGAGATGGCTCCCAATTTCTCAATGTTCAAATACGAGTTCTTAATCTCGAGGGGGTCGAATGTCCACTCGATGAGTTCAATGCCGCGCGCGAGTGCGTCCTCGCGCTGCAAAAACTTGAGACGGCGGCCCAGTCCGCTATTGCGGTGCTCCTTCCGGACAGCTAGCATGTGTGAGTGAAGATAGACGCGGCCCGAGCGTGTGCCCGGCACCGAAAGAGCGAAGCCCACCATCTGGTTGCCATCGAACGCACCCATTACCTGTCCGCCGACTTTCTCGGCTACGACGAACATCCGAAGCGGCACCAGTTCGGCATCGCTGAAATTCCAGATTTCTTTTTGCAGGGAGACGCAGGCCCGCAGCTCATCGAGCCCTTGACAGTGGCGAATCGCGATGGCGTCCGGGCTCACGGCCGCTTCTCCTGCTGCTTGGCCGCTTGCCACAGGGATTCAAGCTCGTCCATCGAAACCCTTTCAGCCGTGGTGTCACGTTCGTGCAGGCGCTGCTCCATCCATTGAAAGCGCCGGCGGAACTTGCGATTGGTCTTGCGCAGCGCCGATTCCGGGTCAATTGCAAGGTAGCGGGCAATGTTCACCAGCACAAAGAAAAGGTCGCCGACTTCTTCTTCGAGCCGCGCCCGCAAATCTTCGGAAACGATTTGCCGTCCCGAACCGGCAACGCCACGGCCTTCGGGGCGCGGGCCGGGAGCGGGAAATTCCTGCAGATGCTCCTGAAGTTCGCGAGTCTCCTCGACAAGTTTCTCGAACAAACCTTCGATGTGAGGCCAGTCGAAACCAATCTGGGCCGCGCGCAAGCTCAGCTTGTGCGCCTCGAGCAGCGACGGCATCGACGAAGAAACTCCCGCTAGAATTGACGGCGAGGACTTCCCTGCCGGGCTGGCGCCGGATGCGTCCCCAGTTTCGGTCTCCCTTAACCGCTTTTTTCGCTCTTCGACTTTCAGCGCCTCCCAGTTGCGCTTCACATCCGCTGAGGTATCCGCTTTCGCATCGCTAAACACATGAGGATGCCGGTCCACCAGCTTGCGTGAGAGCCGGTCGAGCACGTCATCAATGGAAAAGAATCCCTGCTCCTTCGCCATCTCCGAATAGAACAGCACCTGCAGCAGCAAGTCGCCGAGTTCCCCGGGAAGCTCGGCCCAGTCGCGATTATCGATAGCCTCGAGCACTTCGTAGGTCTCTTCCAGAGTGTACGGCTTGATGGAATCAAAGGTCTGCTCGCGATCCCAAGGGCAGCCCCCCGGAGCCCGCAGGCGCTCCATGATGGCGACTGCGCGTTCGAAACGTTCGCCAGTTGTGGACATTTGGCAACCACTCTAAATGAGCCATCGCAGAACGGGCAATCTGCAGCTTTCGTACGGCACCGTTATCCTTTACACTCTCATCTCGGAACGATCGAGTTGAGGCGCGCACGACTTTTGGTCACCCACTTGTGCGGTACCAAGGTTACCTTCTCCGCTACGGAATCGCGGTGCACACTAGAGCTCGCAGTGTGGAAGGTCCTGGAGCATAGCTCTATAATTACCTTTAGGAATGTCCGTATCTGATTCATACAACATGGCCTTAGCAGTGAATCAACGGCAGCCCTTGAGCGACCAGCACTTTCAAGTGGTGGTGATCGGCGGGGGCATCAATGGCGTCGCCGTGGCGCGGCAGTGCGCTCGCGCGGGCAAGCACACGCTGTTGGTCGAGCAGAATGATTTTGCCTCCGGAGTAACCAGCCGTTCCACGCGCATCATCCACGGGGGCTTGCGTTACCTCGAGCACGGCGAATTGGAACTGGTGAGGGAGTCGTTGCGCGAGCGCGAAACACTACTGCGGGAACGCTCGCACCTCGTGCATCCCATGCATTTTCTGCTGCTCTTGAACGAGACCAGCCAGCGTAGTGCGTTGAAAGTGCGCGCCGGATTATGGCTCTACCAGCGGATAGCTGGAAAACGGCGTCGCGACGACTCCAGCGAAATGGAATTGAAGCGGTTCGAACGGGCTCTTGATGCCGGTCATCGCTGGTCGTTCTTTAACTATGAAGACGCGCAATGCGAATTTCCGGAACGGCTGGTCGCGGAATGGCTGATGGAAGCCGTGAAAGCAGGAGCGGTCGTCCGCAATCACACGGAGGCTCTGGCGGTTGACGTGGCCCATGGCCGCGTCAGGGGCGTGCTGCTGCGCGACCAGATCACAGGTCGCGACGCGCGCGTCGACGCCGGCTGGGTGATCAATTGCAGCGGGCCGTGGGCTGACCGCGTCTGCCAGCGCTCTTCGATTCGTATGGCCAAGCCGATGCTGGGCGGGTTGCGCGGCTCGCACATTGTTCTGCCGCGTTTTCCCGGTTCACCCAGTGCGGCGCTTTATACCGAGGCCGTGGATGGCCGTCCGGTTTTTGTCCTTCCCTGGAACGACCAGATCCTCGTGGGAACAACCGAAGTTGCCGACAACGGCGACCCGGCAAAAACCGTTCCCTCGGCGGACGAGATCAGTTATCTGGTGCGCTCGGTGGCGCAATTGTTTCCTAAAGCGAAGATATCGGCGCAAAGCGTGAAGCACGCCTTTGCGGGAATCCGGCCCTTGCCTTATTCGCCGGACAATCGTCCCTCAGCGGTCACGCGGCGGCACATACTCCACGATCACGCGGATGACGGCGCGTCTCACATGCTCTCCGTGATCGGCGGCAAGCTGACGACCGCAGCGTCGCTGGCGCGCGACTGCGCGCGGAAGATTGGGTTGACTGCGGTGGAACCGAATACGGTCGCGGTAGGGCCGGGGGCGGCGCTCGATCCCCTGCTCGACGACTCGGTGCTTGAGATTGCGCGGATCGGCTCGGTGAGCGAGGAGACGGCGCGCGGCATGGTGGAATGGCACGGCCAACGCGCCACCGATATCGCCCGCATGGCTCTGGTGAGTGCCGAGTTGCGTGCGCCGATTTGTCCGCACACCTCGCACGTCATCGCCGAAGTTGTGGAAGCGTATCGCAGAGAGTGCGCCGTAACCTTGGGCGACGTGCTGCTGCGCAGGGTGCCAGTGGCGCTGGGTGCGTGCTGGTCAGAGTCGTGCAGCCGTGAGGCCGCGTTGCGCATCGGCGCAGTGCTTGGCTGGAATGATCACACCATGGGAGCCAACCTGGAAAGCTTTGAAACGGAGCGCACGGCTTTTCTGCAACCGGTGGGACGAGCCGCCGCATTCGAAGCGGCGGCGGATTAAACATCCCCCAAGGTCCGTGCCAAAAGCTTTGGGTCGTCCGAAATAACGCCATCCACTCCCCACTTCGAGAAGCGCTTCATGTCTGCCGGAGGTTCACCGTCCAGACCAGTATCTTCTTGCCCGCGGATTGCATCTGCGAGATAAGATCCTGCCGCGCCAGCGCGTAGTGCGGAATCACATACTCGACCGGCAACAAAAGCCAGCGGCTCAATTGGACCCGCGTCTCGCAGATCAGACCAAGCGGGATGGCTGCGTCCAACAAGTGGATGGTCTGCAGCACTTCGGGAAGAAAGGATGAAACCACGAAGCCCCGCACCGGTGCAAACTTCCGCAGCAAATCCGCGATGATCGTCTCCAGGCCAGGGACCTTCAATTCGATGTCAAGGAAAGCCGTGCGCTGGTAACGAGGAAGGACTTCGCGCAACAACGGCAAGGCCAACTCTCGGGCCGACGACTGCGCAATCTCAAGCCCGCGGGTTTTCGCATCGTGGCAGACAACGGCGTGCCCGTCGGCCGTAAGCCGCACGTCAAATTCGAAACCATTGCAGCCCGAAGCAAGCGCAAGATCGAACGAAGCCTGCGTGTTCTCCGGAATGGACTCTTGCGCACGCCCGCCACGGTGACCAAGAAGCAGGGGACGAATCTCCATAAACGCCAGTGATCCGTGGCCAGTGGATCAGAGCCAGCACTTTGCAAGTTGCTCTTCGCCGCGTCAGTCTGGGTTTTTTCGATCACTGGCCACTGACCACTGGTCACTGACCACTGCTCTAATCCAAATCGAAATCGCGGATGGGTTTTCCCGTGTCAGGAGTTTCCTTAGCCTTCTTCACTGCCTCCTGAAACTTCTTTTCCAGCAACTCAGAAGCATGTTTCTGCGCTTCGACGGATTGCCGGAAGATCGATTCGCGGCGGCTATCCTGTTCCTTCATGGCGCGGGCCGCATCCTCCATGTCATTGAACATCCTCGGCTTCACCGCTGCAATGTGGGCGATCACCTCTGCGGTTGCCGTATCGACTTTCAGCAGCGCGCTGCAGCAGGGACAAGTGACTTCGATCGTGGCGGGACTCTTTGTCTTTGCCATTTTGCGAATCATACCCCAAAAGCGAGTCTAACGGCGTGCCGTTGATTTGTATCAAGGCATAGGTTTAGGTGTGCCGCAAGCGCCTTGCTATGAACGCGCCTTCAGGCGCTGGACTTCTAGATCCAGCAGGGGTCCTAACACCACGCTCAGCGGTGAAGTTTGATGGGAAAGATGTGGAACACGCCCAACAGCTCCCAGCCCAGTAGAAAAAGCGAAAGCAGCACAACCAGCACCGCCAGCAACTCTCCGAACGTAAGGCCGCGGCGGTTGGGCTCGAAGCGTCTCGCGGCCAGGGTGAGGATATTCAGCGTGGCGAATCCGAAGACGACGCCCCAGAGAATGTTGTAAACGCCATCCCGGCGGCTGGAATGACTGGAGTGGCGGGCCACCAGCATAAGGCTCGCCACCAGTGCCGACTGGGCACGCACCAGGTTGTGACGTGAGAGCGCGCCCAGCGTGGTACGCGCGATGCTCGATATCCCCGTGGTTGAAGCCATAGCACGCGCTGAATCGCGAAAGAAAACTTTAGCCCCCAGTGATTGGATATTACAATTTTTCCCTGTACCGGTCACGCGCGGGCCCGGCAAGAGCATCAGCCGTGTCACCCGTCTCGAACCTCTTGGCTTGAGAAAACGAGAGCAGGTCTGCCCGGTGTACCTCTTTGACCCCTGTGATTGAGATTTGTTCTTCAGCGGGGAAGAAAACCAGATCGGCGAGAGGCGGCGCTTCCTCTGCCCGCTTCCACCGGCGTTTTCAGTAAGATGAGGACATGGGAGAACGGCGCGTAGTTTTCTTTGATGTCGGCAACACTCTTCTCTTCCCCAACCGGGCGAAGATGCTCGACCCGATCCCGAGCGATCGTCATCCCACGATCGAGCGATGGCAGGCCCTCGAACGCAGAACTAAGAAGGAGTTCGACGAGAGCATGCAGACCGGCAGAATCGATCACGGCTTCTGGTGGACCTTTCACACTTACCTGCTGCAGGAACTTGGAGAAGACTTGGGCGTCCGCGATGTGCTGGTAAAGAATACGCAGAACTCGGCGAACTGGGACCAGATTCTGCCCGGAACGCGCGATGCCCTCGACCGAATCCAGCGGATATTCCGCATCGCCGTGATCTCCAACGCCGATGGCGGGATCGAGCGCGTGCTTTCGCGCTGCGGCATCGCCGGCTGCTTCGAAAGCATCACCGATTCCGCGATCGTGGGCGTCGAAAAACCGCGTCCGGAAATTTTTGAAGCGGCGCTCAAAACGATGCAGGCGCGCGCCGGCGAAAGCCTCTACGTGGGCGATGTATACTCCGTGGACTACGAGGGAGCGCGCAACGCGGGAATGGAAGCGGTCTTGCTAGATGTGGCAGGAACGTACCGCGACCGCGACCTGCCGCGAGTCGAGTCTCTAAAGCAACTCGAAACCTGGCTCTGTCAATAACGTCCTGTAGCGCCGCCGTCCCGGCGGCTGCCGTGGGATGTCTTCCGCCCCCACGCGTGGCACGACTCGCAGGCCGGAGTCAGATTCTCCTGTCCTGCTACAACTCCAGAATCTGATGATCGTGGCAATCGGTGCGCATCGTGTCATGAAGACTTCCTAGCAGTTCCGTTCCGTAGCGCGCGACGAAATAGATTCCTGCCACGCTCCGCTCCTGCAGGGCCCCATCGGGATAGAGCGCCTGGCTCAAAGCTTCGGCGTGACGCGCAACCACCTCGCTGCGGCGTAACCCGGCGGCGGTGGCGCGTTCCCGGAGGCGGTCGAGTTGGTACAACACCTTCGACGCGCCGGTCTGGCTCGCATCCACGAGCGTAGGATCGAGTGTGGCCAGCGCTTCCTTGAGTCCGGAGAAAGACTCTTCCACTGACTTCTTCGCTCGTTCGAAGGCCGTCTGCAAGCCGGCTGGCAGACTGCGCGAGGCAAGCATTTGGCCGAGCGCCCTAGGCCCCTGGAATGCGTCAGCAGCTGCGATGCCGTACTGTCCAAGCCAGCGCTGAACCTTGGGCTCGACCAGAGTCGCCGAAAAGCGAGGCACGATCGGCGTCACTCGGCCCAGGATGATTTCGTAGACCGCACCCACCTGCGCAAAATATGCCGCCTCCGCGGCGCCGCCCGTGTAGGCCAGCGTGGGCAGAAGATAATCTTGCACAACCGGACGAAGCAGCACGCTGGGACTGAAATTTTCAGGCGTCGCGGCAACGCGATCAAGCAATTCGGCGTGCGAAAGCTTCTCCGCCCCCGGTTCATTTCCAATAATAAACTCCGGAGTTTTATTCGATCCTTCCCTTCGATGGATCGCCGTGCGAGCGCCCTCCCGCATGGCGAAAAGAAGCACCGACGACGCCGTCACTTTTACTTGCTGGTGGTAGCCCGCACTCTCGAGGGCCTTACCTCGCGCCAGCAGCGCGGCATCCAACTCTGCCGCGCGCTCGACCGCGGTCCGATAAATCGGCTCTGCCACGCGATGAAGCTCAGCGTCCGATGCATCCAGAAGAATCACGCCCCACGGGCTAAACAGCCGCGCACAAAAGCGCGCGAATGCGGTGCCCAGCGTTTCCCCGGGGCGATACGACTCGCGCAGGAATCGCGACGCTTCACAATCCCCCAGAAGAGATGCAGCTTCTTCGACCACCGGCAAGATCTCATCGCCTAATCGCACGTCGCTTACCGGCGCGCCCGCAATCCCGTGGCTGGAAGTCGTCAGCGTGTGCAATAAGCCATCGGGACCGGGCAACGAAAGGTGATTCACCTCGGCGAGATCATGGTCCGACGTGGCCAGCCAGAAGACGGGAACCGAGTCGATCCCGGCAGCCGTGGCCTCTTCCGCCAACTTGACTGCGGTCAGAGCCTTGTAGATGGCAAACATTGGTCCGCCAAAGAGGCCGACTTGCTGCCCGGTCACAACGGCGGCAGCGCCCCGACGCAAACGAGTGAGGTTGGAGAAAGTTTGCGGGGAAGCGTCCCAGAATGAATTCTGGCGCTCAAGAATCGTGCTGACGAGCTCCCGTCGAGAAGGATCGTACTGCAACGCGGCGGCCTGCGTCTTTGACCATTCGCTGAAGTGTGGAGAGTGCGGGTAGAAAGGCTGAACTCTGGGAGAGTATGCGAGGTAATCGGTAAACAGGCGAGTCGTATGCGGGATTTGGGTAAAGGGCAGACAATGCGCTTTCACCGCTGGCTCTCCTGACATTGCAAGCTCGTACAATCCTTTTCCGTACGCTCAGCGTTTGTACAATCCTTGTTTGTACAATCCGTGTTGTTTGTACAATCGACGTTCGTACAGTATTGGACGGCTGAGATCATCGCAAGTCAACGCCCTTCATTCTACAGATGACGCCGTACTTGAGATGCCGCAAACAGGCGCAAGATGCAAGATAATGGAGCGCGTCAGGAAGGAACGCAGGATGAGTGTTGTCGCTCCGCTGGATATCGTAACGCCGATTACGCTGGAGGGTTCGCCAGTCCGCCTCGAGCCAATCCGCCGCGACCACGCCGAGGACTTTTGGGACATCGCCAAGGATGCGCTCGACGATATTTTCCAATGGATTCCTTACCGCATGAAAACGCGCGAGGACTTTCAGCGTCAGGTGGAGAAGGCCTTTGATGAACAGAAACACGGCGAATCGATCGTGTTTGCGACCGTCGAGCGCGGCTCTGGGCGGGTTATAGGCAGCACGCGCTTCATGAATATCGACCGGGTCAATCGCCGGGTAGAGATCGGTTCCACCTGGATCGCGCCACCGTGGCAGCGCACCGCCATCAATACCGAAGCCAAATACCGGATGCTGCGGCACGCCTTCGAAGTCTGGAAATGTATGCGCGTCGAGCTGAAAACAGATGCTTTGAACCAACGATCGCGCAATGCCATCCTCCGCATCGGCGCGAAAGAAGAAGGCACGCTGCGCAAGCATCTGATCACATGGACCGGCCGCGTCCGCGACACGGTCTACTTCAGCATCCTCGATTCGGAGTGGCCGGAGGTCAAGCGGCTTTTGGAAGCCAAACTCGCCGCAAGGCCGAGTGCTTAGGCGGCGCTGCGTCCGGACACTGTCCTTTCGCATCCAATCTCTACCTAAGCAGTGTTTGACTTCCATTCAGGCCAGCCCTAGTCTGGAAGTAGCTCTTTGACTACGGCCAATCCCACCAGTGGGGGCGTCACGGGTTCGACGGAGATGCTTGCGGCCAAGAGGCATGCCGGGGTGCACACACCCGTAATCGTGGGCAAAATGATAATTGCCAATCAACAAATGGCATACGCAGCCTAATTAATTAGGCAGCCGCTTTCCACCGCTTCGCCCTTGGGCGGTGAGCGAGCGTCACACAGAGGGCTGCTCTTCCCCGTTACGTCTGGGCGGGGAGGTTAAGATCTCAGGCTAGCGGCTAGCGTTTCTTGTCCGTTCTGAGCGTGGGCCGCGAACGTCCCGGGCAGGGTGGCAACACCTAATGACTGGGGCATGAACGCGAATAAGCATGTAGTCTCTTGACCAGTAACATTTTCGGACGCGGGTTCGACTCCCGCCGCCTCCACCACTATAAACCAGGGCCAGGTTCAGTTCCCCAGCTAGAACACTCCGGACAGGCATCACTCTTCCCGCCCGCGCAGGGGACAAACCGCACACCGCACTTTCACCCCCTCACTCCGGCAGCACACAGGCAAATCCCCCCGCCCCCGCGCCTTCCGCGGACAATCCAGCAAACACCACGCCTCCCGATATTTTTCGAACCGAGCCCGCGTAGACCCAGGATTGAACCACAGCTTCACCAACCCCTCCGCCATCTCAATCGGGACGACGTACCAAACATCCTCCGGCACAATATGCACGACAACAAAATCCATGTCTTCCCGAGTGAACGGTTTGCCCTTCCCTCCCGCCCCTGCCTGATATTTCGCCCCCTCGCAATAAGTCGCGCCCTTAACCTGCACCCGCCAAAAGCCCCTCCCCCAATCCACCACAAAATCGTAGCGTTCGCTGTCTCCCCAAGGCTTGCACACCGGAATCCGAAGCCGGCAAACCTTGGCCAGAAACGCCGCCTCCACCGCTTCCCCCATCCGCTTGCAGTTATCGTCCGCCACCGCCTGCAGGTCGATCACTTCCATGTGGGACGGACACTCCTGCCTGCCCTGAGCGCCGCCGAAGGGTCCGTCGCCTTTGACGTCGGGATTGCCCGTGTGGGTCGGACACTCCTGCCTGCCCTGAGCGCCGTCGAAGGGTCCGACGCCTTTGACGTTGAGGTTGCCCGTGTGGGTCGGACACTCCTGTCCGACGCCTTTGACGTTGAGGTTGCCCGTGTGGGTCGGACACTCTTGTCCGACGCCTTTGATGTTGAGGTTGCCCGTGTGGGTCGGACACTCCTGTCCGACGCTTTTGACGTTGAGGTTGACCGTGTGGGTCGGACACTCCTGTCCGACGCTTTTAACGTTGAGGTTGACCTTAGTCTCCTGGCAGTGAAAATCGATGTCCTGCCCTTTGCCCGGATTGTTGTTTGTCTCTCGCATAAACAGAAAAGGCGCAGCCAATAAGCTGCGCCGAAGGACGCTCCTTTTGTGAACTAGATAAATGCGTGCCGACCGTGGAAGAGCGGCGCTTCAGCGCCGAGTAAGCTCCAATCACTCCGGGCTTTTAGCCCCAGTGGTCGCTTTTCCTCCCCGTAATATCCCCGCCCCCAAAACACAAACGGCGCAGACCCCAAAGGGCTGCGCCGCTGTTTCAACTCTATAAATCTATTATATCATACTGCAAAGGGTAAATCCCCCAAAATAGCAAATTTATTTCCCCCAGCGAATCAACAACATAGTCCTAAAATCGCCTCCGCGGGGGCTTGACAAGATTTTGGCAAAAAGGCGAAAACGGCGTTTTTCCCGAAATGGGAACGTCTAGGGCCTGAGCAATTCCCTGTCATCCTGAGGACCGCGTTCTTTGCGGGCCGAAGGACCTATGCAACTTGCAGGCAGCGTTTACTCCGCTCGCCCAGGCATTTTCCGCTTGACTCACCCGGCATTTACTCACCAAACACGAACCGCCCCAACTGGTCGCCCAACTGCTTGACCTGCTCCGGATCGTCAGCCGCGCGGAAGCGTTCGGCCAACTGAAAGAATGCCTTTTCCTTCTGCCGCCGGGCTTCGATTCCTGCTCGATCAGTTCGACCATTAGTGTCGGCCAAAACCGGAGCGGTGGTGGCGCAAAGGTGTGCCAATCCCGGCCATGAAACAACTTGAGGCTACGACTAAGAGCTGACACAGGTGGCGCTCGATCCCGCAGCGAAATACAGTGCCGACTCTACCTGGACTGCATAATCCAAACATTCGCCCTATTTGACATCCTTCATTGGCTTGCGTGCCCTCTCTGGCTACGTTTGCGGTCTTTCCCCTAACGCGACGCCGCAGCCGCCAAAGGCTTAATCGCCCGCAGTTGCTTCGAATACTTCTTCTTGACCTGATGCACCGCAAAGGCATCTTGCAGGTTCAGCCAGAACTGCTCGGACGTACCGAAGAACTTGGCAAGGCGGGCGGCCATTTCCGGGGTGATTCCCCGCTTCTCCCGAACAATGTCATTGACGGTAGGAGCAGAGACACCCAATTCCACGGACAGCCGGTACGCAGAAATACCCATCGGCGCAAGAAACTCCTCCCGAAGAATCTCGCCGGGATGCACCGCCCAGCCCGCCGCACCCTCATTCTTGATACTCACGGTGTTCTCCGTTTCTGGCTTTTCCCACCTGCCCCCGCTCTTTTGCACGCAATGTCAGTGGTAATCCGTTATCTCCACGTCGTAGGCATTGCCGTCCCGCCACAGGAAGCACACGCGAAACTGATCGTTGATGCGAATGCTGTGCTGGCCGACGCGGTCAGCGCGCAGCTGCTCCAGCCGGTTGCCGGGAGGGATCCGCAAATCCTCCACGCTCACAGCCGCGTGGAGTGCGGCCAGTTTCCGTTTGGCTGCATTTCGCAGACTTGCCGGCGGCATCCCTCTACTCTTGCCGATTTCCCAAAACTCCTTCGTGTTCTTGTCCGCGAAAGACTTGATCACATGCCCTAGTTTAACGAGTCTCGTTAATAACGTCAACCATTAAATATCCGGGCGGCACGGAGCCGGGAATCCCACGGACAAGCGAAAGCAGGAATGACAAAGCGTTTCGAAGCCCGAAGCCCGAAAGCCGAGGCCCGAGAGCCTACTTCTTATACTCCGTAGGCACCGGCCCTTTTTCCAAAGTCTCGCGATCCCAGATCCAACCTTCGCGGGTATAGCTGGCAAGTTCGAAGTCCTGGGTGAGTTCGAGGGCGTCGACGGGGCAGGCGTCTTCGCAGAGCCCGCAGAACATGCAGCGGCTCAGGTCGTAGGTAAAGTTGGTGAGTTCCTTGCGGCGGGTCTGCTCGTTGCGCGCGCTGGAGACCACGATCAGATTCTCCGGGCAGGCCAGAGCGCACAGGTCGCAGGCAATGCACATGGTCTCGTCAGTGTCAGGATTAACGTTCAGTCGCGGCGCGCCACGGTAGCGCTCCGCCACCTGCGGCCGCTCCATGGGATATTGCTCGGTATAGATTTCCTTGGGATCCTGATAGCGGAACGTAACCTTCAATCCCTGCAGAAGGTCAACCAGAAAGACTTTGCGGAGCAGGCTTTGCATCCCCATGACGGGGTTAGCATATCAGTTGCCGGTGGTCAGTGGCCAGCAGTCAGTCAGTGCGCCTTCGCAAGGAATTGCTCTTTTACCATTCTTATTTCTGAACGTCTAATGGCCGAGGGTGGTCTTTATATTCGACTGGCTTGTTCGAGGCTAACATATGTCCTTGCGCCAATTGATTCTGAACCTGCACCTCTGGATGGGAGTCCCAGCTGCGGTGCTACTGCTGCTGACGGGAGGAACGGGCGCTTTGCTGGTCTTCGAGAACCAGATTGATGCGGCGTTGAACCCGCGGCTGGCGCGGGTTGCGCCCATGGGAACGACGCTATCGCTGAACGAATTGAAATCTGCGTTGGAAGGCCAGTACCCGGGCTATCGCGTCCTGTCGTTCGATATTTCCGACGGCGGCCACACTTCCTACGGCGCGTATCTGGAACCGGCGTCGGGCGAGGGGATCCAAGTCGCGATCGACCAGCACAGCGGCAAGGTCCTCGGCATCTGGGACGGCAATCGCTTCACGCGCAAGTTGCACGGCTTCCACACTCATCTGCTTGCCGGAAAGGCTGGCTCGGCGATTGTTGGCTGGGGAGCAGTGTTGCTGCTCCTTTTATCCATCTCAGGACTGATCCTGTGGTGGCGCAGCAAGACCTTCGGCATCAACTTTCGAACCTCGGGAGCGAAATTTCAATTCGACTTGCACAGTACCGTCGGCGTCATCGCATTTCTTTTTGTGTTCGTATTTGCCTTGACCGGAATCGTGGTTCACTGGGAGGACGCAACCCAACGCTGGGCTCGCCAAATAAATCACATGCCGGCCCGTCCCGCCGAACCGCAGCCCGCGGCTCCCGCGCCCGGAGCTGTGCCACTCGATCCGGCACAACTGCTGAGGCTTGCGCAAGCCGCGGTTCCCGGAGCGCGCGTCACCGCCATCGATCTGGCGGAAACCCCTTCCAGCCCGGTCCAGGTGTACATGAGATTTCCCGAAGATCACACGCCCGCTGGGCGCACTCGCATTTTTCTCGATGCTTATTCGGGAAAGGTCCTGTTGGTAGACAGTTCGCGGGCCGCTCCCGCCGCTGTCGCCTACACGACTCGCCTCAACCGTGAAATTCACACCGGCGACATCGGGGGATGGCCCACGCGCATCGTCGCTGCCATCTTCAGCCTCTCGCTGCCGTTGCTCGCGGTCAGCGGACCGCTCTTGTGGTGGCAACGAAGGCAGCGCGGTTGAACCAAACAGCAGTTGGGTGCAAGGGAACCTTTTTCGCGGTCCATACGTATCTTTTACGAAGAGGATGTTATGCGAGCTTATCTCGCCAAGTTGTCGCCGAGAGCCCGGATGTTGCTGGCCGTACCCGTGGTCGTTATCGCCTACATGATCGTGATGATCGTGGTCCCGGCGGCAGTTCACGCCATGGTGCCCGAAGTCGTGCGCTCGGTGCTGAAACTGCTCTGATCACAGACACGTGGGCACAGACCATGTGGGGACGGCCGCCGCGGCCGTCCGGCCGATCGAAGCAAGGCCCGTTTCCTTCACTATTGATCGAACCACTCCGCACCGGTGGTACCCTGCTGTGTCGGCTTCTCCGTGCCAACGCCAATGCCAAAGACCAACAATCAACGACCGACCGCCGGGTTAACGGCCGGTCCCGACGAACTCTGGATGGAGGAAGCCCTGCGATCCGCGCAGCGCGCTCTCGAAGCCGGCGAAGTCCCCGTGGGCGCGGTAGTGGTCTGCGGCGGAAAAATCGTTGGCCGCGGATGGAACCGCAACATCGGCAACTCCGATCCCACGGCTCATGCGGAGATCGTCGCCCTGCGCGAGGCCGGTGCAACCGTCGGTAACCATCGCCTGGCCGACTGCGAGCTGTTTGCTACAATTGAACCGTGCCCGATGTGCGCCGGAGCGATGGTGCACGCGCGGATCAAGCGCCTGGTCTACGGCGCGGACGATCCCAAGGCAGGCGCCGTGCAATCGGTAATGCAGGTGCTGAATCACCCGCAACTGAACCATAAAGTGGAAGTCCGCAGCGGCGTCCTGGCAGGCCGTTGCGCAGAAATGCTGCAAACGTTCTTTAAAAACCGTCGTTAGTCGTTGGTCGTTAGTCGTCCGCCAAAACCCATACAGGATTGTCATTCCGGCCCCGAGCAAACCGAAGGGGGAGGAATCTTGGGTTCACTGGCCACCGATCACCGGCCACTGACCACTGCCTTCCGGAGAGGTGCGTGAGCGGTTGAAACGATCCGCCTCGAAAGCGGACATACCTTAACGGGTATCGTGGGTTCAAATCCCACCCTCTCCGCCATTTTACTTTTTGCTGGTTGCCCGGACACTGCGTGGCAGGCAGGGGCTGTCAGGACGTGCGTTTGAGAATGAGACTCACCGGCGTTCCGCCTTGCTTCCAGTTGCCCGTGATTTCCGTGTCATCCTTGTTCAGAGTGCCGTCATAAGAGCTTAGGTTCGGAGTGCTCTCGAAGTGCAGGATGTGCTCCTTGTACGTGATGGCGGTGATCAGGATTCCCGAAACGTCCTGATCGGGGTAGTCGATGGTGCCACTTAGACTTCCGTCCTGGTCGGCGGAGATGTGCACCACGATATGCTTTTTGGGCTGTGCTCCTGGGTCAAGAACTCCTTCCCAGGTTCCGACGATCCGAGGCGGATCGGCGGCCATCGTGAGAACGGGCGTGATGGCCGATCCAAGCATCAGCGTTAATCCCATGCAAAGCTGGAACCACGGCGCGCCATGCCTTTTCACGGTCGATCTCCTGTTGTGTCAGAATATCCTACCGCAATCAAGGGTTGTAGACGAAACGCTTTTAGGGCGCAAAGAACGCTTGTTCAGGATGACAACAAACTGCACCACTATCCGTTTTCTCCATAAAGAAACGAAACATATTTGTCGGGTTCAGGGAATAAAACGCGTCCCCGCTGGTTTACCCTAGTGTGCGTGCCGGGAGAGACCTTGCCATCGGGGACGTTCGAGGATCTGGCCATGCCCCATTTCGAGCGGCTCTATAACTTTGCCTGCTGGCTCACGCATGACCGGCAAGAGGCCGAAGATCTGGTGCAGGAAACCTATGTCAAGGCGCTTAAGGGATTCTCCTCGTTCCAGCCGGGCACGAATTTTCGCGCCTGGATCTACAAGATCCTGCGCAATACTTTCCTGACCTCCCGCACCGGGCTGAAGGCGGCCGCGACCGTGCCGATCGAGGTTGAGAGCGAAGAGGAAATTCTGCCTCCGGTCAAGGAAACGCCGGAGAGCATCCTGCTGCAACGCTCGGATTCGCAATTGGTGCAACAAGCTCTGGAGCAACTGCCCGTAGCCTATCGCGAAGTGCTGTTGCTATGTGAGGTCGAAGAGATGTCGTATCAGGAAATCTCCGCTACTCTCGCGATCCCGATGGGCACGGTGATGTCGCGCCTATCCCGCGCACGGCGGGCGTTGCGGATCGATGTTCAGAAGATGCAGGGAGCTGGAGCAAAGGCTTGACATATATGGTGTGTGACACTTGGACGGAAAAACTCGATGCCTATCTCGACGGCGAACTTCCGGCAGCCGAGGCGCGCGAGCTGGGCGAGCATCTGCGAGGTTGCGCCGCTTGTGCCGCGGAGAGCTTGAGCCGGGTTCAGCAAAAGCGCGCGATACAGGCCGCTGGGAAGAGGTTTACGCCGGACCCGGCCTTTCGCGCGCAGGTTCAGAAGAGCATTGCGGCACGGAAGTCCCCCGGTTGGAACCGCTTCTGGTTCCCTGCTCTGGCCGGCGCGATGGCGTTGCTGATCGTCGGCGCTGTTTCTTTTAATCTCAATCGCGGCCACTGGGGTCAGCAAAGGCGAGGCGAGCAACAATTGCTGAGCGAACTGGCCGATCTGCACGTCGCGACCCTGGCCAGCGCCAACCCGGTCGACGTGGTTTCCACCGACCGGCACACCGTGAAGCCATGGTTTGCGGGAAAGATTCCCTTCACCTTCAATCTGCCCGAGTTGCAGGATTCGCCCTTTACCCTAGTGGGCGGCAAGGTAAGCTATCTCAACCAATCGCCGGGCGCGGAGCTGATTTTCCGCGTGCGCCAGCACCAGATTTCGGTTTTCATGTTCCAGGAACAAGCTCTGGGGAACACGCGCCCGGTGGATGCCGTGCAGACTGCGCTCTCCTTCAGCGTGCGCAGCTGGAACCACAACGGGCTACGCTATTTCGTCATCGGCGACGCCAGCCCGCAGGATTTGGATAAACTGAGCGAACTGATGAAAGCTGCCGGGTAGAAGGGATTAGGGGCTAGGGATTAGGGGCTAGGAACACCGGTTTCATAGACCCTAACCCTGTCCTGCCTCAGTTGGAAATGGAGAAAGCGTTCGTCCGTTAAGCATGTACGAACTTCACCCTACTATCCCCAATCGAACGGGAAAATCGAGCGCTGGCACAAGTCGCTGAAGAGCGAGTGCATCCGCCGGGGACACCGCTTTCGCTGGATGATGCGCGACGCCTCGCGCAGGGCTACGTCGAGCATTACAATAAGACCCGCTTGAACAGTGCCATCGGCTATGTCACGCCGAAGGATATGCTCGCCGGTCGCCAGCATGAGATTCACGCCGAACGGGACTGGAAGTTGGAAGCGGCGAGGGAACAGCGGAAGAATCTCCGCCAACGTGTCGCGTAACGGATGAAGTGTATTACTTGCGGGTAGCCGACGACGCATCACTTATCGACTTAGCTGCGACGCGTTCGCCTGCACATTACTCGAAGCGATAGCGGAGAGCTTCTGCGACAGCTCGATATCCAATTCGCCGGTAGATGGAATTTGATGTGGGATTCGCCAAGTCAGTGTAGAGGATACAGCGATATCCAGCGTCACGCAGCTGTCTCGAAAGAGCGTGAACGCACGCCGCCGCGTAACCATGTTTCCGTTTTTCAGGGGGCGTATAGACGCCTGACAGGCGGACTACTCCATCTACCGCCTCGCGGGCAACAGCCATAGAGACCGTTTCTCCGTTTCGATCCCACAACCACAGTTGTCCGGCCGCCAACCCCCGATCCACACGCAGTTCGGTATCGTCAGCAGACTCACCAATTTCATGCTGGAAAGCACGGGTCCAGAGAATCATCAAGCTGCGATCTTTGAGACCTGCTTGTCGTAAATGACCTTCGGTACGGGGAACTTCTCCCACGCCCAAGAATTCGTAGAGTCGCGTTCCCTGGAACGGTGCGGCGGCCGACTTACATCGTTCACTCCATTGCCCTGCGAAGCTGGCTGCCGTCGCCGCGTCCCCATTGACACCGCGTAGAATCACCCCGGCTTCTGCAATTGCATCCACCAGTACCATCACCGCTCGCGGTTCCATGGGTGTCAGGGTCGCCGGATATTCTAGAGGTGACTGAACGACCACGCCGACGGTTTCCTCTCCGTGCAATGCGATCCAATACCGACCTGGATCGCCCTGAGCGACGCGGGAGTGCAGAATCGACAGAATCAGATTATGCAGAACTGGTTCCGACGAAAGGAACTTGTCAGCCCTCCTTCTGATAAATGCGGGATCTTCGCTAAACAGCACCTTGAGTTCCATTTGGGAGATTTTACTTGGTTTTGAGCGCCGCTCTGAATTGGTTCATAGGCGGGTGCGCAATTGGGAGCGGATAACCGGCTGACCAGAAGTTGGGAAGGATGGAAGGATGGACGTGCTGGAGCTACAATGACTCCGCCAGGTGAAACGGAAGCTGGCTCTGCAGGGATGCAACCATGCTGACGGATAGCCTAGAGGACTCATCGAGCCGATGTTCACACTCAGCAGAAACAGTCATCGGACGATAGACCTCATGCCTTGAAAATCCACGCCCCGAATGTGGCGGAATCTACACTAACGGAGAACGCCGCTTCTCCATTTTAGGCTGAGCCAAGACAACCCCTGAACCGTGTCCCTAAATGCTGCTAACCCCTGTCCCCTAATCCCTATTCCCCAGAATTCGCTCGATCTGCCGCAGGTGATTGATATCGTGTCCGGCAAGCAGGCGCACTATGTGCTCAATTGTTTCCTGTCCGCGCTCGGCATGCATCCCGTAGTGCTTCCACTGGTCAGGCGTCAATGACTTGAGCAGAGCAAGGTTGGCTTCGCGCGCGACACGAAAGTGCTCGACGGACTTGCGCGGATCGCGCTTCTCATAATGCCCGCTGGTCACCCAGGAATCCTGGTCGAAGGCAGCGACGGGAGTTCCAGGCGCGCCGAGAATCAGCCTCATACGAAATCCAACCGCGACTTCGACGTCGGCAAGGTGTGCCGCGATCTCGCTCGCCGACCACTTATCAGGAGCGGGGCGTTTGCGCAATTTCGCTGTAGGAACGCCCTTGATCAGACGATCGAGCTTCTTTGGCGTCGCGGCTTGCACTGCCAGCGATTTTTTTCCTTCTACGTTGCCGATGATGCGTTGCGTGTATTGCTGCGGGGTTTCTTTCATTTCGTTCGACCTCTTATCGAATTAGTTCCGCTGGGCTTCGCCCAATGCATTGCCCATAAGCGCTATCTTAATTACGTCCGGGTTGCCCGTGATCCGGGAATAACCGACAAAGGGTGACCACTCCTTCCGTCAGGCGATTTTTTCGTCCAGGCGGAATCGTGCAGCGCCTTAGCTTTGATTTCGGCCGCCTCCTGCGCGGGGGCGGGCGCGCGGACGCCCTCCCGTCAATTAAAAGTGGGATCGGAGCTAGCCGCCGAAGACCACGCGCGTGCCCGTGGAAGGCATAATGAGTTTCTGTGGCATCTCTTGTTGGACTGCCATCATGGCGCGGAAGCCAGTGCAGTGCATGGGAATCAGGTAGTCCGGGTTGATCTCCTTCAAGGCTGCCACGGTCTTGGCGATGATTTCATCAGGATACGGGGCCAAGTGCCAGCCGCCAACGACGGCGTGCACTTTCTCGATCCCGGTGGACTTCTGAATCTGGCGGACAGAGTTGATGATGCCCGCATGGGCGCACGATGAGATCACGACTAGTCCCCGGTCCTTCACGTTGTATGCGGTGGCGTGCTCTCCCCAGAAGATGTCCTTCACCAAGTCACCCGGCTTAGCTTCAATCTTTACCGTGCCGGGAGGGAAATGAAGGCTGGCCTCGCAGGCCGAACCGGTCGCGCCCGCTTCGAGTCGAGCTGCCGGTGGAGACATCTCGAATTCGGTGATTCGCGGGATGTGACCTGAGGTGATCGCGTGGCCAGCCACTGTGGTTGGCTCCTCCGCGAGCACGACGCTCAACCCCCGTCCTTCCAATTCATCCCGCTTTAGTTCACCGTAGTCAAGCTTTTTTCCGTCGGGTTGCACGACCCAGCGGTGGCAGAACGTATCGCGTCCTCCTGCATAGAGGGTGAGCCCTGGTTTGGCGCGTCCTTGGAGGCTCCGGGCCACATCGAGCAAGCCTCCGTAATGGTCCACATGCCCGTGGCTGATGATGAGGGCGTCCGCTTTGGCGGGATCGACTCTTAACCCTTGGTAGTTGTTTGTCAGTGTGCGTGGGGTGAGTGCGAAGTCCAATAGGATCTGCTTTTCCTCATCTCCCCGGAAGGACTGTAGGTGATAGGCAAGCCCATGTTCCGACAACAGCATAACGTCCGCCCCATAGGGAAAAGGCAAAGTATTCCGAGTGATCGTGATATTGCCAATCTTCCCGCCCTTGGCGAAGATGTCATAAACGTTGTCGACCAGATTGGTCATGACCAGCCGGTCTACGGTGGGGATCTCCTTGGGAGCAGCTATGAGGCTCCCGAAACGGCCTGTGCCGCCCAGTAAGACCGTCCCGCCTGCAACCGCTCCGAGCTTCAGGAATTCCCGCCGGTGCATGATGACCTTCTTTCTTTAAGAAACCCGAGAATTTCGTCTTGACTTCGAAAACGGTAAGCATTGTACGCCCAAAATCGATTGCTGGCGTGAGATTCGCATAAACGAGCGCGCTCTCAAACGCTCTGTGGTCCGCGCAAGCAGCCCGATGTTGCTGAAAAAAATGCCGCAGTGCAAAGAAGTTGCTCAACTCCAGGATGGTCGGCTATCCGGAAGTTACCGCCCAGAAACCGGACCGGAAGGGTGTCAGCTTCAAGCCGATTCCGCTTAAGTTAGCGCTTATGGGACTTGGCCCCCGCGGGACAGCCGAGGCGGCGGCCTCCATATAAGTTGTGGTGCGCTACTGTCCTGCCTTCTGCCCCGCCTGAAAGGTTGTCCATGGGCCGGCTTTCATGTCGCGCAGCAGGGGCTTTTGCCAGGAGAATTCGGGGTGACGCTCCAGAAAATCGGCGGCCGTGAAATCCGCGCCGCACGGGTGCCCGGCGCGTGCTACGAAGCTCATGTTCGCCGCCATCTTGCTGTCGGTGGCTTTGCCCTGTACTGCCCCTCCGGGAGTGTATGCATCCCAACCCCATTCCTTCACGCCACGGGGAGAGGCATCCACATGGCCGCACAACGAGCGCTCGTTGGGCTGGGCTTTTTCTACATGCGAGGCAGCTTCGTCGAAGCTATCGACATGATCTGACAGAAACGCCTCAGCCATCGGGACGTCGATTTTCCCTTTGGCGCGCTGCACCATTTCTTCCGCGCGCGCATGACGTGCATTCATCGACGACGACCTATCGTTCGGATCGAAGCCGCTGGTTTCCTCGTGAATTAACTTGGGATCGCGCGGAAAGTTCGAGCTGACGAAGTAGCCATCCTTCGTGCGCCACAGCGGCGTGTTCTTCAAGCCGAGTTCGAGATAGGCGATCTCTCCCGTCTTGCGGTCGCCGATGAGCCAGTCGTTGGCGTATCCGCCGTTGTTCCCTTCTTTTATGAAGCGCACGTAGTCGTCGATGCTCTGGGCGTATTGCAGCGCCTTGCGCGAGCGCACGAACTCCGGCTTGCCATTTGGGTCCCAGCCCTCGAATTGCGCGATGGTCGTCTCGGTGATCATGATTCCGGCGGCGTTCACACCGAAATCATCGTCGCTGGTGATGACTCCGGGAAAGCCATCCATCAGAATGCGCTGGCCGTGCTGCGGCAGGATGTCGAAGACGATCACCCAGCGCTCGCCTGCCAGATAGCTGGTCCAGTTATTGTGCGCGATCACGATCTGATGATCCTTGGTGTAGGCTCCCGTGGCAATGAACGCGCTGCAATTGCCAGGAGCCGCGAGCTTCGGCGCCCGGGCTTGTTTTTCCTGTTTGTTCAGCCACGGCACGTAATAGTCGGGAACTTCTTCAAATGCGTTGAGGGCGACGATGTCATACACATCGAGCTCGACCCCGTGCGCCTTCACGCCATCGGCGATACCCTGCAACTCCTGCTGATACTCGGCGTCGATGTGCGGCCAGAGCATCTCGCGCGCTGTCTTGCGAAAGAACTCCCAGTCACGCTGGGTTTGGTGCGTGTCGGAAAGCTTGATCGCATCAAGGGCGTCGGCAATCTCCGGCGCAAGCAGATAGCCGTGCTGAAAGCCGATGTCAGAGGGCGAGCCTTCCAGATGAACGTAGGTCCAACCGCCCTGCTGGAAGCGGTAGCTCTTCTCCAGCCGCGGATCGGAAGGTGAAGACGTGGCTGACGATGCGAACGCGGGTTGAGCGACCAGGCTTGCGAAAACAACGAGCGCGATTCCTAAATACCGCAACGGAGAAAAGACGAGCCGGTTCGACATTGGCTTCCCCTGGGTTCTAAGTGAAGTCCTGAGTGAACGCCATTGTAGCCGAATTCATGCAGCCGAATCCGGACACAAAAAAAGCGGGCACGTCGAGTGCCCGCTTCATCCGATCTGCCCGGCCAGTTACGGCATCTCCGCAACGTAGACCTCGTGCGCAGCGACCAATTCCGCATTGGATACTTCCGTCGTGACCTTGATGCGCTGCCACCCGCTCTTTTTCGGCGGCTTGGCCAGGAAGGTCAAGAAATACTGATGCTCCAGACGCTGTGCCGTCTCTTCGAGGTAAGGTTCAAAGCTTACCGGGGAGCCAGTAAAGCCGATGTAATAGGCTTCGCCGCCGGTCTCCTCGGCCAGGCGCGAGAGATACATCTGCCCCCAATAGTTCAGCCAGTAGCTGTGGCCGAAGTGTCCCGCACCCGGGGTGTAGATGCCGTAGACGACGATGCCGGCGCGCTCGGCATCATGAATGGCCGCATCCAGATAAGGATCTTGCAGATCCCCGATTCCGTAATAACGGTCAACGCCGTCGGTTGCCATCACCACCTCGCGCCGGTCGGAGGTTTCCGGCCAGCGTTTGATCAGGTCGCTGAGAGCAAAATATGGACTGGAATTAACGCCGCCGGCTCCCATCGGAAGGCGCAGGGCCTTGACAGCTAAAGCGTGATCGGTAGTGGGGTTCTGCTCGATCCTGGCAACGCCGTTCTGCATGTAGGCTACGCCGATCTTCGCGGACGCCGGCTGGGAGCTGATAAATTTGCGCAGGCTTTCTAGTTGTGTTCCGAGAGTGAAGCTGGAGCCGTCGTCGAGCAGGACAAAAAGTTGGAGTCCGGCGTGATCGCCCTGCGCGGGAACCCAGTCCGTGACCTGGTCGCGATCATGGCCCTCGTAGACCATCACATCGGCACGGCTTATGTCAGGTACGGTTTTGCCATGACGAGCTTCGACGGTGACCAACATGTGTTCCGCTACGCCTTGCGCACTCGCGTTCTGCGCATAAACGCTGCCCGTGGCGGAGACCCACACAGCAAGTCCGAGTACGGCCTTGAGCAGACAATTTAATGTTTTCATGCACTTACCTCCGAGATATCGGGCCTCTTGCTTTATCGATGCGTATTCAGGCCCTCTTAACTATTTATTCAGATGCTATTTATTCAGATGAGGGAAACCTGTGTACGATCTTTATCCGCAACATCTTCTCACGGGAGCGTTCAGATGCTGGTGGGTTCAGATATCGGTGCGCTGCTCGGTGTGGCGCTGCAAATACCAGCAGGGCTGGTATGCGGCGTGGGGAAACAGCGCGTGGACACAGGTTCGGGCCTCCGGCGGATTGAAGATGAATTGGGTCTTGCCACTTTTCTGCGGCACCGCGTAGTAGGGCATGACGGTGACTTGGCCGAAGGGCTGGCGGTTCGCCGCCACGCGGTAGCGGAACAGAACATAATCCACGGCGTAGGTCAATCCCGTCACTCCCAGCGCGGAGGAGAACCCGATGACGATCAATCGCTTCAGGAAGTGCTTGATTCTGGCTCGCAGCGCTGAACTCACGGCGGGTAATTATACCTGCAGCTTGTGTGGGGACAGCCGCCCCCGGCTGTCCGGTCGAGCGCAGCCCGTTTTCTTTCCGTCCAGGCTTGTCGGATTCAGGAATTAACTGCTGCCCGCGCTCCACGTTGACAACGCCCCGCTTCCACAGGCAAACTACCGCATCGTCGCTTGTGGCGCTGCGGCGAGCCCCTACGGGCCAATCCGAGGACAGGTGCGGGTCTAACACGTATTCATCGCCCATGGAGCAAACCGTCTCCTACACGCTCGATTCCACTCTGGAAACCGTGGACCATGCGGAAGAAAAAGCTACCCGCATCGCTACAGAGTTGGGCTTTGGAGAAGACGAAGTGATGCAGATTTCGATGGCGGTGCGCGAAGGCGCGGTCAATGCCGTTCTGCATGGCAACGCTTATGCGCCGGACAAAAAAGTTGTCTTGTCCTTCGAGCGCACGCCGGAGGATCTTGTCATCACGATTCGCGATCAGGGCAAGGGCATTGACTTGAGCGGCATTCCGAATCCGCTGGCGCCGGAGAATTTGCTGAAGACTTCAGGGCGCGGCATTTTTCTTATGCGTTCTTTTATGGACGTGGTGGAAATCCGCCCGTCCCAGACAGGCACCGAATTAAAACTGATCAAGCACGTCCACGGGCCATCCGCGGGCGGCAAGGAGGCGTCTCAGTGAGCATGAAACTCAGCACCCGGCAGGTTGACGGAGTCACGATTGTGGACTGCAGCGGCCGCATCACCCTCGGCGAAGGCAGCGTCATGATGCGCGACACGGTACGCGACCTCCTCGCCAAGGGCAACAAGAAGATTGTCTTGAACCTCGGCGAGGTCAACTACATCGACAGCTCCGGCATCGGCGAACTGGTGAGCGCGTTTACCACCACCAAGAATCAGGGCGGCGAACTCAAGCTGCTGCATCTCACCAAGAAGGTGCACGACCTGCTCCAGATCACCAAGCTCTACACCGTCTTCGATGTAAAAGAGGATGAGACCGCGGCGGTCAAGGCCTTCAAATAAGCTTGTGCATCATGGCGGGTGCCCCACTTCTCGCTTCCTTTGCGAGAAGTGGGATTTCCGCCCGCCGCCGAACTCCCTGATCGAGCAAACGTGATTGCCTCCACCAACCTATGTATGTTCCAAAGTACGCACAGTACTGTATACTGATTGTGCGTACAGAGGAAATCCATGCCTGCCACCGGAGCTAAGACCGATAAGACCCGAAGCCAGAACATCAACCTGCGCGTCACGCGCAGCCAGAAGGCTTTGATTGACCGTGCGGCGACTGCCCTTCGTCGCAACCGTTCCGATTTCATGCTGGAGACGGCTTGCCGCGAGGCCGAAGCTGTCCTGCTCGACCGGCGCTATTTCTCCTTGCCGGCAGAGGATTTCGAACGCTTTATGTCTATGCTCGACCGTCCCCCGGTAGCCAACCCCCGTTTGCGACGCCTGCTGAGAACCACGGCGCCGTGGGAGCAATGAGCCGACAATCCCTTACGCCCCCGGAAAAGCCTCGAGACGATCACGATCTCTCGCTGTTCCAATGCGGCGAGTCCGCATTGGATGACTGGCTGCGCCGCCGCGCCTGGCAAAACGAGCAAAACGGCGCATCCCGCACCTACGTAGTGTGTGTGGGCCCGCGGGTGGTCGCGTATTATGCATTGGCCGTTGGAGCGGTCGCGCACGCCGGCACCCCGGGCCGTGTTCGCCGCAACATGCCCGATCCCGTCCCCGTAATGATCATCGGCCGCCTCGCGGTGGACCAGGAATTTCACGGCCAGGGCCTTGGCCAGGGGCTTCTGCGCGATGCCGTGCTGCGTACTCTGCAGGCGGCCGATATTGCCGGTATTCGGGCGATCCTGGTTCATGCCATCTCCAGCGATGCCCAGCGCTTCTACCAGAGGCACGGCTTCGTGCGCTCGCCGATTGATCCCATGATGCTGATGATTACATTGGCGGATCTGGCCAGAGAACCCTCGGACCTGGAGCGAAAATAGGCGGGGGATTTCCCATCATGGTCGCACCTCCAGCGGAAGAAATATTCACAGCTCCTCCGTGTGACATCCAACCTTGTCCCGAGCCAACAACCCACCCGATAATTGCGAAGCAACGAGCTGCGCATCATTTCCATGCTCAAGAAAAACAACTTCGCGCTGCTGGCGATACTGCTATCCACGGCAGCCGCCGCCTCCGACTGCCTGCCCATTGGCGACGCCAAACAGCACGTCGGAGAAATCAAGTGCGTGACTGGAAAAGTTGTGCGCGTGAAAGTCGGCGCCAAGGGCGTGCATTTCGTAGACTTCTGCGCAGATCAAATGGCTTGCCCGTTCACGGTCGTAGTCTTCCCTCACGACCTGAAAGATGTGGGCGACGTCCGCCGCCTCACCGGACACGTCATCGAAATCCACGGCCCCGTCAAGCTCTACGACGGACGCGCCGAAATCGTCCTCACCCGCGTCAGCCAGTTGAGCGCCGGATCAACCCTCATCCCGCCTCTGCCCAAGAACTACGACGTGGAAAAACAAGGCCACTACAGCGCCGGCAGAATGCGACCCACCAAGAAGCCCGCGAAAATCAAAGGCACCCCCAACACCACAGCAACCTACGGCAACGAGGCCGACGCCGGCGAAGATCCGCCGCCCCAGTAGGTCCCGCTTCGCTCGACCGGACAGCCGAGCGGCTGTCCCCACATGGGCACTGCTAACTATCTTTCGCCCAGATCCTGCAAGCCCTCGCGCCGCCTACACCATTCCCTTCCGCAACTCCTCCAGCGGATACTTCGTCCCCCGCCAAACGATGCCGTCATTCCGCAGCGTATGAAACATCGAACGCAACAAGGTGTAAACGAACAGCGCTGTGCTGACCGGATGCAGCGCGAAATAGTAGGCCGGAACCCGCGAGCGCCACGACATTCCGAGATAAATCAGAAACATGGACGACAGCGCAATGGCATACGGCAGCCGCTCCCATCCGTGCGCGAGCAACACGCCCAGAAACGGCATGAGATTCAGAAAGGCCAGTCCGAACGCCGAGATGAGGGCACGCCACCACTGAAACGACAACACAGCAAAGAAATTCTTCGTGAGATTGTCGACCACGCCCCTTGCGCCATGAGCCCAGCGAATCGAAATCAAGTCTGCGCCAAAGACGTTGCGCTGCGCGAAGCCGGCATTCTTCACGACCTTGCCGAGCTTCATGTCGTCCAGCACTTCCATGCGCAACGTTTCGTAGGTTCCGACCGCCTCATACACGCTGCGGCGAATCAGGTTGAAGGCGCCTACTCCCATGTGGTCCTTTGTCTTCGGATCGGCCACCTTCCAGGGGCGGTGGCCGAAGACAAACATGGTCTGAAAGAAGGCGATCATCATGTATTCGCCCGGCCGCTTCATGATCATCTGCGGAAACAACACCACATGGTCCGCCCGTTCGGCCTCAGCGTAAGCCACCGCCCGCCGCACCGAGTCCGGCTTGAACAGCACGTCGGCATCGGTAAACAATAGCCAGTCGCCGGTCGCCGCATTCGTCGCCGTCCACATGGCGTGAGTCTTTCCCAGCCAACCCGCGGGCAATTCGCGATGATGAATCACGCGCAGGCGGCCGTGGACGTTGGCGCTGCCCACAATCCTTTCCATGATTTCCCCGGTGCGGTCGGTCGAGCGATCGTTGACCGCGATTACTTCATAGTTGTCATAGTCGAGTTCGAGCAGGCGAGTCAGTGAGAGTTCAATGTCCTCTTCTTCATTGCGTGCCGGGACGATGATCGAAACGCGTGGATTCCCCTCCGGATCGCGGTCCCACTCCGGCTTCGAAACATCGGCAACGCTCGGCATGCCAATCGCCGCATCGATGATGCGAGAGAACCAGGCCAGCGCCAGAATCGTCCCTGCAATCCAGTGAAAATAATGCATCTCTGCCTAGGTCTTTCCTGCCCCAGAAGCTGCGCCGTCGACGTTTACCTGCGGCGCGAATTTCATTCCGTAGAACAGTATGGCAGAGGAGAGGGCCATGGCGATGACCGGTAAGACAAATGCGGCTTGCAGCGATCGCTTGTCTGCGACCCAGCCCATCATGGTGGGCGAAGGCACGTCGCCCAGAATGTGAATGATGAAAATGTTCACCGCCAGCGCCGTGGCCCGGATGTGAGCGTCGACCGAGTTGATCACGGCAGCGTTCAGCGGCGCCGTGTTGAACAAGAGGAAGAAGGCCGCGACCGCAATGGCCGGGATCATGGAGCGGCCAGTGACGAAGAGCGCCACAATCATCACTGGGACGCCAAGCGCCATGGTGGCCGCGGAAACCAGGTAGTAAGCGCTCTTCGTGCGGCGCAGCAGGTAATCGCCCAGCCACCCGCCCGCTAAAGCTGCGACAATGCCGTCGCCGACGATGATCAGGCCAAACATCAGGTTGGCGGCCTCCAGCGTATAGTGGCGCTCGGTGTACAGAAACTGCGGCATCCACACTTGAATGCCGCCCAGAGAAAATGTCATGGCGGCCATGCCGAGTGTGGAGGTCAGGAACGCAGGATTGCGAAACAGACCAAGCACGGTCGTGCGCTCCGGCGTACCACTTAGCGAGTCAAACTGCCCCCGCTCTGGCTCTTTGAGAAACAGAACGGCAATGGCTAGGAGGAAGCCGGGAGCGGCCGCGATGTAGAAGGGGAACCGCCAGCCATGCTGCGGAGCCAGATAGCCCCCCAGCAGATATCCCGCCGCCGACCCCACCGGAATTGCTAAATAGAACACACCCAGGATGCCGGCCGCGTTTCTCCTCCGCAAAAAGATCGGCGACGAAGGTCGGCGCAATGGTTACGAAAGTCGCTTCGCCAACGCCGACCAGGGTGTGCCGAATCAGCAACTCGGTATAGTTATGAGTAAAGGCAGTGAGCAGCGTGAGCCCGCTCCAGAAGACCGCTCCCAGCACGATAATCAGCTTGCGCGAATAGCGGTCTGCCAGCGGGCCAACGAACGGCGCGGCCACCATGTAGAAGCCCAGGAACGCGCTGGTGAGATAGCCAATCTGCGTCTTGGTGAGATGAAATTCGTCCTGTACTAGCGGCTGCACCGCGAACAGCACATTGCGGTCGACATAGTTCAGCAGATTGAGCGCCGTGAGCACGATCAGCGCCGTGCGCGGTTGGAGTTTCGCGGAAGTCACAGGTCGAGCGAATATAGCATGACGCCAGTCACGGGCAGCCGGTGATGTCGGGGCAATTGACACCAGCGACATTTGTCGCTATACTTGACGACAAATGGTAAACGAATTGCGTGCGGTGGTGAAGGAACTGGGCGGCCGAAGCGTTCTGGGACGGAACCTTGGCAGCCAGCGCGATCTTTGCGAAGCCATCCGCGAGGGCTTCCCTCCTGCCGTGGTCGAAGAGTTGATGCAAGCTTCCGGTCTCACGCTAAGGGAGTTGGCCGAATCTCTCGATCTCTCGCCGCGCAGCCTGCAGCGCCGGCGCCGGAGCGGCCGGTTGGCGCGCTTCGAGTCTGATCGTCTTTACCGGCTGGCCCGCATCGTCGCCCTGGCGCAGCAGAGTCTGGGCGACCGCGAGAGTGCTGCGCGTTGGTTGAAGCGGTCCAATCGCGCACTCGGCGGAGCTACTCCCATCAGCGCCATGGATACGGAATTGGGAGCACGCCAGGTAGAAAACGTGCTGGGACGGATCGCCTACGGCGGAGTCAGTTGAATCGAGTCTATCGCGTACTGCGCAAGGCCTACGCCCAATCTCCGCTCGACGGAGAAGGCGCCTTTCGCTACGGTGGCCGCTGGTCGAGCCCGGGGACCCGGCTCGCTTACGCCTCCGAGCATCAATCCCTCGCGATGCTCGAATACTTCGTCCATCTCGATGCCGACGACGCGCCGCAAGACTTGGTTCTGGTTACCGCCGAGATCCCCAACGATCTGTCACAGCAACGCGTCGTTGCGGATGACCTTCCATCCCACTGGCGCCGCTCCCCTGCTCCGGCTGAACTCGCCGGCATCGGTGACGAATTTGTGCGCAGGGCCGAGCGGTGCCTACTGATTGTGCCATCGGCACTGGCCCCGCACGAAAACAACTGGCTTCTCAATCCGCAACATGCCGGCTTCCGCAGAGTGAGAGTGTCCGGTCTTGAACCGTTGAGTTACGACCCGAGAATGTTTGGCGCTCGCCGCAGCACGCGGCGCAAGCGGTAAGCCTACGGTCTGCTACTTCTTTGTTCTCCCCCGCGGCCATTTCGCCACCACTGTCGTCGAGATCCCGCCTCGCGGACGGAATTCTCCCCTCACTTCGGCCCACACCGGCTTTGCCCACCTCACTACATCTTCCAGCACGCGGTTCACGATGTTCTCCTGAAAAATTCCCAGGTTGCGGTAGCAGTGCAGATATTCTTTGTACGATTTCAGTTCCAGGCAGAGTTTATCGGGCTGGTAACGCAGTGTGATCAAGCCGAAGTCGGGCAGGCCCGTCTTCGGGCATACTGAAGTAAACTCCGGATCGTCGATGACGATCTCATAGCCGGGAAACTGATTCGGCCAGGTTTCGATCTCAGGAAATTTGGCGTCCAACCCGGCGGCGGCATGCTCCGGCGTGTAGCGCGGCTGTTTTGGCATGGAAGTATTGTCCCACACGCATCGGCCACCAGTGCATCTGCTCAGCGCTTGGCCTTCAGCGGACTCGGATGAGTCGGCTCATAAACGCCTATCTTCCCGCCACCAGGAAGCTCGAACTTGGCAACTTTTCCCCAACGCGGTTCGCTCACATCCGAAACCTTCACCTTCTTCGACTCCAGATCATTCAAGGTCGCCGCGATGTCATCGCACATGAAGAAAAGTTCGTGCCGGTCGTTTTTCTCCGAATCGTGGAAAGCGGCTTCCAGTGGAGGCATGGCGAAGATCAACCAGCCATGGCCGCCATCCACCGAGGCAAGCTTGAGTACATCGCGAAAGAAGGCCCGGTCTGCTTCAGCATCCTTTGTGTAGATAACAATATGTGCGCCGTTGATCAAGGGCGAACCCCCGGTTTTCCAAATCGTGGTGCTCATATTCTCACCACGCGGCCAAGTTCGCAACAAACACCTCACGCATCCGCCACCCTCCGCCCGCATCTAATGATGCAACGGCTTGGGCAGAGTGGATTTTTTTCGTAGCCGTCTGGGTGGTAAATTAATGCTTGCAGTTGTCCTCGCCGCAGCCTGAAAGATAACCGGTTGGCAACCAACAACAATTCGAATGGACGGCCTGCAACGCGCAAAGGCCGGATCTGGTGGGCGCTCGGAGCGCTGGCCGCAGTCGCCGTGGTCCCGGTATTCACCAGGTCAAGGCCTTTGAAGGTTCGCACTACCACGGTAGAGCGCGGCCCCATCCGTAGCCTGATTTCCACCAACGGCAAAATCGAGCCCATCCGCAACTTCGAAGCCCACGCCCCCGTCGCCACCACGGTAAAGCATCTGTTCGTAAAAGAAGGAGACCACGTTCGCCAGGGCCAACTTCTCTTGCAGCTCGACGATGCCGACCTGCGCAGCCAGGCAGCTCGCGTGCAGGCCAAGATGAAGGCAGCGCAGGCTGACCAGTCCGATGTTAGTACTGGCGGCACGCGCGAAGAAATTCTCACGCTCGAGGCGCAACTCATCAAAGCCCACAACTCGCGCGACGAGGCGCAGCGCAACCTGGAGGCTTACCGCCGTCTCCGGCAGCAGGGCTCAGCCTCCGCCGGTGAGGTCAAGCAGGCCGAAGATGCTTTGCAGCGCGCGCAGGCTGATGTCACCCTGCTCGAGCAAAAGAAGAAAGATCGCTATTCGCAACCGGAAGTTGCCAAGGTTCAAGCGTTGGGAACGGAAGCTCAGGCCGCCTACGAAGCCGCCGAAGATGCTCTGGCGAAATCCAGCGTGCGCGCTCCTTTCGATGGCATTGTCTATGCGCTTCCTGTGAAACAAGGCGCGTACGTGCAAACCGGAGATCTGCTCCTGCAGGAAGGCGATCTCTCGCGGATGCTGGTGCGCACCTTCGTCGACGAGCCTGACATCGGCCGCCTCGCCACCGGACAGAAAATCGAAGTCACCTGGGATGCTCTGCCTGGGCGCATCTGGCAAGGCGCGGTCGGTACCGTTCCTTCCACAGTCAAACTGCGCGTCACGCGCAGCGTAGGTGAAGTTACGTGCACGCTCGACAACCATGATCTGCGCCTGCTGCCGAACGTCAACGTCGGCGTTACTATCATCACCGCCGAACACAGCGGCGTGCTCACGCTGCTGCGGGAAGCCGTGCACGTCGACGACACCCGGCCTTACGTTTATGAGGTGGTGGATGGCGAACTCAAGCGCCGCGGGGTCGAAGTCTCTCTGCAAAACCTTACCCGGGTCGAGATCACAGCCGGGCTTCCCGAACATGCCCTCGTAGCCCTATCCTCGGTCGACTCCAAACCCCTGACCAACGGCGCCCGCGTAAAAGTGGTGCAGTAGCGAATGAGCGGGAGCTTTGATTGTCATCCTGAGCAAGCGTTTCTTGCGCAGCGAAGAGCCTGTCCCGAGCTTGCCGAGGGAATCTGGGCGAGCCGCGCGAAGTGTCGTGTTCTCTGCGACACAATAATTGCGCGTTTGGCTCGCTTCCTTATCGCCTCGCTTTCGATCTCGGCATTCAGCAGCATACTCGCCTCCCAAACGCCCCAAGATCTCCTTTCCACCGGCCGCGTAGATCAAGCGATTCAAACGCTGGATCAGCAGATCCACACAGCGCCTACCGCCGAAGCCTACAACCTGCTGTGCCGCGCTCATTATCAGCTCGGTGCCTGGGACGCTGGCATTTCCGCGTGCGAAAAAGCCATCTCGCTCGCGCCCGACAACAGTCTCTATCACCTCTGGCTGGGCCGCATTTATGGCGAGAAAGCGGATCACTCCGGGTTTCTCAGTGCCGCCGGCCTGGCCAAGAAGGTTCGCAATGAATTCGAACGCGCCGTCGAACTCTCCCCCGGCAATTGGGAAGCGCGCATCGATCTCGCCGAGTTTTATCTGGAGGCTCCCGGAATCGTCGGTGGCGGCAAAGACAAAGCCCGCGCCCAGGCTGCTCTGCTCGGGCCGCTGAATCCAGCCATGGCGCACTGGGTGCTCGCGCGCATCGCCGAGAAAAACAGAGACAACGCCACAGCCGAGCAGGAATATCGCGCCGCCATCGACGCCAGTCACGGAGGCGCACGTGCCTGGGTGAATCTTGCCGGCTTCTATCGCCACATCAGCCGTTTCGACGACATGGAGCTAGCCTTGCGCACCGTGGAATCCAGCCCCCTCGATCATCCCTCGGCGTTGGTCGATGGCGCCGGCATATTGCTGCGTGCCGGCCGCGACTATCCCCTAGCCATCCGTTTCGTGCGCCGCTACGTGACTTCTTCCACTCCTGTCGAGGAAGCTCCGGTCTTCAAAGCCCACGTCCTGCTCGGCGAGTTGCTCGAAAAACAAGGCGACCGCCCCGCCGCAGCCGAAGAATATCGCGCGGCCTTAGCCCTGGCCCACACCTACCGCCCGGCCCAGGAAGGATTGAAGCGCGTAACCCGCTAGCCACCGGTGGTTTCATAAATGGTTTGGGAGACGAGCCAAGTCTGGCTTTTCGCGCTCGCGTCGAACAGGTAACTTCCGAAGATCCGATCACACCCCTGCAATCGCCGCGTTCCCCCCGCGGGCAGGCACGGACTATAATTACGCGCAACGCATGTCGCTAGCCTCTGGCACGAAGCTTGGCCCTTACGAAATTCAATCGCCGCTCGGCGCCGGCGGCATGGGCGAGGTGTATCGCGCGCGGGATACCCGCCTTGACCGCATCGTAGCCATTAAGATTCTCCCCTCCCATCTTTCTGAAAATCTCGAGGCCAGGCAACGCTTCGATCGGGAAGCACGCACCATTTCCTCGCTGAATCATCCCAACATCTGTACTCTCTACGATGTTGGCCACCAGGATGGGATCGATTACCTGGTAATGGAGTACCTGGAAGGCGAAACCTTGGCGGATCGTTTGCGCAAGGGTCCCCTGCCCCTCGAACAGCTTTTTAAATACGGAGTCGAAATCTGCGAAGGGCTCGAGAGAGCACATCGCAGTGGCGTGGTGCACCGCGATCTGAAACCCGGCAACGTCATGCTGACCAAGACCGGGGCCAAGCTCATGGACTTCGGTCTGGCGAAGCTTGCCCCGCTGGGCATGCCCGGAGCGGCCGGATCGGCGCCGCTACTGTCGGCGGCGCGGACCCTGAGCGGGCCGAGTCCGGCGAGTCCACTCACTACCGCGGGCAGCATTGTTGGAACGATCCAGTACATGTCTCCGGAGCAGATCGAAGGCAAGGAAGCGGACGCCCGCTCAGACATCTTTGCTTGCGGCGCGGTTCTGTACGAGATGGTGACCGGCAGGCGAGCGTTTGAAGGCAAGAGCCAGTTAAGCGTGGCCAGTGCAATATTGGAGAGAGAACCGGAAGCGGTGACGGCGTTGCAACCGCTGACGCCTCCGCTCCTCGATCGGACCATCCGAAAATGTCTTGCCAAGCAGCCCGACCAGCGCTGGCAGAGTGCGAGCGACCTGGCGACACAATTGAACTGGATCAACGACGCCATCTCCACGGCAGTAGCGATGAAGCCGGTGGCAGCCGCTCGCAACCGAGGCCGCGTGGGTATACTCTCCAGTGCTGTACTGCTGCTGCTCCTGGCAGTTGGAGGCGCGGCGTGGATGCACGGCCGGCGTTCTATTCCGCCAGATCGAATCATGCGGCTCAGCATCAATCTTCCTGCGGGTGAAGCTCTTGGTGGTTCGTGGTGGTGGTATCCCAGCATCGCGGTCACGCGCGATGGTTCGCAGATCGCCTATGTCGGGCATCAGGGCGGCGTCTCGCAGATTTACCTCCGCTCGCTGGGAGACTTGAACGCGCGACCGGTCCCTGGCACCGAGGGCGCGGACACTCCGTTCTTTTCACCCGACGGGCAGTGGCTCGGCATCTCCTCCGGCGGCCAGTTGAAAAAGGTGCCGCTTGCAGGAGGGCCGATCGTCACCATTGCGAAGACCGGAAGCTCCAGTGCTTGCTGGGCGCCCGACGACATCATTTATTTCGGGACCGATTCCGGATTGTTCAAAGTGCCGGCAACTGGTGGTGAACCCCAGCGGATAACCACATTCGACGCCAAGAACCAGGAGATCAATCATCGCTTCCCGGAAATTCTGCCGGGCGGCAAAGCCCTGATCTTCGTCGTCCGCAACGCTGAAGAACCTTCGTTTGACTATGCCGACATTGCGGTACTTTCTCTCGCCAGCGGCCAACGGAAGATTCTGATCAAATCGGGCACAAATCCGCACTTCGTCTCGAGCGGGTATCTCGTATTTCTTCGAGCAGGAGTACTTCTGGCCGTTCCTTTCGATCCCGTCCGGCTGGAGATCACAGGGGCCGCCGTGCCGGTGGCGGAAAATATCCTGGAGAATCCCCGCATTGGCGCGGGCCAGTATGCCATTTCCAGTGATGGCTCACTCGTTTACATCCCAGGCGGGGTCACCTACGGAGAGCACGAACTGGTTTTCGTAGACAAGACTGGAACCGCCCGGTCTCTCACTGCAACCAAGCGGCCTTACGAGGATTTCACAATCTCGCCGGATGGCCGCTTCATCGCCACCACCGTTGAAGGACCAGTGACCGATACTTGGGTGCACGACATCGCCCGCGACACTGAGACGCGATTCACTTCTGGTGTCGAGAACCGGGATCCGACGTGGACGCCCGACGGAAAGCACATCGCCTACGGCGGCTATCGGAACGGCAAGTACCGCGTGCTCTGGAAACCGCTCGACGGAAGCGGCCCCGAGGAAACCCTGTTGGCCAGTGATAATTCAGTGGATGCGTGGTTCTGGTCGCCCGACGGCCACGCTCTCTTGTATGACGAATTTACGGGAGGCATGGGCCAAAACGTTGGAATCCTTCCGATGGATGACCGCGAACATCCGCACCTGTTATTTCCAAAGCAATACAACGTGGAGTGGGCCATCCTTTCGCCCGACGGCCACTGGATTGCCTTCAATGGTGACGAGTCGGGAAGGTCGGAAGTGTACGTCGCACCGTTTCCCAGCCTCGCTCCGCGGCAACGAATTTCCACCGACGGAGGGTTGCACCCCTTGTGGTCGCCGGACGGCCACGAGCTTTACTACCGCAGCGCAGCGAACCTGGAGAATCTAGGGCATCGCGCACTGGCGCAGCGCACTCGAGTGATGGCCGTCTCCATTGAAACCAAACCCGCCTTCAATGCCGGCAAGCCGCGCTTGCTGTTTGAGGGCCCGTACTTCCAAAGCGGGCACGACATTGCCGTCACTCCGGACGGCCGTGGATTCGTTCTTATCCGAGAGAGCGAGTCGCAATCCGGCCCCAACGAACTTCAGGTGGTTGTCCATTGGTTCGAAGAGTTGAACCAGCGCGTTCCTTCGGTAAAGTAACGATCGGCGAGCTAACGATCGGTGAAGTAACGATCAGTGAAGTGACGATCGAAGAAGTGACGCTCCGCGCTCGATGCGGGATCGCTTTGTCCCGCCTACACGCCCCCTGATCTCTCCAATCGTGCTGCCGCAACCCGGCGTAAGAGAGCCGGCGCCTTCATCCGCCGGCACCATTCCTCAAACTCCTCGCGCGGACCCTTCCAACGCAACTCCTCGACCGCATCAAACACAGGCGCATCCACTCGCAGAGTTGCCAGCGTGCGAAACAACAAGGCATCGTCCCAGGCGCTGAACAGAGATTCCGACAGTCCCAGCGCCTTCCGAATCGATGGATGCCACTGTGTCCAATCTTTGGGAATGTTTTCCAGATGAGGGTACTGAGACAAAACAGAAGCCGCGGCCTTCGCTCCCCAGCCACGTACACCCGGAAAGCCATCCGCACTGTCGCCAACCAGGGCCAGATAGTCCGGGATCGATTCAGGCTTAACTCCGAACTTCTCCACCACGCCGCCTTCATCGCGCAAAATGTTTTGCCTGCGGTCCAGCTGCACGACGCGCCTGCCCACCACACACTGCGCCAGATCCTTATCCGGAGTGCAAATGAACACCTGCCTCACGCGATCATCCTTCCCCGCCTTAGCGGCGGCGGAGGCCAGCGCGTCATCCGCCTCAAAGTAAACCATCGGCCACACCACCACTCCCATCGCTTCGAGAGCCTCCTCGAGGATCGGGAACTGCGAAAGCAACTCCGGATCGACGCCCTCGCTGGTCTTGTATCCCGTATACAACTCGTTGCGAAACGACTCGACGACGTGATCGGTCGCAACCCCAACGTAAGCAGTGCCGCCTTCGATCATGGACAAAACAGACGTCAGCACACCGCGCACCGCGCCAATTTCCTGCCCGTTCACATCCGCCGCAGCGGGCACGGCGTAGAAGTGCCGGAACAATTCGTACGTCCCGTCAATCAAATGCACATCCATGCGGCTCCGATCAGGGTTCTGCAAGCGATGTTACAGGAGTGACGATCTTGCGCGTATTCATTGACTGACCTTCGCCAACATCCGTAAGATGAAACGTTCGCAAGCTCTGCCTCGCCGCCATGATCGACCAGATCATCTCGCACTATCGCATCGTCGAGAAACTTGGCGGCGGAGGCATGGGCGTGGTTTACAAAGCCGAAGACACGGAGCTTGGCCGCTTCGTCGCCCTCAAGTTCCTGCCCGAGGAAATGTCGCGCGATCCGCAAGCTCTCGAACGCCTTCGCCGGGAGGCGCGGGCCGCCTCCGCCCTCAACCACCCCAATATTTGTACCATCCACGAAATCGGCAAACACAGGGAGCAGTCGTTCATCGCCATGGAGTTTCTGGATGGCGTCACCTTGAAGCATCTCATCGCGGGAAGGCCGCTGGATAACGAAGCCATGCTCTCGCTCGCGATTGAGATCGCGGATGGACTGGACGCCGCGCATGCCCAGGGCATTGTTCACCGCGACATCAAGCCCGCCAACATTTTTGTCACCAAGCGCGGCCATGGCAAGATTCTCGATTTCGGGCTGGCCAAGATCGCACCCAGCGCCGGTTCTTCTAGCCAGATCGCTTCCGCGAATACCTTGACCGCGATCGACGAGCAGCACCTTACCAGCCCGGGCTCTACGCTCGGCACCATCTCCTACATGTCGCCCGAGCAGGCTCGAGCTAAAGAATTGGATGCCCGCAGCGATCTATTCTCCTTCGGAGCCGTGCTCTACGAAATGGCGACTGGCACGCTTCCTTTTCGGGGCGACAGTTCCGCGGAGACTTTCAAAGCTATCCTGGATGCCGCGCCAACGCCTGCCCTGCGCCTCAATCCGGATCTGCCCGCGGAACTGGGACGGATTATCGATAAAGCTCTCGAAGAAGGATCGCAACTTGCGCTACCAGAGCGCGGCCGATCTGCGCGCCGATTTCGTACGTCTCAAGCGCGGCCTCGATACTTCGTCCGTGAGTTCTTCGGTCGCTGCTGCCGCTCCGAGAACCCTCTCATTGAAATACGTCGCAATCGCCGTCGCTGCAATTCTGGCGATTGCCGTCGCGGCGGGCTTCTACTTCACCCGCGCAAAGCCCGATACAAAGAAAATCAGTTCCATCGCCGTTTTGCCTTTCGTGAACGCCACCGCGGATCCCGGCAACGAATACTTGAGCGATGGACTCACCGAAAGTCTAATCGGCACGCTCTCGCAGTTGCCCGACCTTAAGGTTTTGGCGCGCAGCACCGTCTTCAGATTTAAAGGCAAAGAAGACGATCCGCGCCAGATCGGCCAAGGCTTGCAGGTGAGCGCAGTGCTGATGGGACGCATCACCCAACATGGAGACGACCTTGGTATCGACGCCGACCTGGTCGATACTGCCGATGGCGCCGAGCTTTGGGGCTCGCACTACGCGCGCAAGGCGACCGACGTCGCGCAGGTGCAGGGTGACATTACGCGCGACATCTCCAGTCGCTTGCGCATCCACCTTAGCGGCAACGAAAAGCAGCGCTTGACTCGTGCCGCCACCAGCAATCCGGAGGCCTACCGTCTATATCTTGAAGGCCGCCAGGCATGGTACGGACGCACGCCCGACGGCCTGAAGAAGAGTATCGTTTTGTTTCAGCAGGCGATCGCCGCCGATCCCAACTACGCCCTTGCCTATACCGGACTGGCCGATACCTACAATGTCGCTCCCAGCTACGGCATCGGCGTCACGTCCAAGCAAGGCGAAATCATGGCCGACGATGCCAGCCGCAAAGCAGTTGAACTGGATGACGCTCTTTCTGAGGCGCACGCGGCCCGAGCCTTCGCGTCGGCAAATCTAAGAAGATGGAGCGAAGCTGAGCTGGAATTCCGGCGCGCCCTCGACCTGAATCCCAACAACGCTGCTGCGCACTATTTCTATGCGTTCGGGTTTCTAGCTCCGCAGAATCGCATGGGGGAGGGTCTGGAGCAGTATCGCAACGCGCTGTCCCTCGATCCTTTATCTTCTATCGTTAATACAAATTACGCTGTGCTGTTGATGGAGGCCCGGCGCTACCCGGAGTCGCTCACTCAGTTCCAGAAGGTCCTCGCACGCGATCCAGGTTTTGGTCCCGCGCATTACAAGCTCTCGCAGTTTTACGCCACCACCGGCCGGTTTGCCGATGCAGTGGCCGAACTGCAAGGGGCATTTCCGAAACCAATTCCGGTGAGTGCCGACGCGAAAGGCTATCTCCAACTCGTCTCGCTACTGCAGGGCACAGATCGCGCAACCGCGATGGCCGTGGCGGCAGCCCTCCTGGAAAACCGCGATCTTGCCTTTCAATACCTGGAGCAGGCGTATGGCGATGGAGATAACGAGCTGCTCATCGCGATCCGCTATCCAGCGTTCGACCCGCTGCGCTCCGATCCCCGCTACAAAGACCTGATGCGTCGCCTCGGACTGCCAGAGTAGGAAATACCCCATGACCTCTGTGCGCATGGACAAATGGCTCTGGGCCGCGAGATTCTTCAAGACGCGCGCATTAGCCGCGCGAGCTTGCGATCTGGGCAGAATCCAATCGAACGGCCAGCCGGCCAAGCCCGCCCGCGAAGTCCGAATCGGAACCATGTTGCGAGTCACCAACGACGGCGGCGACTTCGAAGTGGAAGTCCTGCTTCTCAGCGACGTGCGCGGCCCGGCCGCGGTCGCCCAAACTCTGTACCGCGAAACCGAAGCCAGCCGCGAACTCCGCCAGAAAGCGGAGGCGGAGCGCAAAGCCATGAAGCAGTTCGAAGAGTTACCCGCAGGCCGGCCATCCAAACGCGATCGGCGCAGAATCATCCAGTTCCGCGGCCGAGCCTGAGAACTCATAACACCTCAAAAGTGAAAGATCAGATCGCCAGCCGCCGTAAACTGATTATGCCGCCGACCGTTGTCATAGGCACGCACATCCCACGCGCGCTCGAAACGCAATTCCGGACGCAACTGCACCGTCGACCCGATCCAGTGGCACCACATGATCGTGTTCTCCAAATACCTGGTCGCGTAGCCGGTGCGCTGCCCTTTCTTGTCGTCGAGAAAGTCGCTGCGAAACGACAGGAAGTCATGGGGTGAAAATTCCTTCTGCAGGAAATTCACCACCGCATATTCAGGAGCGGTGCAACGCTGCTCTCCCGGCAGGCAGTAAGCGGCATTCGCGCCCGTCTCCGGTTGAATCGTGCTTCCCACAGCCGGCACGTCGCGCTCATACATATACCAGGCCTCGGTTGCCATGTGCCACGTCTTCGAGAACTTGTGATACCAGGTGCCGTCGTACTGCTGCAGATTGTTGTAAGCGTACTTTCCGTCATTGATCCCGTTGGCGCAGACATAGAGGTTGTCATTCACTGACTTTGTCGTGTAGCTCAGGCAAGCCGTACCCGAAGGCTTCGCATCCGGAGTCCACAAAGCAACGTCGTGACCGCCCGTAATTCCCAGTTGTACCAGCCACTGGTCGTTCAGCTTCACCGTCGCAATCAAACCGGTATCGGTAAATGGATCAATCGCATAAAGCAGCGAGTGGCTGAAGATGTAGTTGTTCGGCGCAAGTTGCGCCTCGATCCCCGGCACCGAGATGTAGCGTCCGATCCTAACATTCATCCCCTTCGCCACCTGCGGAATATAAACGTCAACATATTCCAAAGTAGGATCAAAGCCATATTCCCGATGATCGTTCACCCACGGCCCGTTCCAGTAACCCTTCCCTGTCGTGAAGCGATAGTCCGTGCCGTATAGCGCGGTCAGGTGGTAGCCCCAGTCGACGTGCTCGCGTTGCACTGAATCCGGCAGCCGCTCGGCGTAGAGAACAATTTGATTCATCTCCAACCGATTCGCATAGACATCGTTCGCCTCGGGGGCATTGCTACGCGAGGACGTGCTGAAGTTCAGCGTCGGATCGATCCATCCATACAACTTCGTCCGGCTTCTCGCCTGGTTGATCGCCGTCATTAGCGGATAGCTGTTCGTATCCGGCTCCCCGATCACCGGCGAACCGCCATACGACCAGTCCGCATTGGGAAACGGCGGCGAATCCAGCGGCGACGGAAGGCCTCGCCGCTCCGGCGCCGCTGATGAGGCAGCCGTCCCCCACCAGTCGTGGCGATAAAACTCCGCCCAGCGGCCAAAAAATCCCTTCTCCTTCGCCATGCCCGGCTTTGGCGCGTCCGGCACCGGATCGGCCGCATCGCCTGCTTGTCCCCGCGACAGATCACATGACATGAATACGACGCACGCCAGTAGCGGCAAGAAGCATCGCCATCGCCGCAGCTTATTTCTTGGACGCATGCGTAAGACGAAAAGCGGTATTCACCAGGCCAACGTGAGAGAACGCCTGCGGGAAATTTCCTAACTGGCGTTTCGCGACGGGATCATATTCCTCCGACAAAAGCCCCACATCATTCCGGATTTCCAACAGCCGTTCAAACATCCGGACCGCCTCTTCATGCCGACCCTGCAACTCATAATTGTCAGCCAACCAAAACGAGCAAGGCAGAAACGTTCCTTCTCCATGCGGCAAACCGTCGACGGCGGGGTCTTCCGTATACCGCCCCACAAATCCATTCTCCATAAGATGCGTCTCGATAGCTTTCACCGTGCCCATCACGCGCGCATCATCTGCCGGAAGAAAACCAACCAGCGGCATCTGGAGAATGCTGGCGTCTAGGTGTTTGCCTCCGTAATACTGCACAAAAGAATTCATATCCGCGTCGAAGCCCTGCCGGCAAACCTGCTCGTGGATCGCCTCTCGAAGTCTTTTCCAGCGCGCCATATCAATCGTGAACCGGCGTTTTTCCGCCGACCGGATCAGCCGGTCCACCGCTACCCACGCCATCATCTTCGAATGTACAAAGTGCCGCCGCGGACCGCGCACCTCCCAAATTCCATCGTCCGGCAGCTCCCATCCCGTTTCCAGAAACTCCAGCATCGTCGGCGCCACCTCGTTCCGCGAATCCTTTGCCGGCTCCAGTCCCGCTTCCCGCGCCTGAAAAAGTGTGTTGGCCACCTCTCCAAAAATATCCAATTGATATTGCTTGTAAGCCGCATTGCCGGTCCGCACCGGTGCCGAGTTCTCATATCCAGGCAGCCACGGCAACTCCAGCTCCGTCAGCCTGCGCTCGCCGTGCAGCCCGTAAAGAATATTGAGTTCCGTGGGACTGCCCGCAACCGCCCGCAAAAGCCACTCCCGCCACTCTCGCGCTTCGTCCAGGTACCCGGCATTGAGCAGAGCTTGCAGCGTCAACGTCGCATCCCGTACCCAGCAAAACCGGTAGTCCCAGTTGCGCACGCCGCCCAGCAGTTCCGGCAATGAAGTCGTCGGCGCGGCAACAATCCCGCCCGTCGGCAGAAACGTCAACCCTTTTAGCGTGACCAGCGAGCGCCGCACCGCATCCCGCCATTTCCCCTCATAAGTGCAGCGATCCGACCACTCCCGCCACCATTTCTCCGTCTCCTCGAACGCGCCAACAGCTACCGGCTCGGGTTCACGCTCGTGCGAGGGATACCACGTCAGATCAAACGAAACCTTTTGTCCTTCGGAGACCGTGAACTCCGCCTGAGTCTTCATGTTCTCGTTGCACAGCGGCACATCCGCCCGCAACCGAATCATTTCGGGACCCGCGATCGCCGAAATCCCATTCTCCGTTTGTTGCACCCACGGCACTATCGACCCGTAGTCGAATCGAATCACCAGTTCCAGCTTCATCCGGATCTGCCCTCGTCGGCCCACCACCACGCGCAGAAGCTCCGGCATTCTAGTGCGCGGAGTCATGCAGTCGATCAGTGTCGCCGATCCGCTATCGGTCTCAAACGTAGTCTCCAGAATGAGACTCCCGTCCCGATAGTTCCGCCGAATGGACCGCACCGGTTCCGCCGGCGAGATGCACCAATGCCCATGTTCAGCGGTTCCAAGCAACGCCGCGAAGCAAGCAGGCGAATCAAACTGCGGAAGGCAAAGCCAGTCGATCGAACCCTGTTTAGAGACCAGGGCGGCCGTGTGGCAGTCGCCAATCATCGCGTAATCTTCAATCGGTATGGACAGGAATTACCCTCCGCAAATCAGGATCGGACAGGAGCCCACATTTTCTCACAAAAATTTATGCACACGATGAAAGGACGTGCACACGCGCCCGCCCAAACAAATATGTCATTCCGAATCGGGCCGCAATCCCCCAACTCAGCAGCCGAGCCGGTGGCATTCGATCGGCGGGCTAATTCGGAAGCAATCCCAGCCGAAAAAAACGTACGCTTCCTGTCGATCTCCCTGCGCGTCACTCGACGATCAAGTAGAAGCAAGAAAGCAGCCTTCAGAGGACGATATGGCATTCAACCGCACATTCTTCGAACGTGCCAAATCAATCGCCGGAGCAGCCCTCGTCGTGCTCGGAATGTTTATTCTGTATGAGCGTCTGGGACGGGCGCTAAACTACTGGAAACACCTCCTCGACGCCGATCCCGCGCCTGGAATGCTGTCCACCCTGATCCTGGCGGCATTGCGAGTGATCCAGCCCTACTCCGCCTGTCATCAGAGCGTTCTTAAAGTATTGGTTCAGCAAGTAGTGGTAACGTCCTGGCCGCTGCTGATCGTCATGGTCGGAACGATATTATCCCGGGATACCTTCAGAGACAATCAAGCGGGCATCGACGCAGCTAAAGAAGCTCTTGGACGTGTCGATCCCAAGGCCGGTCGTTCGACGTTAAAGTAGAGGTTCTTTAAACTAAAAATAAAAAAGGAGATATGACAATGCGATTCATGATGTTGGTCAAACACCCCGAGGACCCGCGCTATTCCGGCCCTCCACCGCAGGCGCTGATGGACGCAATGCAGAAGCTCAGCGCAGAAGCAGTCAAAGCCGGTACGATTCGCAGCAACGGAGGACTTGCTCCCACGGCACAGAGTACTCGCGTTCGGCTTTCCGGCGGGCAAGTCAAAGTAATCGACGGTCCCTTCACCGAGGCCAAAGAGATTGTCGGCGGCTATGCAGAGTTCGAACTGAAGTCGAAAGAGGAGGCCATCGAAGGGGCGGTCCATTTCATGGAACTCCACAAGAAATACTGGCCCGGCTGGGAGGGCGAGACCGAAATCCGCCAGATCTTCGGACCCGAGGACTTCGCCCAAGCCTGCAAGGGGACATCGGTCACAGCGCAGAAGCAGGCTTCGTAACACCGAGCCTCCCGGCTTGCATTGATGCACCAAAGCGTGATGTGATCGGTGGCAGTGGCGGCCACCGATACACATCGCGCAATCGACGCGGTCTGGAGAATTGAATCCCCCAGGCTCATCGCCGGCCTCACGCGCATCGTGCGCGACATCGGCCTCGCCGAAGACCTCGCACAGGACGCTCTGGTCGCCGCGCTCGAGCAATGGCCGCACTCAGGCGTCCCGGATAATCCGGGCGCCTGGCTGATGGCGGCCGCGAAGCATCGTGCCATCGATCACTTCCGCCGCAACACCCGGCTCTACCGCAAGCACGAGGAGCTTGGCCGCGAGCTGGCCGCGAAAGAGATGGCTGTGCCCGATCTGGATTCCGCTCTCGATGACGATGTTGGCGATGACCTCTTGCGGCTCGTCTTCATCTCCTGCCATCCCGTGCTCTCAACCGAAGCTCAGGTTGCGCTCACGCTTCGTTTGCTCGGAGGCCTGACCACCGACGAAATTGCCCGCGCCTTCCTTGTTCCCGAAGCGACCATCGCGCAGCGCATTGTCCGGGCCAAGCGCACTCTGGCCGAGAAGCGCATCCCCTTCGAAGTTCCTCGCGCTGCCGAGCTTGCGGCGCGGCTGTCGTCGGTGCTCGGCGTCCTCTATCTTATTTTCAACGAGGGCTACTCGGCGACCGCCGGTGACGACTGGATGCGGCCCGCGCTCTGCGAAGATGCGCTGCGCCTCGGACGCATCCTGGCCGGGCTCGCACCCCAGGAGCCGGAGGTGCATGGCCTGGTCGCGCTCATGGAAATTCAGGCATCGCGTTCGCGCGCCCGCGCCGGCCCATCAGGAGAGCCCATCCTGCTGTTCGATCAAAACCGCGCGCACTGGGACCAACTCCTCATCCGTCGTGGTCTCGCCGCGCTCGCGCTCGCCGAAAGGCTGGGTGCGCTGGGTCCGTATGCATTGCAGGCCCAGATCGCAGCCTGTCATGCGCGAGCCCACACGCCGGAGGAAACCGATTGGCCCCGCATCGTGACGCTTTATGATGCGCTCGCCCGGCTTACACCATCACCCGTGGTGGAGTTGAATCGTGCCGTCGCAGTCGCGATGGCATTCGGTCCGGCGGCGGGACTTGAGTTGGTTGATGCCCTCACTGCGGAGCGCTCGCTGCAGAACTACCACCTGTTGCCAAGCGTGCGCGGCGATCTCCTCAAAAAGCTGAACCGCTTCGAAGAAGCTCGCGCGGAGTTCGAACGCGCGGCATCCCTCACCCGCAACGCACGCGAACGCAGCCTTCTCCTCGCGCGCGCCCAAACCTGCGACGGCTGATGCCTGGACTCCCTGTTATTCCCAACCGGGCGCCAACCCCGGTGAGAGCCTGCCCTGAGCCTGCCGAAGGGAACCCGCTTGTCCTTCGCACACTGTTCCACGTCTGCATCGCCCTCGGCTACGCCTCGACGCGCTTGACCCGAACGCCGTGTGCGTCTACGCTGATAAGTAATGCGTTTGGCTATGCAAATGTTTCATGCGGCACTCGCGCTCGCTCTCGCGACGTATGCTTTCGACTGCGCCGCCACGACGACGCCAGAACAGGCGATGCAGTGCTGCAATTCAATGCGTTGCTCGTCGCACGGCCACCATGGCCAGGATTGCTGCAAAACCATGCCCACGACGCACGGTTCTTTTGTGAAGCTTTCGCTTGCTCACGGCGTGTCCGCTCCCCCCGTCGTGTTCGCGGCTGCAGCAGCGTCGAGCGAATACGTTGGCTTAAATTTCTCTGCTCGGAGCCTCGCCGCGCAATGCCACGCTCCGCCCATCTCCTACTCTCCGGTCTCCGCGCCTCTTCGAATCTAGTCTAACCTCCAGTCGTTTCCCGGCTTAGTGCGTTCGTGTGCTTGGAATCGTTGCCTTTGCTGGAGGAGAACCTCGTGACATTCGGAAGGTCTATTTGGTGTGGCCGCGGCTTGCAGCTGGCGCTCGTCTTGTTGTTTTGTGCTTCAACCGCCAGAGGGCAAGGACCCGCCCCCGAAACAGCCCCGCCATTATTTCCGGGCGGCGGCTTGATATCGTACAACTCCATCTTCACCACACGCGGCCTGATGCCGGGATTCTCGGATAGCATTTCTGCGACTGCCCGTCCTACTTTCTCCCACGAGGGTGATTTCAACTTCACGTGGGGGTTCTACAAAGATTTCGATCTGACCGTGCTCGTTCCGGTCCTCACCAATCACTTTGACATGCCTGGCATACCAGCGGCCGGGGGAACGGGCCTGGGAGACGCGATGGTGCTTGTGAAGTACCGTTTCTACCGGCGAGATTCACCGCGAGGGACTACGCAGGCATCCCTCACCCTCGGTCCTAAGATTCCGACCGGGCGCACGACACTGACAGACGGAAACGGTGTTCGGCTGCCTTCAAGTTTGCAGCCCAGCTCGGGTTCTACCGATCTGTTTCTACAGGGGAACTGGACTTACACCGGGCTTTTCAACCTTAGGCGTCTTGTCGCGGATGAGGATTTCCATTCGCTCCTACGCTCCGAGGGAGCACAGGCAACGCGCCTTGGCGATGGCTTGGAATCGCGTTTCTGGCTATCGTACCGGCCGTATGAGTCGAAGAACGGGAACCGCGAATGGTTCGTTGGCCCAGTGCTGACCTGGCTGCATTCTCAAGATGACCGCATCGCGGGAGTTACTCAGAGGGGGAGCGGTGGCGATGTTTTCCTGGCCGGAATCACCACCTATGCGGGCTTGCGTCCCGGATTGCACGTTTGGTTCGGTGCGGATTGGGACGCGGCGCACTCGACCGGCGCATCATTCATGCCTGTCCGGCGTCATATCAGTTTTGGAATCACTCAGCAGTTTCGGCTGCACTTTTGAGGAAGGAGAAAACAATGAAGATGAAAAGAGTCGCGCTACTTGTCCTGCTCGGTTCGATAGTTGTCGTGCCGGTGGCTCAAGCGCAAATCAAGCACATTGAAATGCGTGTCGAAGGCATGACCTGAAATTTTTGAGCCTATGGTGTGAAACAACACCTAGGACGCCAGTCTGGCGTTCAAACAGTAGACGTGAGCTTATTAGATGGAAAGGTCGATGTCACCCCCAAAGAAGATGGGCAGATTGATCCTGTCCAGCTTCTCAAGGCGACATACGACAGCGGTGTGACCGCTGCGGAAATGGACATGACCGCACGCGGAAAGATCGTGAAGGACGCTTCGGAGAGCCTTGCCTTGCAGGTCAAGCCGAATCAGTCATTCGCAATCACACCGAATGAATTGTCGAAAGGGCTGGAATCGCTCGCAGGCACGCAGACAGTGGTAACAGTTCGTGGTCAGTTGTACAAGAAGCCCGCGGGAAAAAAGAAAGCGGACCTTTCGGCTCCACTAAAACTCGTGATTCTGGAAGTACAGAAGAAGGAATAGATGCTGAGAAAACGCCTGTTATTTGTGAGCCTCGCTGCGGTTGGACTCGCCGGATGCAATCAGCGTCCGGCGAGCCTCCCCGCGCCCAAAGAAAATGTCGTCGCGGCGGGTGAAACCGGCTCACAGTTGCCTGACTTCTCCGCGGAGGACCTGCAAGGACGCCCGGTGTCCTCGGCCGACCTTCGCGGCAAAGTAGTGCTGATCGATTTTTGGGCCACATGGTGCCAGCCGTGCAAGAAAGAGATGCCTGGCTATCAGAAACTCTTGGATCGCTATGGCTCTCGCGGATTCGCGGTCGTCGGATTCAAACTCGACACCATGAAGGATATGGAAGATCCGGTCCTGTTCGCGAAAAAGATAGGAGTTCGCTATCCGCTGGCGGTTGCTGCTGACGACTTGAAGCAGAAGTTTGGCGGCATTGAAGGCATACCGACCACGATGCTCTATGACCGTCAAGGCATACTCCGCAAGAAGGTAATCGGCTTTGAATACACCGATGTCTTCGAATCGGAGCTAGCGCCACTTCTTTAGGTTGCGCATCCGCCGGGCGCCCATTTCTCGCGCCTTTTGCGAGAAGTGGGGCTTTTCCTTCCCAGATCGTCACCCTCGCGTCATCACAAAAACTATGTCATTCCGAACGGGGCGGAAAGCGCGGCGAGGAACCTGCTCGCTGTCGTCCGACTTTTCACAAGGGCATTTCTGGATAAGTCCCTGTTTGCCGACAATCCGCGAACTAGCTTGTTTTGCAGAGATCGCGGAGTTGCTCGGTACTGATTCGGCTCCGAATGTGTCGGAGCTTAATCAGTGTGGCTGAAAGGCGGGAATCACGCTGTCAAGGATGCTTTTAGCAAAGCCTTTATCAAGCGGAGCGTGTCCCTGCAGCCATCGGAAGAACAGGGGTCCAGTAAGCACGTCGATCAGCAGCTCTGGATCCGTCGTCGACTTCAGTTCGCAGGACGCAATAGCGTCTTCGATGATTCTGCGTTGGATCTGACGTCTGTGCTTGACATATCTCTCCAAGAACGCCTGCCGGAGTCGCTTATCCTCGTGGATACCAGTAAAGACGCGAGCCATGACCGCGCCCTCTTCTGATACCAGGAACTCAGTCGCACGCAGGACGTAGCGGCGAAGCCGCGTCAAGCCGGAACCAGTCTCAGGAATCGCAAGAATGGGTTTCATGCGTTCAAAGCAGGCGTCAAACAGGATTTCTTCCTTCGACTTCCACCAGCGGTATAGCGTGGCACTGCTCACGCCGGCCGCCTGTGCTATCTCGTGTGAGCCGACAGCGTTGAAACCTTTGTCTCTCAGCAGCTTGTAAGCGGCTTCCAAGATTTCCTGCCGGGCGTGCTCACTCCTTGGCCGGCCGCGGGGTCTTGGTGCGATCTTGGTTTTAGGTCCTTTCATCACCACGGTTCCACTTACGAAAATAATTGTTTCGTTTTATTTTGACAAGCATCTATTGAAATGTAGAAACGAAACTGGCGGTTTCATATTTCGTGGCCGATTTACGGGCGGGTGAAACGGTCAGCGTGGCAAATCGCATGGAAGAAAGGAACCCATCATGAAACGGCTCGACAATAAGGTTGCGATAGTGACAGGCGCTTCAAAAGGAATCGGAGCAGGTATTGCAAAGGCTTTCGCCGCGGAAGGTGCCGCGGTGATCGTGAATTACGCGCGCGATCAAGCGGGCGCGGAGCGGGTGGTGCGCGAGATCACCGGCAAAGGCGGGCGGGCCGTCGCCGTGCAAGGCGACGTGGCGCAGAGGCCCGACGCGCAACGCCTCGTCGCGGAGGCGAAAAAAGCCTTCGGGCGCCTTGATGTGCTCGTAAACAACGCGGGCGTCTTCTCGTTTGCGCCATTCGAGCAGTTCAGCGAGCAGGAATTTCACCGGCAGTTCAACACGAACGTGCTCGGCACGTTCCTCATGATTGAAGCCGCTTTGCCGGTCTTCGGGGCGGAAGGCGGCAGCATAATCAACATCGCATCGACGGCCAGTGTCGCTGCCTACCCGACCCTTTCGATCTACGTGGCGTCAAAGAGCGCTGTCAATGGCTTGACGCGCGTGCTCTCAAAAGAGTTCGGCCCCAGAAAAATCCGCGTTAACGCTCTCAATCCCGGTGGAACCGAAACGGAGGGTGCGTACGCGGCGGGCGTCATGGGAACGGAGTTTAAGAAGCAGATAATCGCGGGTACGTCGCTGGGCCGCGTCGGCCAACCTGAGGACATCGCGCGCGTAGCTACATTTCTTGCCTCGGATGATGCGGGGTGGCTCACGGGAGAAATCATCTTCGCGAACGGCGGCAACAAGTAAAACGCCTTCAGGAGAACAACAGAAATGAGCGCCTACTTGACATTTACACGCGAGAAGACACTCGATGAGACGGACGGCCCAACCGATCTTCAGGCGAATAGCTTCAGCTCGCGCCCGATGCTATCTGATGGGGCAATCAGCATAAACCTCTGGCTTTGAGTGTTACTCAAAGCATGGGGTTACGAACACTCTGGAGGTACAATGATTGACCATATCTATCTTCCCGTGACCGACCTGAAGCGCTCGGAAACCTTCTACGGCGCCATGCTCGGCCCGCTCGGTAAGTCCGAGCGCTGGCACTTCAAGGCGCAGGCCGGCTATCCCGATCTTACGGGCTTTGGCGAGCCGGGCATTCCGGGCTTCTGGCTGAAGGCCTCAAAGACCACCTGCGCCGAGCTTTACGTCGCGTTCGCCGCGAAGAGCGAGGCGGCGGTGAACAAGGCCTACGAGGCAGCGCTTGCCAATGGCGGCAAGGATAATGGCGCGCCAGGGCTGCGGCCGCAGTGGGATCCCCGCTATTACGCGGCCAATGTGCTCGATCCCGACGGCTACAATGTGGAGATCTGCCACAAGCCCTGGCTTTACGAATAATGTCTGAGCTGCGCACGCTCCGAGTCGGTGCGCCGACACCCCGGATTGGCGTATCCCCCGTCTCGGATCTTGCGCGGCGTCGCGCTTCACTGCCGGGTGCCCCATTTCTCGCGTCTTTTGCGAGAAGTGGGGATTTCGTGGATGCCACTTTCGCGTCAATACAAAGAGCTTTGTCATTTCGAATCGGGCTGAAAGCCCGGTGAGAGGCTACCCTAGGGTCGTCGAAGGGAACCTGCCTGTTCTTGGCAGACTTCTCCACGTCCATCCCTCCGACCCATCCTTATCATTTCTCTCGCACCAGATTCTCCGTAGAATCTTCCCAGATGTCGCAAAGGTGAAAATAATGAAAACAAAATCTGGCGTGCGCATTCATAAGCTCTTATTCGCGGTACTCCTCTTCCCGCCCGCTTCCCTGCTGGCCGAGCCGGTCACGCTCCACCGCGCCGTGGAACTCGCGCTGAAACATGCCACCGGCGTCAGCATCGCGGCCGCCGACGAACAGCACGCCTCCGCAAGCTATCGCGTGCTCCGTAATAGCTACATCCCTCAACTGACGGCGGGCGCTGGAATCGGCTGGTCCGATGGTTTCCCCCTTAGCCTCGAAGGCGCCGCTCCTTCGCTGTTCAATGTGAACGCCCAATCCGCGCTCATCAATCCCGCGCTCAAGGACTTCATTCGCGCGGCCCAGGCCGACGTCGCCGTCAGCAACCTGCACATCAAGGACCAGCGCAACCAGGTCATCCAGGACACCGTCTTGAGTTATGCGGAATTGGCCAAGTGGGAGCTGCGTTTGAGCCGCCTGCGCGAGGCTCAAGCTGCCGAGGAGCAAATGGAAGCGGCCGTAGACCAGCGCGTCAAAGAAGGTATCGACAGCGAAGTGGACGGGACCAGGGCTCGCCTGTCATCGGCCCGCGTGCGTTTGCGCCGCGCCGAAGCTGCCGGCGCAGCCGATGTTCTTCGTGAACATCTTTCCCGTTTGACGGGACTTCCAATAGCCTCCGTCGAAATAGATCCTGACTCGCTTCCGGCTCTTCCCGCCCCCAAGCCGGAAGAAGATTCCCTGGCCAAAACCGCAGACGCAAACCCGACGGTGCAGGCCGCGGTAGAGCACGCGCGCGCGCAATACCTGCGTGTAAAAGGGGAACGCAAGTCTTTGTGGCCGAGCGTGGATTTCGCCGCCCAATATGCCAACCTTGCGACTTACAACGGCTATCAGAAGTATTATCAGCCCGGAAGTTTCCAGCCCAACAACGCTACAGTCGGCGTGGCCATCCACCTCCCTTTCCTGAACTATGCCCAGCACGCCCGCGTTCAGGAAGCCGAGTCGGAAGCACTCAAAGCCACCAAGCAGGCGGAGGCCGCGCGCAACCAGGTCTCGGAAGAAACCCTCCGCCTCCAGCGCTCCGTCACCCAGATGCAGGCCGCCCGCGACGTAGCCGAACTCGAATATGAGATCGCCCACAAAAATGTCGAAGCCGTCCGCACCCGCATGGAATCCTCCGCCGCCAATCTCCACGACCTGGACAACGCCCAAACCCAGGCCAGCGAACGCCTGATCACATTGCAGGACGTAACCTTCGAACTCGAACGCAGCCAGGTAGCGCTCCTCCGCGCCACGGGCGGCCTCGAAAGCTGGGCCCTCGGAACAAAATAAGCGACGAGTAGGCCACGAAATACAGGCTGTCCGCCGCAACCAGAGGAACCTGCATAAACACCGCTTTTTCGCCGCATCCACAGCCCCCGGATGCTAAAATAAGTAATACTCATATGCCCCTTAAAACACTGTTCCTGAACCCCCCGTCTTTCGAAAACTTCGACGGCGGCGCCGGCTCCCGTTGGCCCGCCACCCGCGAAATTGAGAGTTATTGGTACCCCGTGTGGCTGGCTTATCCGGCTGGGATGCTGGAGGGGGCGCGGCTTTTAGATGCGCCGCCTCACTACATTTCGGCGCAACAGACTATTGAGATTGCCAAGGACTACGAGTTTCTGGTGCTTTTTACCTCGACTCCTGGCTTTCCTGGAGACATTGGCCTGGCTAAGGCTATTAAGGCTGCCAATCCTGGGATCAAGATTGCTTTTGTGGGGCCGCATGTCAGTGTGCTGCCGGAGAAGTCTTTGCGGGATTGTCCTTCGATTGATTTCGTTGCCCGCAAGGAATTTGACTACGCCGTGGTCGACTATGCGAAGGGCAAGCCGCTGGAGGAGATTGCCGGCATTTCGTTTTTGAAAGATGACAAGGTTGTGCACAATCCGGATGCACCGCAGATTCAGGATCTGGATGCTTTGCCCCACGTCACAGACGTTTACAAGCGCGACCTTGACGTTACGCGCTATAACGTTCCGTTTTTGCTGAATCCTTATGTCTCGCTTTACACCACGCGGGGCTGCCCGGCGCAGTGCACGTTCTGCCTGTGGCCGCAGACTTTGAGCGGACATCCGTGGCGCAAGCGGTCCACTGACGACGTTGCGGCGGAAATGTCGAAGGTCAAGCAGTACTGGCCGGAAGTAAAGGAATTCTTTTTTGACGACGATACCTTCAATATTCAGAAGGCTCGGACCATCGAGCTGTGCGCCAAGCTGAAGCCACTGGGGCTGACCTGGTCTTGCACCTCGCGGGTTACTACCGACTATGAAACGCTGAAGGCTATGAAGGAAGCCGGTTGCCGGCTGCTCATCGTGGGCTACGAGTCCGGCGATCAGCAGATCCTGAAGAACATCAAGAAGGGTGCAACCATTGAGCGGGCGCAGCAGTTCACGAAAGACTGTCACAAGCTCGGCCTGGTCGTTCACGGCGATTTCATCATGGGATTACCTGGCGAGACGCATGAAACCATCAACAACACGATCGCGTTCGCGAAAGAGCTGGACGTGGAAACGATTCAGGTTTCGGTGGCCCACGCTTATCCCGGCACCGAACTTTACGATTACGCCGTAAAGAACGGCTTCATGGTGGGCGACAACAAGATGGTGGATGAAGGCGGGCACCAGTTGGCGCACATCCAGTATCCCGGCTTGCCGGCGGATGACATTCTTTCCGCCGTGCACCGTTTTTACGACGAGTATTACTTCAGGCCGAAGGCGGTGTTCCGCATCCTGAAGAAGGCGGCGTTTGACAGCAACGACCGCAAGCGGCTTTACAAGGAAGCTAAGACCTTTCTGAAGCTGCGCTCACAGCGGAACAAGCTGGTGAAGCAGCATAGCGACGAGGCGGCCGAACTGGCGAAGGCGTAAAGCTGCAATGGATGCGCGCCAAACGCGCGAATGTTCGCGCGGTGCACCCAGATCCTTCAGCGCCAAAATTAGGCGCTTCAGGATGACAAAAACCAACTGTGCCGCGACCTAAACTTCCCGTGAACCTTCGTAAGTATCTTGTGCTGGCTGGAGTTACCGTGTTTGCCGCGGCTGGCGACTCCATGCTTTCGCATGGGATGAAGCAGACTGGGAGCATTTCTCTTAATCATCTGCAGGGCGTCATCTTCGCGGTGCTCAATCCTTGGGTCGCTGTGGGAATTCTTCTCTTGCTGGCCTTCTTTGCCACCTACATGACTGCGCTTTCGTGGGCTGATCTTACTTATGTTCTGCCTGCTACTTCGCTCGGGTACGTGCTGCTGGCTTTGGTCGCGCGGTTTGTGCTGCATGAGCGTGTCAGTCCGTTGCGCTGGCTGGGGATTGCGTTGATCACTGGGGGCGTGGGATTTGTGGCTGGCGGGCCGGAGTTGACCACGCATCACCACTTGGAGCACGTCGAGGATGAGGCGCGTGTTACCGCAGCTGCTAGCGGGATTGAGCGGTGAGCATAGCGAGAGAGTTTCGACGAGGAAGCGAGCCAAACGCGCGATTATTGTGTCGCAAAGAACGCGACACATCGCGCGGCTCGCCCAGGTCCCTCGCTGCGCAAAGAACGCTTGTTCGGGATGACAATCAAGACTACGAACACTTGTTCAGATGACAAGCAAATTATGAAGAGCATTTACACGTGGAGCGCGATTCTTGCCATCGTGTTTGCTTCGGTGGTGGGCGATGTGCTTTTGGCTCGCGCCATGCGGCAGGTTGGGGATGTTGGGGCTTTGTGGCGGCGGGCTGGACTTGGCGTTGTGATTGGACGGACGCTGGGCAATCCTAACTTTTTGCTTGGGGTTACGGCTATGGCTGTGGCCTTCTTCAGCTTGCTGTTTGCGCTTTCCTGGGGAGACGTTAGCCTGGTGGCTCCTGCGGCGGCTTCGCTTACCTTTATCGGGAACGCCGTGGCCGCGAAGATCTTTTTGCATGAGAAAGTGGACCGGCGGCGGTGGATTGCGGCTTCTCTGGTGGCGGCGGGGGTGGCGCTGCTGGCGGGGTGAAATGTCTGAGGACAATTCCAACCCGGCAATTGCGGCTTAAGAATGGGGACAGTCAGGTGCAGTTCATCCGTCTGTCCCCACGTTCTCGTCAAAAATGCAAGAACATGAATCTTATCTAACTTAGTCGCAATCAGGGTCGTCGGAATCAGGGCTTCCGGCGTCTGTGTCATTACAGGTCCCTACGAAACTAGGCCCAGTAATCGGAGTGTTGGGGTTGATGCCGGAGAGGTCAACTACTGAGCTGTCCAGAACAGTCAGTGTATTTATGGAGGGATCGTATAGGTCAACCGGATCGAACGCCGCTATGTCCATAGTGGTGTACGCTAGCGATGGGCTTCCAATTGGAAAAACTAAGCTGTAACTTCCATCGGGCGCGGCCATCGTGGTTAGGGTATCGGGCGTGGAACCATTGTTTCCGGCTCCAACGCCGGTCAAACCGGATAAAATCGGCCCCTGGCTATTCGTTATACTCGCAGTACCCTCAACTTCTCCGAAATCGTTGACGCTGACAGATTGGATGCTAGAGTCAGCGGCATTAGAATCGTCGGAAAGAGCCTTCTGCAGTAGCAAATTGTCGGTTGATACCAGCAATGCCGAGAATCCGAGTTCGATATTGTTCGCTTCCGCTGCCGCGAGTGGCATAAAAATACCGTCCCACACAGTACCGGCAGCCACCGTCACTTCCGCGCCTAGACCGCCTATGCCCTCGGCATTGAGATAAGTCAATGCGGCGTCCGACGTCAGCGAAGCGAAAGCCTTACCAACTTCCGTGATGCTCGACCCCGGCTCATTGCGAGCGAGGGCAGAGACATTGGTTAAGAGGTTGTAGTAATCATTGCCCATGGAAAGAGCGCCGCAGACCAGTCCAACGGTAAGTCCGAGAGCCGCAGCACCGCCCGCAAGTGTCGCCAGTGCTGGAAGGCTGCCTGCGGCCAAAAGTGCCACGACAGTCCCGCCAGCGCTAAGATAACCAGCGCCTGCGGAAATACTCGACAACCGGCTATCGAGCGTGGTGGGAGCGGGAGTACTAGTTTGGGTCTGCTGATTACTGAGGTACGAAACTCCTCCGGAGACTGTACTAATTAAGCCTGCTATAGTTTGGGCGAACCCCGAAGGCGGAGCAGCTAAGGGATGAGGCTCCTCTACTCTCTTGCGCCTGTTCCCGTGTCGACGCGACCCGGAGTATTTGACCTGTGGAAGTACCGTCCCATTGTTCGTAGTAGCCAATAGATATTGGGCAAAGAGTCGGTCCATCATTGTGACCGAATTGATATCAAATGAGATTGGCGTGCCGTCTGGTGCGGAACCGACCTGGATGGAAACGCTGTTGTCGCTCACAATTCTGTCGATGTCGTTCCGCGCTCTTATGACGTTCAGCAGCTGATTTTGCAAGTTTGCCAGGAGCGTCCCATTGCTACTAGGAGCGTTTGGCAAAAGTGAAATCGCTTGCTGAGCATTAATACTCTGTCCGAGCACAATTTCTTGATAGATCAGGAATGCGCGAGACATGACGCCCAGACTCACCCCTAGGTCGGAGAGTTGAGGCAGATCGTTAATCACGATCGGACTACTGACCGTGCTGCCATTCTGAGTAATAGTGAGGGTAGTCGAAAATGAAGCTGTGGCTCCTGCGGACGCGTCAATGTGGACCGGAGCGGCGATTACGACTGTGCCGTCGCTTTGAAACCTGATTGGTGTTTGCGGTTGCCCTGAAAAGGCGACCGTGAAAGGTTTTGTTGAATCGAATCCCGATAGCTGTACTGTTATCGGATTTAGAGCTGTGGGGTTGGTGGGCGAAATTGAGACAAGACTCAACGACGTCGGATTAGGATTAGGATTGGGAGTTGGGGAATTTGAGTTACCCCCACCTCCACAGGAGGGCAACAAGGTTGAGGCGGCCACAGCGGCGCTTTGCGCAAGGAATACACGTCGGTTAATCGAATACAGAAATGGGACGCCAGAGTTGCCTCCGCTGTTTGACATATCTACCTCTCATTTAGCCGAAGCGTTCTTGTGCTCGTTATTGCCCCTGGGAATCAAATTACATATTCCAGATGTTTACCTAAGCAGATTTCTACTGTGTGGTAAATGTATAGTGAACGCCCTCGCCCCTGACGAGGCGAACTCTGTCACGATTACCTTGTGCCGGCAAGCACGGAGACGGGTGCGAGGGGCAACAAGGCAAACAGAAGTCTGCCTTCATGCTATTCAATTTCCCCCTCGGATACTGCGATGGCAAACTACGCCTGTTATGTAGGAATGTCAAGAGAAAACGGCACAATTTTCGTTGGCACATAACATGTCCGATTGAGATAGCAGGTGGATGTGCCCGCTTTTCGGCGGCGGGGGGAGTAGAGGGCATGTTCTCTTGCACGCAGGCCGCGATGGATCGGACGATAAAAGTGCAGGATGTCTTTTCGCGGGCCATGGGAAGATCACCTGGTGGCAGTGAGAAATTCCGGGACCGGACGGAAAGCAGCGCACGCCTCATTCGTGCGACTAAGCTGAGCCACACGTTTCCCCAGGCGCTGCTGCGACACCGTAACTGCATTGTGCGGGTTCACCGCGCACGGGGACTTCGTGCCGTTCTCCTCATTCAGCACGACCTCCGATGGTACGCCGCGAATCGTGGAAGTGACAGGCGCAACCGTGACCGTAGTTAAGTACGCGATGGCGCTGTTGCGGGTAATTACGAGGGCCGGTCGGGCTTTCAGGCCGGTGAGGAATGACAAGGGGCTGTGGGAGGCTCGGAAAACTTGTCAAGACCCTGGGCATCCCCTTTTTGGCGTAAGCTGTTGGTTTTATTCCGTAAATAAAGTCTGGGAGATGTCCCATTTGCCCCTGTGAGTGTGGTATAATAGACGCATAGAGTTGAAATTGGTGCACGCCTTCCGGCTTGCGCCTTTTGTTTTTCTTGTCAAGACCCTGAAGTTGATGGTTTCCTTGTAAGTTACTCATTCGGAATGGAATATAAAGTCGCTGGAAATGACTCAATTACCCCCTTCGGTTTGATATTCTGATAATAGAGGGTGGGAAACGGTGGCGCAGGTCCTATTGGGCTTGCGCCATTTTTGTTGGGGCGGGACAGCGTTCCGGGGCAAGCAGTTGATGCAGGGAGATCCCTCGCCCGGCTGAAGTGCGCCGGGACTTCGGGATGACGCCAGAATTGGAGATGGAGTGAGTTTATGAGGAGACGGGCGGGGGATGGCGACGGGCGGACTCGGCGGCGGAAGGGCGGGCGGACTCGGGGGCGGAAGGAAGCGCGGCGTCGAGTTAAGCGGGTTCGGTGTGTTGGGGGGCTGCGGAAGCAGAATAATCCTAAGCATGTGGGGGAGATGGCGGAGATGCAGTTCATGCTGGATGCGGCCCGGCGGGGGTTTGGAGTGGCTAAACCGTTTGGAAATAATGAGCGCTATGACGTGATTGTGGATGCTCCGCGGCGGTTGTGGAGAGTACAGGTTAAGGCTAGCGGGGCCCGGCATCACAAGGGGTTTGCGGTGCGGGCTTGCTGGCGGACTACGCGGAAGCATATGCCTTACACCTCGAAGCAGATTGATTTTCTGGCGGTGGTGATTCAGGGGAAGCGGAAGCGGATCTGGTATTTGATTCCGGTGCGGGCTTTGGGAGGGCGGTTGACGATCAATCTCTATCCGTTTGGATGCCGGAAGGATGGGGAGGAGCGGTTTGAGAAATATCGGGGAGCTTGGGGGTTGCTGGAGAAGGCTTGAGGGGCGCGGGGTTTGGAAGCTTGGTTTTGAATGAAAGATTTTACATACCGGGGTTCAATAATTTTCACCGTCACGCGGCAGGGTTGGTAACTCCAGGTAATACTCGGGCGCCAGGACAGCAGGTTACTCACCGGGCTTTCGGCCCGGTTCGGAATGACAAACCATTAATGTTTCGGTCCGATCTGCGCGACAGCCTATGCTGGGCCGTAAATCCTACATGGGACTCGGGTACCCCGCCTGGCCGCAGACTGGCTACGGAAGCTTGGTTTGGCTCACAACCGGTGTGGCTTGTTTTGCAACTAACGATATGCTTTCGGAAGATGAGCGTTCTTGCTCAGAACTCTGGCATGTGGAGTGCTAGCTTCAAAGTAGGTGGCACTGGCAGGGCTGGGTATGGTGAAGCACATTGCATCCTTCGGGATCGTTTCCCTTGTGTTGTTTGCTGCTTGCGGGGCAGTGTGCCAGGACGCGCGACAGGGTCAGTTGCTTCCGGATGCTCCTTCGGCGCTGGGTGTGGGGCTGGGTGCGAACCAGGCAGGATTGAACCAGGCAGGATTGAACCAGGCAAGATTGAACCAGGCAAGATTGAATGACTTCGTCGAGGAAGCGCACTCGCAATTGAAGGTTGGCGCGCTGGACGCTTCGGCTTCTGCGATGCGGCGGGGCGGACTTATCTTCTCTGAGGGGACTGCGTCCCATCAAAAAGATCCTGCAGCTATTTTCCACAAGTACTTGTATCCCTCTTCGGTGAAGCAGCCGTCAGGCGATCGCTCTGCGAGCGGCGGGAGCTTGATGAGCCGGGCCACCTCCGCGGCTTCGCGAACTGTCGTGACGCGCGATGTTTCGGGCAAGGGCAGGCTAAACACTTCCTATCTGCTGAGGACGCTAACGGTGGTGGCGAAAGATGCTGCTTCGACTCCTTATTGGAGGCGGTCTTTGGGGGAGCCGTTCAACGCCTTTGGTTCGACCGTGGGCAACGACGCGGGGATGAACTTGTGGCACGAGTTTGGGCCTGGTATTGAGCGGCTGGTGAAGAGCCACACGCCGATGTTTATCTCGAAGATTGAAGAGCGCATCGGCCGCAGGTAGGCTGGCTGCGTTTCATTCCGCGCGCGTCATTCCGCACGCTTCTCACTTCCCACGATGTAGGTCTCGTCGCGCTTTTCATGTGCATTGGCGCTCTCGACAAACAGCAGGTCCCCCTTCTGTGTTCACTATTGCACAGATTAATGTGCATGGAAGAAGTAGTGTAATCGTGCGGCAAATGCTGTTCGCAGTGGAGTGTGTCATGGACACGAACCAGAGACAAATCGCAATATCCGTGCTCGGATGCCTGAGGGAAGACTTGGTGTATGCGCACTTGAACAATGGGAGCCGGGTGCTAGACATCGCCGACCTTCGCCAGTATCTCTATGAACAGGTGGCGCGGATAAGGGCGGACGGGCTCGTCATGGATGGACTGTTAGGCAAGCATGACGGCTATGGGCGAGACATCGGCAAGAGTAATGGTCATAATGGGAAAGCGGCTCAGTAGGGGAAACTGGCGAACCGAAGGAGACTCAGGCGAACAGGCGCATCAGCCCTGTTGGCGGCAGGTCGGGCGAAATAAAGTTAGAGTGTTTCGTCCCTGCGGAGCGGGTTAAGGCTTCGGCGGCTAGATATCCGCTGCGGACGGCGCCTTCCATGGTTGCGGGCCAACCGGTGGCGGTCCAGTCGCCAGCCAGGAAAACGCGTGGCCACGCGGTGGTTTGCGGCGGACGGTAGGCATCGACGCCGGGACGCGGAGAATAGGTGGCGTGGACTTCTTTGATTACTGTGGACTTCACCAGGTTCGCGGCGCGGGCTGCGGGAAAGAATTCGCGGACTTCTTTTAGGGCGAGGTCGACGGTTTCGGCGCGGGATTTGTCGATTAGATTTTTCGAGGCGCTTACGACTAGTTCGATGTAGCTGCCTTCTCCCTCGGGGGCTAAAGCCCCGTTCCTTGAAGGGCCCTCAACGTCACCCTTCGGCGCGCTTCGCTTGCTCAGGGCAGGCTCAGAACTGAAGTCGTGCCCTTCCCGATCTTTTTCCGTTGCGGCTTCCGTGGAAACGGCTCCGGAGACACGCGTGGCCAGTAATCGTGATTTGTGGAACATCCATTGAATTGTTCGATCTAGTAAGACGGCGTGATCCAGGTCGCTGATTTGGCGGTCGAACCATAGGTGGATGCCGGTGATGGGAGAGGATTCGAAATGGGTTAGTTTTTCGCGTAGAGGGGCTGATTCGGGAGTTTGCGGGAGCACTCGATCGAGGCTTTCGAACGGGAGAGCTAGAACCAGATAGTCGAACACCTCTTCCCCTTCGCCCATTTGAACTCGCACTTGCTTTGGTTCGGGGGAAAAAGTTTCGAGCGAGTTGCGGAATCGAATGTCGCCGCCGCGGGCGCGAATGTAATCTCCGGCACGATTGTAGAGGTCGGTCAGGGGAATGCTGGGAACACCCATGTGGCGCGCCTCGGGCGATTTCATCGATTCGCGCACGACCTGGGCCGCGTAGGAAATCGAAATCAGGTTCAGATCCTCACTTAACGCGCTGACCAGGATCGGCTTCCAGAACCGTTGGATAGCGTTCTCCGTTTGGCCGTGTTGTTGACACCAGTCTTGGAATGAGCGGCCGGTGTCTCGCTGCCCGGTCAGCGTTAGTGCCGCGATGGCGCGCGAAATTGTTAGCTTGTCTTTCGCGGACAGAAATGGAAAGCGCAGGAACGACGGGGCGGTGTGCAGTGGCGCGGGCAGTGGAGAGGCGCGCATCACGCTGGCGCGGCCGCCGGGCTCGATGAAAGTCATTTCGTCGTACCAGCGGATTTTGTCTTCCACTCCGATTCGGCGGTAGAACTCTACCAGGTTCGTGCAGACGCGGAAGAGCACGTGCTGGCAGTTGTCGACGACTTCGTTGGTGCCGGGATGCTGGTAGGAGGAAGCGCGTCCGCCCAAGTATGGGCGGCGCTCGAACAGAGTTACGCGAAAGCCGGAGTCTGCGAGCGCGCAGGCTGCGGCCAGGCCGGCAAGGCCGCCTCCGGCTATAGCTACGGGGGGTTGTGGGGAATTCTGGGTCATGCCGGATTCTGGCTGCGACCACATTCTTGCCGCTTCAAAAGCAACAGAAGGTTCCCTTCGGCAAGCTCAGGGCAAGCTCTCACCGGGCTTTCCGCCCGGTTCGGAATGACAACTCTAATGGGTGCATGGTATCAGGTGATGCGCTGCAGGAAGCCTTTCCCGAGGATGCGTAGTTTTTCGCTGACTGTCAGAGTTACCTTGCCGCCGAAGACGTCGTACTGACGCGCTGCGATTTTCTCGAGCAGCTTGCGATAGATGTTTACCAGCACCCACAGCGCGGGCCGGCTGTCTTCCGAGATATAAGGCATGAGTTGCTCGCCGGCCTGGTAGAACTCGCGGGCGCGGTCCGCTTCGAGGGCGAGCAGCGGGCGGAGGCGGGCCGCGTCTGGGGTTGAGAGCAGGTCGGCGGCCGAGAGCCCGAACTTGGCCATATCCTCCTCCGGCAAATATACGCGGCCCAAGGCGGCGTCTTCTTTCACATCGCGAATGATGTTGGTGAGCTGGAAGGCCAGACCGCAGTGCTCGGCAAGCGGCTCGGCGGCGGGATCGCGATATCCGAAGATGTGAATACAGACCAGGCCCACGACCGATGCCACCCGGTAGCAATATAGTTTGAGATCTTCGAATGTCTTGTAGTGCACCGTCAGGCTGGAGGCTGCGGACGATGGCGCTTCTTCACTCTGAATGCCCTGACTCTGAACTGCTGCTTCTTCCACATCCATGGCCGTGCCGGTCGCGAGTTCATCGAGCAGGCCTGCGGGGATAACATAGCGGCGTTGCGCGTCGGTTAGCGCGAGCAGAATGGGATCGTCGCTGGGCTCGCCCTGCTGCACGCGATGCAGCGCCGCGAGCCATGTGTTCAGTTTGAAGCGGCGTTCCTCAAGGCTGAAGCTAGGGTCGTCCGCAATGTCATCGCAGTGCCGCATGAAGGCATAGACGGCGCAGAGCGCCTGCCGCTTGTGTTTGGGCAGCACCAGAAAGGCGTAATAAAAATTCTTCGCATTGGTGCGCGTGATGCCGCGGCACACCGAATAAGCCATGGTGAGCTGCGCCGGAGCCGGACTCCACGGGACGAGCACGGGCTGCGTTCCTGCACTCATCGTAGTTTCCCCAGCAACTTGCCCAGCGCGGCGCGGGCCACCAAAGCCAGTTTGCGCGGCTTGGAGATTACAGGACGCCGGCCGAGCACGGCAAAGCCCCGGCCCTCGATGGCATTCAGGATCTCCTGGCCACCGCGGGTGAAGAGTTCAAGATCTACTGCCAAGGCGTTGTCTACTTTCTGAACTAATGGCAGGCCGCGGTCGAACCATTCACGCGCGCGCTCGACTTCGAACTTCATCATCTCGCGAAATGCGGGCGTGTTGCGGTTCTGCTGGAGGTCTTGCTCGCTTACGGAATAACGCCGCAGATCTTCGAGCGGCAAATAGATGCGTCCCTTGGCGTAGTCGACGGTAACGTCCTGCCAGAAGTTCGCCAACTGCAACGCGGTGCATGTGCGGTCGGAAAGCTGCTGGCGCTCGGCATCGTGATAGCCGCACAAGTAGAGCACGAGGTGTCCGACGGGATTCGCGGAATAGCGGCAGTAGGCGAGCACATCGTCGAAGGTCTCGAAACGGATGACGGTCTGGTCCTGGCGGAAGGCGATAAGGAGGTCGGAGAATTCGTGTTTCGGGATGTTGAATTTCTTTACGGTTTCCGACAGCGCGACAAACACCGGGTGGCGCGGGTTGCCGGCGTAGCATGCATCCAGTTCGGTTTGCCATTCATCGAGCAACGCGAGCGCGGCGGCGGGGTCGCCGACTTCGTCGCCTAGATCGTCGGAGATGCGGCAATAGGCGTAGACATTGAAGAAATCCTGGCGAAGGTTCTTGGGTAGAAACCAGGTTGTTACCGAGAAATTTTCGTAGTGGGTGCGGGCGAGGCGGCGGCAGTAGTCTTGAGATTCTTCCAGCGAGGGCGCGGAGGGTGGGATGGCGTAGGCGGCGGGGAGACGGCTCCAGCCGGGAGCGGGCGCGATCGTGGCACGAGCGTTCGTGGTGGTTGCGGAAGTCATCGTTCAGTAAGAATCACGCGGTTTCGCTTAACGTCGCGCTATGCTGGTTCTTCATAGTACACATCCTTGAACGCCAACATCGCTGGGAGCTTCTCTTCAGCTCCTTTCGGGAAACCGCAGCGACCAGAAAATTCGACTGTGTCCTTATAAGTCCCAAACAAGCGATCCCAAAGCGGGATGTCTGAAAAGTTGTATCTATGAACGTCGTATTCGTGATGTATAGAGTGCAGTTCCGGTGTTTGGATCACGTATCTTAACCAGCTCGGTGTCCGCACATTTGCGTGGTAGAAGTATTCGCCAGTCGCCGCGAAGAAGTTGTACCAGAACGCGCCCATCATTGAGCATCCCAGCAGCGGATATAGCACAAGAGCACTAAGAATCGCGTCACTCAATGCTTCGATTGGGTGTTTGTAGAAAGATGTCGCGATCTCGATTCGCGATGGAGAGTGATGGACCTGGTGGAATATAAGCCAGAATCCATTCTTGTGCCGTAGCACGTGCCACCAGTAAAAGAAAAATGTTCCGATGAACCATCCAATGAAGCCCTCCGCAAGAGGCATATGCCAGGCGGATAGCTTGAAGACCGAAACGTGAAATACGCGAATCCACAACCTCGCGGTTGCCAGAGTAATTCCGAGCTGTGAGAAATTTATCAGCAACGCACGCCAGTACCAGCCCTTTGCTTTGGGCAGGTCGCGCCCAGGAAATATTCTCTCAAGGATCATGAATATGACGGTTGCGACAACTACCAATATGCTGGGCAGGGTCATATGCCGAGTACCTCAGCGGCTGAAGCCGCATCGATTCTATGCGCTTACGGCAGGAGTAAACTCGTACCCTTCCCGAACAGACCCGCGAAAGTGAGCTTTCAACAAACTAGCACTCGCCTTTGCTGGCTAGTCACGGAGCACCTTCGAGCAAAAACTTGAGCATCGTGAGAACTCCTTGCAGAGCCGCTGTCACTGCAGGCGTGCATGGGGTCCTTCGCTTCGCTCAGGATGACAAGGCCGGTATTTCAGTGTCAACCAGTTTAGTTCTTCGTCAATCTAGTGGCCGGGGATGATTGCGGTCTTGATGTCGCCGCCGCGGTTTAGCATGTGGCGCAGGACTTGCTGCAGGCGCGACAGCGGCGCTTCGCCGGTGATGTAGTCGGTCGGACGAATTTTCTTGGCGGCAATCAGGCCAAAGGCGCGGCGCACGGTTTCCGGCGTGTGGTGGAACGTGGCCTTCAGCGTGATCTCGGAATAGTGCAAGCGGTTGGTGTCGAGCTGCACTTTGGATCCGCCGGCGCAGCCGCCGAAGAAATTCACGGTGCCACCTTTGCGTACCATCTCGACGGTCCACTCCCAGGCTTCGGGACGACCGACGGCCTCGATGACGACGTCACAGCCGCGCTTCTGCGGGGTGAGCGCGCGCACGGCCTCGATCACATTCGGCACTTTGGTGGTCTGGACAATTTCGTGCGCGCCCATCTGCTTGGCGGCGACTACCTGTTCGTCGCGCTTGACCACGGAAACCACGTTGCAGCCAATGGCTCGCGCGACCTGGACAAACATCAGCCCGATGGGGCCGCCGCCGATGATGGTGACGGTGTCGCCGATCTCGACTCCGGTTTCGTGCAGGCCACGCAGCACGCACGCCAGCGGCTCGGTCATGGCCGCATCTTCGAAACTTACGCCGGGCGGGATGACGAGCATATTCGCTTCCACGATGCGGCGCGGCACGCGAATGTATTCCGCGTACGCGCCGTTGTTGAAGAGCAGGTCTTCGCAGAGATTTTCCTGATGCTTGGAGCAGTAGAAACACATCTGGCAGGGCGCGGAGTTGAGCGCGACCACGCGCATGCCCTTCTTGAAGGTGAGCACGCCCTCGCCGACTTCCTCGATCACGCCAGCCAACTCGTGGCCGAAGAGCGCGGGAGGCACGATCATGCGGGCGTGATAGCCGCGCTGATAAACCTTGAGGTCGGTACCGCAGGTGAGCGCCACCTGCACTTTAACCAGGACCTCGCCCTTTTCCACGCGAGGGATGGGTACTCGTTCAATTTTCAGATCTTCTTTGCCGTACAGGACGGCAGCCGTCATTTTTCCATTCACTGATTGCTTCCTCAGCTTACCGCTTTACCTAACTGGTAACTTACTTCCCCTGCTTATTTCGCACCCCTTATTTCGCACCCCAGACTAACCCGGGCTGAATCACTACTTTCATCGACTTAGGCTGAGGATGAGCCGCAAGTTCCAAGGCCAGCGGACTTTCCTGCAGCGGAAACCTATGGCTGATCAGCCGTTCCAAATCCATTTCCTGTTCCATCACAAAACGAACTGACTCTTCCTGCAAATCCACAGACGCGCTATAGGACCCGACCAGCGTCTTCTCGTCGACGCAGATGGCGGCTGGATCCACCACCACCTCGCCGCGCTGCGTCTGCGCAAACAACAGCACTCTGCCGCCGGGGCGGGCCGCATCCAGGGCGGAACGAATCAAAGCATTGCTGCCGACGGCTAAGATTACAGCGTCGGCGCCACGCCCTTCTGTCTGCTCCCGCACATAGCGAACCGCGTCCTGCTGCGATGCGTCGATCATATGCTCGAAGCCAAGGCTTTTAGCTATTCTAAGCCTCTCGGGATACAAATCGGAAGTAATAACCGTGGCCCCTGCCCTACGTGCCAGTGCGCTGAGTATGATGCCGATGGGGCCCTGTCCGATGGCCAGCACGGTCTCGCCGGGCTGGAGGCGCAGGGCTTCGATGCCCTTCATGCAGGTATTCACCGGCTCCACAAAACAAGCCTGCTCAAACGAAACGCCTTGCGGGATTTTCACAGTACCTTGATCGACGATCCAATCCATGACGCGGACGTACTCCGCGAAGCCTCCGCCGGAGGGCTCGAAGCCGGCGGTGCATCCGACCCTTTTGTAGGTCGGACATTGGGCGAAGGTCTTGTGGCGGCAATAGTAACAATTGCGGCACGGGATGTGATGAAAGACCACGATGCGATCGCCGGGCTCGAATCTGGTTACGCCCGCGCCTGCGGCCGCTACTATGCCTGAGGTTTCGTGGCCGAAGATGCGGGGGGCGGAATGGGAGCCCGAGGCAATCTTCTTCAGGTCCGTGCCGCAAACTCCGCAGGTGTGAACGCGGACGAGCAACTCTCCAGCGGCGATTGCGGGCACGGGAACCGTCTCGAGGCGGACGTCATTCATACCGCGGTAGACGGCGGCCAGCATGGTCGCGGGAACCGTCTGGGTGCCGTTATCGACTGCGAGTTGTCGAGCAATCCCCATTAGTTCTTAGATGAACCCAACTTCGTATGAGCTTCACTCACCATTTTGTTGCGCAGGATTAGCCGCGCGACTTACTTTGCAGGGATATCCGGCTGCCTCGGGTCTGCGTTCCGGAACTCCACTGCCACCGTCATGGAGTCCAGATACGGGGAATCCAGCGGCGTGAAATGATAGGCCTTGACTTCGAGCACCACATAAAAACTCTCCACCTTGATGATTCGCCTGGCGCCCACGGGAACGGCGGCAAAGCGGCTGGGGTCAAGCCGCCACAACGCATCTTTCGCTTGATTGGCCGGAGTATCGGAGGACGCGATCGACGTCAGAAGCACGTTGTCGTAAATCGGATGGTGGAGGTCCGCCATTTTGACTTGCCAGGAGGTGACCTTGGTGTCGCCCTCCGGAACGCGTGGAATAATCGAGAAGGTGTACCGGTCGGCGCCGCGCGAATCTTTGATGCGTTCGCGGTAGACCGCATCTTGCGGCGTGAGCTTGGCTTCAAAGCGTTCTTCTACGACACGGGTCGCGCCCTGCCGAAAGCTTTCGGCGTACATGCTAGCGTCCGTTGACTGCGCGGCTAAGGGTATCGCCGCACACAACAAGACGATCGGAACCAGCAGCCGGGCGTTTATGCGGGATTTCATGCTTAATCTCTTGCGCACTTTCAATTGCGGTCTCATTCGCGGCCTCCGGCGCGCGACGCGCTTGTAGCGGCTTCGGCAGGGGACGCTGCCGGAGGCGCCATGATCTCCTCTGAGTTCTGGCTTGACGCCTGGATCGGTTCATGCCGGAAACCTGCCAGATGATCGGCCAGTGCTCTCGCTGCCTTGCGGCTGTTGCCGCCTAGCAGGGCAACGCGCCTCCACAGCCACGGCCGCAAGGCCGCATACAGCGCAAAGGCGACTGTCCTGAACCGGCCCTGCGGGTCGATGAAGCGCGGCGTCCCAGGCATTTCGAAGTCATATTGGTCGGAGATGGCTTTGATTGCGCTGAAGCGAATTCCGTGAGTGCGGGCCGCCGCGGCGACTGCAGACGCTTCCATGTCAACTGCGTGCGCACCGTAGGCCTGCGCTAGGTTCTTCTTCTGATCGATACCGGCTACCGCCATGAAGCTGACCAGCGTGCCTTTTCGGTTTGCGCCTTCGATCTTGATGCGGCTGCCGTCGCGCGCATCGATCACCACGGATGGCGCGAAAATGTCTCCGATGTGCAGGGTCGCATCCAGCGCGCCGGCAAAACCGACCGAGTGGACCAGCGTGGGATGGTATAGCGCGATCACCGCTTCGGCGGCTCTCCGCGCCGCCTCCATGCCGATGCCGCCACAGACAACGATCATTTCATCCTGCTCGAAGAAATCAAAGCTGCGTCCCTCGTGCTCACGGTGGACGCGAGTCCAGCGCTTCGTCAGGCCGCTGACTTCGCTCTCCAGCGCTGCCACGATAGCGACTTTAGGCATAGCCATTGGCCCGGAACCATTCCACTGCACGGCGCAAAGCCCCGTCCGCGGATACCGTCTTCCATCCCAGTTCGCGCTCTGCCTTGCTCGAACTGGCCCACATCTTTTTCTTTCCCATGCGCACCGTTTCGATGGTCGCACGTGGCTCGCGGCCGAGCAGCCGTCCTGAAACCGTCTCATCCACCGCGCCCGCTGCGTAGGCGACAAAGTACGGCAGTTTTATTTTCGGTGATGGAAGGCCGGAGATCGCGCCCAGCTTGTCGAGGATCTGTTTCAACGTCAGATTCTCGCCACCAAGAATGTAGCGCTCGCCGCTCTTGCCTTCTTCCAGGGCCGCGATGTGTCCGCGCGCGCACTCCTGAACGTCGACCAGGTTCAATCCCGTTTCCACATACGCGGGAAACTTTCTCTTTAGAAAATCCACGACGATCCGTCCGGTCGGAGTCGGCTTAACGTCCTGCTCGCCGATCGGCGTCGTTGGATTCACCGTCACCACCCGCATTCCGCCGCGGCCCGCTTCGAGCGCTACCTGTTCCGCCATGAACTTCGAGCGCTTGTAGTGCCCGATCATGTCCGCCAGCGAGACCGGAGAACCTTCGTCTGCTGGATGTCCGTTTCCTGTAAATCCCATCGTCGCTACGCTCGATGTGTACACCACACAACGCACTGCGTTCTTGCGTGCAGCCTCAAGAATCGCCCGCGTGCCTTCCACATTCGAGCGGTACATCTCCGCGGGATCACGCACCCACAGCCGATAGTCGGCGGCCACGTGAAAAACCACCTCGCAGCCCGTCATCGCTTTTTCGAGCGATGCGGGATCGCGCAGATCGCCCGTCGCCGTCTCTACTCTGGAAGAGCCGGCCTTTAGACCTTCCAGATTCCTCAGATTGCTGGTGGGGCGCACCAGCAGCCGCAGATCGGCTCCCTGCTCCGCGAGAACGCGGGCTACGTGACTGCCGAGGAATCCTGTTGCGCCTGTGACGAAGACTCTCATACGTCAGCAATTGGCAGTTGGCAATTGGTCTTCCGAGGTTCCAGCTGCAACACTTCAAGACCTCGCGCTGAACTGGGCCGGTCAAGGCTAATTGCTAATTGCCAATTGCTAATCGCTGTTTTTCTCCATCACCTTGGCATACGTTGTCAGCGCAAGCAGGGGGAAGTATTGCCGGTAGAGGTGATACTGCAAATAGAACACGCGTGGAAAACCCGTGCCCGTGCAGTAGGGTTCGTCCCAGGAGCCATCTTCTTTCTGCGTGCGCAACAGGTGTGCGATTCCTCGGGCGACAGAATCGCTGCGCGTATCGCCTACGGCCAGCAGTCCCAGAATCGCCCAAGCGGTTTGCGACGGCGTGCTCGGGCCCACGCCGCGGGTGCTGGGATCGTCGTATGAGCCGCAGCTCTCGCCCCAGCCGCCGTCCGGGTTCTGCACCATGCGCAGCCACTCCGCCGCCTGCTGGATGCAAGGCTCGTGGTTATCCATGCCAATCGCTTCGAGGCCACGCAACACTAGCGCCGTGCCGTAGATGTAATTCACGCCCCACCGCCCGAACCAGCTTCCATCCGGCTCTTGTTTCTGGCGGAGGAATTCAATCGCGCGCTGCACCGCTGGGTGTTTCTTGCCGTAACCGTAGGCCGCCAGCATCTCGAGGGTGCGCCCGGTAATATCGACCGTCGCCGGATCGAGCATGGCGTTGTGATCGGCGAAGGGCACGTGCTCGAATACCATGCGGTCGTTGTCTTTGTCGAACGACGCCCAGCCGCCGTTCTTGCACTGCATCGACAGAATCCAGTCGATAGCTCGCTGCACCGACTCGCGCTGATAGCGCCCATTGGGATGTTCCACGCGGCTCAGAGCCAGACAAACCATCGCGCTGTCATCCACATCCGGGTAGAACTCGTTGTTGAACTCGAAGTACCATCCGCCCGGCTTGCCCTTCGTATTCTTGATCTGCCAGTCGCCAGGATTCCGCACCTGCTTCTGCAGGATCCAGTCAGCGCATTTCACCATTCGCGGATCATTCGCCGGAACTCCTGACTCTCCGAGGGCGAACATGGCATACGCCGTATCCCACACCGGAGACAGGCAGGGCTGCATGCGGAAGGTGTCACCTTCTTCGATGCCAAGCTTCTCGAATTCATCCATCGCGCGGATCACCTGCGGATCGTCGAGGGAATATCCCTGGCAGCGCATAGCGATGATGGAATTCATGATCGAGGGATAGATGCCGCCCAGGCCATCGCTCATCTCACTGCGTTCGAGCACCCATTTCTCGGCGCTCTTCAGTGCAATCGAACGCAACGGCCGGATGTGGACCCGCTCGAACCAATGCGTCATGCGGTCAAGGCAGAGGAAGAAGTTGCGCCACGATATCAGCTTCTTGGACCAGCGCAGATGCATCCGCGTCTTGTGCATTCCGCCGACGAAAAGTTCTTCGACGCCCATTTCCCGCGGAATTTTCTTGAACGGCTTCTTGGCGTAGCAGATGGAAAGTGGCACCAGGATGGCCCGCGACCAGGACGAAATCTCGTAGATATTGAACCAGAACCAGTTGGGAAACAGCACGATCTCCGGCGGAATCGCAGGCACGGCATCGTAATCGTACTGGCCGAAGAAGCACAGATAGATCTTGGTAAATGTGTTGACCTCGGTGACTCCGCCGAGTTCGAGGATTTTCTTGCGAGCGCGCTGCAGCACGGGATGATCCGCTTTGTACCCCGCCAGCTTCAGTCCGAAATACGCCTTCACCGAAGCGCTGATGTTCGACGGTCCGGCGGGATACGTATTCCAGCCACCGTCTTCATGCTGATGCCGAACGACCCAGTTGGCCGCTTTCTGGAAGCGCTCGGGGTCACCGGTGCCCAGCAGCGTATGGAGCAGGATGTAATCCGATTCCAGCGTGGTGTCGGCTTCCAGTTCTCCGCACCAGTAGCCATCCTCGTGCTGAGCGGAGGAAAGAAGCTTGCGGGCGGCGCTCATGGCAGCGGCTACACGGCTGCCCAGTCCGTCGATCTTGCCAAAGCGAAGCTGTGGTTCGGAGGCTAAGTTCGAGTCAGGGGAGTTTGTATCCATCAATATGCGGCTCCGTTAGTCCGCGGTAACGCTGGCCGGAGCGGCGGCGATGGCCTCGACAATCTCCGGCGGCAGCCCGAAGCGAACGTTTTCCGGCATGACTTCGAGTTCCTGCACGTTGTCGAAACCTTTGCTGGCCAGAAACTTCATGGTCTCTTCCACCAGGCACTCCGGGGCGGAAGCACCGGCCGTCAATGCGATCGTTTTCACGCCTGCCAGCCAATCGGCCTCGATATCTTTGTAGCTGTCGATAAGATGCGAGTTCGTACCCAAGTTTCGCGCTACCTCGACCAGACGATTCGAGTTTGAACTGTTTTCCGACCCTACCACCAGTAGCAGATCAGCTTCCGAGGCGACCTGCTTCACGGCTACCTGGCGGTTTTCCGTGGCGTAGCAGATATCCTGGGCCGCCGGGCCTTTGATGTTGGGAAACTTCTTTTTCAACGCCGCAATGATGTCCTTAGTCTCGTCGAGGCTCAGCGTGGTTTGGGTGAGATAAGCGACGCGATTCGGGTCGGGCACGGTCAGCGACTTCACCTGCTCTGGAGTTCCAACGACCTGGGTGACCATTGGAGCCTCGCCGAGCGTTCCAATTACTTCGTCGTGATCGTGGTGCCCGATCAGGATCAGCGAGTAGCCTTCTTTGGCGAACTTCACCGCCTCTACGTGCACCTTTGTCACCAGCGGGCAGGTGGCGTCGATAACTCGCAACCCGCGCCGGGCACTGTGCTCGCGCACTTCGGGCGAAACGCCGTGCGCACTATAGATCACGCGCTCGCCGTTGGGGACTTCATCTTCGCTATCGACGAAGATCGCGCCCTTGCCGCGCAACTCGTCCACCACAAAACTGTTGTGGACGATCTCCTTGCGGACATAAATCGGCGGACCGAAGGCTTCGAGCGCGATACGGACCACGTCAATGGCACGCACTACGCCGGCGCAGAACCCTCGCGGCTTCAGCAAAAGCACAGTTTTTCCCTGGCTGTTTGGCAATCTCAGACTCCCGTTCCTATGACCTTCCCTAGAATGATCTTCCACGGACTTTGTAGGATGCAAAATCGGCCTCGAATCCATATGTTTTGAATCCATATGTTTTAGGGTACACGAATCCCGTTGAGGCTATATTGATAAACTACTGGGAAAGTACCCCTCTGGTCAACGTAAGCCACAGAAACGGTGGGGATTAGCAGTGAGTGGGGATTCTGGGCAGCGAGTGGTTCCGCGAGAGAGGTTTTGAACGCGTTCGACGGGGCGGCAGGACGCCCAAACTACCCATTCGCCTTGATCATTTGCTCGGCATGTTTGCGCGAAGTATCGGTCAGCTTGGCACCGCTTAACATTCGCGCCACTTCTTCGGTGCGTTCTTGGCCTGCAACCCTGCGGATCGTGGTCCGCGTCCGTCCGCCCCAAGCCTTTTTTTCGATGACGTAGTGATGATCGGCGAAGGTCGCAATTTGTGGGAGGTGAGTGACGCAGAGCACCTGGTTGGCCCGCGCAAGTTCCTTCAGCTTCTTTCCCACCGCTTCGGCGGCTCGGCCTCCGATGCCGGTGTCGATTTCGTCGAAGACCATCGTGCGTTGGGCCGCCCGTGAAGCGGCCCTTTGCGGGCTGACGGTTTTCGCGGGCGAGGGCGTCTGCGCAACGCTTACTTTCAGCGCCAGCATCACCCTCGACAGTTCGCCGCCTGACGCAGCGTGTTCCAACTGGCGCATCGGCTCGCCCGGATTCGTCGCAATCATATAAACCACCTGATCGATTCCCGTAGCCGTCCAGTTCCCTTCCTGCTCTGCTGTGGTCATCTCGATGCGGAATGCTGATTTCATTGCCAGATCGTTGATTTCGGCCTCGACCAGCTTCTCCAGCTTGCGCGCCGCTTCCTCGCGCTTTTTCGACAGCGCGCGCGCTGCCCGCAAATATTCCGTACCAGCCTTCGCCAGCTCCGCGCGCAGCTCGTGCAGGATTTCGTCCTTGTTCTCAATCTCCGAAAGTTTGCGTGCCACGTCCGCTCCGAAGGCGATAACATCGTCCAGCGTCGGACCGTACTTCCGCTTCAGCCGGTCGAGCGATGCCAGCCGGTCTTCCACCTCCGCGAGGTGTTCCGGCGAGGCATGGATTCCACCCGCATAATCCCGCACCGTGGCTCCCACGTCTTCGACGCTGATGCGCGCGGTCTCCAATGCAGCCAGGGCCTCCTGAAACTTCGGCTCGTAGCGCGCCAGTTCTTCAACCTGCTTCTGCGCGGCCCGCATCGAGGAAGATGTGGAACCATCGCCCTCGTATAGCAGATCGAAGGCTTGCATCGCAGCGTTGTAGATTTTCTCCGCGTTAGCCAGTACACGCTTTTCCGTCTCTAGTTGTTCGTCTTCGCCCGGCTGCAGTTTGGCATCTTCGATCTCGCGTTTTTGAAACATCCACAGATCCACCAGCCGCAAGCGATCCTGTTCGCCGTGTTCCAGCTCTTCAATGCGGCTGCGAATTCCCTTCCACACGTCATGGGCGACCGTTACCGGCTCGATCTGGCTTCCGGCAAATCCATCCAGCAGCGCCAGCCGCGCCGGGCCGTCGAACGATAGAAGCGATTCGTTCTGTGCATGGATAGTCGCCAACCGAGGCGCCAATTGCCGCAGCACCGCGACGGTTGCCGCCTGGTTGTTCACGAACACGCGGCCTTTGCCCGCAGCCGCGATCTCACGACGCACAATCAGCGACCCGTCTTCCGATTCGTCCAGGCCGTTATGCTTGAGTAGCCTCTCGATCGCGTCTCCGGCCTGTCCTTCGGATTCGAAAACTGCCGATACGACCGCGCGTTCGGCCCCCGCGCGAATCACGTCGCTCGACGCTTTCTCGCCCAGCAGCAGGGCCAATGCATCGATAAGTATGGATTTTCCCGCGCCCGTTTCTCCGGTCAGCAGGTTTAACCCGGAGGCGAACTCCACCGCCGCATTGTCGATGACCGCGTAGTTCTCTAAACGCAATTCAACCAGCACAAAGCTTCCTTGGTTGACGATGTTAAAGTTTTGCGCAGCATAGCACGAAAGGCAGTGGGAGGCTTTATCGCCCTGCCTCCCGGCAAAGAGAAAAGCCACGGCCGAGGCCGTGGCTGCGCAAGGCATTGCCTGAGCTAGCCAGCTTTGCGGAACTTGTCTGAGCCGGTGTTAATCACTTCCTTGCGACGCTCGCGCAACCGGTTCTGGAATGTGTCCCAGCGCGGTCCGATGCCCATCGCACCCTGGCTGATCACGACACTGTCGGTGCTGGCCGCGAACCCGCCATCGGTGAATGCGCCAGTATCTTCCATTCCTGCCGCCGAAGCTGCGACCCGCTCTGACGGCGAACGCCCCGGCATCTGCTGCGTCGTGGGCGTAATATTCCGGTCCGTCCCCGTTCGGTGCATCACCGGGTCGGCCTCCCACTTCGAGCGGTATCGGCCTTCATAATCCGCCCACTGCTGCTCTGATTCCAGGTCAGCCTCGTTGTATGGCGGAAAAGACTCGATCTGTGCTTTGGTTAAATTGGCCGCGAAGTCGTCTTTGTGTTCGGCGGAGGTTCGAAGCCGGTTCGCCGGAACGATGAATTTCTTCGTCGACAGCCAGCCGCCTGTGTCGACCACCACATAGCTGATCAATCCTGTGAAGTGGTCGAAAATCACGTCGTCGATCTTGCCCAGTTTCTCGTCGTTCAGACCGTACAACTTTGAGCCCCGGATGTCTTCTGCGGCATTGGTGAAGCGGTAGTCTCGGAGCATTCCATAAGGTGCCATGAATTCTCCCTCCCGTGAAAAATTTGAAATAAGCGATGGTGCTCTTCTTTGATGTCAGTCTCGACTCTGGGGTATATGAGCAAAATGAGATGTTAGGGGTCGAAATCCACAATCGCGATCCAGGTCAGGAGGTTATTCTTACGATACGTCTGCGAAGAAGCCGCGTCTTGATCATCTATAATCGGCTCAAGGTATCCTCCTAATCACAATGCAACTAATTCCCTGCTCTGCGCTTTTTATCGGCGGCGAAGTTCTCGATCTTCTTACTAGTACCGGGGCGGTCGCCAAATTCGTTCTCCTCGTTTTGCTTGCCTTCAGCCTGATCTCCTGGGCAATCATCCTTACCAAATGGAGCTTGCTGCGCCGGGCCCGCGTGCAGAGTGGACGTTTTATGCGCGCCTTTCGCAAAGCTCAGCGGTTGCAGGACATCGCCACCGTCGCTGATCAGTTCCGTCCCAGCCCGCTGGTGGGAGTCTTTGAAGGCGGATTCCAGGAATACAAGCGCCAACTTGCCTCTCCTGCCGCCTCGCTTCGCAGCCTCACGGCGGTGCAGCGCGGCATGCAGATCGGAGCCTCGGAAGAAATTACGCGCCTCGAGCGCAACGTCCCCTGGCTTGCCATCACGGCCGCCGTTACCCCGTTCATCGGCCTGTTCGGTACCGTCTGGGGAATCATTGACGCCTTCCATGGGCTCGGGACCGCGGGCGGCGCAACCTTGCGCGCCGTGGCCCCCGGAATTTCCGAAGCTCTCATCACCACCGCGGCCGGACTCGCTGCTGCCATCCCGGCTGTCATCGCCTACAACCTGATTGGCAACTCCATTCGCGAGTTTGCGGCCCGCGGCGACGATTTCACACTCGAAGTTCTCAACTCCATCGAGAGCATGCAGGCGCAGCCCGCGGCCGAAGTGAGGCGCTGATGGCTTTCACCTCGCCCAACGGCCGCACGCAAACTGCTCTTGCCGATATCAACATCACTCCGCTTGTCGACGTCGTCCTAGTGCTGCTCATCATCTTCATGGTGACTGCGCCGGTTTTGCAGTCGGGCATTGAGGTCAGCGTGCCCAAAACGCGCACGGTCAAGGAAATCACGGAAGAACGCATCGTCATCACCATAAACAAGGATCAGCGCGTCTTTCTTGGCAACGACGCCATCAACATTAACCAGATCGCGGCCAGGCTGCGGCAGAGGATTCGCGATCCCCGCAACCAGTTCATCTTTGTCCGCGCCGATGAGAACGTCCCCTTCGGCGCTTTCGCCACGGTCATGGATGCGGTGAAGCAATCGGGCCTCACCAACGTCAGCATCGTCACTCAGCCTTTGGAGCAAAATGGCGCAAAACGCTGAGATATTTTTCGAGCACGATAATTGGGGACGCGCCCTCGCCTGGTCCGCAGGCTTCCACATCACGCTCACCGCGCTCATCTTGCTCTACTCGGTGGTTTACACGGGGAACCGGGGGAAGGCTGGGGTTCCGGCGGCGGCGGTTCGGCGATTGGCGTCACGCTAGTCAGCGCCGTTCCCTTGCCCGCCACGCCCGCGCCGACGCAGAACGTGCTGGCTAATGAATCCAAGGGCCTCACCAAGTCTGAACCCAAGGTTGAAGAGAAAGAACCCGACGCCATCGAGATTCAGGGCAAGAATTCCAAGATCAAGCCAAAGAAGCCGCCTGCCCCGACCAAAGCAAAGGCGGAGCCCGCACCCCAGGAGGAAACCAACCAGGTTGCCTTCGGCGAAGGCGGCCCGGTCAGCGGTCCTTATGGCACCTTCGATGCCGGCGGAGCCAAAGGCGGTTTTGGAATCACCGGTGGTGGCGGCGATTTTGGCACGAGGTACGGCTGGTACGTGCAGATTATTCAGCGGAAAGTTTCCGAGAACTGGCTGAAGTACGAAGTCGACCCGAAGATCACCACTGCGCAACGCGTCTATATCACCTTCGACGTAGCCCGCGATGGCCACCCTTTCAACGTGAGGGTGGAGCAGACAAGTGGCGTCCCCTCGCTCGATATATCGGCCACGCGCGCGTTGCAGCGTATCGACACCTTCGGCCCGCTGCCCCCGGACTACAGCGGCAGCAAAATCTCAGTGGAATATTGGTTTGATTACAGCAGGAAATAAAGTTGTGTCCTTATCGCCCCGTCGCAGCATCCATAAAGTAATCCCCTGGAGATTCCGATATGTATAGGATGGGAAAACGTTGCGCATCCACCTGATTACTCCCGAGGTTCCAGTGCGTGACTATGATGATGGTAATGATCGCCGATAGCTTGCCAATGGAAACGTATCGGGGTACGATATTGTCGTATACAGCATCCTTTCACCGGGGCTCGCGTAACAACTCCAGACGGATGAACGATTCGCACAGACCAGTTTCGCGCGCATTGAATTCTCCACTTCCCTGCGCCTTGGGCTTGCTGATTCTGGTCTGTTCGCTTTTGCCTGCCATGTCCGACGCCCAGGATTGGGTTCGCACGGGTTCCGGCCTGGGCGTCGAAAAAGTCCGGCTTGCCGTTCCCGACTTCAAACCTTCCAACAGCGATCCCCAGAATGACGCCTTGCTGAAGACGTTCAACGAAACATTTTGGAACGATCTGGACAATTCGGGCGTCGTCGAACTGATCTCCAAGAGCTTTTACCCGCTGCAGGTGCCCGGCCAACCGCCCGAGGTCACCTTCGGAGTCTGGAATTCGCCGCCGCCGAACGCGGCCATGCTGGCCTTCGGCAATCTCGGCGTCGCCTCGGGAAAACTCGTCGTGCAGGGCTGGCTCTACGACGTGAAGAACACGGCCTCGCCGGAGGTTCTCGGCAAGCAATACACCGACCTTCCCAGCGACGACGCCGCTCGCGTCATCGCCCACAAATTCGCCGACGAGATCATTTTCCGCCTGGGCGGCGGCATTCCTGGCATAGCCGAAAGCAAAATCTATTTCGTCAGCGACCGCTCCGGCCACAAAGAAATCTGGGTGATGGACTACGACGGCTCGAATCAACGCCAACTCACTCGCCTGGGCTCCGACTCGCTTTCGCCGCGGGTTTCGCCCGACGGTTCTCGTCTCGCGTTCAGCTCTTTAACCAAGAGCGGCTGGGACGTTGTTGTGTTCTCTCTCGATCTCAACCGCGTGATCAGTTTTCCCCGCTTCGGCGGTACCAATCTTTCGCCTGCGTGGTCGCCCGACGGTGCCCGCCTCGCCCTGTCGTCCTCTCGCGGCGGCAATTCTCAAATTTATGTTTGTGACGCTTCGGGCGCCAACCTTCACCGCTTGACGTCCAACAAGGGCCCGGACGTTGGTCCTGTATGGAATCGCAAGACCGGCGCGCAGATCGCTTTCGTCAGCGGCAGCACCGGATTGCCGCAGGTCTACACTATCGAGTCCGACGGGACCAACCAGCAGCGCATGACGGACCAGGGCTACGCGGTCTCGCCCAACTGGTCGCCCAATGGCCAATTCCTCACTCTGGCCTGGACACGCAAGTACGGCCCCGGCCAGCCCGGCTCTTCCGACATTTACTTGATGGACATTGCCAGCAAACAATGGGTTCAGCTCACCCACGACGGCGGGCGCAACGATTATCCCTCGTGGTCGCCGGACGGCCGCCACATCGTCTTTGAGTCGAGGCGTTCGGGCAAGGAGGAAATCTGGATGATGCTGGCCGACGGCACCAAACTTCGTCAACTGACTTTTACTGGACGTAACTCGCAACCAAACTGGAGTTGGAAATAAAAACACTTCGTCTGACCTCGACGTCTTTCGGGGTTCGCAGGAGGATCAAACGTGAGAGGAAGAATATGAGAAATCAAAGTTTAAAGGTACTCGCAACCGTCATCGCTCTGGCCGCTGTTGTCATGCTGGGCGCATGCCATAAGAAAACAGCTCCGCCACCGCCACCACCGCCGCCCGCGGCTGCGCCGACCGCTTCCATTTCCGTCAGCCCAGACACCATTCAGGCTGGGCAATCCGCGACCCTGACGTGGCAGACCTCGAATGCCACCGACGTTTCCATCGACGGTATTGGCGCCGTTCAGCCCACCGGATCGCAACAGGTCACGCCCACCGATTCGACCACTTATCACCTCGTAGCCAAAGGCTCTGGTGGAACCCAGGAGGCCACCACGCGCCTCACCGTCACGCCGCCGCCCGCGGCTGAGGCTCCTCCCGCGCCTTCGCCTACGGAAGAGGACCTCTTCGGACACAGCGTGAAGGACATTTACTTCGACTACGACAAGTCAGACATTCGTCCCGATCAGCAAGCTTCCATTCAGTCGGATATGCTTTTCCTCAATCAGCATCCCAACGTCACGTTTACGATCGAGGGACACTGCGACGACCGCGGTTCGACCGAATACAACCTGGCCCTGGGTGACCAGCGCGCCCAGTCGGTGAAAAACTCCTTGACCACGGCCGGAATCAACGCCAGCCGCATCAAGACCATCAGCTACGGCAAGGAGAAACCGTTCTGCCTGGAAGAAAACGAGGCCTGCTGGCAACAGAACCGTCGCGGCCATTTCGTCTATCAGAAGTAGCGCAACGCTCCTTAGAGAGGGGCGGAGGGAAACTCCGCCCCTGATTTTTCATGTTGTCGACCGAGAATCTTCCTAACCCACAGCGCCAGCAATCCGTCTAGAATGGTTTCAGGAAACTTACCCTATGACACTACGACGCTTTCTCTCCACGCTTCTCGCCCTGCTCTCCACGCTATCGCTGGCCGCCGCCCCGGCATGGTGCGCCAGCAAGGAAATGATCCAACTGCAAACTCAAGTCCAGCAACTGCAGGAGCAGATGACCGCCATGCAGCGCAGTTTCGACGAGCGCATGGGCGTCATGAAAAACCTGGTCGAACGGGATACCGATGCGATCAACAAAAGTACCGTCGCCATCGCCACGCTGCAAGCCACGTTGCAAAAGCAGCAGGGAGACTCCTCCGCGCACGTTGACCAGCTCGCCGGCCAAATCCAATCCCTGAACGACACGCTCGACGAACTCAAGGCTCGCCTTGCCAAAGTCAGCAAACAGCTTGAGGACATGCAGTCGTCGCAGCAGAGCCTCGCGGCGCAACAGGCCCAGGCGCAGGCGCAACAGCAGGCACAGGCACAGGCTCCGCCGCCGGATGTGCTCTACAACAATGCCCTGCGCGATTACAACGGTAACAAGAACGATCTCGCCATTCAGGAATTCTCCGACTACATCAAGTTCTATCCCAATACCGATGGCGCCGGAAACTGTTACTTCTATCTCGGCGAAATTCAATTCCGCCAGGCAAACTACCAGCAGGCCGCGCTGAGCTACGACCAGGTTTTGCAAAACTTTCCTACCGGAACCAAGGCTGCTTCCGCTCAGTTGAAAAAAGGATTTGCGTTAATCGAGCTGGGCAAGCAGGAGGATGGAGTGGTGGAGCTTCGGCACGTGATCCAGCGGTATCCTAAGTCCAACGAAGCCCTGCAGGCCCGCGAACGGCTCCGCAAACTGGGAGTCGCGACTCGACCGGGAGAATAAAGTCGCCAGTGATCAGTGGTCAGTAGTCAGTCGCATCGGAGGCTCACGGTGACAAAGATTTCCGAAAACGATCCCGACGGCGCCAAGGGCGCCACTGAAGGCGTAAAGCGCGATCACGACGCCAATGCCGGCCTCGCGGGACAACTGGGCCACCGCGATCAAGACTCGCGCATCAAAGGCGCTGACACAGACTTTCCCGAGCCTGGAAACAGCCCAGAACACTCCGGGGAAGAGAGTAAGTCGAAGAAGAAGTGATTAGTGGTCGGTGGTCAGAAAAACCCTGCATGATTACTGGTCTGACTGACCACTGATCACTGTTTCTAAATCGCCATCGGGCCGACTTCTTTTTCCACTTCGGCCGTATCCACCATGGCGATGGCGTCCCAGGGGCAGCCGTCAAGAAAGCAGCCGTCAGGACCTTTGCTGAGGCACTTCTTGCAGCCGATGCAGAGAATGGGATCGACCGCGATGCGCCCGAAGGGCGTGCTGTCTTCGTCTGCTACCCAGAACATACAGTCTTCCACCGGACAGTATTCCACGCACGCGGGCGACCCAGCGCATCCCGTGCAGCATTCGGTGATGACCGCCAGTTCCTTCGGCTTCTTCTTGCGCGGCGTGCTCAGGCCCTTGGACTTTGGTTCGGCTTTCATCTCGTCGGGAACCATGCCGATCGCTTTGGTGGCGCCGGGTGCAGGAGGCATGACGCGATTATAACGTGACCGCGTCCAAGCAGAAAGGACTTTAGTCCCGACCGGTAACGCACGGACTCTGTTCCCAGAACGGATTTCGAAGGAGAATATGATCTCGCGCACCGTCCGCAACCTTGTGCTTCCGGTATACTGAACCCCTGCAAAGGAGCATCCCATGGCAGGAAAAAGTCTGAACCGGGTTCAACTGATCGGGAATCTTGGGAAAGATCCGGAAGTCAAGTACACACCCCAGGGCACGCCCGTGGCCAAGCTAACTATCGCCACCAACGAGCGCTTCAAAGACAAGGCTGGCGACTGGCAGGACCGCACCGAGTGGCACAACGTCGTGCTCTGGCAGCGCCTGGCCGAGATCGCGGGCGAGTATCTCAAGAAAGGCGGCAAAGTCTACGTCGAGGGCCGCCTGCAAACTCGTTCCTGGGACGACAAGACCAGCGGCCAGAAGAAGTACATGACCGAAGTCGTCGCCAGCGACCTGATCTTGCTCGGCGGCCGCGGCGAAGGCGGCGGGGGAGACTTCAAGGAAAGTTCACGCGGCGCGGGGGCATCGGCCGGCGCCGGCAACAACTTCGACCAGCGAACGCCGGAGCCTGAGCATGCGGGTGCCAGCGCCGGCCCCATCACGGATGAAGATATTCCGTTCTAGGATCGGTTCTGAAAAATGATTTCGGGAAGGGCACGGCTGAGGTCGTGCCCTTTAGATCTTAAGTCACAAGAAACATCACTCAAGAACTCGCTGCACTTTCCTTTTTCGTTTCTTCCTTTTATTTCTTTCCGCGATATAAGCCTGCGATGCCGAAGGTGTAGGGCGTCCAGCTGGCTTCGCGGAAGCCGGCCTGGCGCATGCGCGCGAGCATTTCCTGCGGCTCGGGAAAGCGTTCGACCGAGTTGGGGAGATAGGCGTAGGGTCCGCGCACGCCCGAAAGGAGTGTGCCTACGCGCGGCAGAACCTGCTTGAAGTAGAAACGATACAGGTGGCCGATGACTCCTTTGGGCTCGCTGAAGTCGAGGATGCCGCACTCTCCGGCGGTGCTCAAGACGCGGACGATCTCGCGCAGGCCGGCGTCATAGTCGGCGAGATTGCGGAAACCGAAGGCAGAGGTCACGAGGGAGAAGTGTTCGTCGGGAAACGGAAGGCGGAGGGCGTCGGCTTCGATCCAGTGCGGTATGGCAGACTTGCCTTTCTGTGAGACCTTGTCGAGAGACTTCAACCGGGCCCGCTGCAGCATCGCATGAGAGAAGTCGGCGCCAAAGACTTGGGGAATGCTTCCCGCCCGTTTGCGCAAGGCGAAGGTCATGTCGCCCGTGCCGCAGCAGAGGTCAAGAACACGGGAGTCCGGCTGGGCAAGGATCTCGGCGAAAGAGCTCGCGGTGCGGCGCCACCAAAGGCGATCTACATTGAACGACAAGATGTGGTTGAGCAGGTCGTAGCGCGGAGCGATCGAAGTGAACATCTCGCGGACGGCGCGAGCGGCCGCGTCGGGATCGCGCGCGCCTTCGGGAGCGGCGCCGACGACGGGTTTGAGCGTTGTGGGCATGACTGCTGGATGCAATTGCTGATTGTTGATTGCTGATTGAAGAGCAAGAAAACGCCGACGTCCGAGAGTTCTTAATCACCAATCAGCAATTTCACTTCCCCCATCCGCCGCGAGACAGGCGGCGCAATTCTTCGACGGCATTGATCACGACGCTGTCCGGAACGTCGGAGGCGATTTCGACTTTCCCAATTTCCCGCGGCAGCACGAAGTGCACCACGCCGCCTTGCGTTTTCTTGTCGGCCTGCAGGCGCGCGAGAATCTTGCGGGCGCTCACTTTGAGTTCCGGCAGGCGGCCTAGGCTAAGGACAGCATCGGCGATGCGGCCGGCGGTCACCCTGTCGGTGCGTCCGACTGTTAGAGCGATGTTGGCGGCCGCGATCAGGCCCCAGGCGACTGCCTCGCCGTGAAGCAGGCTGCGGTAGCCGGTTTCGGCCTCAAGCGCGTGTCCGATGGTGTGACCCAGATTGAGCACGCGACGCAACCCGCCTTCGTGCTCGTCGGCGGAGACGACTTCGGCTTTCAACTTCACCGACTGGGCGATAATGCCTTCTACTTCCACGGGATCGCGCTTCAAAATCTGAGCGCGTTTCTGTTCGAAGCGCAAAAAAAGATCGAGGTCTCCGATGATGCCGCACTTGAGCGCCTCGTACAGGCCGGCGCGAAATTCGCGGTTGGGAAGCGTCCGGAGGACTTCGGGATCGATCAGAACCGCGCGGGGATGATAAAACGTTCCCAGTAAGTTCTTCCCTGCCCCCAGATTCACTCCGGTCTTGCCGCCGACGGATGCATCCACCTGGGCGAGGACCGTGGTGGGAACCTCTACCAGTTCCACGCCGCGCATGTAAAGAGACGCGAGCAGCCCGGTCACATCGCCGACCACGCCGCCGCCCAGAGCGATCAGAACCGCTTTGCGGTCCGCGCCCAGACGAGACAATCTTTCGGCCAGCGTTTCGATGGTCTTCAGCTTCTTCGCAGTTTCCCCGTCGGGCATCTGGAGGACCTGCGGCTTGAAACCGGCCGAAATCAGGGAGCGAATAAGTCTTGAACCCCAGCGGCGGCGCACCGGCGCAACCGTTACCACAAATACGTTGCTGGCGTTAGGCAGCAATTCCGCCAATAAGGTTCCCGAGCGCGCCAGCAAGCCGTTCTCGATGCGCGCCTGGTAGGGCCGCGGCGGGACATGGATGGTGACCTGCGCCATGGAATCCCATAATAGCCTATGGGCAGCGCGGTTTTGATCACACGGGCCCGGGAAGTGGTACTATTTGCCGTTTATGAAAGGTCTTCCAGCCGAGACCGATTTCATTGTGATTGGCGCCGGCGTTGCAGGATTGCGGGCAGCGATCGAACTGGCGGGCGCGGGACGCGTGTTGGTGCTGGCCAAAACAGAGGCCATGAGTTCCACCACGCAGTCCGCGCAAGGCGGAGCTGTGCCTCCGCTCAGCGACGAAGATGAGGTCATCCTGCACCTGCAGGACACTCTGGTCGCCGGCGACGGCCTGTGCCGTCCGGAAGCAGTGAAGACTCTGGAGGAGGAAGGGCCCGAGCGCATCGAGGAAGTGATCGCGTGGGGCAAGCAGTCGGACCGGCACGGAACCAAACTGACATTCGAAACCGAAGCCTCCTACAGCCACAGCCATGTTCTGCGTGCCGCGGACGATTCAACCGGAGGCGAAATTCTGCGCGCGCTCCAGGCTAAAGTGCGCGCGTCCAAAAACATTTCGGTGCTGGAGTTCGAGTTTTCCACCGGGCTTGTAAGCGATCTCAAGAGTGAAGGCGCACGAGTGACTGGAGTTTCTCTGATCAGTGAGAAGGGATTGCCGGAAGAGGTGGCCTGTTCGGCGGTGTTGCTGGCTACGGGAGGTATGGGTCAGATTTACCGAAACACAACCAACCCCGAAGCCGCCACGGGCGACGGCGTGGCCATGGCCTTCCGCGCGGGGGCGGAGGTCAGCGACATGGAGTTCGTTCAGTTTCATCCCACCGTGCTGTACCTGAAGAAGGCGCCCCGCTTCCTGCTCTCGGAGGCGCTGCGCAGTGAGGGCGCTTATCTCCGGAATATCGAACTGGATCGCTTCATGGCAAAATACCATCCTCTGGCGGAACAGGCGCCGGGCGACGTAGTGGCGCGTGCCATCATGCACGAGATGGAAGTCAGCCGCGCCAAGGATCCGTTCGTGTACCTCGACCTCACGCACTTGGACGCCGCGAGAGTGCGGAAACGCTTCTCGCGCATTTACGCCACCTTCATGAAGCACAACATTGACATCACTGAAGACGTCATTCCGGTTCGCCCCGCCGCGCACTTTTCGATCGGCGGAGTGCGAACCGACCTATGGGGCAAGACCAGTCTTGCTGGACTCTACGCCGCAGGCGAAGCGGCTGCGAGCGGCGTCCATGGCGCGAACCGACTCGTCAGCAACGCCCTGCTTGAGGGCCTGGTATATGGAGCGCGCGCGGGAAAAGCCATGCGGGAAGAATTGCAGCCCGCGCGCAAGCCTGCCAGCGAGAAGAAAGCTGCGTCACAGAACGGGCCGGTGGACGCGGGAATTGAGGAGTTGATTGTCCAGATCCAGGATGTTATGTGGAAGGATGCCGGCATTGTGCGCACGCGGGCTGGAATGCAAGAGGCGATTAAAGTGCTGGAGGGAATGGCGCCGAGAGTGGCGCATCCGCGCACCCGGCGGACATATGAGGCCGCAAATATGCATCTGGCGGGGCTGCTGGTGGCGCGTTTGGCGCTGGCGCGCGAGGAGAGCCGCGGCGCGCATTATCGAATCGACTATCCCGGCCACGATGACAAGAAGTTTCTGAAGCACTCGTTGGTTAAGGGCGAGAGTGTGCGGTTTGTCTGAGCGGGATGTTGTTAATTGATTGATTAATTGATGATTGCTGATCGAGAACTGCCCTTGTTGTTGTCATTGCGATTTTACGGGCATGGCTATCGACGCCGCGATCGAAACCAGCAGCACTGCCCCTACTACTCCAAGCGTCACGAGCGTCGGGACCGGGAAATAATCCGCGGTGATCATTTTCAGACCCACCAGAATCAGCAGCAGCGCCAGCCCATAGTGAAGGAAGCGGAAAGTCTTCATCATTCCAGAGACGGCGAAGTACATTGAACGCAACCCGAGAATGGCGAAAACATTCGAGGTGTAAACGATGAAGGCATTGAGCGTCACCGCAAGGACTGTCGGGATCGAGTCGACGGCAAAAAGCAAGTCGGTGGTTTCGACGACCGCCAGGACAATCAACAACGGCGTGGCGTAAAGACCAGGATTCCCCTTCCATCCCCGAACGAAGAAGCGGCCGTCCTGATAGTCATCGGTTACAGGCATAAAGCGGCGCAGAACTTTCACGGCCGGATTCGTCGCTGGATCGACTTGATGTTCACCGGTGAACCCCAACCGGATGCCGCTGTAAATCAGCAGCGCTCCCAGCGCATAGAGAATCCAGTGGAAGCGTTGGATCAAGCCAACTCCGGCGAGAATAAAGAAGCCGCGCATCAGGAGCGCGCCGAGAACTCCCCAAAACAGCACGCCTCTCTGGTGCTGCTCGGGCACGGAGAAATAGCGGAAGATTACGAGAAAGAGAAAAAGATTGTCCACGCTGAGGGAGAGTTCGAGCACATAGCCGGTGACGAATTCAAGCGCGATTTGGCGCCCCTGCCAGAAAAACACGAGTCCGGCAAAGGCTGTGGCCAGGACGATCCACATGGCGCTCCAGACGAAGGCTTCGCGCGAGCGCACAACGCGGCCGCCGCGGTGGAAGACAAAGAGGTCCAACGCCAACATGCCGAGCGCGAACAGGTTGAAGAGAATCCAGTAGAGCAAGAGTTCCCTTAAAGAAATTGCTGATTGTTGATTGGTGATTGAAAAACAAAATGACTGAAGGATTTTCAATCAGCAATCAAGAATCAACAATATTCACTTCGGCGGCAGCGGATCCATTTTGTCGAGAATACGGACCGTTTCCAACATGGTAGTGCCTACAATTTCAAGGCTCTTCGGGCTGAGCTTGTCGATGGTGTCCTGGGTCGTGTGCCAGAACACATCATTGTAGCCATAGTCGAAGTCGATGAGATCGGCGGATGGGACGCCGCGCTTTACAAAGGGAAGGTGATCGTCGTCCACCATCATGGTTCGCGCGAAGAAATGCGATTGATAGCCAATCCGGGTGGCGGCCTCATAAACCACAGCTTCGAGCCATGGGGTTGAATTCGAATCATGCTCGATGTTGAGATCGGCGTCTCCGATCATGTCGGCCAGCAGGAATGCTTTAATTCTCTTGAGCGTGCCATCGGCTTGCCATTTTTCCGCCAGCTCAGTAATGCCATAAAGGCTGTCTTTCTCGAACGGCATTTCCTGCCTGAGGCCGCCGGAGCCGTCAGGTTTGATTGCTTCCTCGGCGTCGTCCCATACCAGCCAGATGCTGTAGCCTTCGCGCGTCTTGCCGCGAAGTTGATTGGCCATTTCAAGAAGCAGAGCGCTGGAAGAGCCTCCGTCGTTGGCTCCGACGAAGGAAGTATTGCGGAGCGGGTAGTTCGTGTCGTAATGGCTGGCGATGACGATGATGCCATCTTTCGTCCCGGGAAATTTCGCGATGATGTTGTGTACGGGAAACTTGCCTTCGGGCGTATCGGCGGTGAAGATGTCGTTTTCGACCTCGTCCCCTTTGAGATGGGCGAGAAGGTAGTCTTCAACCTTCTTGTGATTTGCGCTGCCGATGGGGCGCGGGCCGAAGGCAACAATTTCTTTCAAATACTGCATGGCGCGGGCGGAATCGAATGCCGGAGGCGGGCCGCTGTCGGGCGGAAGCGAAAGCTTGGGTGGCGCCGTATCGGCGGAAGCGGTTGAAGCGGGGATCCGTGCTGTCGCTTGACTGGCATTTTTGTCGTGGTCGCAGGTAACGAAGGTGACCGCGAACGAAAGCAACAAGACTGGAAGAGAAACTATCTTCATCGACTCATAAACCTCATCGATTCGTAAGCCTCCGAATCTTAGCGCGCTGTCATCCCGAGTGGAGCTACACCTTAGTTCTTCTCTATGCCATCCGGCTTGCCGCCGCAGGCTAACACCGAGATCCCTCGCTTCGCTCGGGATGACATCTTAATTCGGGGATGACATCTCGTGAGAAATGATAGATCAGGTCGCCTTTTCGTTCCGTGCCCGCCGCTGCTTGGGATGGACGACCCAGGCGATACCAATGCTGACAGCGTACAACGCGACCATGGGGGCGGCAAAGATGCACATGCTCATAATGTCCGGAGTCGGCGTAACGATGGCAGCAACGATGAAAATTAGCAGAATGGCATAGCGGAAGTTCTTCCACATGAAGCCGGCGCTGATGATGCCCATCAAAGCCAGGAAAAAGATAAGAATCGGCATCTCGAAAATCAGCCCCATGCCAAGGATGATGCTGAGAAACAGCGAGGTATACTCGGAGATCGTGATCATGGGCGTGAATTGACTTCCGAAGCCGATAAGGAATTCCAGGGCTCGGGGGTAAACAATCCTGTAGCCGAAGTAGCCGCCCGCCGAAAACAATGCAATCGTGGATGCCATAAAGGGCATTACATAGCGCTTTTCGTTGCGGTAGAGGCCGGGGGAGATAAACATCCAAACTTGATAGAGCACAAAAGGGGAAGTAAGGAACAAACCAGCCAGGGCAGCAATCTTCAAGTAAAGGTTGAAGGGATCCACGGGGTTCAGGTAGACCAGCTTCTCCGACAGACCGTGAGATTTGAGCGCGTCAATGATGGGCTTCTGCATGACCGCGTAGATTCTTTCGCGATAGCCCCAGCAGACGAAAAATCCTACGGCTACCGCTGCAATGGAGTAAACCAGGCGGCGGCGCAGCTCCTCCAGGTGATCGAGAAAGCCCATGGTAGGCATGGCATCGTTTTTGGGTTCATCGCCTGAAGCCGCGGCCGCGCTTTCAAACATGCGATTCCTGCGCGGTGGAAGCGTGCGGATCGGCGCCAGGTTCGGCCTGATTGGAAGCCGGCGGTGTAGCTGGATCGCTTGCGCCTGAGTTCAGAATCTGCGGAGCAGCCTCGGCAGCGGGACCCGCCAGAGTGTCCGGCGAATGATCGAGCGCCGGCTGCCCATCCGTTGCCGGGTTGAGACCCAGGCTGGCGACGGTGCCTTGCACAGATGGCGTGGGCGGAAGAATGGTTTGCGACTTCTCGACTTCCAGGTGGGCGATCTCGGTTTCGATCTGTGACTTGAACTCGTTTGAGGCGCGCCGCAGTTCGGCGAGAAGCTTTCCCGCTTGACGAGCCATCTCCGGCAGCTTCTTTGGCCCAAAGAGAATAAGCGCCAGGAAGAACAGGAAGACCGTGTCGGAAAAACTCATGGCCTAATCATAATGCGGCGCGGCAAAGGCGGCAATGCGACGCGGTGCCGCCGGGCAGTTTCACGGCGGCGCCGGCTTGGGTCGCTGCTATGCACGAGTGCTCCCCAACCATTAAGATATTCGGCCATGCAGCTTTGGTTTGCGCGCAGCAGCGAAGTCAGCATTCGCGAACAACTAGTGACCCAAGTGGTGCTCGGCATTCTGGGGGACGACCTTGCTCCCGGCCAGCGCCTGCCGAGCACGCGGGAGCTGGCGCGCCGCTTTCACCTGCATCCCAACACGGTGAGTGCAGGCTACCGGCAACTGGCGCGGGATCGCTGGGTTGAAAACCGCCGCGGCAGCGGCGTTTTTGTCCGGGCCAATAAGCCCGACGTGCCGCTCTCGTCCGCGTTTGCACTGGATCAAATGATTGCCAGCCTGTTTCGTTCGGCGCGCAAACAAGGCGTCTCTCTGCCCGTTCTGCGCTCGCGTCTGCGGCAGTGGCTGGAATTGCAACCGCCCGACCGCTTTCTCTTGATTGAGCCTGACGAAGAACTCAGGCGGATTGTAGCGGCGGAGATACAACAGGCTGTAAGTCTGCCGGTGATGACTTGCGGATTGGAAGATTGCCGGAAGGCGTTGGAAGGCAGTATCACGGTCGCTCTTCCCAACCGGGTATCGGTCGTTCGGCAGTCGCTGCCGGACGCCGAACTGCTGACTCTGCGTTTTCGCTCGGTGCCGTCCTCGTTGGGACAATGGCTGCCTGCTCCCTCGGGCGCTCTGGTAGGGATTGCCTCGAAGTGGCCGGAGTTTCTGAAGCTGGCGCGGACCATGCTGAGTGCCGCAGGCTTCCATCCTGACAGCCTTGTATTGCGGGACGCCCGCAAACTGAATTGGCAACGCGGGTTGAAACAGACGGCCGCCGTGGTGTGCGATTCCGTTACGGCGAAGGAGCTGCCCGCCGGTTGCCGTGCAATTCCCTTCTCTCTGCTGGCCGAGTCTTCCATCGACGAGCTGCGCCGCTATGCGGAGTTTGCGAGCCGGCCGCTTGAGCCGTGTGAAATGCCATCGCTGTGACACTCGGGAAAGTGTCATAAGACCGCCACCGCACGTCCACGACGAGCGTTATCGTCGGCTCATGAAAAACACAAAGTTTTTTTCGCTCCTCCTTATGTCGCTGCTGTTGGCCTCGGCAGCTCAGGCCCAGTCAGGGAAACCTGAAGTGCCCGATGCGCCTCAACCGCAAGACTACGTCTCACAACCGATAGAGATCACCTCACCTGCAAACACGGAAGCATCCGGGGATAACCAGGTGATCAGTCAAGTTCGCCAGTACCCGCGCTTTCCCCGCAGGCCGATGGGGCCTTATCGCGGACAAGGGTATCGATCGCGAGGCCCGACCCCCGGCCTCTCGCCGCTTGGAGCTCTCATCGGCTTCGGCGCCGGCGCTGCGCTCGGAGCCGCTCGCTCTCAAGATGCCACGGGGGGCGGACGTCTGGCTTCAGGTCTACTCGTTGGTGCGATTAGCGCCTTGATCGGGGGAGCGGTCGGAAACGCGATCGGCGCAGCATCTCCGCTCCTGCATGCCAAGAGAACCCACCCAGCGACCAGGCCCGGCGATGACGACGGCAGCGATCTCCGCGCGGATGCCCGGGGAGTTCATTCCAAGCGACCAGTCTCGCCAATGCCTGCCTCGCCCAGCCAATCAACCCCGGTGGAAGCGACTGCCCAAGCTTCGTTGGAGGAGCCCGCAGTACCCTAGCCTGAAGGAGAGTTTCTGGGAACGCGGGAACCTTGGCCGCTCCCGGCGCATCCAAAGAGAAAGACAGTGCCGGGCTGGTTACCAGCGGTGACCATCCCGGTTCGGGACCGTCTAACGAGGTGATATACTACGTATATTCAGTACGGTAGCCGGGGAAGCTCGAACAAACCCTCAACCGAAGGAAAATTCAAGATGGCACGTAGTTCTCGCCGCTCACTCTTCTTGGTAGTTTTTTTCCTCCTTGCTTGCGGCTTTCTGGGGATTCTTTTTGCCCAGCGCACGGGACAGCAGTCGTCGCTCAGCGCCGACTCCGACGTCAAAGACAGCCTGAAACAATTCACCGACGTCTATGCCGTCATCGAGGAGAACTATGCGGAGCCGGTCAATCCGGATAAGGCCATCTATAACGGGGCAATCCCGGGCATGCTGCACGCGCTCGATCCGCACTCGAATTTCTTCGACCCCAAGTCTTACGCCCTGATGCGCGAGGACCAGCGCGGTAAATACTACGGCGTGGGCATGACGGTGGGACCTCGCAACAACAAAGTGATTGTGATATTTCCCTTCACGGGCACGCCCGCTTATAAGGCGGGCATTCATCCGGGCGACGTGATCATTGCGGTCGATGGCAAGTCCACGGAGAACATGACCACGCCCGACGTCGCCGATATGCTGAAGGGCCCGAAAGGGACGACCGTGCACATCAGCATCTCGCGCGAAGGCGTGGAGAAGCCGATGGAGTTCACCCTGATTCGCGACGAAATTCCACGCTACAGCGTGGACGTACACTTCCTGATCCGCCCCGGCGTCGGCTACCTGCACGTGACCGGCTTCAACGAGACCACGGAAGAGGAAGTCTCGAAAGCTCTGGACGAGTTCGGCGATCTCAAGGGCCTGATTCTTGATCTGCGGGGAAATCCCGGCGGCCTGTTGAGCGAAGGCGTGGGCGTGGCCGACAAGTTCCTGAAGAAAAACCAGCTCATCGTTTCTCACCACGGCCGCGCTTCAGCCGAGAAGCGTTATGTGGCGCAGCATGGCAACGGCGGCAAGGATTATCCCCTGGTAGTGTTAGTAAACCGGCTGACCGCGTCCGCGGCCGAAATCGTCTCTGGAGCCATTCAGGATCACGATCGCGGGTTGATCGTCGGCGAAGTCACCTTTGGCAAGGGTCTGGTGCAGACGGTCTATCCGCTGACGGAAAATACCGGACTGGCGCTGACCACGGCGCATTACTACACGCCCAGCGGACGGCTGATTCAGCGCGACTACAGCAACATTTCGCTCTACGATTATTATTACAACCGCGAGCCCGAATCCGGCACCAACGCCAATCGTGAAGTGAAGCTGACCGACAGCGGACGCACAGTTTACGGCGGCGGCGGCATCTCGCCCGACGTTGTGATTCCTCCGGTCAAGAGCAACCACTTTCAGGACACGCTCTTGCAGCACTACGCGTTCTTCAACTTCGCCAAGCGCTACGTCGTGACTCATCGTCCCACGAAGAGCTTCGAAGTTGACGACGCCACCTTGCAGGACTTCCGGAAGTCGCTCGATGATGCCAATGTTTCCTACACTCAAGCGGATCTTGTGGATAACAACGACTGGCTCAGGTCCAACATCAAGGCCGAAATCTTTGTGGATGCCTTCGGTCAGGATGAAGGCATGAGGGTGCGCGCGGAATCGGATCCGGAAATCCTGAAGGGGTTGGATCTTCTCCCGCAAGCCAAGGCTCTGGCCGACAATGCCAAACGCATCGTGGCCGAGCACAATGGCGCGGGAGCACTCAGCCGGTAGGATGAGCATGATTTCCTGGAGGCCCGGATACGATCCGGGCCTTTGCTTTTAGGCGGGTGCCTTGGAGCCCATTGTCTTCGTTGACTTCGGCATTAGACTGTGTGAAAATCCGCGCCAGTGGGGCTTCCTGGGCCGCATCAAGCGTTGTCCGAGGTGGATCTTTTGCAGGCGCCTTCGCACATTGTGGTTCGGCGGCGGCTCTTCCGCTGCAAGCCGGGGGCGGTTTGAAGCCGATCGTACTGGGGCTGGCGGTCGCCTTGGCGCTGATTGGTGGGTATACGGATTGGCGCAGCCGCCGGATCCCAAACTGGCTTACGGTGCCGGGCCTCCTGATCGGAGTTTTGGTGAACTTTCTCGCATATGGATGGTTGGGATTGAGGGCCTCCCTGCTGGGCGCAGGGCTGGGGCTACTGCTGCTCTTGCCGTTTGTTTTTCTGCGCAGCCTGGGCGCGGGCGACTGGAAGCTGGCCGGGGCCTTGGGGGCGTTCGTAGGTCCGCGAGTCCTGGCAGATTTGCTGATGGGCTCGCTCTTCGTGGCGGGCATCATGGCTTTGGGACTGGTGATTTACAAACGCCGGTTCAAGGAAACGCTGCGCAACATCGGGATGCTTCTGGCGTCGATGGTAACTTTCCACAGGCCTGGGCCCGAAGTCTCGCTGGATAATCCACGATCCCTGAAGGTCCCTTATGGCGTAGCATTAGCTTTAACCACTGTGCTTTTCGGCATCGCGAGGATTTGGGGACGGTGATGGCTATGACGAATTCAGACGGGAGAACCTGGCGCCTCAGAGTGCGCGGTATTACCAGCGATACTCGCGGGACTGAAATCGCTGAAATGGCCGTGGTGCTGCCCCTGCTGTTCATGATCCTGATGGGGATTTTCTGGTTCGGACAGGCCTTCCGCATTTATGGAACTCTCACGCAGTCGGCTCGCGCGGGAGCCCGCGCCGCCGTTGCCCCAGTTTGTGCCACCTGTGCTCCCACTACGGGTGTGGGCCCCGGCCAGTACGCGCAGACCGCGGTCCAGAGCGCGATGGCAGCCGCAAGTCTAAATACGAATCAATTGGTGCAAGTCTCTCAGTGGACCATCCCACCTCCGGCGCTGTGCCAGTGTGGCACTTCGGGCCCAGCGTGTGCAGCAGTTGCTTGCGATGGCAGCGTCACCATCCCCATGTGTGTTCAGAAGAACGTTCAGTTGTCTTATCCGGCGCCGGCGAATGGGCCGGGGGGCATGGGCACTTGCGGTACATCCGTGAGTATGCGCTACACGTATCCCTTCCACTTCAGGATTCCCGGCACCAGCCTGGACCTCAATACCATCCAGCTTCCAGGCCAGGCGCAGATGAGGGCGGAGACGCAATGACGGAGGCGCAACGACGATGACAAGGGCAATAAAGCTTTCCCGGTTGGCGCAGCTCAAACGATGCTGGAGCGACGAGTGTGCCGCTCAGATCGTGGAGTTCGCTGTTTCGTTGCCTTTGTTGATCTTGTTTGTCGTCGGCATTTTCGACTTCAGCAATGCAGTTTCGCTCAAGCAAAAGTTAACCAACGCCGCGCGGGAGGCCGCCCGCGTGGCCGCGGCGGATTCCGCCAATGATCTCGGCGCCCCCTCCACGGCGGTTCCGGTGTCGATCGGCGATACCTTCCAGGTTGTCGACAACTATCTGATCTCCGAGAAAATCAACGATTGCGGATTGACGACTGCCAATACGATGACCGCCGCCGGCCTCACGTGGACTTACACCGCCGCCGGCAACGGCTGTCCGGGAAACGGAATCAAGCTCATTATCAACCGGGGGTGCTCCAGCCCGATTACTACTACTTCCGGTACGCTGAATTTAATCGCAACCTGTGTCACCCTCACTTACCCTTACAAGTGGGAGTTCAACAACGTGGCTTCCGCCTTGGGATGGACCGCTTCAGGCCCCGGCACGATCACCGTACAGGCCGGGGCATTTAACGAGAACTGAAAGAACGAGAACTGGGAATCCGTATGCTCTCGCCGCTAATCCGCCGCGCTGGGAAAAACCGAAACGCAAGCCCGGAAGCGCGTTCCCGTTCCAAGGAACGCGGCGTCACCATTGCTCTGGTGGCGGTAGCGATGGTCGGCATCATCGCGATGGCGGCGCTCTCCATCGACGTCGGCACGCTTTACCAGGCCAAGGCTCAGGCCCAGCGCACTGCCGATGCGGCGGCTTTGACCGCAGCGCGCGTGATTTCGATTTCAGGCGCGACAGGCGATCCGAACACCGCTGCTACGTGGCAAGGCATTTGCGGGACCGGCGGCACCGCCACTCTCGCCGCGACCGCCGTCGCTCAGTCTTCATCGAACTTTATAGGCGGCGTTCAGCCTAGCACGGTGACGGTGAGTTATGGCGTAGGTTCAGCCTCAACCGACTGTTCCACACTCGTCGGAACAAGTTTCAGCGTGAATCCGATCGTTACGGTTTATGTGCAACAGGCGAGGCTGCCCACTTTCTTCGGCCGGATTTTTTCGCTGATACCCGGTGGCACCTCGTCAAATTCCGGTGTGAGCGCGACCGCCACCGCCGAGGTCTACAACCCCTCCGGTTCCGGCACTCTGGCCTCTGGCATGGTTCCCGTGCAGCCGCGCTGCGTGAAGCCCTGGATCGTGCCGAACATTGACCCGGGAGCCGCTCCCAACCCATTTGTCAATACGACTGGGACGATTGCCAGGACAGGAATCTCGCCGGCGGGCGTAATCGGCGAGAACTTTAATATCATTGCGACCTGCAAGCAGGGGATGCCTAACTGTGTGCCTGGCAATACGTACGACGACCCTCCCATTTCTAACTCCGCGAACCTTCCCCCGACCTTTCCCACGCCCAATGTGGAGTACGTCCCCGCATGGGTGCAGAATGCTTCCAGTGCGGTCCCTGCGTGCACGGCTGAGGCTAACTGGACAGGAAGTAACTACCAACAATCAATCGCAGGATGTGATCAGACGACTGTCTACGCATGCGGAACTCCCTTAGGCTCGAACGTTGACTTGACGGAGAACCCTGTGAGCCCCGCCGCTGCTGGCGATACCGCAACGGGAGCAGCGTGCTTAACTAATTCGACCGTTGGCCCGGACACGCTCGCCGGCGGGATCTATCCGTTTCAAATAACGGCGGGCGCCGGAAATCCGCTTTTCGCCCAAGGAGTCACCGGCCTGATTACCACCAGTAACTCGATTGTTACAGTACCGATCTACGACAGCACTTCAGGCGCTAAACTGCTGCCTCCGCAGCAGGCGGTCACAATCCTCGGGTTCCTGCAAGTCTTCATCAACTCTGTCGACCCTGCCACCGGAAACATGAACGTGACGGTGATGAACGTCGCCGGATGCAGCAACGCCGCCGGAAATCCAGGCGTGGCCGGATCTTCCCCGGTACCAGTACGTCTGATTACCCCGCCGTGATTGAAACCTACGCGCACCGATCCATCCGATAGATCGGGAAGCATCACGGGAAGTGAAATCCGAAAAGACTGAAGACTAGTTAGGACTTTCGGTATCGCCCGGCGCGGGCTTGGAACCGTCGGGGTTAACCTGCTTGTCGGCAGGAGTCGACCCATCGGCCGGCGGCGCATTCCTGCGCGCGGACTTGGGCTCAGCGTCAGTCACGTCTTCCTCGACAACCGCTCGGGCCTGAGCCCTCGGTGGCGGCGGCATGGGCCCTTCGGGGCGCGAGCTGAGAATAACGCGATCCACACCGCGGGGATCGCTCGGCGAACTCATAATCAGAAAATTAAACCTGGAACCGTTCAGCAACTGAGCCAGAGCTTCTGTCGCAGGCGCCGGCCCGATGTCGGCCACGACTTGCTCTTGTTCCGCTCCCGCCGGAATGGCGATCTCCGCCCCGGTTTGCTGGTGAATCGCAAAAAGCACTTCGGACAGGCTGGCCTTGTTGGAGCTGATCGACAGCAGGCCATGCCCGAAAGAAACCTCAAGCGCCGGCCTCGGTGGAGGCGCAGTCGGCACCGAGAGACGCGCTGCCGTGGCGGGATAATTCGTATTCACCAGGACCGGTGCGGAGCCAGAACGCGCTGCCGTTTCCGCGCCCCCGACCTTCAGAATCACGGTTCTTCCCGACGGAAAAACCTGGTAAGCCTGGGGACCGCTCAAATCCAGCACCACGCGCGTGACCGGCGGATTCGATGAAAACAAGCCCACACGCAGGCTCTTCACTTCCCCGCGGTTTACCGCCTGGTTGCGCAGCTGAGCGCCGGGAACTGCACCCACGAAATCCACGACCAACCGGTCCGGGCCGGTTAACACGTTGATATGCGGGATGATGCGGTCACTAGCCTCAATCTCGATCTCAACCCGGCTCCCACCGCGCAGCACTTGCACCCGGCGAATCGACGGCGTGGCTTGCTCCTGACACGCAGCCGGCACGGCAAAACACACAGCCGCCCACAACAGCAAAGCTGCAGCGGCTCTTAGAGACCGGTTCATAAATGCCCTGGTGTGAATGCCTTAGTATGTGTGCAATCACGCTAGGGCCGATTCTAGCAGTGTTTTTGCACAGTGCCGGTTACGAAGGGATTACAACTTTGGGTCGGGCCTTTCTTTGGCCAAACTAGAAAACTATGTAGACACAGCCGCCTCATCTGTGCAGCGAGCAAAGCGAGCCTGCCTCGGCACAATGCCGCCATCGTTGCCGAAGGCCAAAACCGCAACAGGTCCGCCAGCGCAGTGCAGCGGCATTCGCGGTTACGATAGGATAATCGCAGCTCCAAAAAACGAAAGCGCCGAACGAAATCCGCCGACGGCAAAGATTAAAGGAACTCGTCCATGGCATCGAACACAGAAACCAAGCAATACATGAACTACGCCCCGGCGGATTTAAATCCGCAAAAAGATCTTCCCCGGGGATTCGTCGATTTCCTCTTGCCGCTCCACAAGCAATTCACCCCGTGGCAGCAGAAGCTGGTAGCAAAACGTGCTGATGTATTGCAGCAGTCGCGTCGCGGGCATTCGCCGAACTATCTGCCTGCCTCGGAGGCGACCACATCCGACTGGCACATCGAAGTGCCCGCCTGGTGCGCCGATCAGCGCAACCAGATGACCGGCCCCGCCGACGACGCGGAGTTAACCGTAAAGCTGCTCAACTCCGGCTCTCCCGCCGTCATGATCGACCTCGAGGATTCCACGGCAAATATCTGGGAGCACATCCTCCTGGCGGTCAAGAACACGATCGCCGCCTACAAATACGAACTCAGCTACGACGACAAGAAGCGGCAGAAGAAAGTCACGGTGCAGCGCTCGAAAACCGTGACCTGGGTGCGCCCCCGCGGACTCCACTTGAGCCAGGGCGGCGTGATTAAGAACGAAATCATCTCCGCTTCCCTCTTCGATCTGGCCTTGATCTGGTACCAGATCGATCCGGCGTGGCTGCCGCACAACTTTTCCGTGTACATCCCCAAGAGCGAGTCTGCCGAGGAAGCCCTGTGGTGGCGCGAACTCTTCCAGGTTTTTGCTAAACAGAAAGGCCTCCCTCAGGACTACATCAAATGCATGGCCCTCGTGGAGTCTCATCCGCAGGCCTATCAGATGGAGGAATTCCTCTTCAATCTTCGCGACCACTGCCTCGGGTTAAACCTCGGCCGCTGGGATTACATGGCCTCGCTGATCGACTTCATGCTCGAAGATCCCAACTGGATTCTGCCCGATCGCAACACCATCCCGCACGATGTCGCATTCTTCCAGAACTTCCGCACCCTGATGCCCGAAATTTGCCACAAACACGGCGCTCTCGCGATCGGCGGCATGACCGCGCTCTTTCCCAGCCGCACCGACAAAGAATTAAACGAGCGCGCCATGAAAGCTCTCGAGCAAGATAAGAAGAACGAAGCCAACTGCCTGATGGATGGAGCCTGGACCGGCCACCCCGACCAGAACGAAATCGCAGTGGCCCAGTTCCCGTATCCCAATCAGATTGCGAAGCGGCCCAAGCTGCCGAACTCGCATCCCGATCTGCGGCCGGTTCCGAAAGGCGTTGGCGGAATCACTCTCGCCGGAACGCGCGCCGCCGTGCGCACCGTGATTCGCTACCGCAACGGAGTGCTCAACGGAAAAGGCGCCAGCCTGCTCGATGGTTACATGGAAGACCTGGCCACCGACCGCATCTACCGACTGATGATCGCGCAGCGCGTGCGGCACAAAGTTAAAGTCACCGGCGACGACGGCAAGCCGCTCGAACACAGTTCCGCCCTGATAACGCGCTTGTTCGACGAGGAACTGGCGAAGCTTCAGCAGAACCCGCCGGCAGAGATCGATCAGAAAGCGGCAGCAACCCTCCCTGAAGCCCGCCGCATAGCCGAACAAATGATAGTGCAAGGCCACCACTCGCCGATCTAGGCGGAGATCGGGCGGAGAGAGACACTCATGTGTGGGGACAGCCGCCTCGGCTGTCAGCCGAGCGATGCCAGACTCTCTGTCCCCATTCGCGACTCTGTAATTCCGACTGTTTGTTCAGCCAAACTAGCTTGAATCCCGAGATGCGCACGGGTACTGTTCGTAAGCCTGCGGAGCACGAGCGCTTCACACTTCCGGCGTAGTTCTGGCGTCTTGTCGACTCCGTACCGTAATATCTTAAAGTACAAGTTTCAACCGGAAATGAGGACTATGAGCGCCATCGAACAACCAGCCGCACTTCAATTCCCTACTCTCGAACCGCCGCGCCGCTTCCTCTTCGGCCCTGGACCGAGCATGGTTCACCCGCGCGTCTACGCCGCGCTCTCGAAGCCCATCGTCGGCCATCTCGATCCCTACTTCATTCAGGTAATGGCAGACGTTCAGCAATTACTCAAAACGACTTACGGAACGAACGACGGGGCCGCGCTGGTGATCTCCGGTACGGGCAGCGCGGGCATGGAGGCTGCCGTCGCCAACTTCGTCGAGCCCGGCTCGAAGCTCGCGGTGTTCGCCAACGGATATTTCTCCGACCGCCTTACCGAGATGGCGAAGCGCAACTCCGCGAACGTCATGCGCTTTGAGAAGGCATGGGGCGAGACCTACACGGAGGATGAAGCGAGAGAGTTCATCGCACGCGAGAAGCCCAAGGTTGTAGCCTATGTTCATGCCGAAACATCGACCGGAGCGCTGCAGTCCGGCGGCGCGATCTGTGCCGCGGCGCACGATGCCGGCGCGCTGGTGATCGCGGATTGCGTCACCTCGCTCGGCGGCGTGCCGGTTGAGTTCGACAAAACCGGTATCGACATCGCTTATAGCTGCACGCAAAAAGGATTGAGCTGTCCCCCAGGCCTGTCTCCGATGGCGATGTCGGAGCGAGCGATGGAGTTTCTGCGCGCCCGCACTACTCCGTCGCGCAGCTGGTATCTCGACCTCAAGCTCATCCACGACTACTCCACGGTATCGCACCGCTACCATCACACGGCGCCGATTTCCATGTTCTACGCCTTGCGCGAGGCGCTGCTGGTCATCGCCGAGGAAGGCATCGAGAATCGCTGGGAGCGGCATCGCCGTTGCCATAGGGCTTTCGTCAAGGGCGTCGAAGCCATGGGCCTGCGCATGCACGTCCCTGAAGCGCATCGCATTGCGACGTTGAATACAGTCTGCGTGCCCGAAGGGGTGGACGAAGCCAAAGTGCGCAAGCACCTGTTGAACGGACCGGGTATTGAAATCGCCGGCGGCTTCGGGCCTCTTGCCGGCAAAGTCTTTCGCATCGGAGTGATGGGCCCGTTGGCCACGGAAGACAACCTGGAGTTTTTCCTGAAGGAGTTCAAGCAAGCCCTGAGCGCATAGCGACCGGGCTGAACTACGTCGGCAAGCGCTGCCCGCGCGTCTCGGCGGCGAATGGAATCAGAAGCAGTCCAAGAGCGAAAGCAATCGACGTCATCGCGACCGGCTTGCCGAGCGATCCGAAATGCCGCACGCCGCTTCCTACCAGAAAAGTAATTCCCGCACCGCCGAAGCGGGCGAATGAGGTGGCGAAAGCGAAGGCGCTCGCGCGGCACTCCGTGGGATACTGCTCGGGCAGCCACAGAGTATAGACAGCAAAGTTGGCGCCGCCCAACCCCAGGAAGAACAGGCAAACGAAGAACCACGGCAGAGCGGTCGGTCCAAGATAGAAAACTTTGCCGAAGGTGAGCGCGATGAACACCATCATCAGAGTGAAGAAAAGAGCGAGGGCTCCGCGGCGGCCCAGCCGTTCCGCCAGCGACGGCATCGTCAGGCAGCCAAGAATTGTCGCGAACGAAACCAGCATCGTGCCCCATGAGGCTAGTTGCGCGGCTTGAGGTCCGACGTGGCCGCCGGCTTCGGCGAGCGCGGTGATCGCCGCGGGAACATAGACGGTCCCGGCCCACAGCCCACAGATAGAGGCAAGCATCAACATCGCATTTATAACGGTGCGGCGGCGCAAGGCGGCAGTGAACAGCGTTCCGAAGGGACGCCAAACGGCCCACGAGCGGACAACGCTTTCTTTTCTTTTCCAGGCGGCGGGCTCCACCACGCCGTGGCGAACCCATGCCAGCAAGAGCGCGGGCACCGCACCAACAACGAACATCCAACGCCAACCATAACGGCTGCCGATTTCATAATTGGCGAGTGCCGCGAGAAAAAATCCGACGTAGTACCCGGTGTGCATGAACCCCGCGCCCATGCGGCGGCGATGCTCCGGCCACTCTTCGGCGACGAACGTCCCGCCCATGGCCCATTCTCCGCCGATGCCGATGCCGGCGAGCAGGCGCAGAATCGCAAGCTGCCAGACGTTGGTGACGAAGGCGCTCAAGAATGTGAATACGGAATACCAGACAATCGTGAGCATCAGCGTGCGAACGCGCCCAAACCTGTCCCCGATGGGACCCCATAGGAAGGCGAGTCCCCAGCCGACCAGAAACATGGCGAATGACAGCGATCCGTAGTAGCCGACGTTGCCCTTGTTGGCGACGATGCCAGAGTGGGGCAGCAACTCGCGCAAGGCCGGTACGAGCACGAGGGCGTAAACCACCGAGTCCATGCCGTCAAGGGTCCATCCGCCCCACGAAGCCCAGAAGCCGCGAATCTGATTGCGGGTGAGTGAAGCAGGTGGGACAGACGCGGGAGGAGTCCCTTCATGCGCAGCAGTTGTCGACATGACAGTCGGGAACTATACCAAGAAAGAACGCCGTCGAGGAAAATTTCTGGAAGGAGGGCCCTGAGTGCAGGGGGACGCACTCGAACCCGACGTTAGCGCTACAAACCCGAGTTAACCAAGCTTCCAGTTCATTGCGCAAAGGCCGAGGCCGCCACCTGGGCCTCGGATTGGTCGGCCTGCTGCCGCTGTGTGTCTAGCATTGCTGTCATGTCGTTTGCGGCAACCGGGGCCGCCTCCGCAACCGTCGTCCGTGGCGTGGCAAGCGCGTCCGCCGGAGCCGCGGGCAATCCGTTGCGCCCTTGGTTTGCCTGCAACGCTGCTAGCCCATCCTCCATCTGCGCCCGGAAACTATTCTGCATCTCCTGAAGGTCTTGCACCGATACGCTGACCATCACTCCAGCAGGACAGTCCTTGCGCTTGCTGCTCGCAACCAGCAATTCCACCACGGTCGCGCCGCTCCCGGCCGGGTATTTGACCTGCAGCGTGTCACCCGGTTGCAGTCCGCAGGCCTGCTGGTCGGCGGTGGTCACATCGAGATTGCTGGCGACCACGAAGATGTAGTTCGGGCGGCTGAGCACAGAGGCCAGTTCACCGGAGTTCGTCTCCTGCGCCTGGGCCGCGCTGGCAGCCTTGTCAGCGGCCAGTTCCAGTTTCACTTCCTCCGCGATCTGGTTCTTGATCTCCGGAGTCAACGGCGTATTTGCCCCCGCTTCAAGCATGTCGGACTGGCCGGAATCATCCCCGCCCGATACACCCGCGTCCGCCGAATACTCCGCGTTATTACTGTCCAATGCGGCATCGGCTTGCATTTGATAAGCGGCAGAGAGAGTTTGACCGATCATGTAGTCCGTCAGCCAGAAGGCCGCGCCCGGGTATCCCGGATAGGCAGCGAAATACGGATCCGGACCCATGTACCAGGGATCGCCCATCCATCCCCAACCATAAGGGACCGGATTTCCCCAGGCGTCGTACGTCCATCCGTAGAAACCTGGTGCGTAGTAAAAGGGCGTGACGAACCGGTTCAAAACGACCCCTCCGTAGGGGTAGCCAATATACATGCGGGTGGTGATCCGCTGATTCACCAGGATCGTCCGTTGGACATAGGTATGATTGCCGATCACGACATTCCGTTCGACATAACCGCTGTGGCGGCCCGTGCTTACCACGGTTGTGTTGTTCGGCAGATGGCTGATAATTGTGCGTTGGCCAGCGGGCCCGTGCTGTACGTCCAGGTTTGCGGTATGAAGGGAGTTCACCCTTCCGTTCCTGTCGAAGGTCACGGATTTCGCGCTATCGCGGTATGACGAAACCGTACCATTCGATCGCACCCCATATTGGCGTCCACCCGCGGCGTTAAGTGTGAGGCGGCCGCTCGGATGAACGGTCACATCTCCCTGCGGGAGCGGCTTTTGATTAATTCCCTTCATGTTTAAACGAGCCGAGTTCACCTGCTGGACGGCGGTTTGCGACCCACCCCGATTGAGTGTCATGGTTCCGGTTGATGTCTTCCCCGCAATCGCACTGCTGGACGGAGCACTGTAGAGCGGAGCGGCTGCCGCGCGCGCATTAGACGTGGGATTAGCCGGGGTCTTCGGCGCGGAATTCGGAGCAGTCGAAGCCGCATTCTGAACCGGCTTTTGCCCTTTCTGCTGGCGAGCCAGCTCCTTTTGTTTCTGCCGTTCCTGTTTCTGCTGTTGCTTCGCCTGACGAGCCTGATCCTTCTGTTTCTGCCGCTGCTGTTTCTGTTGCTCTTTCGCCTGACGGGCCTGCTCCCTCTGTTGCTGCCGCTGTTGTTTCACCTTGGTAGCTTGCTGTTGTCGCGCCTGTTGCTGCTCTTTTCGCTGGCTAGCCTGATCTTGCCGCCGCTGCGACGCCGTCTGGGATCCCGATCCGCTCGTAGCCTTAGTCCGCGACGACTGAGTGCGCGAAGTTGTCTGACGCGACCCCGATGAGGTCTGCCGTTGCGAGCCCGAAGATTGGCGCGGCGTCGATGAACTCTGGCGTGCCGGGGCTGAGCGTGCCGGGGCGCTCTGGCGTGCCGGCGCCGAACTCTGGCGCGGTGCCGGAGCCGGGGCGGCTTTCGGGGCAGGAGCAGGAGCCACAGTTTTCTTCGCCTGAGCCCAAGCCGCAGACATCAATGACAACGACGCAAGTAGTGCCAGAACCGCCGTCCTGTTGCTGAATTTCATATGCTGTCCCCGATTTTCCTTTTCTCACCTAGCTAGAGTTGCAGTCAGCGCTGCTTCGACAGGAGTTTCCTTTTTTTACCCGCGAAATCCCTGATTTGTGAAGCGCCATTGTGAAACAAGGATCGGGCTGCAGCAAATGACCAAAGACATCAGACTCAAGGTTACTTGGGTTTCAGCGTTTCGACGTATTCGTAGCTGATTTCCAGATACTTCTCTAGCTCGATAACGTGTCGGGAACGGTGACGTAGTCTCTCTTAACAACCCCGTACGACTTGAACAAAAAGTGGTCTTGCATTTTGTCAGGAACTTTTCTACTTCGTCTTGCGGCAGCCTCATGCCCATAGTGCCGGTCTGATCCGGATACGTAAACATGTGGCCACTCAGCGGGGTTGTAGGGGTGCGCGGCGCCCTTGCGTTCGATCTTGGGGTGGGTTGCGATTAGCTTGTTGTACAGCTCCAATTTATCGACGGGGATGTTGCTCTTCTTGGTTCGGGGCAGGCGCAGGCGCCGCTTTGCGGTGCCCGTGCCACCCGCTACTTTGCTGCTTTTAGACGCTGTTCCAGGGCTTTCACTTCGGCGTTTAATCCCTCGGGCAGGTGGGTGCCGAAGCGGGCGAAGTGGTCTTTGATTGATGGCACCTCAGCCAGCCAGCCTTCGATATCCACGCTTAATAGTTCGTCCAGTTGGGTGCCCTTGATGTTGAGCCCCGTGGTGTCCAGGTCGGCAGCCTCAGGAATTCTTCCGATCGGAGTTTCCCTGGCATGCACCCTGCCGTCGCAGCGCTCAAAGATCCATTTCAACACGCGGCTGTTATCGCCGTAGCCTGGCCACAGGAACCGGCCACTTTTGTCTTTGTCCTGGCGAAACCAGTTGACGTAAAAAATCTTGGGAAGCTTTGATGCGCTGGAGTGCGCTCCCATCTTGAGCCAGTGCGCAAAGTAATCGCCCATGTGATAACCGCAAAACGGAAGCATGGCCATAGGATCACGGCGCAACTGCCCCACTTTCCCGGTTATAGCGGCGGTGGTCTCACTGCTGACGGTCGCTCCCAAGAAGGTGCCATGCTGCCAGTTGAAAGCTTCTGTAACCAGCGGAACAATTCCCGCGCGCCTTCCACCGAACAGGATGGCATCGATGGGGACGCCTTTGGGATCCTCCCATTCGGGTGCGATCACGGGGCACTGCGAGGCAGCGCAAGTAAACCTTGCATTCGGATGCGCCGCACTTCGTGCCACGTCCGGGGTCCAGGAGCGGCGCAGCCAGTCGATCAACTTAGCGGGCTTGGTTTCGGTCATTCCTTCCCACCAAACGTCGCCGTCCATCGTCATCGCGCAATTGGTGAAGATGGAGTTCCTGGTCACGCTGAGCATGGCATTGGCGTTCGACTTCATGCTGGTGCCTGGCGCAACTCCGAAGAAGCCGTATTCCGGATTGATGGCGTAAAGGCGGCCATCCGCGCCGAATTTCATCCACGCGATGTCGTCGCCAATGGTCTCCACCTTCCAACCCGGAAGTGTGGGGATCATCATCGACAAGTTCGTCTTGCCGCACGCGGAGGGGAACGCGCCGGTCATGTACTTCGCTTCCCCGGAGGGGCTGATCAGCTTCAGGATGAGCATGTGTTCAGCCATCCAGCCCTCGTCACGCGCCTGCACCGAAGCGATCCGCAGGGCATGACACTTTTTTCCCAGCAATGCGTTGCCGCCGTAACCGGAGCCATAGGACCAGATCTCGCGCGTCTCGGGAAAATGGCAGATGTATTTGTTCTCAGCGTTGCAAGGCCAGGCGGAGTCGGGCTTATTGGGGCCAAGCGGCGCCCCGATGGAATGCAGTCCACGCACAAACTCGCCCTCTTCGCCGAGAACTTCCAGCACATGGCTTCCGACGCGGGACATGATCTGCATGCTGACCACGACGTAAGCGGAGTCGGTGATCTCCACCCCAATCTTCGCGATCGGCGAACCAATCGGACCCATGCTGTAGGGCACAACATACATAGTGCGGCCAGCCATGGAACCCGCGAACAATCCGGCCAGCTTCTGCTTCATCTTCGCGGGATCTTCCCAGTTATTGGTGGGGCCGGCCTCTTCTTTGGTTCGGGAGCAGATGAAAGTCTGATCTTCGACGCGGGCCACGTCAGCGGGATCGGAGCGGACCAGAAAACTGTTCGGCCGCTTTGCCGGGTCGAGGGGGATCGCTGTCCCGGTGAGAACCAGCAGCCGCAGCATGGCCTGGTATTCCTCCGGCGAGCCATCGCACCAATGAATGCGGTCGGGTTTGCACATCTGCGCAGCCTCTTCGACCCAGCGCCCCAGCCTGGCGTGCCTGGGGTTATCTGCCGCCGTGTCAACCTCTATTGTGGTGGTGGCCATGCTGAATGTCTCCAAGTTCGCCAATTGATATTCTTGTTCAGGCTCTTTAGCTCTACGTGGGCGAAAATTTGGTGGAGCTAGTCGGGCTCGAACCGACGGCCTCGTCGTTGCGAACGACGCGCTCTCCCAACTGAGCTATAGCCCCACGAAGCGGACGAATGATTGGACCGCCCAATTATTTTACCAGCGTTTCGTTCTTCGGCACCACGATGCATACTAATTGGCACTGTTACAGTTGGCGGGTCGTCTCGCTTCGCACGTCAGACAGCCGAGGCGGCTATCCCCAATGGCTATCTAAGGTTCCACCCTGCCGATTTGGTTACCAGAGGTGAAACCTGCTGAACGAAAGAGCCTTGACGAATGCCCCTACCGTGCGTCTAACTTAACGTTAGTGCAGTGGGCTGCATGGGAGTTTGCTGGATGTTTGGACAACTTTATCCCGAGACATCGACACAGAACAGAGTGCTGGCGGGTTCGCTGGCGCTGCACGGCCTGCTCTTCGCCTGGCTGCTGCACACTCCCGAGCCACAATTGCTGATGCCGAGTTCCGTTGCGCTCGGACGCAATGGCAAAGTGGTCGCGCATCTTTACTTTCCTACGCGATCCCCCGACGATAGCACTACTAGTTCCTCCGACAGCGCGAACGAGGCGTACCGGCACCAGCGCCTGGGACACGAGAAGCTGGTTTGGAAGCCAACTTCCACTCAGGCGAAGCTGCCTTTGCCGGCGCCTCCGATCATTCCGTCCGGGGCTGCGGATGATGCCAAGACCGCAACGCTTTCCAAGCTGGGTCATGGCGCGCCTGCAGGCCTTCCGTACGGATCTGTGCCCGGCGGCCCGGTGTATGGCGATGAGATTCGTCCGGCTCTGCCCATTGCTACTTCTGATCCTGTGGTCTACCCATGGCAACGGCAGGAGTCCGAGGGCAAGGTCGTCATCGAAATCACGATCGACGAACGAGGAGAGATCGTCCGCAAAACGGTGCTGCAGAGCCTTGGCCCAGACATCGACAATAAGTGCCTGGCGGCGCTGGAGAACTGGCGCTTTCAACCCGCCACTCGCAACGGCGCGCCTATTGCGTCCAAGCAGGATGCCATCTTTCCCTTCAAGGCGCGTGGGTAGCCTGACTTCGAATCGCACTGCCTGATCGCGCAGCCGCCATAATCGCCGCTATAATCAAGGAGTGACCGCGAAGTGAAGCCTAGCCCTCACGCCGTAGAGTACCTCAAGACCAAGAAAGAAAAACTGGGGCATCTTTATCTCCTCGCGGTAAGACCATGCCGGTTACGACGCTCTGGCGACAAAGCGTAATTATCGTGTTGTCTGTTCTCTGCGCCGCCGGGATGGTTTATTACCATCTCCGGCTCTTCGTGCCGAGAGCGATGGAAGTGCGTGCCGCCCAAGGCTTCGGCAACGGATATTCTTTTGGCGCTGACTTTTATCCCATCTGGTTGACTTCGCGCCAGGGCCTGCTTCTTCATCGCGATCCCTACAGCGCGGAGATGACCCGGCGAATCCAGGTTGGATTGTTTGGGCGTGCGCTGGACAGCGGGAATCCCGCCGCTCCTGCTCCTCCTGCTCCTCCTGATTACCGGGCGTTCGCTTATCCGGCTTTTGCTGACTTGCTGTTTTGGCCGCTGGCGCTGCTTCCCTTTCCTGTCGTCCGTATCGGGCTGGCGGTGATTCTCCCGGCGGCAACGGCGCTTAGCGTCGTCCTCTGGCTTCGGGCGTTGCGGCTGCACGTTAGTCGTGTTGCGCTGGCCTCGATGATGCTTCTCACGCTGTCGAGTTATGTCGTGCTTGAAGGTATGTTCGCCGAACAAATGGGGCTGCTAGTGGGATTTCTCCTAGCCGCGTCGCTCGCCGCACTCGTCGACGGAAGACTTTTTTTCTCGGGGAGCTTGTTGGCGATGAGTCTTATCAAGCCGCAGATGGCGGCTTTGGTCGCCGCTTATCTGCTGTTGTGGAGTTTCGGTCAAGGGCACGTGCGCTGGCGATTCGTGGGCGGCTTTTTTTTGGTGACGGCTCTGCTTGGTGGTTCTTCCCTGCTGGTGTGGCCGCACTGGATTAGGGAGTGGCTGCAAGTTATGTTCGGATACCGGCAGTATTCGACGCCGCCGCTCGTGAGTTATCTGCTTGGCGATCAGATTGGTTCGCGTGTCGGTCCATTTCTGTTTGCCGCGCTTCTGGTGAGTGCCATAGCTTTTGCCTGGCGCATGCGGGCGGCGTCTCCAGCGTCTGCGGAGTTTGCATTGACTATCAGCCTTCTGCTGGCTGTTACCACAATCACTCTGCTGCCGGGACACGCCGTGTACGACCACGTCGTGCTCTTACCTGGGGTGATCCTGATCGCCCTATCGTGGCGCGGGTTCGCGGCCTCGAGTCATCTTTTTCGGGTGGTGCTGGGTGCGGCTGCGCTGGCTCTGTTCTGGCAGTGGATTGTTGCTCCGGTCGTGATCGCTATGCGGCCGATTCTTTCTCCTCAAGTATTCTTCCCCGATGTGCTCACCCTTCCCATACGGACGGCTGGCTCGATCCCTTTTGGTGTGTTCGCCCTGCTCGCTTTGATGATGCGACAAGTCACGCGGAAGCGGTTGGCGGCGGTGGAAACAATCGATCGGCGAGAGCTGGGCACAGATTAGCGTTTGAGAATCTTTTGCAAAGCGGAGCGGTTCTTCGCCGGCAGGTCCTGCAGCGCCTCGCGCGCCAGAGCAACGTAAACCTCCCTCGCTCCCGGAACCCCCAGCAAGATGCTGAGATGCTTCTCTACCGTGGCCACGTCCCCGCGCGCGATGGGGCCGCTAAATGCCCCGGGCGCGCCCAGCCTGGCATAATTAGCCAGCGTTTGGCTGAGAATCGGCAGCATTCTTTTTCTTGCCGCTTTGCGGCTGACTCCGGCGGCGCCCGCCACGCGTTCGGTCGCGGCCAGCAAGGCGGTCAGCAGCGGCGAGGCGAACATTCCCCAGGCGTGGTAAGCCTGCTTCTGCTGCTTGCGGATGGTGAATGGTTGCCCGCGTAAATTCAGAACGATGCCACGCGCAGCACGGACCGCCTTCGGATCTCCTTCGAGCGCGAATGCTACTTCCACGAGCGACGGACGCGAACCGTGCACAAACGTCATGAGCGGATGCACCGACGCAACGGCTGCTCCTCGCCGTCGCAGGACCGCAAGCTCGTCGCTGGCCAGGGCGCCGCTGGAATGCAGCGCGACTTTGCCGTCCCAATTCGCCGCTCCCGCCAAAGATTCCGCGGCGCCGGCAATGGCTTGATCGGGCACGCAAAACCAAACGACTTTGACTTGAATCTTTGCCCTGGCGGCCTGAATAGCCGATGCCCCGACCTCGCGTGCCAGCCGTCGCGCTTGCCGCATAGATGCCGCCGACTCCCGTGAAACGATTTGCGCGATTCCGTATCCCGATGCGCGCAGGGATAGGGCCAGTGCGCTGGCCAGATTCCCTGCACCGACAATCGCGATACGCGGTTTGGCCGACTGCTTCGCGGACATGCCCGGCAGCATAGCAGAATCAGAAGGCCGCAAGCTCTTCAGAGTAGGGTCTTAATTCTGCATTCTGACTTCTTGCTTCGACTTCAGAAGTTAATGCGGAAGTTAGAAGTCAGAATGCAGAAGGAAGTAAGATCTGTCGCTTCCGCACGTGCTTTATATTATTGTCATGGCCAAGTCTCTGCGCTCCAAATTAAAGCCGGCTAAGTCCGGCGCAGGTTCACCCTCCAAAGCCCGGTTGATTTCTTCCCACACGGTGTATCGTGGGCCGGTTTTTTGGGTGACCACGGACGAGGTGCAAGAACCGGGAGGCATTCGCGCGCGTCGCGACATCATTCATCACACCGGCTCGGTGGTAGTTTTGGCCGTCGATCAATCGGGCTCCACGCCCCGCGTCCTGCTGGAGCGTCAGTATCGCCATGCCGCGCGCGGCTATCTCTGGGAACTCCCCGCCGGGCGCATCGATCCCGGCGAAAAAGCGCTTCACGCGGCCAAGCGCGAACTCCTTGAGGAAACTGGATACGCGGCCGCGTATTGGCGGCGCATTCTCAACTTCTACGCCAGCCCCGGATTTGTTGCCGAAACCATGTCCGTGTACCTGGCGACCGGCCTGCGCGCCGGCCCCGCGCAGCCTGAGGCCGACGAGGTGATCTACAAGCGGATGGTACAGCTTTCGACCGCGGTCCGTATGGTGTTGAACGGCACGATTCGCGACGCCAAAACCATCTCGTCGGTGCTCTGGCTTGATCGCCAGGTTCGGAAGAAGTAGCATCCGGCAATGCTCATATAGGGACAGCCGCTCGGCTGTCCCTCGAGCGCAGCGAGGCGCGCTTGCCCTCCGGCCTCCGCGCCCCAGTCTCCCCGCACCATTTCGCCTTGACACCCCCATCCTAATGGCTCCAAAATGCATCCTATGCGGGCACGTCTCGGGCCCCCCGCTGGGACGTGCGGAAAGAGGGGGTTCACGTGGAACGTCTGAAAGGCACGGTAAAGTGGTTCAATAACGCAAAGGGCTACGGGTTCATCGGCCGCGCGGATGGTCCTGACGTTTTTGTGCATTACAGCGCGATCACCTCCGAGGGCTACAAGAGCCTGCAGGAAGGTGATACCGTGGAGTTTGAAATCACCGACGGTCAAAAGGGACCGCAAGCGGCAAACGTTTCGAAGAGCGCCTGACGTGGCAGGTCATCCTGGCTACCGATGCTGCACCTCCATCCGGAAGACTTCGTGACCGGATGAGCGAATTTTGTTTTTTCCGAGTAACCTCTCGTCTCCGCCTTCTGCCACTGGCCCTGCGACCCAATCTTGTTTAATCTTTATTCCGTGGATAACAAGGCCATCGCCAACATTCTCTACGAGACTGCCGACCTGCTCGAGATCGATGCCCAGGATTCTTTCCGCATACGCTCCTATCGCAATGCCGCCCAGGCTATCGAAAATCTGACGGAGCAGATCAAAGACATCATCGGCGAGCCAAAGAAAGTCCTCGCCATCCCTGGCATCGGTAAGGGCATGCTCGTAAACCTGCAGGAATTATTCAAGGACGGCAGCCTCAGCGTTCAGGCCGATCTGCTCAAGAAGTATCACCCATCGATGTTGCAGCTGCTGAAGATTCAAGGTTTGGGACCGAAGACGATCGCACTGATCTGGAGTGCTTACCAGGTTTGCGACGTCGATGGCGTGGAAAAGCTGGCGCGCGAAGGCAAGATCCGCGAACTGCCGCGCATGGGCGAGAAGCACGAGCAGAAACTGCTGAAGGCGATCGAGGATTACCGACGTATCTCAGGACGATTTCTCATCGACGCGGCCGAGGCCGAGGCCAACAAGCTCACGGAGTATCTGGCGAAGTTTCCTGGTATCGACCGCATCACGCCCGCAGGCTCTTTGCGCCGCGGCCGCGAGACCGTAGGCGATCTCGACATTCTAGTGACCGGCACAGTCTGCTGCAACGACACGGAACGCGCAAATGCCGTGCAATACGTTGCGAAATATCCGCCGCTGATGGACGTGATCGCGCGCGGCGATAACAAGATCAGCTTCCGCTTGCGCAGCGATATGCAGGTGGATGTTCGCCTGCTTCCTCCGGAGTCGTTCGGTGCGGCCATGCAGTATTTCACGGGATCGAAAGCCCACAACGTTGCCCTGCGCCAGCGCGCCCTCAAGATGGGTTACACCCTCAACGAATACAACCTGGCAGACCTCAAAACAGAACAGCCGGTCGCGGGCGAGACCGAGGAAGAAATTTACGCCGGGCTCAAGCTCGACTACATTCCTCCCGAGCTGCGCGAGAATCTGGGCGAGATCGAGGCCGCCGAAAAGCACATGTTGCCCGTTCTGATCACTCTCGACGACCTTCAGGGCGATGTGCACATGCATACCGTCGAAACCGATGGAAAGAACACGATCGAGGAAATGGCCGAAGCAGCGAAGGCGCACGGCTACAAATACATGGCCATCACCGATCATTCCAAGAACTTGGCGTTCGCCAACGGACTGGATGACAAGCGCGCCATGGCCCACATCGAGCGGATTCGCAAAGTAAATGAAAAGATCGACGGCATTACTATCTTCGCTGGAATCGAAGTTGACATCCTCGCCGATGGCGACCTGGATCTTTCCGACGATGTTCTCGCCCAAATGGATGTGGTCATCGCCAGCGTCCATTCTGTTTTCAATCAGGAGCCAGCGAAGATGACCGAGCGCCTGCTCAAGGCGGTTGAGAATCCGAACACTTCGATCATCGGGCATCCCACGGGCCGTCTGCAGTTGCGCCGCGACGCCTACCCCTTCGACATGGACGCAGTGTTGACAACAGCAGCAAAACGCAAAGTCGCGATGGAATTAAACTCCTACCCCGATCGTCTTGACCTCAACGACGTGCACCTGCGCCAGGCCAAGCAGCGCGGCGTGAAGATCGTGATCAACACTGATTCTCACCACACCTCGCATCTCGACAAAATACGCTACGGCATTTTGCAGGCACGGCGGGCGTGGCTGACTAAACACGACGTCCTGAATACTCTGCCCGCTGAGAAATTTGCCAATGCGATGAAGCATGCGTGGAATTGAAGGCGGGCTTCGGGAACACCGGAGTAGAATCGATAGTCGGCGAAGAATTCCATGCCTGATCAAACACCCAATCCCGCTTCCTTGCCTCAAGCAACTCCGAGCGCGCCCGCAGAAACCGCGCCAGCACCCCAACGCGGGCCTACCATCCACATCGCCGACGAGTTCGGAACGGCCAAGCGCAACCTGCCTCCAGTAAAAGTTCTACTGCTGGCTACGGCCGGCGTGCTCGTCATTGCGGGTATCGCTGCATTTTTCCAGCGTGCCACGCCGCAAGGCGCTGGATCGCTTGACAACGTAACCGCGGTGGCGATCCCTAGCCAAGATGCCGCTTTAGTCGCACTGACCTTCACCCTGCACAACTCCGGTAAGAAATCACTCTGGGTGCACGGCGTCCAAGGCAAGGTTGTGACATCGGCTGGAGAACTCAGTGGCGACGCGGTCTCTGCCATCGATTTCGATCGCTACTATCAGGCGTTTCCCGCGCTGAAGGCGGATACGCAGCCGCCGCTCGCTCCCGAAGACAAGCTGCAACCCGGCCAGGAACTCAAGCGAACCGTGATCGTCAGCTTTCCCGTGGCATTGGCTGATTTCAAGGACCGCCGCTCCGTGAGCGTGGTCATCCAGCCCTATGACCAGCCGGTGCCGATTGTGCTGACCAAGTGATCGAGCAATGAAATCAACTCGGAATCTTCTCAGGCCGCTCATCTGCCTCCTTGTATTCGTCGCGACCGTTTACGCTGGAACCGCAGCCCCGGCCGCGCTCAAGAGGTACCTTGTATACGTTGGCACCTACACCGAAGAAGGCAGCGCGAGCAAGGGCATCTACGCCTATCGCTTCGACCCGAGTACCGCCGAGATCACGTCTCTGGGCTTGGCCGCGCAGACCGTGAATCCGTCGTTTCTCGCCGTACATCCCAACCACCGTTTTCTCTACACTGTGAACGAGGTCAAGAACTACGCCGGTCAAAAGAGCGGAGCTGTCAGCGCCTTCGCCATCGATCATACGACCGGCAAACTGACTCTTCTCAATGAGGTGGCGTCCCGGGGCGCGGATCCCTGCTACATCACCGTCGACAAAACTGGAAAGTACGTCCTCGTGGCAAATTACACCGGAGGCAGCGTGGCCGTATTTCCCGTGCTTGAGGATGGCCGGCTGGGCGAGGCATCTGCCTTTGTGCAGCACACCGGCCACGGCACAAATCCAGAGCGCCAGGCGGGACCGCACGCTCACTCCATCGACCTATCGCCCGACAACCGCTTTGCGATCGTTGATGATCTCGGGCTTGACGAAACGCTCGTCTACAACTTTGATAGCGCGAAGGGATCGCTTGCCGCCGATCCAACCCTGGCGAAGGCCGATCCCGGATCCGGCCCCAGGCACTTCGCCTTTCATCCCAACGGCAAACTTGCGTACGTGATCGACGAAATGGGATCCACGGTTGCGGTGTTTCGATACGACGCCTGCAGCGGAGCCCTCCGTCCGCTGCGAACGATCTCAACTCTTCCCGGAGGCTTCGGCGGGCAAAATACCGCGGCAGAAATTCAGGTGCATCCATCCGGAAAATTTCTCTATGCTTCAAACCGCGGCCACGACAGCATCGCCGTATTCGCCATCGACGCCAGTAAAGGCGGCCTAAGCCCCGTCGAGTATGTTTCCACAAAGGGGCAGAGTCCGCGCAATTTCGAGATCTCCCCCGGCGGCTCGTGGCTGTTCAACGCTAATCAGAAGTCGGACAACCTTGTGATCTTTCGCATCCATCCGCAAACCGGCCGCCTCACGGCGACGGGGAGAGTTCTGGAACTGGCCCAGCCCGTCTGTGTGAAATTCGTTCCGATCGAGTGATCGTTATCGTTGCAACGGAACGAGATCTCCTCATTATTTTTTCTGAATGAATCTCCGCCTTACAAGGTGAGTATTGGCGTCGGGTTTGATCTCGTCATATTTCAGGCAGCTGATCGAGCCATCCACTTCCAGCACAGCCAGAGCTACATCGCTGCACTGCGCGATGCCGTGCTCGCGCACCGCGCGCTGCAGTTCGTCCATGCTGATGTGCTCTCTCTCCATGTGCGATTCGATCGGCTTTCCATCGTGAATCAGCAGGCTCGGCTCACCTTGAACCACGCGCCGGAAGCTACGACTCCTGCCCGAAAGCGTGCCTACGATGTAGTTCACCAACAACAGAGTGGAAGCCGCGATCACACCGCCGATCAAAGACGTGTCGGGTCCGGTCATCGCGTTCTGCACGGAGTTGGAAAGCAGCAGCAGCAGCGTGAGGTCGAACGGAGTCATCTGTCCCACTTCGCGCTTGCCGCTGAGCCGCACTCCTATCAGCACAACCAGGTAAATCACGCCCGTGCGCAGCGCGATTTGCAGGGCGATATGGCCGCCCGCCGGGAGGAGCACTCCGTTCAATTGGCCGTCACCGGGGTGGGCGCGCCCTTCGGCGTGCTCAAATATCCCGTCGCCTTCTTCTTGTCCACGGTCCAGACCACCAGCTCAAACAGCAGGTGATCGCGTCCGGAATAGAACTGGATCGGCTCGGAGACATTGCGATCCTGCTTCTCGATGGTCCTGTCGTCGGCGGTCACATTCAGCGTGTACTTGCCGCGTTTGGGGTCGGTCTTTTTGAGCTGGAGGCTCACCGTGGCGATAGGCTGCGGCTTCGCGCCCCGCAGCAAAGTGAATTCGTAATAGTTCCGGTCCCCCTTATGCTTGAGGACTTCCAGATCGCCACGCGTGTTGGCGATTAGCCCGCTCTGCTTGCCGAGATCTCCAATTGCGGTCTGCAGGCTCGCCTTGGTGCTCTCCAGATCCGCTCTAGTGGAGGCGACGTCGGTCTTGACGCCACCCACATCGCTCTTAACCCCCGCGACCTCGCCGCTCACCTGGCCGAGCTGCTCTTTCTCTTTATTGGCCTCATCCTGCAAACGGGATTCGGCGGCCTTTTGTTGCGCTTGCAGCTCGGCGGCACGCTGCGAGAGTTCCTTCTTTGTCATGCCCAGTTTTTGCCCCAATGTTTCTTCCTGGGCTTCCGCTGATCGCATGCGCTTTTGCAACTCCCCGACTTGCCCTTGACTCTCGCTTAAATCCTTCGTCAGTTTGTCCACGTGCTGCTGCGTAGTCACGTACCCGTAAACGGACGCCGCTACAAAAACAATTGCGAGAACAATCAGAATCCACTTCCCTGCAGTCGACTGCTGTTCCACGTGTATCTGTTCGCCTTCTTCCGGCATGTTTCCTCCGAGAATTAACCGCCTTTACGCTCTGTTCAATTGTTCAGCATAACTCCAGTAGTGTCAATTAGCCGTGCGGTTTCCGCGTAGTGGTGCAGTTTCGTTGTCATCCTGAACAAGCGTTCTTGCGCAACGAAGAGCCTGTCCCGAGCTTGCAGAGGGAATCTGGGCGAGCCGCGCGAAGCGTCGCGTTCTTTGCGACGCAATAATCGCGCGTTTGGCTCGCTTCTTTATCAAACTGCACCACTGCGTGCTTCCGCGTTCTTTACAATGCGGCAATGAAGAATTGGGACGTGATCGTGATCGGCGGCGGCATCATTGGACTCTCGCTCTCAATGGAGCTGCGCAGGAAAGGCGCAAGAGTTCTGGTCGTCGAGCGCGGAGAGCCGGGGCGGGAAGCTTCGTCCGCCGCCGGCGGCATGCTGGTGGATTGCCTGTTTGAAACGCCCGCCGCTCTGCAGTCCCTGGCCACGGCCAGCGCACGCATGTACCCGGAGTTCGTGCATGAGTTGCAGGTGGAGTCAGGTATCAATGTCGACCTGCGCGACCAGGGGGCTATTTTCTTTCCATCCGCTGCGGATACTTCTTCGGCATTGGAATCCGCTGCTCAGCTTCCAGCACCTCTATCCGGGTTCGAGCCCGCGCTTGCTGATCTCGATCGGCCTGGTTTTTACCTGAAAGAACGCAGCGTCGACCCGCGCGCTCTCACCGCCGCCGCGTTGAAAGCCGCGAAAAATCGCGGCGTGGATGTTTCTTCCGCCGATCCGGTCACCGCCGTGAATCAAGCCGACGGCCACGTCGTGGGTGTGACGACGACGAAGACCACGTTCCACGCGCCAAAAATCGTCAACTGCGCGGGAGCGTGGTCCGGCCAGATCGCACCGCATGTTTTCCCCACCCGTCCGGTGAAAGGACAAATGCTCTGCCTCGCCTCGCCCTCGCGCAATCTCCTCAAACACGTGATCCGTTCGCCGGAGGTTTACCTGATTCCGCGAAGCGATGGACGAATCATCGTCGGCACTACGGTGGAAGAAGCCGGATTCGACAAGCGCACCGACGTCGCCACGATTCAGCGTCTGCACCGCGCTGCAGTCGCCTTGGTTCCAGAACTCCGCAATGCGAGTCTTCTCGAAGACTGGGCCGGGCTGCGCCCCGGCACTCCCGACGCATTGCCGATTCTCGGCCCAACTCCCACGCCCGGCTACTACGTGGCCACGGGACATTTTCGCGATGGCATTCTCCTGGCGCCGATCACCGCACAAGTCATCGCGGAAGTCATCGAAGGAAAAAATCCCGACCACGATCTTGCCCCGTTCTCACCAGCAAGGTTTTCAAACTAGCGGCCTGCTGGGTGTGTCCCACACTGCCGTAGTGGTGCAGTTTGATTATCCCGTGAGCAAGCGTTCTTTGCGCCGCGAAGGGCCCGTCCCGAGCTTGCCGAGGGAATCCGGGCGAGCCGCGCGTAGGGTCGCGCTCTTTGCGACCCATCAATCGCGGGTTTGGCTCGCTTCCTTATCAAACTGCACCACTACCCCCCACATCTGCCCCACGCAGGGTTAACATTCCTTCGGGTATACTGTAGCGTTTCCTCACTGGAAAGGATCCCTTCATGGCTTCTCCCGCAGTCGATTTCGCGCGCAATCATCAGCAGCGTTTCCTCAACGAACTCAAAGACCTTCTTCGCATCCCCAGCGTCAGCACGCTCGAAGAACACAAGCCTGACGTCCAGAAAGCCGCGCATTTCGTAGCCGACGAATTGCGCCGCATCGGGATGGAAGGGGTAGAAGTCATCCCCACCAAGGGTCATCCGCTCATTTACGCGGACTGGTTGCATGCCGCCGGCAAGCCCACCGTGCTCTGCTATGCGCATTACGACGTGCAACCGCCCGACCCGCTCGATGAATGGCAAACACCGCCCTTCGAGCCCACGGAACGCAACAACAACATCTACGCCCGGGGCGCAGTCGACGACAAAGGCCAGCTCTGGATGGAAGTAAAAGCCCTCGAATCGCTGATGAAGTCCGGCAACGGTAAACTGCCCATCAACGTTAAAGTCATCTTTGAAGGTGAAGAAGAAGTCGGAGGCGAGTCGATCGCCGAGTATGTGCACAAGCAGAAGGCCAAGCTGAAGGCTGATTTCGCGCTGGTCTGTGACACCGAACTTTTCGCTCCCAACCTTCCCACGCTGTGCGTCGGCCTGCGCGGCCTGGTGTATACCGAAATCGAAGCCACCGGCGCCATGATCGATCTGCACTCCGGCGTCTACGGCGGCGCAGCGCCCAATCCGTTCTTCGCTCTGATCGAAATCATCAGCAAACTGAAGGACGCCAAAGGCCACGTGTTAATCCCCGGCTTTTACAAGAACGTGAAGGCGCCCAGCAAGGACGAACTCAAAGCCTGGAAGCGCCTGCCCTTCAACGAGGAAACTTACCGCAAGACCGAAGTCGGCTCGAAGGCTCTCACCGGTGAGCCCGGCTACTCGGTTCTCTATCGCACCTGGGCGCGCCCCACACTTGAAGTCCACGGCATGCCCGGCGGATTCGTCGCGGCCGGGGCGAAAACCGTGATCCCAGCCAAAGCTGCGGCCAAAGTCTCCATGCGCCTGGTGCCCAACCAGGATCCCGACGATATCGTGAAGCGCTATACCAACTTCGTGAAGAAGCTCACGCCCAAGGGCATCGAAATCAAAATCAAAGTGCACAGCAAAGGTCCGGCCTGCGTGGTCGGCACTGACAATCCCTACATCAAAGCGGCGACGGAAGCGCTCCACGATACGTTCAAGAAGGAAACTGTCTTCATCCGCAGCGGCGGATCGATTCCCATCGTCAACGATATGTATGAGGCATTGAAAATCCCCAGCGTAATGATGGGCTTCGGCCTCCCCGACGACAATCTGCATGCGCCCAACGAAAAGTTCCACATCCCCAACTTCCATCACGGGATCGAAACTATCTGTTTGTTCTTCGAGAAGCTGGGAGGAAAATAAGCTGGATCTTGTTTTCGTGGTGTGAAACTTTTCCTGGTGTGAACAGTCCACTGGAACTCCACCTTCATGAACATACTCGATCTCGTCGTCGGCAAACCCATCAAAACCAGCGACGAACGCGCCGAGCAAATCGGCCCCGCGCAGGGCGTCCCCATCTTCGGTCTCGACGGGCTGAGCTCGGCTGCATACGGCCCGGAAGCGGCCCTCACCCTTCTGATTCCCCTTGGCCTTCTCGGCGTTCGGTATATCGTACCCATAAGTGCCGCGATCATTACGCTTCTGCTGATCGTGTATATTTCTCCTATCGCCAAACCATCGCCGCCTATCCCTCGGGCGGTGGCTCCTATACCGTGGCGCGGTTCAACCTTGGAGCATCTGCCAGCTTGCTTGCCGCGGCTGCGCTCCTCGCCGACTACATTCTCACCGCCGCCGTGGGCATTTCCGCGGGGGTCGGCGCCTTGGTCTCGCCGTTCCCGCCTTACTGCCGCACCTGGTTTCCCTCTGCGTGGGCATTCTGATCCTCATCACCATCGTCAACCTGCGCGGCGTGCGCGAAGCTGGCGCCGCCTTCGCGATTCCCACCTATCTCTTTGTCGGAACACTTCTCATAACCATCGTCGCCGGCGTTATCCGGGTTCTCCTCAGCGGAGGCCATCCCACGCCGGCAGTTCGCCTTCCGCCTTCACCGCCCATGCTGGAGGCAGTCAGCTACTGGCTGCTCCTCAAAGTTTTCGCCAGCGGTTGCACGGCCCTCACCGGCGTAGAGGCGGTCAGCAACGGCGTGAAGGCTTTCAAAGATCCCACAGTCAAAAACGCGCAGCGCAGCCTCACCGCGATTATTTTTCTACTGGCGGTGATGCTGGCGGGAATCTCTTATCTCGTAAAGACGTACGGAATCGCGGCGACAGATCCGGGTCAGCCCGGCTACCAGAGCGTTCTCTCCATGCTCACCGCCGCGGTTTTCGGCAAAGGCTTCTTTTATTATCTGACCATCGGCTCCATCCTTGTCGTTCTCTCTCTCTCCGCCAACACCGCCTTCGCGGATTTTCCGCGTCTCTGCCGTGCCATCGCGCAAAACAACTACCTCCCGCATGTGTTCGGCTATCGCGGGCGGCGGTTGGTCTACACCTATGGCATCGTCGTGCTGGCGGTGCTCTGTGGCGGCGTTCTCATCCTTTTCGGTGGCGTCACTGATCGTCTGATCCCGCTTTATGCCGTCGGCGCTTTCATGGCCTTCACGCTCTCGCAAGCCGGCATGGTCGTGCACTGGAGGAAGAATCGCGGCCCTCACTGGTTGAGGAGCGCATTCGTGAATGGGCTCGGTGCCGTCGTCACAGGTATCACAACCGCGGTCGTGCTGGTCGCCAAATTTCTGGAAGGCGCATGGATCACGCTGCTCTTCATTCCCTTGACCGTTGTTCTCTTCGCCATTGTCCGCCGCCACTACCACTCCGTGAAAGTGCTTACTAGCTGCAAGGTTCCCGTCGACGCGGCAGGTCTCAGCCAGAATCCTATTGCGGTGATTGCCATCGACCGCTGGAGCAACATCACGCGCCTGGGAATTGAATTTGCCGCCCGGCTTTCCCCGGACGTGATCGCCCTCCACGTTGAACCCAACGAGCATTCCGAATTGCTTCAGGACGACTGGGAGCAATACGTTGACCAGCCCTTCCGCGCCGCAGGCAAGCAGCCGCCCCAACTCCACGTCTTGCCTTCGCCCTACCGCTTCGTCATCGTTCCCATCGTTCAGTTCGTTCTCGATCTTTCGAAAAAACACCCCACTCGCAGCATCGTCGTCGCCATACCCGAGCTCGTGGAGGACAAGTGGTACGAATACTTCCTTCACAATCAGCGTGGCCACCTTCTGGAGTGGGTGCTTCTCGCCCGCGGCAATGAACGCATCTTCACGGTGAGTGCGCCCTGGTACGTCGGACGGCGAACCTGATTCCAAGGCATTGCCTCACAACTCGGACTTGCGCTACCATAACCCTGCTCTCGCGGTTCTCCCACCTCGTCCTTCCCTCACCCAAAAACCAGGCATCTGCTGCAATGCATGTGCAACTCAACGCGCTCGCGCCGAAGGCCATACAATATATAGTGTTATATTGCTTGACCCCGCCCCGATTTCCCCGTTACAGTAGCTCTAATTTGTGCACGCTCAATCCAGCCGGGAACGGAATTAGCCTGAGCAAGAATTGTTTCGGTGCTGGGGGTATCAGTCTGGTAAACAGGCCGTCGAGCAAGACAACTGACAACTGGCCACTTTGTCCAAGGAGTTTACGTTGCTTAAACTAAAGCGGCTTCAGATTCTCGGCTTCAAATCGTTTTGCGACCGCACCGACCTCAAGTTCCACGGGGACGGTATCGCCGCCATCATCGGCCCCAACGGCTGCGGCAAGTCAAACATTGCCGACGCCATCTCGTGGGTTCTCGGCGAACAGTCAGCCAAGACCCTCCGCGGGTCGCGGATGGAAGACGTGATTTTCGCCGGCACGCGCGACCGCAAGCCCACCGGTATGGCCGAGGTCTCGCTCACGTTGATCGATCCCGAGGAGTATCCCGGCCCAGACGCCGATGCGCCCACCGAGATCGACATTCAGGATGAACTTCCCATCAGCGCCCAAGCCTTGCGGCGTCCCGCCGAGGACTGGGACGAAGCCGCCGTTCGCGCCCGCGCCGCCGAAGAGACCGAGCGCGCTGTGGAAGACGCTCAACCCGGCAAAACGGAGGAAGTAGAAATTCCGCGTTCCAAAGTAACGAACATCGCAGTGGCTTTCCCCGACGACGAACCGGTATTCGCCTTGCCGATTCACGCGGTTGTGCCCATCGCAACTTCAGCCGCCGTCAGCGGCGCGTCCCAGGTGGTCCTTAAGATCCGCCGCAGAAAATTCAACCAGCAGCAATTCCGCTCGGGAGAAATCGTAGTTACGCGCCGCCTGTTCCGCTCCGGCGACAGCGAATACCTGCTCAATGGAAAACCCTGCCGCCTGCGCGATATTCAGGAACTCTTCATGGGCACGGGCCTCGGACCGGAAACCTACGCCCTCATCGAGCAGGGACGCATCGGCCAGATCCTCAGCAGCCGGCCGACCGATCGCCGTGCCATCCTTGAGGAAGCGGCCGGTATCACGAAATTCAAGACCAAGAAGCGCCTCGCAGAAGCGCGCCTCGAAGATGCCAAGCTGAACCTCGCGCGCATCAACGACATTTTCGACGAAGTCACGCGCCAGATGAATTCCCTGAAGCGCCAGGCCTCCAAGGCTGAGCGCTATGCCAAGCTGCGCGAGGAGATGCGCGCGCAACTGCGCGTAGTGCTGGCCAGCAAGTTTGCCGCGATCGAACAGGAGACCGCCGAGATCGACGCCCAGCTCAATGCTCTCGCCGAAGACATGCAGCACCGGACGGAGGCAGTTCAGCAATTGGAATCCGAACACAGCGAAAGCACGGAGCGGGGCTATGCCATCGAGGCCGAACTGCGCGAGAATCGCGACCGCCTCAGCCAGATCGACTTGGAAGTCGATCGCGCCCGCGCCCGCCGCCATCACAATGACGAACGGTGCGCCGAGTTGGTAATTCGTTCTGCCTCGGCCGAAGCGGAGCTGGCCCAGGCCCGTCACCGCCTGACCGCGCTCGAAGCCGAGCGCGATTCCAACCGCCAAGTTCTGGAATCCGCAGCCGCTGATCTGGCCGCCGCGCAGCATGAGCTTGCGTTGTCGCAACAAGAAGCCGCTGCAGCCGCAACCGCGCTGGCTGATCTTGAACATCAGCAGGAAGAATCTCGCGTCGCCATCTTTGACACAGTGTCGTCTGCGTCCCGGCTTCGCAACCAACTCGCGCAGGCGGAAGAGCGCCTGGCGGGCGCGGATCGCGATGCTGGACGCCTGCAAACTGAAATTGCTAACGCAAACCTCCAGATCGAAGCCTTCGGAGGACAGCGCGGACAACTAGCCCTCGAGTTCGAAACCGTGACGCAGCGCGTCGCCGGAATCACCGAAGAGATCAGTCAGCTTCGCCGCCACATTGAGGCCAAACGTCTCGAAGAAAGCAAGTCCAAGTCTCATCTCGACATGCTCCGCGCCGAATTTGCCACGGCGCTGGGGAAAAAGGGATCTCTCGAAGCGGTCATCGCTGAACATGGATACTCGACCGAGTCGGTCCGCCGTCTTTTCCAGTCTGGAGTAATGCAGAGCGGCCTCGCGCCGGTCGGCGTGCTCGCGGATTTTCTTGAAGTCGAGCCGCGCTTCGAGCGCGTGGTGGAAGACTTCCTGCGCGACGAATTGAATTACATCGTGGTCAAGTCGTGGGACGCCGCCGACGAAGGCCTCCGCCTGCTGCGCAGCGACGTCGACGGCCGCGCCACTTTCCTGGTTCACCCCGAAGATTCGCAAGCCAAGTTTTCTTTCATCCTTGACGAAGCCGCGCACTGCGCTCCGCCGACGGCTTCCATCGTGCCGCTGAAACACACTATCCGCGTTCTCGACGGATTCGGAAAATCGCTCGAAGTCATTCTGCCGAAGCTGCGCGACGGTTACATTGTTCCCGGCTCCGACACGGCGCGCGGCCTCGCGCTCGAAAATCCTGACGCATTTTTCCTCTCGCAATCCGGCGAATGCTTCCATAACGTGACCGTCACTGGCGGCAAACAGCGCGCCGAAGGCCCGCTTTCCATGAAGCGCGAACTCCGCGAAGTTCTCCGGCAGCTTGAAGACCTGGAGCGCGCTCTCCGCGAGGAAGAGATGCGAGTGCTCACGCTCGGCAGCGAGATTAAAGACCTCAGTTCCCTGCTGGAACGCTTGGAAGGCGAGAAACGTGAGGCCGAACATCAGTCGATGACCTCGGGCCACATGCTGCAACAGCTTGATTCGGAACTGGCCCGTGTCACCGAGCGCACAAGCGTTTCGCGCGCGGAGTTGCAACGCCTGGCCGCCGAGCGAACCGAGCAGGAATCGATCATCGCCGCGCGGCAGGCCGAACTCGCCGTGCTGGAACAGACTCGCGCCCAGCTCGAGCAGCAAATCGCTTTCGTCCAGGAATCTCTGGGTGTCGTCCGTCAGCGTCGCGAAGATGCGGCCCAGGCCAGCTCGCAGCGTGTAGCCCGTGTCGCCGCGCTCGAAGAGCGCCATCGCTCGGCGACGGCTGTGCTCGGACGAATCGGGTCCCTGTTCGCTGAAATGAATGAGCGCCTTCATGCGCTCGCGTTGCAGATCGAAGCAGCGGCCGCCGAAAAGCTGCAGCGCGAAACCGAAAATCTTCAACTCGAACAGCAAGCCGCCCAGTTCGCCGCCGAGCATAACGCGGGCCAGGCCCGTGAGGGATTGCTTCAATTTGAAAAAGACCAGCTCCGCACACGGCTCTCGGAAATCGACGATCTTCTGCGCACCGCCCGCCTGCTCCTCGACCAGGCCCGTGACCGCCGCGGCGAGCTGCAAGCGGCCTCCGCCAAGCTGCAAGCCGATGTCATGCACATGGCCGATACTTGCTTGAACGAACTCGGCGTCGAACGCGACGCATTGCTGGCCGACACCACGCTGGTCCTGGTCACTGGCGGCGCCCTCGCAGCCTGCGATCAGGCCTATCGCGAAATGCGCGCCAAGCTCGAAGCCATGGGGCCGGTGAACATGATGGCGCTCGAAGAGTACCGCGAGACCGCCGAACGCTACACGTTCCTCGATGGGCAACGCAAAGACCTTATCTCATCGATCGAGAACACCACCGCGACCATCCGCGAGATCGACGAAGTCTCGCGCCAGAAGTTCCAGGAAGCCTTTACCAAGATCAATGAGAACTTCCAGGCTACCTTCAAGAAGCTCTTCGGCGGCGGACATGCCTTCATGAAGCTCACCGACGAGGAAAACTCCGCAGAGAGCGGCATCGACGTAGTCGCGTCGCCTCCGGGTAAGCGCCTGCAGAGCGTCTTGTTGCTTTCGGGAGGCGAAAAAGCGCTCACCGCTCTCGCCCTGCTGGTCGGCATCTTCCAGTACACGCCCAGCCCGTTCTGCATCCTCGATGAGGTCGACGCTCCTCTGGACGAGGCCAACATCGGCCGCTTCACCGAGCTGGTGAAAGAGATGAGCATCAAGACGCAGTTCGTGCTCATCACGCACAGCAAGAAGACGATGAGCATCGCTCCCGTCCTCTACGGCGTGACGATGCAGGAACCGGGTGTGTCAAAGCTGGTCTCGGTGCGCTTTGGAGCCGCCTAGATTTGGAGCCGTATAGAGAGCTTGGCCGGGTGCTCAGTGGGAATCGAATCTTAGTTCTACTACTCCGTGGGTCTGCTGAGGAGCGGCCTCGTATCTCCATTGGCGTACTGCATCCACCGCAGCCTGTGTGAGCACGGGGTTTCCGCCCATCACTTCGGTGGACTTTACCTTGCCATCGGGCGCAATCACGACAATTAACTTCACGATCCCGCGCAGTTTCAGCTTTCGGGCCAGGTCGGGATAGCTCGGCGCCACCCTGGTCACTACCTTGCGTTCAACTTCCGGTTCATCCTGCTGGCCCCGTAAGAATGGACCAGAAAGCACGACCGCAGTGGTTGCGCAAATCAAGAGAGCGAGTAGGAGCCAGCGCCGCATCGTAAGCCTTCGTGAAGCCCAAGCCTAGCCGGGAAATAGGCCGTTTGGGAGGTAACTAACGTAATTAGAGTTGGCTCGGGTCTCTCCACCGCTCCGGCATCGCCACGATATCCACGCTCATCCTCAGCTTTTCCACAACCGCCTGACGGCAATTCCTGAGTTATTCCGTGCCTTCACGATCCTGCCACGGCCAAGGTTTCCCCAATCAACAGGATACGGACTTCCTTCTATACCGTAATTTCCGCCGTTGACAAAAATTTCTGAGAGTCTAAAATACGCCTCGCTCCTTACCTGTAAGATTTCGAGATGACTCCTAAACTTCTTGATCCCGTAATCCTGCAAACCGATTTCCCCGATCTCCAACTTCGCGCCAGCGGGAAGGTGCGCGACGTTTACCATTTGGATAATGAGCGCCTGCTGTTCGTCGCCACCGATCGCATATCGGCCTTCGACTACGTGCTCGCCACTGGCATCCCTCACAAGGGTCGGATCCTGACCCAGATTTCGTTGTTCTGGTTCGACTTCCTTTCCGACATCGTGCCCAACCACGTCATCACCGCGGACGTCGATCGCTATCCGCAAGCTCTGCAGAAGTATGCCGATCAGCTGCGCGGGCGGTCGATGATCGTGCAACGTGCCGAGATGCTCCCCATCGAGTGCGTCGTGCGCGGCTATATTTCAGGGTCGGCGTGGAAGGAATATCAGGCGACCGGCAAAGTCTGTGGCATCGCCCTGCCACAGGGATTGCGTGAATCCGAGGCCTTCCCGGAACCTATCTTCACCCCGGCCACCAAGGCGGTGAGCGGCCATGATGAAAACATTTCGTTTGCGCGGATGTGCGAGATACTGGGCACTGAGGCTTCCAGCCACCTGCGCGAAATCAGCCTGCGGATCTACAAGAAGGCAGCCGCATATGCCCGCCAGCGCGGTATCATCATCGCCGACACCAAATTCGAGTTTGGACGCACCGCCAAGGGAATCACGCTGGCCGACGAAGTGCTCACGCCGGACTCTTCCCGCTTCTGGCCCGCCTCGAAGTACGCGCCCGGGCGGGCGCAAGAGTCCTACGACAAGCAATATGTTCGCGATTACCTGGAAGAGATTCGCTGGAACAAACAGCCACCCGCGCCCGCTCTGCCGGCCGAGGTCGCCAACCGGACCAGCGAAAAGTATCTCGACGCTTATTTCCAGATCACGGGGCACAAACTGGATGTGTGAGCGTCCGGCGTTTTCGGCGGAGCCCGCGGCAAGGCGTTGCGAAGAATTGCTCGCAACCGGGCGAGCGGGAGAGTAGCATGACCGCGGCGGACTGGTTGATTGTTGTGGTTGTGCTCTTGAACGTGGTTTCGGCGGCCATCCAGGGCTTCTTCGCGGAGGCTCTGAGCATGGCGGGCCTGGTAATCGGTTACATCGTTGCCGCCTGGCAGTATCAGCGCCTGGCGGCGTGGTTGATGTCGTTCTTGAGGAACGAGTGGCTGGCTGACATTTTCGCTTTCCTCATCATCTTTTTTGCGATTTTGATCCTGTTCAGCATCGCCGGCAGGATCGCCCGCAAACTGATGAAGGCAGTCGGGTTGAGCGGGTTTGACCGTTTTCTGGGCGCTTTGTTAGGCGTGGTGAAAGGCGGGTTGGTGGTGGCCGTGGTCCTGATGGGAATGACCGCGTTCACGCCTACCTCGAAGATGCTGGAGAATTCGCGGCTGGCGCCATATTTCCTAATGGTTGGCAGGGCTGCGATCTGGGTGGCGCCGTCGGCGTTGCGGGCGCGATTCTATGAAGGACTCGACTTCCTGCATCGAGCGCCGAGAGAATTGAACGGCACTCCCGGTTCCAAGTCGAAATAAGTCCGGTGCCGGCGAGGACAAGTCCAAACACAAAGACATTGAACGAAAAGAGAGACCTAACGTGAAAGATCAACTGGAAGCACTCATCCTGCAGATGTACAAGAGCAATATCCTCTATTCCGAAGGTGTGCGCGAATTCAAGAAGCGCTTTATCCTTACCGTCCTTCAGGAAAACAAAGGCAACCAGTGCCGCGCTGCCCGGGAGCTGGGAATGCATCGCAACACGCTCAGCCGCACCATCGATGAACTCAAGATCGACGTGCGCCAGCTGCGCGATGGTGCGAAACGCCCGCCTCGCAGCGCGCGCCCGGTATCGCTCGAAAAGAAAGCAGTGCGCTAGCCGCAAGGCTCGCGCTGCATTCGGATTTCATCTTGCCCAAAAAAGCTTAAGGCAGCCCGAGGGCTGCCTTTAACTTGATTCCCTTCTGAACTATTGAGCTGGTTTGCGATGAACTGGAGCCTTGGGCGCAGGCTTCGGCGTCGGCAGCTTCCCCTTTTCCATGACCATCATGAATGGGTTCGGCGTGTAGGAAGCCGGCTCGCCCTGGAAGTCCAGACTGGCGCCTTCCTTGGGAAGGAGTTTCGCGGGAATCGGAGCTTCGAGGTAAGAGTGATGTCGGCCTTCTTGGCTTCGATGTCGTCGAGGCTTCCAGCGATGTCGATCTCGGTCGGCGTCGCTTTGATCACCGTCCCGTTCAGTTGTACGGCTTTGCCTTTAATGGCGTTCCACACCAGATCCTGGTCCGCCTGCGAGCCGTTAGACAGGATGAATTCCCATTGCGCGAAATCCATCTTATCCGGCGGCGTGGCCACTGCCATGTTGTGCGCCTGCTCGGCTGGAGTGGGAGCGGGCTTGATGGTGAAACCCGCCGGTGGCAGCGGAGTAGACGCAGTTTGAGCCAGCAACTCATCCCATCCATCCTCTCCGCCGTGATAGTGCATGTACTTATTCCAGCCAAACTTGTTGACCTGTTCTTTGGCCGTAGGGTCTCTAACCAGTTTCGCAGCGCGGGCGATGAAAAACAGCCCGTTGACTCGTCCGGTGGAGTTGACGGAGGCAGCGAGGCGATAGCAAGAGGGTAGTATTTTCGACGTTGTTGGGATCGCCTCACTGCCGCTCGCAGATGCTTCTGCGCCGAGGCATAATCTTCAGCTGGAGGCGGCGAAACCGGCGATGCTCTCGAGGATCGCGGCAAATTCCGTCTTC